>NZ_JBIVJN010000001.1:0-785637 GCF_044750345.1 Streptomyces sp. NPDC088817
GCAGCAAGCTGCATCCGACGCTCCCACGGCTTGTAGGCACACGGTTTCAGGTACTATTTCACTCCCCTCCCGGGGTACTTTTCACCATTCCCTCACGGTACTATCCGCTATCGGTCACCAGGGAATATTTAGGCTTAGCGGGTGGTCCCGCCAGATTCACACGGGATTTCTCGGGCCCCGTGCTACTTGGGTGTCTCTCAAACGAGCCGCTGACGTTTCGACTACGGGGGTCTTACCCTCTACGCCGGACCTTTCGCATGTCCTTCGTCTACATCAACGGTTTCTGACTCGTCCCACGGCCGGCAGACCGTGGAAGAGAGATCCCACAACCCCCACGACGCAACCCCTGCCGGGTCTCACACGTCGTAGGTTTAGCCTCATCCAGTTTCGCTCGCCACTACTCCCGGAATCACGGTTGTTTTCTCTTCCTGCGGGTACTGAGATGTTTCACTTCCCCGCGTTCCCTCCACTTGCCCTATGTGTTCAGGCAAGGGTGACAGCCCATGACGACTGCCGGGTTTCCCCATTCGGAAACCCCCGGATCAAAGCCTGGTTGACGACTCCCCGGGGACTATCGTGGCCTCCCACGTCCTTCATCGGTTCCTGGTGCCAAGGCATCCACCGTGCGCCCTTAAAAACTTGGCCACAGATGCTCGCGTCCACTGTGCAGTTCTCAAACAACGACCAACCACCCGTCACAACCCGCCGAAACGAATCTTTACCGGGGCCGGCAACGAAGGAACAGGCTCTCGCCCATACCCTCAGACACCCAACAGCGTGCCCGACACCCTCGCCGCTTCCCTCATTCGTTCCACGCCCCGAAGAGCAGTACTGGAAGGAGAAGACAGTCAAGTGTGCCGAATAATCAACGTTCCACCCATGAGCAACCAGCATCAGACATTCGCTGATGTACTGGCCCCTGGACCGCGTAGCGGCCTAGAAGTGCTCCTTAGAAAGGAGGTGATCCAGCCGCACCTTCCGGTACGGCTACCTTGTTACGACTTCGTCCCAATCGCCAGTCCCACCTTCGACAGCTCCCTCCCACAAGGGGTTGGGCCACCGGCTTCGGGTGTTACCGACTTTCGTGACGTGACGGGCGGTGTGTACAAGGCCCGGGAACGTATTCACCGCAGCAATGCTGATCTGCGATTACTAGCAACTCCGACTTCATGGGGTCGAGTTGCAGACCCCAATCCGAACTGAGACCGGCTTTTTGAGATTCGCTCCACCTCACGGTATCGCAGCTCATTGTACCGGCCATTGTAGCACGTGTGCAGCCCAAGACATAAGGGGCATGATGACTTGACGTCGTCCCCACCTTCCTCCGAGTTGACCCCGGCGGTCTCCTGTGAGTCCCCATCACCCCGAAGGGCATGCTGGCAACACAGAACAAGGGTTGCGCTCGTTGCGGGACTTAACCCAACATCTCACGACACGAGCTGACGACAGCCATGCACCACCTGTACACCGACCACAAGGGGGGCACTATCTCTAATGCTTTCCGGTGTATGTCAAGCCTTGGTAAGGTTCTTCGCGTTGCGTCGAATTAAGCCACATGCTCCGCTGCTTGTGCGGGCCCCCGTCAATTCCTTTGAGTTTTAGCCTTGCGGCCGTACTCCCCAGGCGGGGAACTTAATGCGTTAGCTGCGGCACCGACGACGTGGAATGTCGCCAACACCTAGTTCCCACCGTTTACGGCGTGGACTACCAGGGTATCTAATCCTGTTCGCTCCCCACGCTTTCGCTCCTCAGCGTCAGTAATGGCCCAGAGATCCGCCTTCGCCACCGGTGTTCCTCCTGATATCTGCGCATTTCACCGCTACACCAGGAATTCCGATCTCCCCTACCACACTCTAGCTAGCCCGTATCGAATGCAGACCCGGGGTTAAGCCCCGGGCTTTCACACCCGACGTGACAAGCCGCCTACGAGCTCTTTACGCCCAATAATTCCGGACAACGCTTGCGCCCTACGTATTACCGCGGCTGCTGGCACGTAGTTAGCCGGCGCTTCTTCTGCAGGTACCGTCACTTTCGCTTCTTCCCTGCTGAAAGAGGTTTACAACCCGAAGGCCGTCATCCCTCACGCGGCGTCGCTGCATCAGGCTTTCGCCCATTGTGCAATATTCCCCACTGCTGCCTCCCGTAGGAGTCTGGGCCGTGTCTCAGTCCCAGTGTGGCCGGTCGCCCTCTCAGGCCGGCTACCCGTCGTCGCCTTGGTGAGCCATTACCTCACCAACAAGCTGATAGGCCGCGGGCTCATCCTTCACCGCCGGAGCTTTCGACTCCCGCAGATGCCTGCAGGAGTGATATCCGGTATTAGACCCCGTTTCCAGGGCTTGTCCCAGAGTGAAGGGCAGATTGCCCACGTGTTACTCACCCGTTCGCCACTAATCCCCACCGAAGTGGTTCATCGTTCGACTTGCATGTGTTAAGCACGCCGCCAGCGTTCGTCCTGAGCCAGGATCAAACTCTCCGTGAATGTTTACTCGGCCAGTAAATTAATACTGCCGGTGCACACATCACGAGAGCGGAACCAGAGGGGAGGAATAGTCCCCTCGGTTCACAGCGTCCTCGCTGTGTTTTTTCAAAGGAACCTCGTCCCAGCTGATGCTGGAGACGGGGTATCAACATATCTGGCGTTGATTTTTGGCACGCTGTTGAGTTCTCAAGGAACGGACGCTTCCTTTGTACTCACCCTCTCGGGCTTTCCTCCGGGCGCTTCCCTTCGGTGTTTCCGACTCTATCAGATCCTTTTCTCGGCCTGACCCCCAGTCAGCGGGGTTCGTCTTGGGTTTTCGGGCTTCTGCCCGTCGGCCTTTCGACATTCACTACGCTAGCCGATTTCCCTGGTGACTCATAATCGAGTCCCGCGAGTTCGAATTCGGGTACGCGGGCGCACCGAAGACGACCCCGTTGAAGGGGTTCTCGGTAGGTAGTGGGTTGGCCGCTCCGGCTGCAGGCGATCGCCGTACCCGGTTCAGCGGCTTGGGCTACGTTACGCACCTTGCGCGGACGAGTCAACTTCCGTCGTCAGCTTCGACGGCGCCTGGGCGCGTGGGCCCGGTACGGGCTCACCGTCGGGTCGTCCGCGACCCAGAAGCGCCACGGGTGGACGTCGCCGTTGCCGCCCTCGCCGGCCACTCCGGTGCGGGGGCCGTTGCGTACCTGGTCGGAGGGGACGGGCGTACCGGTCAGCATCCGTATGGGGGTGTCGCCGGTGGCACAGGCGTCGGTGCCGTCGAGGGTCCGGTCCACGCCCAGGGCCGTGGCCAGCCGGGCCGGGCCCTTGGCCAGTTCCTTGTCGTTGCGGGCCGAGAGGCGGCGGGCGCGGGCCAGCTCTGCGCCCTCGACGATCTCGCCTGCGCGGAGCAGGACTCCGCTAGCCCTGCCCTCGGGTCCGCACACCAGGTTCATGCAGTTCCACATGCCATAGGTGAAGTAGACGTAGACATGGCCGGGGGGACCGAACATCACGGCGTTGCGGGCCGTGCGGCCGCGGTAGGCGTGGGAGCCCGGGTCGTTCGGGCCGTCGTAGGCCTCGACCTCCGTCAGGCGCAGGGCGATCGGACCGTCGGGGGTCGTGCGCACCAGGACGCGGCCCAGGAGGTCGGGGGCGACCTCCACTACGGGGCGGTCGAAGAACTTTCTGGGCAGCGGAGTGCGGTCCGTGGGCGCGATCACGGCTCACGAGCGTAGTCGAGGCAGGTGGGATCATTGATCGGGAATCATCCAGGAACCGATCAGGAGGTACCGAGGTGACCGAGCACAAGCGGCGGCCGCTCCCCCACGACTTCCATCCGCCCGTGCCGTCCTTCACGGTCACGAGCGACGACGTCCGGGAGGGCGCGACGCTCGGGGACGCTCAGGTCCACGCGGGCGGGAACACCTCCCCGCAGCTGCGCTGGGCGGGTTTCCCTCCGGAGACGAAGAGTTTCGCCGTGACCTGCTACGACCCGGACGCCCCGACGGGCAGCGGGTTCTGGCACTGGGTGCTGTTCGACATCCCGGCCTCGGTGACGGAGCTGCCGGCCGGTGCGGGCGGCGGCACGTTCGAGGGGCTGCCCGAGGGCGCGACGCACGCGCGCAACGACTACGGCACGAAGGACTTCGGCGGTGCCGCGCCGCCGCCCGGGGACGGACCGCACCGGTACGTGTTCACGGTGTACGCGGTGGACCAGGACAAGCTCGGTCCGGACTCGGACGCCTCGCCCGCGGTGGTGGGCTTCAATCTGCGCTTCCACACGCTGGCGCGCGCCCAGCTCATCGGTGAGTACGAGAACCCCGCCGAGGGCTGAGCCGCGCGGCGCGCAGGCCGGCGTTCACTGAACGTTTGCCCGCTTCCGGTCTGAACGTGGCCGGGAGCGGGCATTTTTATTGCGTTGTCCATCCCGGCGCGCCCGGCCAGAGTTGATCCAGCCCGCCAGGGGGTGGGCCGGCGCTCTTGGGAGGTGGGCTGGGATGCGGGACACGCTGGTGCTGAACGCGAGCTTCGAGCCACTGTCGACGGTGACGCTGAACCGGGCTGTCGTGCTGGTGCTCCAGTCGAAGGCCGTAGTCGAGCAGGCCCATCCGGAGCTGCGGCTGCGCGGCGCGCAGGTCGACATCCCCGCGCCCCGGGTGATCCGGCTGTGCCGGTATGTGCGGGTGCCGTTCCGAAGACAGGCTCCGTGGTCGAGACGGGGCGTGCTGATACGTGACCGGCACCGGTGCGCGTACTGCGGGCGGCGGGCGACGACCGTGGACCACGTGGTGCCGCGCTCGCGGGGCGGGCAGGACACCTGGCTGAACACGGTGGCCTCGTGCGCCGAGGACAACCACCGCAAGGCGGACCGGACTCCGGAGCAGGCGGGTATGCCGTTGCTGCGGGAGCCGTTCGAGCCGACCCCCGCGGACGCGATGCTTCTGGCCCTGGGGCAGGAGGAGTTCGAGGCGCTTCCCTCCTGGCTGGCCCGGTCGGCGGCCTAGCCGGACGGCAGTGGGGCCCGCCCTCGTGGTTTCTCACGAGGGCGGGCCCCACTGCCGTGTCGGAACTGCCGTGCCGGACCGGGCGGGTCAGTCGATGGACGGCTTTTCGCGGCGCTCGGTGGCCGCGGGCGCGTTGCCGCCGCCCGGAGCGCCGCCCAGGGAGCCGAAGCCGCCGATGGCTCCGGACAGGCCCTTGAGGGCGTCGCCGATCTCGCTGGGCACGATCCAGAGCTTGTTGGCGTCGCCTTCGGCGATCTTCGGCAGCATCTGGAGGTACTGGTAGGAGAGCAGCTTCTGGTCGGGGTCTCCGGCGTGGATGGACTCGAAGACCGTACGGATGGCCTGGGCCTCGCCCTCGGCGCGCAGGGCGGCGGCCTTGGCCTCACCCTCGGCGCGCAGGATCGCGGACTGCTTCTCACCCTCGGCGCGCAGGATCTCCGACTGCCGGACACCTTCGGCCTGGAGGATCGCGGCGCGCTTGTCGCGGTCGGCGCGCATCTGCTTCTCCATCGAATCCTGGATGGAGGTGGGCGGTTCGATGGCCTTGAGCTCGACGCGGTTGACGCGGATGCCCCACTTGCCTGTGGCCTCGTCGAGGACGCCGCGCAGGGCCGCGTTGATCTCCTCGCGGGAGGTCAGGGTGCGCTCCAGGTCCATGCCGCCGATGATGTTGCGCAGGGTGGTGACGGTGAGCTGCTCGATGGCCTGGATGTAGCTGGCGACCTCGTAGGTGGCGGCCCGGGCGTCGGTCACCTGGTAGTAGATGACGGTGTCGATGTTCACGACCAGGTTGTCCTGGGTGATCACCGGCTGCGGCGGGAACGGGACGACCTGTTCACGCAGGTCGATGCGGTTGCGGATGGTGTCGATGAACGGGACGACGATGTTGAGGCCCGCGTTCAGTGTCCGTGTGTAACGGCCGAAGCGCTCGACGATGGCGGCGCTCGCCTGTGGGATGACCTGGATCGTCTTGATCAGGGCGATGAAGACCAACACCACCAGGATGATCAGGACGATGATGACCGGTGCCATCGTTGCTGCCCGTACCCTTCTCCGCCTCGGCTCTTTCGGAAGATCTTGCGGCTGTTGAAGATCTTGCTGGTCGAGTCTGACAGACCGTGGCCCAACTCGTGGCCTGTTCGGTCCACTTGCGTTGTCGCCTTCGGTGCGGGGTCACATGACGACGGCGGTGGCGCCCTCGATGTCCACGACGTCGACCTGTTCGCCGACCTCGTAGGCGTGGTCGGTGTCCAGCGCGCGTGCCGACCAGATCTCCCCGGCGAGCTTGATACGGCCGCCGGAGCCGTCGACGCGTTCCAGGACGACGGCCTGCTTGCCCTTCAACGCGTCCACCCCCGTGGCCAGTTCGGGCCGCTGTTGGCGGTGCCTGGCGGCGATGGGCCGGACCACGGCGATCAGCGCGACCGAGACGACGACGAAGGTGAGCACCTGGACGACGACGCCGAAGCCGAAGCCCGCGACGACCGCGGCCACGACCGCGCCCACCGCGAACATGCCGAACTCCGGCATCGCGGTGACCACGAGCGGGATTCCGAGCGCCGCCGCGCCGACCAGCCACCACACCCATGCGTCGATGTTGTCCACATGGTCATGTTAGGCCGGGGCGCCGACGGCGGACAGGGTGCGGAGCGGTGTTCAGGACAGCGGAAGTCCCTTGGCGGTCCAGCGGTCACCGGCCTGTTCGACGACGAGCGGGAGGCCGAAGCACAGGGACAGGTTGCGGGAGGTGAGTTCGAGTTCCAGCGGTCCGGCGGCGAGGACCTTGCCCTGGCGGATCATCAGGACGTGGGTGAAGCCGGGGGCGATCTCCTCGACATGGTGGGTGACCATGATCATCGAAGGGGCGATCGGGTCGCGGGCGAGCCGGCCGAGACGGCGGACCAGGTCCTCGCGGCCGCCGAGGTCGAGACCGGCGGCGGGCTCGTCGAGCAGGAGCAGCTCGGGGTCGGTCATCAGGGCGCGGGCGATCAGGGTGCGCTTGCGCTCGCCCTCGGAGAGGGTGCCGAACCTGCGGTCCAGGTAGTCACTCATGCCGAGGCGGTCGAGGAAGGCGCGGGCGCGCTGCTCGTCGATGTCCTCGTACTCCTCCTGCCAGCCGGCCGTCATGCCGTACGCGGCGGTCAGGACGGTCTGGAGGACGGTCTGGCCCTTGGGGAGCTTCTCGGCGAGGGCGATGCCGGCGACGCCGACGCGGGGGCGCAGCTCGAAGACGTCGGTCCCGGGCCTCCCGAGGGTCTCGCCGAGGACGGTGGCGGTGCCGCTGCTGGGGAAGAGGTAGGTGGAGGCGACGTTGAGCAGGGTGGTCTTGCCGGCGCCGTTGGGGCCGAGGATGACCCAGCGTTCACCCTCCTTGACCGACCAGGAGACCTGGTCCACGAGAGCCCGGCCCTCACGGACCACGGATACGTCCTGAAGCTCCAGAACATCGCTCATGAGCGCGTTGTCTCCCCTTGCAGTGTGCCGCCGGTCTCGGCATCGCGTACGCCTGTGGCTGGGTCCGCCGCGCCGGTGGGCGCACGCAGCCCTCACCGAATCTACGCCACGAGCCGGGCAAGCCGTTCCATCGGTCCGGTCCTTAGGGTGGAGGCATGCTCTCGGAACCGCGCTCTGGACGCCTTGCCGCTTGGGGAAACTCCCTCTTGTCCGGATATGTCTCTCCGGACGACGCCGTGCTCGCGATCGTCGGGGACGACGCCGTCCACCGGGTGGAGGGGCTGCCCGGGGAGGCGGGCCCGGTCCGGCTCACGCTGGCGCTGGGGCGGCTGCGCGGGCTCGGGGTGGGCGCGCTGCGGGTGGCGCTGCCCGCGCCGGGGCATCCGCTGGGGCTGAGCGGGCCGCCGGAGTTCAACGCGCGGGCGCTGGAGGCCGGGGAGGCGGTGCTCTGCCACGGGGCCGCCTTCGGGCTGGTGCCCGAGGTGCGCGAGGCCGGGCCGGAGGGCGATGTGCACGCCGAGGTGCTGTGGCACGTGCTGCCGGCGCGGGAGGCACCGCCGGCCGACGTGCCGTCGCTGGGCGAGGCCGAGCGGGAGCTGGCGGAGGCGCTGCGGGAGGCGACGTCGGTGCTGTCGCGGCTGGACGTGGCCGGATCGGGCCCGGTGGCGGAGGCGGCGATCGACGCGTACCGGGCGCGGGCCGAACGGGGGCAGGAGGTTCTGGCACCGGGGTATCCGCCGCGGGCGGTGCGGGTGCTGGAGCTGGCGCGGCGGGTGGCGCTGCTGGTCTCGCTGGCGCACGGGAACGGGCACGGGGGCGCGGTGAGCGCATCCGAGATGGCGGCGCGGTGGGACGCGCTGCGGCCGGTGGAGCGGACGGCTCGGCGGGCGCAGGTGGCGGCGTACAACTCGGTGATCGAGGAGCGGGAGAAAAGGGCGCGCTGACGAACGGCCGCGACCGGCGTCCAGGCTGCCCGTGGACCGCGAAACGGCCTCCCGGGGGGAGCCGGGAGGCCGTCGGTCGTGGTGGGCTCAGGGCCTCACCGGGCGCAGCGGGCTCAGCGGTTGAGGCCGAGGTCGCCGAAGGCGGGGTTCAGCAGGCCGATGACGTTCACGCTGTTGCCGACGGCGTTGACCGGGATGTGGACCGGGGCCTGGACGACGTTGCCCGAGACGACGCCCGGGGAGCCCTTGGCGGCGCCGCCGGCCCAGGCGCCGTCGGTGGCGGAGGCCATCGACGCACCGGCGGCCACGAGCCCCCCGGCCACCATCGTCACGGCCGCTGCCTTCTTCAGGTTCTTCACTTTCTGACCCCTCCTGGTGATCGCCGCGGCAGGCGCCGCGGTACGCACTGGAGAACGGCCGGGCCGCGCGGAGGTTGCGCCATCCGGGGGACATTCCCACGACGGTATGAATCTCAGTCCGGAGCGGGACACTCCGGATTGCCGCGTGCGGGCGGGATCACCCGCTCAGGCCGTGGCGTACGGCCCACAGCGCGGCCTGGGTGCGGTCCGCCAGGTCGAGCTTCATCAGGATGTTCGACACATGGGTCTTGACGGTCTTCTCGGAGAGCACCAGGGCCCGGGCGATCTCGCGGTTCGAGCGGCCGTCGGCTATCAGGCCGAGCACCTCCCGCTCCCGCTCGGTCAGCGATGTCCCCCGGCTCTGGCCGGAGTTGCCCTCCTCCTGGGACAACAGGGCGCCCGCGACCTCCGGTTGGAGGAGGATGTGCCCGGCGTGCACCGAGCGGATGGCGCCGGCGAGCGCGTCGGGGTCGACGTCCTTGTAGACGTACCCGGCGGCGCCCGCGCGCAGTGCCGGGACCACCGTGCGCTGCTCGGTGAAGCTGGTGACGATCAGCACGCGCGCGGGGTTGCCGAGCTCGCGGAGCCGGCGCAGCGCCTCGACCCCGTCCATGACGGGCATCTTGACGTCCATGAGGACGACGTCGGGCCTCAGCTCCTCGGCGCGGGCGACTCCCTCGGCGCCGTCCGCCGCCTCGCCCACGACCTCGATGTCGTCCTGTACTTCCAGGAAGGTGCGCAGGCCCCGGCGGACCACCTGGTGGTCGTCGACGAGGAGCACCTTGATCGGGTCAGCCACCGGGGACCTCCATCTCGATCGCGGTGCCCTTGCCGGGCACCGATTCCACCGTCAGCCGTCCGCCGGCGCCGCTCGCCCTGTCCCGCATGGAGACCAGGCCGAGGTGACGGCCCGCGCGGCGCACCGCCTTCGGGTCGAAGCCGGTGCCGTCGTCGGTGATCCGCAGGACGGCGCCGCCGCCGCGGCGGTCCAGGGTGACGTCGACATGGTCCGCCCGCGCGTGGCGCAGGGCGTTGTGCAGGGCTTCCTGGGCGACGCGGAGCACGGCCTCCTCCTGCGCGGCCGGCAGGGCGCGGATACCGCGGGCGGTGAAGGTGACGCGCGCGCTGTGGGCGCGGTCGAGGACCTGGATCTGGGTGCGGAGGGTGGCGACCAGGCCATCCTCGTCGAGGGCGGCGGGGCGCAGCTCCACGACGGCGGCGCGCAGTTCGTCGACGGCCTCGGCGGCGAGCGCGGCCACCTGCTGCAGTTCGCCCTTGGCGCGTGCCGGGTCGCGGTCGACGAGGGCGGTGGCGGCCTGGGCGGTCAGGCGCAGGGAGAAGAGTTTCTGGCTGACCGCGTCGTGCAGTTCGTGGGCGAGGCGGGAGCGCTCCTCGGCGATGGTCAGTTCGCGGCTGCGTTCGTAGAGCCGGGCGTTGGTGAGGGCGATCGCGGCGTGCTGGGCGAGGATCGAGAGCAGTTCCTCGTCCTCCTCGGTGAAGCCGCAGCCGCCCTCGTGCCTCACGCGGTTCTTGTTCGCCAGGAACAGGGCGCCGATGACCTCGTCGCCGTCGCGGATCGGCAGGCCCAGGAAGTCGGTCATCTCGGGATGGGCGGCGGGCCAGCCCTCGAAGCGCGGGTCCTCGCGCAGGTCCGCGAGGCGTTCCACCCGGGCCTCGCTCAGCATCGCGGCGAGGATGCCGTGCTGGCGCGGGAGCGGGCCGATGGCGCGCCACTGGTCCTCGCTGATCCCGTCGACCACGAACTGGGCGAAGCCGCCGTGGTCGTCGGGTACGCCGAGGGCGGCGTACCGCGCGTCGAGCAGTTCGCGGGCCGAGGCGACGATCGTCTTCAGGACGTCGCGCACCTCGAGGTGCCTGCTCATGGCCAGCAGCGCGGAACTCACCGCGGCGAGGCCTGACCTGGGGCCTTGACTCATGTCCTCACGGTACCGGCGGGGGGTGGCGGTCCGGATCGGCCCCGCGACGGCCGTACCCGGGCCGCTGGACCTAGGTCCGGCGACCGGTTCGGGACGGTCCCCGGACGCGGGCGCGCACCCTGTCGGGTCGCCGGGAATCCGCTCACCGAGCGCGTTGCATCGGCAACGAGGGGTGAGAAAACCTCTGCCCCGATGTGAGGGCACCCATAGGACGCAGGTCACGTACGAACGGACATAGGAGACAGAGGGTCCCGTCACGAACGGCACAGACGCTCTACTCTGTCCCGTTTTGTCCGTTCCGCTCCACTATCCGGCTTCGTACGTCACACCTTTGCCACCGGATTTTGCGGCAGCTAAGAATTGCTCTCGTCGCTCAACGCCGCGGGTTTCCGCTCGCGGCGTTTGTGTGGGACGGACCCCCTCCCGCAGTCCGGAGAGCGACCTCCGCGCTACTCGAAGAGGTCTATTTCGCCATGCCCGCAAACTTCCGTCTTCCCAGTCGTGCCCTGGCCCAGCCCCGCAAGATCGCCGTCGCCGGCGTCGCCGTCCTCGGAGCGGCCGCCGTCGCCTTCTCGGCCGCGCCCGGCCACGCCGAGACGACGAGCAGCGTCGCCGCCGCCCCGGTGGTGCAGCTCGGCACCCAGCCGATCCAGGGCGTGAAGGCCAGCGTCACCGACCAGCTCGCGGGCGAGAGCGTGAAGGTCCAGGCCATAGCGGCCAAGAAGCAGGCCGCCGTGACGCAGCAGGTTCGGACCGCCGCCCTGCACAAGACCGCGGCCGCCCAGAAGGTCAAGGCCGCGCACCAGGCCAAGCAGGCCGCGAGCCGGTCCGCCCAGCGCCCGCAGATGCAGACGGTCGCCTACTCCACCCACTACGGCAACAACCTGGACGGCTGGATCCGTCAGGCGCTCGCCGTCATGAAGCAGCACAACATCCCCGGCTCCTACAGCGGCCTGCACCGCAACATCATGCGGGAGTCCTCGGGCAACCCGAACGCCATCAACAACTGGGACATCAACGCCCGCAACGGCATCCCCTCCAAGGGCCTGCTGCAGGTCATCGACCCGACCTTCCGCGCGTACCACGTCCCCGGCACGTCGTGGAACATCTACGACCCGGTCGCCAACATCACCGCCGCCGCCAACTACGCGGCGCACCGGTACGGCTCGATGGACAACGTCAACAGCGCGTACTGAGGCCGGCGCGGACCTCTGACGAGACGCGGAAGGGCGGCACCCCGTTGCGGGGTGCCGCCCTTCGTGCCGTGCCGCGGCGCGGTTACTTGCGCATGACCTCCGGCTCGTGGCGGCGCAGGAAGCGCGCCACCAGGAAGCCGCACACGACGCCGAGCACGATCAGCATGACCATGTCGAGGCTCCAGGCGGAGGCGGTGTGGTTCCACAGCGGGTCGGTGCTGGTCGGGTCGTCGGTGTTCGGGGCGATGTTGTTGAAGTCCAGCGTGGTACCGGCGGCGGCCACCGCCCAGCGCGACGGCATCAGGTACGAGAACTCGTTGACGCCGACGGTGCCGTTCAGCGTGAACAGGCAGCCGGTGAACACGACCTGGACGATGGCGAACATCACCAGCAGCGGCATGGTCTTCTCGGCGGTCTTCACCAGCGAGGAGATGACCAGGCCGAACATCATCGCGGTGAAGCCGAGCGCCATGATCGGCAGGCACAGCTCGAACAGCGTGGCGCTGCCCAGGATCAGGCCCTTTTCGGGGATCTCGCGGCTGGAGAAGCCGATCAGTCCGACCATCAGTCCCTGGATCACGGTGACCACGCCGAGCACGATCACCTTCGACATCAGGTACGCCGAGCGGGACAGGCCGGTGGCGCGTTCCCGCTCGTAGATGACCCGTTCCTTGATCAGCTCGCGGACGGAGTTCGCGGCGCCCGCGAAACAGGCGCCGACCGCGAGGATCAGCAGCACCGTGGTCGCCGTGCCGTTCGGGACGTGCAGCCCCGTCGTCCGGTTGATCTGCTCGTTGACCAGCAGCCCGCGGTTGTGGTCGATGAGCAGGCTGACCGCGCCGAGCACCGCCGGCAGGATCACCGACAGCGCCAGGAAGCCCTTGTCGGAGGCGATCACCGACGCGTACCGCCGGATCAGGGTCATCAGCTGCGAGCCCCAGCCCTGCGGCTTGGGCGGCTTGATGGCCGGCGGGGGCATCTGTACGGCCTGCGGCTCGACGGCGTCGATGTCCGCGGCGTACATCTGGTAGTGCTGCGAGCCCTTCCAGCGGCCGGCCCAGTCGTAGTCGCGGTAGTTCTCGAAGGCGGAGAACACATCGGCCCAGGTGTCGTAGCCGAAGAAGTTCAGCGCCTCCTCCGGCGGGCCGAAGTAGGCCACGGCGCCGCCCGGCGCCATCACCAGCAGCTTGTCGCACAGGGCCAGCTCGGCCACCGAGTGGGTGACGACGAGGACCGTGCGGCCGTCGTCCGCCAGGCCTCGCAACAGCTGCATGACGTCGCGGTCCATGCCCGGGTCGAGACCGGAGGTCGGCTCGTCCAGGAAGATCAGCGACGGCTTGGTGAGCAGCTCCAGCGCCACCGAGACGCGCTTGCGCTGGCCGCCGGACAGGGAGGTGACCTTCTTGTCCTTGTGGACGTCCAGCTTCAGCTCGCGCAGCACCTCGTCTATGCGGGCCTCGCGCTCGGCCGCCGTGGTGTCGGCCGGGAAGCGCAGCTTGGCCGCGTACTTCAGGGCCTTCTTCACGGCCAGTTCCTTGTGCAGGATGTCGTCCTGCGGAACCAGGCCGATGCGCTGGCGCAGCTCGGCGAACTGCTTGTAGAGGTTGCGGTGGTCGTAGAGGACCTCGCCCTGGTCGGCGGGCCGGTAGCCGGTGAGCGCCTTCAGCAGGGTCGACTTGCCGGAACCGGACGGGCCGATCACTCCGACCAGCGACTTCTCCGGGAGGCCGAAGGAGACGTCCCGCAGGATCTGCTTGCCGCCGTCGACCGTCACGGTCAGGTGGCGGGCGGAGAAGGACACCTCACCGGTGTCGACGAACTCCTCGAGCCGGTCGCCGACGATCCGGAACGCCGAGTGACCGACGCCGACGATGTCCGTCGGGCCGAGCTGCACCGTGCCGCCCTTGGGCACCGGGTGGCCGTTGACGTACGTGCCGTTGTGCGAGCCGAGGTCGCGGATCTCGAAGCGGCCGTCGGGTGTGGCGTGGAACTCCGCGTGGTTGCGGGAGACCTGGAGGTCGGAGACGACCAGGTCGTTCTCCAGGGCACGGCCGATGCGCATCACACGGCCGAGCGAGAACTGGTAGAAGGTCGTCGGGCTGCGGTCGCCGTAAGCCGGCGGCGCCCCCGCGCCACTGCCGGGGCCGCCCTGCTGCTGCGGGATCGACGGCGTCTGCGGGCCCTGCTGCGGCTGCTGCCAGTCGGCCCGCGGTGGCTGCGGCTGCGGTTCCTGCTGTTGCGCCCAGCCGGGGTTCGCGCCCTGGGCCGCGTACGGCTGCTGCTGCGGCTGGGCCTGCGGGCTCGCAGCCGGGGCCGCGGCGCCGACGAGGCTCAGGACGGGACCGTCGGTCGCGTTCCCGAGATGCACGGCCGAACCGGGTCCGAGCTCCAGCTGGTTGACCCGACGGCCCTGCGCGAACGTGCCGTTGGTGCTGCCGTGGTCCTCGATGACCCAACTGCGGCCGTTGTAGCTGACCGTGGCGTGACGCCAGGAGACCCTGGCGTCGTCGAACACGATGTCCCCCTGTGGATCGCGTCCCAGGGCGTAGGACCTGGACGGGTCGAGCGTCCAGGTCCGTCCATTGGTTTCCAGTACGAGTTCCGGCACTCCAAGCCCCACTGAGTTGTCCCCCGAGTTACCCCCGTCGCGGGGAGTCTAGGGATGTCGAACATCGGGGGGAACTATTTCAGGCTCAGCCCACTGACCGAAAGCCGGGCCTTGTGAAGAGTGTCTACGTCCGCTTCGGCCGCCTTTTCGCCGCCGGGGTTGAAACCCGGCCGCAGAGTGGTATTTCACGCGAGGGGGGACATGCGCGGCGGCCGGGCCGCGCCGCGGATCGGGGGGTCTGCCATGAGCGCTGTCACGGACGCCGGAACCATGAGGCACGGTGCGCGCCTGCCGTGGCTCGACGTGCTGCTGTCCGCGATCGCCTCCGTGAGCTGGGCGTTGACCGGCATGGCGGGCACGGCCGCGCTCGGTCTGCATCTGCTGCGGGCCGACGCGGCGGGCTCGCTGGGGCCGATGACCGTCGCCGTGGTGGCACTTGGGGCGGGTGGTTCGGTCACGCCGTCCGGCGAAGTGTCCGCGTTCGGCCTGAAAGGCGCCGAGGCGCACACCGCCCTCCAGATCACGCCACTCGGGGTGAGCCTGGTCGGTGCGCTGCTGCTGTCGTGGTTCTTCCTGCGGTCCTTGCGCGCAGCGGGAGTTGTGATCACGCCGGCCGAACTCCTGGCCCGGGCGGGCGCGGTGGTGACGCTGTTCGTGGCGGTGCTGGGTGGGCTCGCCTGGGCGGGGCACGACGTCGTCGACGTCGACGCGGGTGCGCTCGGGCTCGGCGGGGCGGCGGGCGGCGCGGGATCCGGTGGCCTGAGCATTCCCGGGCTCGGTGACCTGGGGGACATCGGCGGGCACCTGCCCGACCGCGTCGGCGGGCTCATCGGCGCCAAGGCGGCGGTCGGCTTCACCGTCGACACGGCGCCGACCCTGCTGGGCGGGCTCGGCTGGTCGGCCGGGGTCCTGCTGATCGCGCTGCTCGCCTCGCGCCGCACGCCGCTGCCGCCCGGCTGGGAGGCCGTGCACCGGGTGGTGCGGCCGGCCGTGTCGGCGCTCGTCACGGTGCTGATGGCCGCCGCGGCGGCGGGACTCGCGGCGGCCGCGTACGCGGCGGTCGGCGACGACCATCCGCGGCGCGTCGCGGGCGCGGCTCTGCTCGGCACCCCCAACGGGGTCTGGCTCGGCCTCCCGATCGGTCTCTTCGTCCCCTGGGACGGCACGGCGACGGGCGGACTGGCCGGGGTCCTGCCGGACCCCCTGGGCAGGCTGCTGACCGCGCACTCCGACCAGCCGGTCACGCTCTCCCGGCTGGCCGGACTGGACGGCCGGGTGTGGCTGCTGGGCGTCGCGGCGGCGCTGGCGATGCTGCTGGCGGGAGTACTGACGGCGGTACGGACACCGACGGGGGCGGCTCAGGGCCGCCACGGCACTCTCGGCTTCGCGGGTCGGTGCGCGCTGCGGCTGGGCATCGCCACCGCGCTGACGCTGCCGTTGCTCGCGTGGCTGACGGAGGTGTCCGTGGACGCGTCCTTGTCCGTCCTCGGACTCGACGTGTTCGGCGCCGGGGTGGAACTGCGCGGCCACCCGGGAACGGCCCTGCTGCTCGGCGCCGTGTGGGGAGCCGGCGCGGGCGCCGTGGGCGCGCTGCTGGCGACGGGGGCGGGAGCCGCCGGCAGTCGCGCGGCACCGTTGGCACGGGGTGAGGCGGGAGTGGCCACAGCCGTGGAGAACCCGGGCCACGAGGTGCGGCCCGGGCCCGCCGGGGGCACCCCCTACTCCCCGGCCGCGCCCTACCGCCCACCGAACCCGTCCACCAACCCGTACTTGCGCCTGCCGGACGAACTGCGGGCCCCGCGGGGCACCCACCCGCCCGACGACCGGGGGCCGGCCGACCACACCGAGCCCCCGACCGCGCCGGGCAGCGGTGGGCGGGCCCGGCCGGCCGCCTCGGGGCGCGACATGTACGGGGCGCCGACGGTGGCCGGTCCACTGCAGCCCCAGCCCCCTCCTCCCCCGCGACCGCCCGGGCGGCCTCCGCGGCCCGCGCGGTCGCCGGGAGCACCGGGGGCGCCGGACGGCGGACCGCCGCCCTTGCCTCCGAGGCCTCCCCGGCCTCCCAAGAAGGACTGACCGCCGGACAGCTGGTGGCGGGTGGCAGCCGGGGCGTCGTCCCGTGGACATCTGTTGTTCGCTGTCCGGCAGGCGGACCTGAGGGGCAGGGGGCACTGGGTGCCGGATACGGTGGAAGCACCATGAGCGCTTCGCAGACCTCTGCCGATCCCACCCTTCTCGTCAAGATCTTCGGGAAGGACAGGCCGGGCATCACGGCCGGTCTCTTCGACACCCTCGCCGCCTACTCCGTCGACGTCGTCGACATCGAGCAGGTCGTCACCCGCGGCCGGATCGTGCTGTGCGCGCTCGTCAGCCAGCCGCCCCCCGGGCTGGAGGGTGACCTGCGGGCCACAGTGCACAGCTGGGCCGAGTCGATGAAGATGCAGGCGGAGATCATCTCCGGTCACGGCGACAACCGTCCGCGCGGCCTCGGGCGCTCCCTGGTCACGGTTCTCGGCCACCCGCTCACCGCGGAGGCGACCGCCCGGATCGCCGCCCGGATCACCCGGGCCGGCGGCAACATCGACCGTATCTTCCGGCTGGCCAAGTACCCGGTGACGGCGGTGGAGTTCGCGGTGTCCGGCGTGGAGACGGAGCCGCTGCGCACCGCCCTGGCGACGGAGGCCGCGGCACTCGGTGTCGATGTCGCGGTCGTCGGGGCCGGCCTGCACCGGCGGGCCCAGCGCCTGGTCGTCATGGACGTGGACTCCACGCTCATCCAGGACGAGGTGATCGAACTGTTCGCCGGGCACGCCGGCTGCGAGGACAAGGTCGCCGAGGTGACGGCGGCGGCGATGCGCGGCGAGCTGGACTTCGAGCAGTCCCTGCACGCGCGCGTGGCGCTGCTGGAGGGGCTGGACGCCTCCGTGGTGGACAAGGTGCGCAGCGAGGTGCGTCTGACGCCGGGCGCGCGCACCCTGATCCGTACGCTCAAGCGGCTCGGTTACCAGGTCGGTGTCGTCTCGGGTGGCTTCACCCAGGTCACGGACGATCTGAAGGAGCGGCTCGGACTGGACTTCGCGCAGGCCAACACGCTGGAGATCGTCGACGGCAGGCTGACCGGCCGGGTCACCGGCGAGATCGTCGACCGGGCGGGCAAGGCGCGGCTGCTGCGCAGGTTCGCCGCCGAGGCGGGTGTCCCGCTGTCGCAGACGGTCGCGATCGGTGACGGCGCCAACGACCTGGACATGCTGAACGCGGCCGGCCTCGGAGTCGCCTTCAACGCCAAGCCGGTGGTGCGGGAGGCGGCGCACACGGCGGTGAACGTGCCGTTCCTCGACACCGTCCTGTACCTGCTCGGGGTCACCCGCGAAGAGGTCGAGGCCGCGGACGCCCACGAGGAAGGCTGAGCGGTCCCGCCGGCCGCCTCCCGCACAGTCTCCCGCACCGCCGCCGGGCTACTCCGACGGAGCCCAGTAGTCGAGCAGGGTGGCCACGCCCGGCTCCAGGGCCTTCCAGGATCCCTCGAAGGAGACCACGGCGAACGCGGCGGCCGGGAACCCGCGGCGGCTCATCCGCTCGCGGGCGTCGCCCTCGGCCGAGCCGGACAGCACCTCGGCGAGGCCCTGGATGCCGGGGTTGTGGCCGATGAGGATCACATTCCGCGCGTCGTCCGGCGTCTCGTTGAGCACGGTGATCAGCTCGCCGGGCGAGGCGTCGTAGACCCGCTCCTCGTAGACGGTCTTCGGTCGATGCGGCAACTCGTGGACGGCGAGCTTCCAGGTCTCGCGGGTCCGGGTCGCGGTCGAGCAGAGGGCCAGATCGAAGGAGACACCGGTGTCGGCCAGCTTGCGGCCGGCGACCGCGGCGTCCGTGCGGCCCCTCTCGCCGAGTGGTCGTTCGTGGTCGGTCACCTGCGGCCAGTCGGCTTTCGCATGCCGGAAGAGGACAATCCTGCGGGGTTCTGCGACGCTCATGGGTCCCAGCTTCGCATGAAACAGGTTGGGGGGCGCAGGGAGTTGACATGCGGCTTCCCGGGCGGGGCGGGCGGAACGAGGACGTGCGCGGGGGCGGTGCCCGGACGCCGCCGCGGGGAGTCAGAGGGCGAGCAGTTCCCGGGCGTGCCGCAGGAGCTGAGCGATCGCGGGGGCGCCGCCCGCCGCCTGGGCGTCCGCCGGGTTGCTTATCAGGAGGAGCAGCGCGACGAAGGCCAGCACGGGCAGGGCCAGGGCCCACCAGGGCAGCCGGGAGTCGACGCCGGCGCCCGTGGTCGCCGGGTGGGGCCGGGTGTGCGTACGGGCCGACATGATCGCCTCCGCTGGTCTCCGAGGTCCGCGGACCGCCTCGCGCGGTCACATCTCGAAGCTACGGAATCCGTGCTCCACGGCCCATCCGGTGATCCACCCACTTGCCCCTGACCCTCACCCCCTAGGGGATGGGGGGTTAACCCCACCATCGACCCTGAGAACGGGCCCACCGGCGTCCGGGCGTCACAGGACGCACACGCGGCTCGGGGCCGCGCGGCGGCGGGTGGGTCACGGCGCCGCGAGGCTCGCGACGACGGCGATGATCACGAAGATGGCGAAGAACGCGCCGAGGACGAGCAGCATCTTCCTCTGGCCGTTCTTGGGGTTCGGGTCGAGCACAGGCTGCATGCGCCCCAGTCTCGCACCCTTCGTCCGGAACACGGTCCCCGGGGGCCGCCTCAGCGCGCCGCCTCGTCCTCCACCGTGCGGTCGCGGCCCGCCACGTAACCGACCACCATCTGCGGCACCATCAGGCCGGCCATGAGCGCGATGGGCAGCCCCCAGCCGCCACTGCTCTGGTACAGCACGCCCACCAGCAGCGGACCGGGGATGGAGATCAGGTAGCCGGTGCTCTGGGCGAACGCGGACAGCTGGGCGACGCCGGGGCCGGTCCTGGCCCGCATGCCGACCATCGTGAGTGCGAGCGGGAAGGCGCAGTTGGCGACGCCGAGGAGCAGGGCCCAGGCCCAGGAGCCGGCGGCGGGCGCGAGGTAGAGACCGGCGTAGCCGACCAGTCCGCAGACGCCGAGCACCAGCACGATCGGGCCCTGGTGGGGCAGCCGGGTGGCCAGGCGCGGGATGACGAAGGCCAGCGGCACGCCCATCACCATGGTGACGGCGAGGAGCAGCCCGGCCTTGCCCGCGGGCACGCCCGCGTCGCGGAAGATCTGCGCCATCCAGCCCATGGTGATGTAGGCGGCGGTGGCCTGGAGTCCGAAGAAGACGGCCAGGGCCCAGGCGGTACGGCTCCGGGCGATGCGCAGCGTCGGGGCCTGCGCCTGAGGCGCGCGGGACGGTTGACCGGATGCCGGTTCGGTGCGGTCCGGCGGCTGCGCGGCGGACCGGGCGCCCCTGTCCCCTACCAGCGGCAGCCACGGCAGTACCGCGACGGCGGCGAGCAGGGCCCACACCGACAGGCCGGACCGCCAGTCACCGCCGAGCGCCCCGGTCAGCGGCACGGTCACCGCGGCGGCGGCCGAGGTGCCGAGGGCGAGGGCCATCGAGTACAGGCCGGTCATGGTGCCGACCCGGTCGGGGAACCAGCGCTTGACGATGACCGGCATCAGGACGTTGCTGACGGCGATGCCCATGAGGGCCAGCGCGCTGGCGGCGAGGAACGCGGCCGTGCTGCCCGCGTAGGGCCGTATCGCCAGTCCGGCGGCGATGGCGGCCATGCCCGAGCACACCACGGCGGCCGGCCCGAAGCGGCGGGCCAGCCGGGGGGCCATGACGCCGAAGACGGCGAAGCAGAGCGGGGGCACGGAGGTGAGCAGCCCGGCCACGCTGCCGCTCATGCCGAGCCTCTGGCGGACCTCCTCCAGGAGCGCGCCGAGGCTGGTGATGGCGGGGCGGAGGTTCAGCGCGGTCAGCACGAGGCCGACGACGAGCAGGCGCGTGGTCCACGCGCGCGTGGTCCACGCGCGCGTGGTGGCGCCGGACACCCGCGATCCGCGCGGTTCCGGTTCCGGGACGGGCCGGAAACCGGCGTTCGGCGCGGGGGTGCTCTCGGTCGTCGGTGTCGTCGTACGGGTCGTTTCCTCGCGTGGCATGAGCACCATCATAGAATCATGGGATGATTGGTTGTCGACAGATGGGGACCCCGCCCCCGGGTCCTCCGTGCGAAGGTGAGCCATGCCACTGAGCCATCCGCGTCGGTCGGCGCTGTCCGAACAGGTCATCGCCGCACTGCGCAGCCAGATCACCACGGGCGAGTGGCCGGTCGGCTCCCGCATCCCGACGGAGCCGGAGCTGGTGGAGCAGCTCGGTGTGGCCCGCAACACGGTCCGCGAGGCGGTCCGTGCGCTGGCCCACAACGGTCTGCTGGACATCCGCCAGGGTTCGGGCACGTATGTCGTGGCGACCAGCGAGCTGGCGGGTGTGATGCAGCGCAGGTTCGCCGAGGCCGATCCGGGGCACATCGCCGAGCTGCGCTCCGCGCTGGAGTCGGCCGCGGCCGGGCTGGCCGCCCAGCGGCGCACCGAGAAGGACCTCAAGCAGCTCCACGCGCAGTTCCTGCGCCGCGAGGAGGCCTGGGAGTCCGGGGACACGGAGGCGTTCGTGTCGGCGGACGCCACGTTCCATCTGGCGGTGGTGGCGGCCTCCCACAACGACGTGATGACGGCGATGTACGCGGATCTGGGCGAGGTGCTGCGGGACTGGCTGCGCGCGGACGTCGGCGCGGCGCTGACCCCGGACACGTACATGGACCACACCCGGCTGCTCGACGCGATCCGCGAGGGCGACGCCGAGGCGGCCGCCGCCGAGGCCGCGAGCTATCCGATGCTGTGCCGTCCGGGCCGGTTCACCCAGCCCGCTGGTGAGTGACCCAGGCCGAGCGCACCTCCTTCCAGCAGCGGCCGGTCATCCGCACGGTCTGCGCGGGCCCCGCGGCCAGCGGGGAGCCGTCGCTGTCGATGTCCCACCAGTGGGCGCACTCGATGTGCAGGCTGACGCGGTCGGTCCCGGGATAGGCATTGTGGCAGTACGCGGTCACCTCGGAGCCGGAGACGGTGGTGCGGCAGCCGGCGCCGAACGGCTCCGGCGCCGCCGGCGGACCGGCGCGCGCGCGTGTGTCCGGCGTCGACCCGTACGGCGGCAGCGACAGCGCGAGGGCGACGGCCACGATCAGTGGGGCCGCGCCGCGGAGCAGACGCACAGGCGGAACCTCCTCGGCCGTCCTGCGAAGGAGAACGCGAGGTGAGGGCGGACTCCCAGCGTGCACACCCGGCGCGCCGCCTGCCCGGCCGAGTGCGCCGACCGGGTGACACGGGCCGCCGGGGGCAGCCCGGCAACGGCGGAGGGCCCGCACCCCCATGGGGTGCGGGCCCTCACACGTCGCTGAGGCTCAGCGGCGGCGTCAGGCGCCGATGGCGTGCAGACCGCCGTCGACGTGGACGATCTCGCCGGTGGTCTTCGGGAACCAGTCGCTCAGCAGCGCCACGATGCCGCGGCCGGCCGGCTCCGGGTCCTTCAGGTCCCACTCCAGCGGGGCGCGGGTGTCCCACACCGAGGCCAGCTCGCTGAAGCCCGGGATGGACTTGGCGGCCATGGAGCCGAGCGGGCCGGCCGAGACGAGGTTGCAGCGGATGTTCTGCTTGCCGAGGTCGCGCGCCATGTAGCGGCTGGTGGCCTCCAGGGCGGCCTTGGCGGGGCCCATCCAGTCGTACTGCGGCCAGGCGTACTGGGCGTCGAAGGTGAGGCCGACGACCGAGCCGCCGTTCTGCATCAGCGGCAGGCAGGCCATGGTCAGCGACTTCAGGGAGAACGCCGAGACGTGCATGGCGGTGGAGACCGACTCGAACGGCGTGTTGAGGAAGTTGCCGCCGAGCGCGTCCTGCGGCGCGAAGCCGATGGAGTGGACGACGCCGTCGAGGCCGCCGAGCTCCTCGCCGACGATGTCGGCCAGGCGGCCCAGGTGCTCGTCGTTGGTGACGTCGAGCTCGATGACCTTGGCGGGCTTCGGCAGCTTCTTGGCGATGCGCTCGGTCAGCGTGGGCCGCGGGAAGGCGGTGAGGATGACCTCGGCGCCCTGCTCCTGGGCCAGCTTGGCCGCGTGGAAGGCGATGGAGGCCTCCGTCAGCACACCGGTGATCAGGACGCGCTTGCCCTCGAGAATTCCGCTCATGGTGATCAGTGACCCATTCCCAGTCCGCCGTCAACGGGGATGACGGCTCCAGTGATGTACGAGGCGTCGTCGGAGGCGAGGAACCGCACCGCCGCGGCGATCTCCTCGGGCTGCGCGTACCGGCCGAGCGGCACCTGGCCCATGATGTTCTCGCGCTGCTCGTCCGAGAGCGCCCGGGTCATGTCGGTGTCGACGAAACCGGGGGCGACGACGTTGAAGGTGATGTTGCGCGAGCCCAGCTCACGGGCGAGGGACCGCGCGAAGCCGACCAGGCCGGCCTTGGAGGCGGCGTAGTTGGCCTGTCCCGCCGAGCCCAGCAGACCGACCACCGAGGAGATCAGGACGACACGGCCCTTCTTGGCGCGCAGCATGCCGCGGTTGGCCCGCTTCACGACACGGAAGGTGCCGGTGAGGTTGGTGTCGAGGACCGTGCTGAAGTCCTCCTCGGACATGCGCATCAGGAGCTGGTCCCGGGTGACGCCGGCGTTGGCGACGAGGACCTCGACGGGGCCGTGCTCGGCCTCGACCTCCTTGTAGGCCTGCTCCACCTGCTCGGGGTCGGTGATGTCGCACCTGACGGCGAGGCAGCCCAGCTCCTTGAGGGCGGCCGGCGGCTCCCCCGAACGGTAGGTGATGGCGACCTTGTCGCCCGCCTCGGCGAACGCGCGGGCGATGGCGAGGCCGATGCCCCGGTTGCCTCCGGTGACGAGAACCGAGCGGCTCAACGGATCACCCTTTCGATAGCGGTCTGAAGCATTCCGACAACCCGCCCGAACACCTCGATGACAGGCGGCTTCACCGAAAACCTATCGGTCCGGCCACGCCACCGGGCAATCGGGCACCGACAGTGGCTCTCCCCGGCTCCTGTCGGGTTCCTACAGTCGGAACGCCCTGGTCGGTCCACGGTGCCGGGACGTGCGCCGAAAGGTCCGCCCCTCCCCGCGGCGCCCACGCGGAGGAACACGGCGCACGGGACGTGATTCACTGCCCGCGACGGCCATCACAGGAGAGCGCCTCGAAGGGAAGCCCGCCCGTGCCTCATGAAGTCGATCAGTCGTTTCTCGCCCTGCCGCTGCGCCCCCTCGCCGACGCCGCGCTGGCCCGCGCGCGATCGCTGGGGGCCGAGCACGCGGACTTCCGGTTCGAGCGGGTGCGCAGCGCGTCCTGGCGGTTCCGGGACGCCAAGCCCGCCGGTTCGTCGGACACCACCGACCTCGGGTACGCGGTGCGGGTCGTGCACGGCGGGACCTGGGGGTTCGCCTCCGGGGTCGACCTGACGCCGGACGCCGCCGCCAAGGTCGCCTCGCAGGCGGTCGCGATGGCCAAGCTGTCGGCGCAGGTCATCAGGGCCGCGGGGGCAGAGGAGCGAGTGGAGCTGGCGGACGAGCCGGTGCACGCCGAGAAGACCTGGGTGTCCTCGTACGGGATCGACCCGTTCTCCGTGCCGGACGAGGAGAAGTCCGGGCTGCTCGCCGAGTGGAGCGCGCGGCTGCTCGCCGCCGACGGCGTCGACCATGTCGACGCCTCGCTGCTGACCGTGCACGAGAACAAGTTCTACGCCGACACCGCCGGGACCGTGACCACGCAGCAGCGGGTGCGGCTGCATCCGCAGCTCACCGCGGTGTCGGTGGACGACTCCAGCGGCGAGTTCGACTCGATGCGCACCCTCGCCCCGCCCGTCGGACGCGGCTGGGAGTACCTGACCGGCACCGGCTGGGACTGGGATGACGAGCTGGAGCGGATTCCCGGACTGCTCGCCGAGAAGATGCGCGCGCCGAGCGTCGACCCGGGCGTCTACGACCTCGTCGTCGATCCCTCCAACCTGTGGCTGACCATCCACGAGTCCATCGGTCACGCCACCGAGCTGGACCGGGCCCTCGGCTACGAGGCCGCCTACGCGGGCACCTCCTTCGCCACCTTCGACCAGCTCGGCAAGCTGCCCTACGGCTCCGAGCTGATGAACGTCACCGGCGACCGCACCGCCGAGCACGGACTCGCCACCGTCGGCTACGACGACGAGGGCGTCGAGGCGCAGTCCTGGGACCTGGTCAAGGACGGCACGCTGGTCGGCTACCAGCTCGACCGCAGGATCGCGCGGCTGACCGGGTTCGAGCGGTCCAACGGCTGCGCCTTCGCCGACTCCCCCGGCCATGTGCCCGTGCAGCGCATGGCGAACGTGTCGCTCCAGCCGGACCCGGCGGGACTGTCGACCGAGGACCTCATCGGAAGCGTCGACCGCGGGATCTACGTCGTCGGGGACCGGTCCTGGTCGATCGACATGCAGCGCTACAACTTCCAGTTCACGGGCCAGCGGGCGTACCGGATCCGCGACGGCCGCCTCGACGGACAGGTGCGGGACTTCGCCTACCAGGGCATCACCCCCCAGTTCTGGGGCTCCATGGCAGCCGTGGGCGGCCCGCAGACGTACGTGCTGGGCGGCGCCTTCAACTGCGGCAAGGCACAGCCGGGCCAGATCGCGGCGGTCTCCCACGGCTGCCCGTCGGCCCTCTTCAAGGGTGTCAACATCCTCAACACCACGCAGGAGGCCGGTCGATGAGCGTCAGTCCCGGAGCCGGCTGGGGGTCCGGGGGTTACCCCCCGGGAAAACACAGTCTCAACACCACGCAGGAGGCCGGTCGATGAGCCCGCGTACCAGCAAGCCGCACGAGGTCGTCGAGCGTGCCCTCGCTCTGTCCCGGGCCGACGGGTGCGTCGTGATCGCCGACGAGCAGTCCACCGCCAATCTGCGCTGGGCGGGCAACGCGCTGACGACGAACGGTGTCACGCGCGGCCGCGTCCTCACCGTGATCGCGACCGTCGGCGGCCGGGAAGGCACCGCCTCGGGCGTGGTGTCGCGGGCCGCCGTGACCGAGGACGAGCTGGAGCCGCTGGTGCGGGCCGCGGAGGCCGCCGCTCGTGGGGCCGGCCCCGCCGAGGACGCCCAGCCGCTGGTCACGGACGTACCGCAGTCCCCCGGCTTCACCGACGCGCCCGCCGAGACCTCCTCCGCGGTGTTCGCGGACTTCGCTCCGGCGCTCGGCGAGTCGTTCGCACGCGCGCGTGCCGGTGGCCGCGAACTGTACGGCTTCGCCAACCACGAGATGGTGTCCACCTACCTGGGCACGTCGACGGGCCTGCGGCTGCGCCACGACCAGCCGGCCGGGACGCTGGAGCTGAACGCCAAGTCCCCGGACCGTACGCGCTCCGCGTGGGCCGGGCGGTCCACGCGGGACTTCAAGGACGTCGACCCGGCGGCGCTGGACGCGGAGCTGGCCGTCCGGCTGGGCTGGGCCGAGCGGCGCGTGGAGCTGCCGGCCGGGCGGTACGAGACGCTGCTGCCGCCGACCGCGGTGGCGGACCTGCTGATCTACCAGATGTGGTCGTCCTCGGGCCGGGACGCGACGGAGGGGCGCACGGTGTTCTCCAAGCCGGGCGGCGGCACCCGGATCGGGGCGAAGCTGACCGGCCTGCCGCTGACCCTGCGCAGCGACCCGAACGAGCCCGGACTCGAGTGCGCCCCCTTCGTGGTCGCGCACTCCTCGGGCGGGGACCAGTCGGTGTTCGACAACGGGCTGCCCGTCGCGCCGACGGAGTGGATCGCCGGCGGCGAGCTGAGGCATCTGCTGACCACCCGGCACAGCGCGGCGCTGACCGGGCTGCCGCTCGCGCCTGCGGCCGGGAACCTGATCCTGGACGGCGGCGCGGACCGCTCGCTGGCGGAGATGGTCGCGGACACCGAGCTGGGGCTGCTGCTCACCTGTCTGTGGTACATCCGCGAGGTGGACCCCGCGACGCTGCTGCTCACGGGCCTGACCCGGGACGGCGTGTACCTCGTGGAGAACGGCGAGGTGACCGGCGAGGTCAACAACTTCCGGTTCAACGAGTCGCCGGTGGACCTGCTGGGCCGGGCGACGGAGGTCGGGCGGACCGAGAAGACGCTGCCCAGGGAGTGGAGCGACTACTTCACCCGGGCCGCGATGCCGGCGCTGCGTGTCCCGGAATTCAACATGAGCTCTGTCAGCCAGGGCGTATAACCTCGTAGTCGGCTGTCACCCGACTGCCCGAAGAGCACCGAGCTCGCACCGAGCTTCATCTAGGAGACACGAGAGACGTGACGGACATCGTCGACGAGCTGAAGTGGCGTGGGCTGTTCGCCCTGTCCACCGACGAGGACGCCTTGCGCAAGGCGCTCGCGGACGGTCCCGTCACGTTCTATTGCGGCTTCGACCCGACGGCGCCGTCACTGCACGTGGGGCACCTGGTGCAGGTGCTCACCGTGCGCCGGCTCCAGCAGGCCGGGCACCGGCCGCTGGCGCTGGTCGGCGGCGCCACGGGCCTGATCGGCGACCCCCGCCCGACCGCCGAGCGCACGCTGAACGACCCGGATACGGTGGCCGGCTGGGTGGACCGGCTGCGCGGCCAGATCGAGCCGTTCCTGTCCTTCGAGGGCGAGAACGCCGCCGTGATGGTGAACAACCTCGACTGGACGCAGGGCCTGTCCGCGATCGAGTTCCTGCGGGACATCGGCAAGCACTTCCGGGTCAACAAGATGCTGACGAAGGACTCCGTCGCCCGCCGTCTGGAGTCCGACCAGGGCATCAGCTACACCGAGTTCAGCTACCAGATCCTCCAGGGCATGGACTTCCTCCAGCTCTACCGGAGGTACGGCTGCACGCTCCAGCAGGGCGGCAGCGACCAGTGGGGCAACCTCACGGCGGGCCTCGACCTGATCCACCGCCTCGAGCCGGACGCGGCGGTGCACGCGCTCGCGACGCCGCTGATGACCAAGGCGGACGGCACCAAGTTCGGCAAGACCGAGGGCGGCGCGGTCTGGCTCGACGCGGAGATGACGACGCCGTACGCGTTCTATCAGTTCTGGCTGAACGTGGACGACCGTGACATCTCCCGCTACATGCGCATCCTGTCCTTCAAGTCCCGTGAGGAGCTGGAGGAGCTGGAGCGGCAGACCGAGGAGCGCCCGCAGGCCCGGGCCGCGCAGCGCGCGCTGGCCGAGGAGCTGACGACGCTGGTGCACGGCGCCGGGCAGACGGCCGCCGTGATCGCCGCGTCCAAGGCGCTGTTCGGGCAGGGCGAGCTGACCGGGCTGGACGAGCGCACCCTGGCGGCGGCGCTGTCGGAGGTGCCGCGCGTCGCGGTCGCCGAGCTCGGCCCGGTGGTCGACCTGCTCGCGGAGGTCGGCCTGGTGCCCAGCAAGTCGGCCGCGCGCCGCACGGTGAAGGAGGGCGGCGCCTACGTGAACAACGTCAAGGTCACCGCCGAGGACGCGGTCCCCGCCAAGGACGACCTGCTGCACGGCCGCTGGCTGGTGCTGCGCCGGGGCAAGAAGAACCTGGCGGCGGTCGAGGTCACGAGCGGCTGAGCCCGGACACGGTCAGGTGTGAAGGGGCGGTCCACCCGGATTCTTCCGGGTGGACCGCCCCTTCGTCCGCCCTTCGGACCTTCGCACCTGCCGCTGCGTCCGGGCTACGCCTGTTGGGCGTCCTGCCGCTTTCTGTTGCCCCACAGCGCCATGTACGCCATGTCGCCGACGAAGACGATGATGATCGCGGCCACGAGCTGGAAGAAGTGCCTGCTCCAGTCGATGCCGCGGGTCGAGGCGACGCCGAGCGCGCGGGCGACCGCGTTGCCGACGGTCGCGCCGAGCATGCCGAAGATCGTGGTGAGCCAGAGCGGGCTGTGCTGCTTGCCCGGGATGACCGCCTTCGCGATCAGCCCCAGCACGAGTCCCACGATGATCGCCCACAACCAGCCCATGGCTGCCTCCTCGCCCTGCTCGACCTGAGCATTACGCCCAGTGTCGGGGCGGCTTCGCCGCGTCGCACCTCGGGCGCGGCCGCCGGAGGAGCCGGGGACGCGGACCGAGGGCCGTTGACGCAGGCAGAAGGGCGGCCCCCGCCCTCGTGGGCGCCGGGAACGCGGCGTAACGTGGAGTGCGTGCGGGCCGTTGTCCCGACCGGTCACGGACCGGACGCGGGCCGGGGAGTTGTCCGATACGGGCGAATGGTGGACGGGTGATGCGGAAAGAGCACGGCGCGGGCAATGCCCAGGTGTTCCGGATCACGGGAGCCCGGACGGGTCTTCAGGAGGACGTGCGCGGCCGGCAGCGCCGGTACGTCATCTCGATGTCGATCCGTACGGCGTCGGTGATCCTCGCGGTGGCGTTGTGGAACGTCGAGCGGTACGTGGCGATCGTGGCGCTGGTGCTCGGGGCCGTGCTGCCCTACATCGCCGTGGTCATCGCGAACGCGGGCCGCGAGGGCGCGCCCAAACTGCCGTCGACGTTCGTCACCATGCCGTCGAAGCCGATGATCACGCCGCCGCGTTCCGACGACGGTTTCGCTCGGTCCGCCACGGAGGACACGGCGGGCGACACCGCCGCCGGGGCCGCGCGCGAGCCGCGTGACGGCGCTTGACCTGGCCCGTCCCTGCAGCCGGACGGCAGCACCTCGGGAAGCTCAGGAAAAGCTCAGATCAATCATGTTGTTCCGGTGCCGGGCCGTGGGTTACCCGTGACATACTTCCTACGCGCTCCGCATCCCCCGTCGGAGCGACAGACCGACGCCGGGCAGCTCCCCCCGTGGCTGCTCGGCGTCGCCTTGTGTGCCGTGGCTGTGAGATGAACCCGTGACCGACGAAACCCCGATCTGCTCCGCCAAGGGCTGCCGCGTGGCCGCCGTGTGGGTGCTGGCCTGGAACAACCCGAAGATCCACACGCCGGATCGCCGTAAGACGTGGCTGGCGTGCGAGGAGCACCGGGAGCACCTCTCGCAGTTCCTCGGTGTGCGCGGCTTCCTGAAGGACGTGGTCCCCTTCGGCGAGTGGGAGGCCCGGAGCGAGGGCGAGGGCGAGGGCGTGGACGGCGGCGGCGCCTAGCCGCCGATCGCCGACATCGGCCGCTCCGGCTGGACGAACGACGGGTCGTCGAGACCCGCTCCCGCCTTCTTGCCCCACATCGCCACCCGCCAGATGTCGGCGATCTCCTCGTCGCGGGCGCCGGAGCGCAGTGCGGCGCGCAGATCCGTCTCCTCGGTGGCGAACAGGCAGGTGCGGACCTGGCCGTCGGCCGTGAGCCGGGTGCGGTCGCAGGCCGCGCAGAACGGGCGGGTGACGGAGGCGATCACGCCGACGCGGTGCGGGCCGCCGTCCACGATCCAGCGTTCGGCCGGGGCCGAGCCGCGCTCCCCGGCGCTCTCGGGGGTCAGTTCGAAGCGGGTGCCCAGCGAGGTCAGGATCTCGGCCGCGGTCACCATGCCCTCGCGCTTCCAGCCGTGCTGGGCGTCCAGGGGCATCTGCTCGATGAAGCGGAGCTCGTAGCCGTGCTCCACCGCCCAGGCCAGGAGGTCCGGGGCCTCGTCCGCGTTCAGGTCGCGCATCAGGACGGTGTTGACCTTCACCGGGGTCAGGCCGGCCGCGTGGGCGGCTTCGAGGCCCTCGATGACGTCGTGGTGGCGGTCCCGGCGGGTGAGCGCCTTGAAGACGTCCGGGCGCAGGGTGTCAAGGGAGACGTTGACCCGGTCCAGGCCCGCGTCCCTCAGGGCGGCAGCGGTGCGCCTCAGCCCGATGCCGTTGGTGGTGAGGGACATCCGGGGACGGGGATCGAGGGCCGCGACCCGCTCGACGATGCCGGCCAGTCCGGGGCGCAGCAGGGGCTCGCCGCCGGTGAAGCGGACCTCCGTGATGCCGAGGGAGGTGACGGCGATGTCGATCAGGCGGACGATCTCGTCGTCGGTGAGCAGGGTCGGCTTGGCCAGCCACTGCAGGCCCTCTTCCGGCATGCAGTACGTGCAGCGCAGGTTGCACCGGTCGGTCAGCGAGACTCTCAGGTCGGTGGCCACCCTGCCGTAGGTGTCGATGAGCATGTAACCCCCTCCCTCGTCTCGGTCCATGTGGCGTGCCACGCGGAGTTCCGTCATCTGCGAGCCTACGTGACACCGCTGACAACGACAGCGCCGGAAGTCACGAGATACGGCGCGGCCGCGTCGTAGGGACCTACGACGCGGCCGCCTCGGACGGGTGGGCGCTCAGTGCGCGCCGGTGCCCGTCATGGAGCGCACCTCCAGTTCGGCGTACTTGGCGTCGTCCGGGGTCTCCTTGGACAGGAGGGTGCCCACGACGCCGAGCAGGAAGCCGACCGGGATCGAGATGAGGCCCGGGTTCTCCAGCGGGAACCAGTGGAAGTCGACGTCGGGGAACATCGACGTCGGCTTGCCCGACACCACCGGCGAGAACAGCACCAGGCCGACCGCGCTGACCAGGCCGCCGTAGATCGACCACAGGGCGCCGGAGGTGGTGAACCGCTTCCAGAACAGGCTGTAGAGGATCGTGGGCAGGTTGGCGGAGGCGGCGACGGCGAAGGCGAGCGCGACCAGTCCGGCGACGTTCAGGTCGCGGGCGAGGGCGCCCAGGACGATCGAGACCGCGCCGATGCCGACGGTCGCCCAGCGGGCCGCGGTGAGCTCCTGCTTCTCGGAGGCGGTGCCCTTCTTGATGACGTTGGCGTAGATGTCGTGGGCGAAGGACGAGGACGAGGCCAGGGTCAGGCCCGCGACGACGGCGAGGATCGTGGCGAAGGCGACGGCGGAGATGGAGGCCAGCAGGATGGCGCCCCAGTTGGAGTCGACGCCGCCGAGGTGCAGGGCGAGCAGGGGCGCCGCGGTGTTGCCCGCCTTGTTGGAGGCGATGATCTCGTCGGGCTTGATGAGCGCGGCGGCGCCGAAGCCGAGCGCGAGGGTCATCAGGTAGAAGGCGCCGATCAGGCCGATCGCCCAGATCACCGACTTCCGGGCGGCCTTGGCCGTGGGGACGGTGTAGAAGCGGATCAGGATGTGCGGCAGGCCGGCGGTGCCGAGGACCAGGGCGATGCCGAGCGAGAGGAAGTCGAGCTTGGTGGTGCCCGTGGCGCCGTACTTCAGTCCGGGCTCCAGGAAGGCGGTGCCCTTGCCGCTGTTGGCGGCGGCCTTGCCGAGCAGGTCGGAGATGTTGAAGTTGAACTTCAGCATGACCAGGAAGGTGAGCAGCAGGGCGCCGGCGATGAGCAGGACGGCCTTGACCATCTGCACCCAGGTGGTGCCCTTCATGCCGCCGATGGTGACGTAGACGATCATCAGCACGCCGACCAGCGCGACGATGCCGATCTTGCCTCCGTCGCTGGTGATGCCGAGCAGCAGGGAGACCAGGACGCCGGCTCCGGCCATCTGGGCCAGCAGGTAGAAGATCGACACGACGATGGTGGAGGTGCCGGCGGCGGTGCGGACCGGGCGCTGGCGCATCCGGTAGGCCAGTACGTCGCCCATGGTGTACCGGCCGGAGTTGCGCAGCGGTTCGGCGACCAGGAGCAGGGCGACCAGCCAGGCGACGAGGAAGCCGATGGAGTACAGGAAGCCGTCGTAGCCGAACAGCGCGATGGCGCCTGCGATGCCGAGGAAGGACGCGGCGGACATGTAGTCGCCGGAGACGGCGAGGCCGTTCTGGAAGCCGGTGAACTGCCGTCCGCCGGCGTAGAAGTCGGCGGCGTCCTTGGTCTGCCGGCCGGCCCAGACGGTGATGACGAGGGTCGCGACGACGAACACCGAGAACAGGGTGATGATCAGCGGCCGGTGCTGGCTCGCCTCACCGGCCGCGAGGGTCAGCACGGGTGCGGTCGCGGGGCTCATTCGGTGCCCTCCATCCGGGACTTGATGGCTTCGGCCTTGGGGTCGAGCTTGGCGGCGGCGTGCCGCGCGTACCACCAGGCGATGAGGAACGTGGTGAGGAACTGGGCGAGGCCCAGGGCGAGGGCGACGTTGATGTTCCCGAACAGCTGGGTGCCCATGAAGCCGCCGGCGTAGTTGGAGAGCAGCACGTACAGCAGGTACCAGGCGATGAAGGCGACGGTCAGCGGGAAGGCGAAGGATCGGTAGGAGCGGCGCAGTTCGTCGAACTCCGCGCTGTCCCGCACCGCGACGAACTCCTCGGTGGTCGGGAGTGGGGCCTGGGTCTTCGAGGGTGGCGGTGTCTCGGTGGCCACGTCGGTCTCCTCGCGTGTCGGATGCGGTTGGGACGGGGGCCCGATCGTGCTTCGGTTCCCCGCCCAAGGTCCACGGCGCCACGCGGTGACCGGTTCAAGTCCTGTTGGTTGTTTCGCAACCGGTCTGAACAAGTCATTGCTAAGTCATTGCTGGTGGGGGAGGCGGCAAGATAGCTTCACCCTGCACCACCCGTCATGTACCTGCTGGGCTGCCACCTGCGGCCCTTGCCGGTCTGTACCCGGATGATGTGGGGACCCCATGGCTCATCTGCGTTCCAGACGCCGCCTCGCCCTTGCCGTGCCGGTCGCGCTGTCGCTGACCGCGTCGCTCGGCCTCCTGCCCTCGGCGGCGTCGGCGGCACCCCGCGCGGCCTCGGCGGCGCAGGCGAAGGACGCGCCGGTCATGGCCTACGTCGTCAACACCGGGACGGACCGCCGCACGATCGCGCAGGTGGAGCGGTCCGTCATCGCGGCCGGCGGCACCATCGTGACGACGTACGACAGGATCGGCGTCATCGTGGTCCGTTCCGCGAACCCGGACTTCGGCAGGACCATCCGCGGGGCCCACGGGGTCGACTCCGCGGGCGCCACCCGCACCGCGCCTCTCCGCGCGTCGGGGACCACGGACGAGGGGGCGGTGGAGTACCTCTCCGCGGCCGAGGCCACCCGGCTGAAGAAGGCCGCCAAGTCGTCGAAGTCCCCGAAGGGTTCGCTTGCCCAGGAGCCCCTCGAGGCCGAGCAGTGGGACCTGCGGGCCATCGGCGCCGACAAGGCCGCCGCGATCGACCCGGGCAGCCCGAAGGTCACCGTCGCCGTGATCGACACCGGTGTCGACGACACCCACCCGAACCTGGCGCCGAACTTCTCCGCGAAGCAGTCGGCCAGTTGTGTCGGCGGCAAGGCGGACACCTCGCCGGGCGCCTGGCGGCCCGCGAGCCCCGGCCACTACCACGGCACGCATGTCGCGGGTGAGATAGCCGCCGCCCGCAACGGGACGGGCGTCGCGGGCGTCGCGCCGGGTGTGAAGGTCTCCGGGATACGGGTGGCCGAGCCGGACACCGAGACGTTCTACCCGGAGAGCGTGGTCTGCGCCTTCGTGTTCGCCGCCGACCACGGCGTGCAGATAACCAACAACAGCTACTACGTGGACCCGTGGCTGTACAACTGCAAGGACGACGCCGACCAGAAGGCCGTCCTGGACGCGGTCGGCCGGGCCCAGCTGTACGCGCAGCGCAAGGGCACCCTGAGCGTGGCCTCCGCGGGCAACTCCAACCACGACCTGGCCGCCAGGTCGATCCTCGACACATCCAGCCCGAACGACACGACCCCGGTCGACCGCACGATCGACCCCAGGAAGTGCCTCGACGTGCCGGCGCAGCTGCCGGGTGTGGTGACGGTCGCCGCCACCGGCGTGCGGACCCTCAAGTCGTACTACTCCAACTACGGCGACGGCGTCATCGACGTCGCGGGACCGGGCGGCGACAAGTACCAGATCCCGGACACCCCGTCGGGCAACGGCCGCATCCTGTCGACCATGCCGGAGGGCCGGTACGGCTACCTCCAGGGCACGTCGATGGCCGCTCCGCACGTCGCCGGTGTCGCCGCGCTGCTGAAGTCGGCCCACCCGAACGCCAAGCCCGCCCAGTTGCTGGCCCTTCTCAAGGCCCAGGCGGACAACCCGGGGTGCCCGGTCGAGCCCTACGACCCGGACGGCAACGGCGTCGTCGACTCGTTCTGCGAGGGCAACAAGAACCGCAACGGGTTCTACGGCTTCGGCCTCGTCAACGCGCTCCGCGCGATCAAGTGACCGGCACGGCCCGTCACTTCCACAAGCGCCCCCCACGCCTCGCATGCCTCGGGCATGCCGCACCGCAATGGTCCGAAACACTGGAGTTCACATGAGCGTTCGCCTCAACCGGCGTACCGTCACCATCCCGCTCGGGATGGCCGTCGCCTCCGCTCTCGCCTTCCTGCCGAACGTGGCCTCCGCCACCGAGGCCGGTCCGCAGGCGGCCGCCGCGAGCATCTCCGCCGCCGCCGACGGCGACGCGCTGAGCTACGTCGTCAACGTCCGTCCCGGCCACAGCTCCGCGGCCGTTCAGAAGGCGATCGGCAAGGCCGGCGGCTCGGTCGTCGTCGCGTACGACCAGATCGGTGTCATAGTCGTCCACTCGTCGAACGCCGGCTTCGCCAAGGAGATACGCAAGGACAAGGGGGTCGAGTCGGCCGGCGCAACCCGGACCGCTCCGCTGTCCCCGCAGTCGACCACCGAGATGTGGGCGCCGCAGGTGCTCACCGGCGCGGAACTGGCCGCGGCGACCGAGGCGTCCACCGACGCCCAGGAGCCGCTCCAGGGCCTCCAGTGGGACCTGCCGATGATCAAGGCGGACAAGGCCCACGAGGTCACCCTGGGCAGCTCCAAGGTCACGGTCGGCGTGATCGACACCGGCGTGGACGACACCCACCCGGACCTCGCCCCCAACTTCAACCGGGCCGCGTCCGTGAACTGCGTGTCGGGCAAGCCGAACACGGCGGACGGCGCCTGGCGGCCGAACAAGGGCGAGAGCGCGCACGGCACGCACGTCGCCGGTGAGATCGCCGCCGCGAAGAACGGCGTCGGCATGGTCGGCGTCGCCCCGGGCGTGAAGGTGTCCGGCATCAAGGTGTCGACGCCGGAGGGCTGGTTCTACACCGAGGCCGTGGTGTGCGGCTTCGTCTGGGCCGCCGAGCACGGCGTGGACATCACCAACAACAGCTACTACACCGACCCGTGGAACTTCAACTGCACCAACGACCCCGACCAGAAGGCTCTGGTCGAGGCCGTGTCGCGGGCCACGAAGTACGCCGAGGGCAAGGGCACGCTCAACGTCGCCGCCGCCGGCAACGACAACTGGGACCTGGCCGGGAAGACCATCCTCGACCCGGGCAGCCCGAACGACTCCACCCCCGGCGACCGGGTGATCGACCCGAAGAAGTGCCTGGACATCCCCGCGATGCTGCCGGGCACCGTCACGGTCTCCTCCGTCGGCGCCAAGGGCATCAAGTCGTCGTTCTCCAACTACGGCCAGGGCATGATCGACGTCACCGCGCCGGGCGGTGACTCGACCTCCTACCAGCGGCCCGACGCCCCCGCCACCAGCGGCCTGATCCTCGGCACCCTGCCGGGCGGCCAGTACGGCTACATGGCCGGCACCTCGATGGCGTCGCCGCACGCCGCCGCCGTCGCCGCGCTCATCAAGTCGACCCACCCGAACGCCAAGCCGAACCAGGTGAAGGCGCTGCTGGTCCAGGGTGCCGACAAGAAGGAGTGCACGACCCCCTACGACATCAACGGCGACGGCAAGATCGACGCCGTGTGCAAGGGCGGCAAGGGCAACAACGCCTTCTACGGCGAGGGTCTCGTCAACGCCCTCAACGCCGTGACCAAGTAGATACGGCGGATGTCGGCCGGTACCGCATAGTGCGGTCATGACTGACATCACCTCCGCGTGGTCCGCACTGGGCGGCGATCCCGCCCTCCTGTCGCGGGTCACCACCGTGCAGCGGGAAGGCGCGCTCCCCGCGCGCCTTCCCGTACGGGAACTGGCACGCACATGCGTGTGTGCGTGCGCCCTGGCCGCCGCCGAACTCGGCGCGCGGCGGGCGGGGCTCGCCGCGGTGCCGGCGGTCTCGGTGGACGACGGCGCCGTGGCCACGGCGTTCCTCAGTGAACGGCGTCTGCGGGTGGACGGGAAGGCGCCCGTCTCCTTCGCACCGCTGTCGCGGTTCTGGCGGACCGCGGACGGCTGGGTGCGCACCCACGCCAACTACCCTCAACACCGGGAGGCGTTGCTCCGCGCGCTGGACGTGCCGGACGACGTGGAACGGGTCGCGTCCGTACTCGCCGAGCGGGCCGCGCACGAGGTCGAGGAGGACGTGTACGCGGCCGGCGGCCTCGCCGTCGCACTGCGCACCCCCGAGGAGTGGGCCGCGCACGAACAGGGAGCCGTCGTCGCCGCCCGGCCGCTGGTCGAGCGGGAGCGGCTGGACGAGACACACACGCGCGTACCGCGGCCCGTCGCGGCTGCTCCCCTGCTGCCGGCCGCCGGGCTGCGCGTCCTGGACCTGACCCGGGTGCTCGCGGGTCCCGTCGCCACCCGCACGCTCGCCCTGCTGGGCGCGGACGTGCTGCGCCTGGACGCGCCGGACCGTCCCGAAGAGGCCGGCCTGCACGCGGACACCGGCTTCGGGAAGCGGTCGGCGGCGCTGGACCTCGCGGTCGACCGGGCCGTCTTCGAGAAACTTCTCGCCGAGGCGGACGTCGTGGTCACCGGATACCGGCCCGGCGCCCTGGACCGGTTCGGCCTCTCCCCCGAGGCGCTGGCCGAACGGCGGCCCGGACTGGTCGTGGCGCAGTTGTCGGCGTGGGGCCGTTACGGGCCCTGGGGCGAACGCCGGGGCTTCGACAGCCTCGTGCAGGCCGCCACCGGCATCGCCGCGGTCGAGGGTTCGCCGGAGCGGCCCGGCGCCCTGCCCGCGCAGGCCCTGGACCACGGCACGGGCTATCTGCTGGCGGCGGCGGTGCTGCGCGCCCTGACCGAGCGGACACGGGAGGGCGGCACCAGGGTCGTACGACTGGCCCTGGCCCGCACGGCATCCTGGCTGACGCGGCCCGCCACCGGGCCGGCCTCCGCGACGTACACCGTGCGGGGCCCGGCCTACGACAGCCCCGACCCCTGGCTGGACGAAACGACCAGCCGGCTCGGCCACCTGCGCCACGCCCGTCCACCCGTCGCCTTCACCGGCGCCCCGGCGAACTGGCCCCGCCCACCGGGGCCCTGGGGCACGGACGCACCCGTCTGGACCTGACCGGAGCGGGCGGCTCACGGGCTCGGGGCATGTGACGGCACATGCCCCGGGAGCCGCCCGGAGCGGAGCGCGCCACGGCGGTAGGGGCGGAACCGGGCTCCCCCACTTGGTCGTGCGCGCTTGCCCCTTTCGGGGTGGTTGGTGAAGATCCTTGGGTGACGCTCATACGACCGGCCGCCGGGACGGAGGACGCGCGAGAGACCGGGCGGCGCGGAGCGACGGTCCGGGCCGCAGCCGTCCTCGTCCTGGTGGCGCTCGCCGCCCTCATACCCCTGCTCGGTCCGTCAGCCGCCCTGCACGGCACCGGGGAGGCGGCGGCACCCGGAGTCGCCGGCATAGCGGTGCTGCGGACGGTGCTGTTCGCGGCCCTCTGCGTCCCCGTGGGCGAGTCGCTCGTGAACCGGCTGGCCGGCCGCGTACCCGGATCCCCGATGGAACGCCCGCGCAGTTGGGCCCTCTGTGCCGCCGCCGCCGGTTTCCTCGCCGCCCTGGGCCTCGCCTCCGTGGTGGCCACCGGCAACCTGGTCCCGCACAGCCCCGCCCAGATCGACGTGGGCGGCCTGCACCGGACCCGCGACGGGGCACTGGCCCTGCTGGAGGTCAACGCGTTCCTCGTCACCGGTCTGTGCGCGCTCTCCCGGCGTCCGGCGACGCAGTTGTGGCCGCTCGCCGCGGTGGTCGTGGCCGAGGCGCTGCGCGCGCATCCCGGGACCGAGAGCACCCCGCTCCTCGGCTCCTCGCTGACCGTCGTGCACCTGGTCTGCGGCGCCCTGTGGGTGGGCGGCCTGCTGCACGCGCTGCGCACCCTGCGGCTGTGGCGCGGGGCCTCGGCGGGTGCCGCCCTGCTGGGCCGCTACGCGCGCGTGGCGGCGGCCGCGCTCGCCGGGGTGACCGCGACGGGTGTGTGCAGCACACTGCGCCGGATGCCGGCGGACACGGTGCTGCACCAGCTGACGGCGACGGCCTACGGCCGCACCCTGCTCGCCAAGGTGGTCCTCGTGGCCGGTGTCGCCCTGCTCGCCCTGTGGGCCCGGATCCGGCTGCGGCGGGCACCCGACCCGCTGACCGCGTACGCCCCCGCGCGCGCCGAAGTCACCGTCCTCGGCGCGGTCGTCGCGGTGTCGGGGCTGCTGACGGCGCTGCCGCTGCCGATCCGCTGGTGAGCGGGTCCGGCCCGTCGGACGAAGGGGCGTCAGGCGCCCACCGCGCCCAGCAGGGTTCCGGCCACATAGGTCACCGCCATGGCCAGCGCCCCGCCGGCCACGTTCCGCAGCACCGCACGGCCGGGCACGGCCGCTCCCAAGCGGGCGCTGCTCCAGCCGGTGAGGACGAGGGCGGCCAGCACGGACACCACGGTGACGCCCAACCGCCAGGCCGCCGGGGGCAGCACGATCGCCAGCAGGGGGAGCAGCGCGCCGACCGTGAACGCCAGGAAGCTCGCCCCGGCCGCGTGCCACGGGTTGGTCAGCTCGTCGGGGTTGATGCCGAGCTCCACGCTCGCGTGTGCCCGCAGCGCGTCCCGTTCGGTGAGCTGCTCCGCCGCCTCCCTGGCCACCTCACGCGAGAGTCCCCGCGCCTGGAGCAGGTCGGTCAGCTCCCGCAGCTCCGCCTCGGGCTGCTCGCGCAGCTCCCGTCGCTCCAGGGCCAGCGCGGCCATCTCCGAGTCCCGCTGGGTCGACACCGACACGTACTCCCCCGCCGCCATCGACATGGATCCGGCGAGCAGACCGGCGAGCCCCGCGGTGAGCAGGGCCGGACGGGAGTCCGTCGCACCGGCCACTCCGACGACGAGTCCCGCGGTGGACACGATGCCGTCGTTGGCGCCGAGCACGGCAGCCCGCAGCCAGTTGAGCCGCGCGCCGAGCGCGCCGCCGTGCGGCTCGTCATGCGTTGGTTCCGTCACAGGACGGAGGATCGCACGGTTCGTCCGTCGTGTCCCCGCACGGTTCCTGATGTCCCGTAAGGCACACCCCCGGTCCTCCGGGAGGCCGTTCGCCGGCTCCGCCGGGCGCCCGGTGGGCGAGGCTGTCAGTCGCGGCCCGTATCCTCAGTGACCATGCTCGAAGACCGCACGCTCGCAGGGTTGCCCCCCACACCGTGGCCGGCCGCGTATCCGAAGGGATACGCGGTCGTTGACGTGGAGACCACCGGCCTGGCCCGCGACGACCGCATCATCTCCGCGGCGGTCTACCGGCTGGACGCCCGCGGCGAGGTCGAGGACCACTGGTACACGACGGTCAACCCCGAGCGGGACCCGGGCCCGGTGTGGATCCACGGGCTGACGAGCGAGGCCCTGGAGGGCGCTCCGCTGTTCGCGGAGATCGCCGAGGAGTTCGCCGCGCGGCTGGCGGACCGGGTGCTCGTCGCGCACAACGCGGTGTTCGACTGGCAGATGATCGCGCGGGAGTACGCGCGCGCGGAGCGCGAGGCTCCGGTGCGGCAGCGGCTGTGCACCATCGCGCTCGCCAAGGAGCTGGCCCTGCCCCTGCCCAACCACAAGCTGGAGACGCTGGCGGCGCACTTCGGCGTCGTGCAGCAGCGGGCACACCACGCGCTGGACGACGCGCGCGTGCTGGCCGAGGCGTTCCGGCCGAGCCTGCGGGCCGCGGCGGCGGGCGGGGTGCGGCTGCCGCTGCTGGAGTGCCGGCCGCTGACGGAGTGGTCGGACCGGCCGGTGCCCCGGCAGCAGTCGGGCGGCTACGGCGGCTACCGCGCGGCCAGTTGGCGCGCCCCGCGCAAGCGGCCCGCGTGCCCGTACCCCAACCCGGGTCGCTACGAGGACGGCAAGCGCCTCAAGCAGGGCATGCGGGTGGCCTTCTCCGGGGACACCTCCACCGACCGCGAACTGCTGGAGGACCGGGCCACCGAGGCCGGGCTGCACGTGGCCACCAGCCTGTCCCGGCTGACCAGCCTGCTGGTGACGAACGACCCGGACTCGGGCACGTCGAAAGTGGTCAAGGCACGCCAGTACGGCACTCCGGTGGTGGACGAAGCGGCGTTCGGTCAGCTGCTCAGGGACGTGGAACCGGCGGAGAGCCGCTGACGGGCGTACGGGTGATTGCCGGGCGACTCGCCCACGGTCCGCTCGCCCGCGCCGCGGGCACGGCCCACCCTGTGGCGCATGGCGAGATGTGAAGTATGCGGCAATGACTATGGAATGACCTTCGAGGTGCACGCCCAGGGATCGGTGCACGTCTTCGACTGCTTCGCCTGCGCGATCCACCGCATGGCACCGATCTGCGAGCACTGTCGTGTCCAGATCATCGGTCAGGGCGTCGAGGTCGAGGGGCACTGGTACTGCGGCGCGCACTGCGCCCGCGCCGAGGGGAGGGTCGGAATCGTCGACCGCGTTTGAGGACACCCCTGCCGAAAACACCCCACGGCCGCGGATGTACCGTCGTGGGGTGTACCGGTTCCTGTTGACCCGCCAGTGGGTGATCCTCACCGTCATCGCGATCGCGCTGATCCCGACGATGATCCGGCTGGGTTTCTGGCAGTTGCACCGCCATGAGCACAAGGTCGCGCTGAACAAGGTGATCGCCGAGTCGCTGGCCGCGCGGCCGGTGCCGGCCGAGTCGCTGACCTCGCCCGGCGCCACGGTGAAGCACGCCGACCTGTACCACAGGGTCACCGCCGAGGGGCACTTCGACACCGCGGACGAGGAGGTCGTGCGCCGCCGCACCAACGACAACGGCGACATCGGCTACCACGTGCTGACCCCCTTCGTCCTGGACGACGGCCGGGTCCTCCTGGTCAACCGGGGCTGGGTCCCCACGGACGCCTCGCAGACGGAGTTCCCGAAGATCCCGGCGCCCCCGCGCGGAGAGATCACCGTCACCGGCCGGCTGATGCCCGACGAGACGACCGCGGCGAGCGGCATCAAGGACGTCAAGGGCCTGCCCGACCGCCAGGTGATGCTGATCAGCAGTGCGCAGCAGGCCGAGCGGCTCGGGAAGCAGGTCCTCGGCGGCTACGTCCAGCTGACCTCGCCCGCGCCGCAGGGCGGCAGCCCGCAGCTCCTGCCCGACCCGGAGCACGGCGACATCGGCCCGCACCTGGCGTACGCCATCCAGTGGTGGCTGTTCACGGCGGGCGTCCCGGTCGGCTGGGTGGTGCTGCTGCGCCGCGAGGCACGTGAGCGCGCGCAGGCGGCGAAGGAAGCGGCGCCGGAGGCGGAACCCGCCGCCGTGTAGTGGAGGGACGTCCCCGTCGGCCTCGCCCCCTGTCGGAGCGACCGGGCAGGATAGGGGCCATGGATCTTGGACTGAAGGACCGGGTGTACGTCGTCACCGGCTCCACGCGCGGCCTGGGCAACGCCACCGCGCGCGAGCTCGTCGCCGACGGCGCGAAGGTGGTCATCACCGGGCGGGACGGCGAGCGGGTCGCCGCGGCGGCGGCCGAGCTGGGGCCGAACGCCGTCGGGGTGGCCGTGGACAACGCGGACGCCGACGCGCCGGCGCGGCTGATCGCGGCGGCGCGGGAGCACTTCGGCGGCTTCCACGGCATGCTCGTGAGCGTCGGCGGACCGCCGGCCGGGTTCGTCGCCGACAACACCGACGAGCAGTGGCAGGCCGCGTTCGAGTCGGTGTTCCTCGGCGCGGTGCGGCTCGCCCGTGCGGCGGCGGCCGAGCTGGAACCGGGCGGGGTCGTCGGGTTCGTGCTCTCCGGGTCCGTGTACGAGCCGATCGGGGGGCTGACCATCTCCAACGGGCTCCGGCCCGGCCTGGCCGGGTTCGCCAAGTCGCTCGCCGACGAGCTGGGGCCGCGGGGCATCCGGGTCGTGGGGGTGCTGCCGGGCCGCATCGACACGGACCGCGTGCGCGAGCTGGACGCGCTGTCCGCGGACCCGCAGGCGACCCGGACGGCCGCCGAGTCCCGGGTGCCGCTGCGCCGGTACGGCACGCCGGAGGAGTTCGGCCGTACGGCCGCGTTCCTGCTGTCGCCCGCCGCCTCCTACGTCACCGGTGTGATGGTGCCGGTGGACGGCGGGGCCCGGCACGGGTTCTGAGGACGGCGGCACGCCGGGGCCGGGTCAGCTCACCCTTTCCGCACGATGCCCCACCGCCGTCAACCGCACCTCCACCGGAAGCGCCGCGAGACGGGCGGAGTCCCGGGCGTGGGCGAGGGCCCGGCCGGTGAGGTGGCCGAGGACCGCCCCGGGGTCCACATGAGGTTCCAGGAGGAGCCGCACATGGGCCCTGGGCGCGCCGCGGCGGCCGGTCAGGCGGACCTGGGCGCGGGCGACGCCGTCGGGCTGCTCGGCGTCCGCGGCCAGGACGTCCTCCAGGGCCCGGCCCCGCAACAGGGCCGTCCCGCCGTCCCCGGTGTCGACGATCACCTCGTGGAGCCGCCGCCTGCGCACCGTCGCGGCCAGCCACCACAGGGCCAGCAGCACCAGGACGGCCAGGGCGCCGAGAACGGCGGGCCAGAACCAGCCGGCCTCCCGCCACCGCGTCCGCTCGGCGGCGCTCAGCAGGACGTCGTGCCGACCGCGGTGGATCCACCACGCGGGCGGCCGTACGCCCATCCCCATGACGAACACCGATCCGCCCACCACCAGCAGCACAAGTCCGACGAGCCCGGTCAGTACCCTGTGGACGATCCTGGCCACGCCCTCACCCCTTCCGGCCGAGCCGCGTGACGCGCACCGTCAGGGCGTGCGGCCGGGTCAGGCCCAGTCCCCTGACCGCCTCGGTGAGCACGGTGTCCAGGTCGGCGCGTACGTCCTCCGGTGTCCGGAAGTGCGAGACCACGCGTACGTCGGCCCTGCGGCGGCGCAGCCGTACGCGCGCCGCCCGCACACCGGCGATCTCCATGGCCCGGTCACGCAGCACCAGCGCGGCGGCGTCCCGGTGCAGCCCGGCCCGCACGTCGGGATGGGCGCGCCGCATGGGCAGCAGATGACGCAGCCCCGGAGTGGCCGCCAGCACCAGCAGCCACAGGCCGAGGACCGCGGTGACGCCCGCGCCGACGAGCACCCAGGTGTCGTCCAGCGGCCGCGCGGCCAGTTGCCGGGCCAGCTCCCGGCGCCAGTACAGTCCTGGCCGGCCGGCGCGGACGGCCGCGATGTCGTAGAGGAAGGCGCCCGCCGCGATCAGGAGCAGCAGGGCCACGATGCCCGCGGGGACCCGCCGCACCGACCAGAACCGGCCGCCGCGGCCGTCCCCGCCGTCCTGGACGGGCGGGGGGCCGTCGGTGTCCGGGTCGGCCGGCCACCCGAGGGTGTCGTCCTTCTCGATGACCGGCAGGCGTTGCGTGGTGCCCTCGGAGCCCTGGGGCTCGCTCATCGCGTCCTCCCCTGTGCCGTGCCGTACGCGGGTGCCAGGTGCAGCCGCTCCACCCGGACCGTGACCTCCGGCACCCGCATTCCCACCAACGCGCCTACCCGCTCGGCCACCCGGCGACGCACCGCAGCGCAGCACGCGCCGATGTCGCTCGGGTAGGGGAGGTCGAGGACGATCCGGACGCGGGCGCCGTCGTGGCGCACCACCACCGTCGCGTCCGGGGGCGCGACGTCCGGGGGCAGCGCACCGAGCGCCTCACGGGCCGCACGGGCGGCGATCTTGGCGACGACCCGGTCGGCGATCGTCGTCGCGCCGCGCTCGCCGGGCGGCAGCTCGGCCGGGCCGGAGTCCGGCTCGCCGTTCCCACCGTTCACCGCGGATCACCTCCGGCGGTCACGGGGGCGGAAGAAGTCGCCGAGTTCCAGGTCCCCCTCCAGGAACCTGCCGACGACGAAGCCGACGGCGCCCAGGGCCGCCACCAGCAGGAAGGCGCCGAAGCCGCCGAAATACCCGGCGAAGCCCAGCGCCATACCGGCGATCATGCCGGCCACGGCCATGCTCATCGCGCGCTCCTCAACTCCTCGGCCGTCGCCGGGCCGTCGTCCGGTCGCCCCTCGTCATCGGTCCTTCGCCGCCGTGGTGACCGGTGGGTCACTGGATGCGCGGCTCGATCTCCTCCTCCACTTCCTCCGGCAGCTGCACATCGCTGACGGCGATGTTGACCTCGACGACCTCGAGACCGGTCATCCGCTCCACCGACGCGATCACGTTCTCCCGGACCGCCCGCGCCACGTCGATGATCGACACGCCGTAGTCGACGACGATCTCCAGGTCGAGCGCGGTCTGCACCTCGCCGACCTCGGCCTTCACACCGCGGGTCACGGACTTGGCGCCGCCCGGGACACGGTCGCGCACGGCCCCGAAGGTCCGCGCGAACCCGCTGCCCATGGCGCTCACCCCGACCACGTCGCGCGCGGCCATCCCGGCGATCTTCTCCACGACCCCGTCGGCGATGGTGGTCCGTCCCCGGGTCGCGGGATCTCCCAGGCCGCGCCGGGTCGCCTGTGCCCTGCGGATCGCGGTGCTCTCCGGTACCTCCCGCTCGCCCTCGGGAGTCCTCGTCCGGTCCTGTTCCATGGCCATCGCCGTACGTCCTCTCGGTCGCCGTCCCGGACCACGGTAGGCGGACGGACACGATCGCGCGCCCGGTGCGGCGCCGTCAGTCGCCGGCGCCGGCGAGGTCCCGCAGCCGCCGGGCCTGCGCCTCGCGTTCGGCGGCGCGCTGCTCGTCGTAGGACCGGTCCCGGGCACCGCACAGCAGCGCCTTGGTCTCGACCACGGCGTCGCGGGGCGCCGCGAGGAGCGCGGCGGCCAGGTCCCGTACGGTCGCGTCGAGCTGGTCCGCGGGCACGGCGAGGTTCGCGAGCCCGGTGTTCACCGCCTCGTCGGCGCCCACGTACCGGCCGGTGAGGCAGATCTCCAGCGCGCGGGCCTGGCCGACCAGGCCCACCAGCGGATGCGTGCCGGTGAGGTCCGGGACCAGCCCGAGACTGGTCTCGCGCATGGCGAACTGCACGTCGTCCGCGACGACGCGCAGATCACAGGCCAGCGCGAGCTGGAAGCCCGCCCCGATGGCGTGCCCCTGGACCGCGGCGACGGACACGATGTCGTTGCGCCGCCACCAGGTGAACGCCTCCTGGTACTCGGCGATGGTCGCGTCCAGCTCGGTGTCGGAAGCACGCGCGAGATCGAGGAACGACGGCTCGCCGTCGAACCCCTCGGGCGTGAACGCCTGCCGGTCGAGCCCCGCGGAGAAGGACTTGCCCTCACCGCGCAGCAGCACGACGCGGACGGAGCCCGGCAGCAGCCGACCGGCCTCGGTCAGCGCCCGCCACAGAGCGGGGCTCTGCGCGTTGCGCTTGGCCGGGTTGGTCAGCGTCACCGTGGCGATCGAGTTGTCGACGGTGAGCCGTACGCCGTCCTTGTCGAGAACCGGGTCGAGGTCGTGCTCGGGCGGAACCATGGTGCGCCTCCGACGGGTGCGGTCATCGTGGATGCCCTCGCGGGCAACGTAAGTGACTGCACAGTAACCACCCGGCCGATCGGTGAACCGACCGGGTGGTCACCATCGAAAGTCGATGGGCCGCCCGCGGTTTCAGGCCGACGGGGCCTTTTTGCCCCGCGTCGCCCCGCCACGCCCACGGAGCGTGACACCCGACTCGCTGAGCATCCGGTGGACGAAGCCATACGAGCGGCCGGTCTCCTCGGCCAACGCCCGAATGCTCGCACCGGCGTCGTACTTCTTCTTCAGGTCTGCCGCGAGCTTGTCGCGCGCGGCGCCGGTCACCCGGCTGCCCTTCTTCAGAGTCTCGGCCACCCGTGCCTCCTCATGGGAAGTGCGCTCTGGTCCCCTCATGATCACCCCTCCGGGGCCCGATGGCCACCCATTCGGCAAGGTCCGTGAGACCCACCCGTGACGACAGGAGCACATCCCCACAAGCGGAATCGCTCATTCCGCGCCTCGGCGTCCGTACCGCCGATCGGGTTCTTCCGTGAAGTACCTGGTCAGGGACGCGCGACGGCCGAGCCCTTGGCACATAAGGGCTCGGCCGGGAAATCGATGGAGGACACACCTCGATACGAGGAGATCTCACACAGATGATGGATCACCAATGGGCCGAATGATCCATACGCCGTTGATCGCCTGTTCGTCAGGCGAGGGCGACGAGGTCCGCGTAGTCCGCGCCCCACAGGTCCTCGACGCCGTCCGGCAGCAGGATGATCCGCTCCGGTTGCAGCGCCTCGACCGCGCCCTCGTCGTGCGTGACGAGGACGACGGCGCCCTTGTAGGTGCGCAGCGCGCCGAGGATCTCCTCGCGGCTGGCCGGGTCGAGGTTGTTGGTGGGCTCGTCCAGCAGCAGGACGTTGGCGGAGGAGACGACCAGGGTCGCCAGTGCCAGGCGGGTCTTCTCGCCGCCGGAGAGGACCCCGGCCGGCTTGTCGACGTCGTCGCCGGAGAACAGGAACGAGCCCAGCACCTTGCGGACCTCCACGAGGTCCATGTCGGGAGCGGCCGAGCGCATGTTCTCCAGCACCGTGCGGTCCGGGTCCAGGGTCTCGTGCTCCTGGGCGTAGTAGCCGAGCTTGAGGCCGTGGCCCTCGAGCACCTCGCCGGTGTCGGGCTGCTCGACGCCGCCGAGCAGCCGCAGCAGAGTGGTCTTGCCCGCGCCGTTGAGTCCGAGGATGACCACCCTCGACCCCTTGTCGATGGCCAGGTCGACGTCGGTGAAGATCTCCAGGGAGCCGTACGACTTCGACAGGCCCTCGGCGGTCAGCGGCGTCCTGCCGCAGGGCGCCGGCTCCGGGAAGCGGAGCTTGGCCACCTTGTCGGACTGGCGGACCGCCTCCAGGCCGCTGAGCAGCTTGTCCGCGCGGCGGGCCATGTTCTGCGCGGCGACCGTCTTGGTGGCCTTGGCGCGCATCTTGTCGGCCTGCGAGTGCAGCGCGGCGGCCTTCTTCTCGGCGTTGGCGCGCTCGCGCTTGCGGCGCTTCTCGTCGGCCTCGCGCTGCTGCTGGTAGAGCTTCCAGCCCATGTTGTAGACGTCGATCTGGGCGCGGTTGGCGTCCAGGTAGAACACCTTGTTGACGACCGTCTCGACCAGGTCGACGTCGTGGGAGATGACGATGAAGCCGCCGCGGTAGGTCTTCAGGTAGTCGCGCAGCCAGACGATCGAGTCGGCGTCGAGGTGGTTGGTGGGCTCGTCGAGGAGCAGGGTGTCGGCGTCGGAGAACAGGATCCGGGCCAGCTCGATCCGGCGGCGCTGACCGCCGGAGAGGGTGTGCAGGGGCTGGCCGAGCACCCGGTCGGGCAGGTTGAGCGCGGCGGCGATGGTGGCGGCCTCGGCCTCGGCGGCGTACCCGCCCTTGGTGAGGAACTCGGTCTCCTGGCGCTCGTACTGCTTCAGCGCCTTCTCGCGGGTGGAGCCCTTGCCGGTGGCGATGCGCTGCTCGTTGTCGCGCATCTTGCGGATCAGCGTGTCCAGGCCGCGGGCGGAGAGGACGCGGTCGCGGGCGAGCACGTCGAGGTCGCCGGTGCGGGGGTCCTGCGGGAGGTAGCCGACCTCACCGGAGCGGGTGACGGTGCCGGCGGCGGGGATGCCGTCGCCGGCCAGGACCTTGGTGAGGGTGGTCTTGCCGGCGCCGTTGCGGCCGACCAGGCCGATGCGGTCGCCCTTGGCGACGCGGAAGGTGGCGGACTCGATGAGGACGCGGGCGCCGGCGCGCAGCTCGATGCCGGAGGCGGAGATCACGGACAGACTCCAGGGCTGGGGTGCCCCCTGCTCGCGGAGCTCGGGGGACGGAGGCGGGTGGGCGGCTGAGGACGTACCCGCGGTCTAATGCACGAGGAGAATGGCCATGGGGGACATTCTAACGGGGGTGGGCAAGCGCTTTTCCGGGGTGTGTTCGCGCCGGGGCGCTGTCAGTGGCCGGTGCCAGACTGGGCGGCGCGCCGGACTCCTCGGTGCGAAGCGACTCACAGGGAAGTGATCGGCATGGCGGACACGGCCGGAGAGCGCCCGAGCATCTACCCGACGCTGCTGTACGCGGACGCCAGGGCGGCCGTCAAGCAGCTCACGGAGGCTTTCGGCTTCACGGAACTGGCGGTGTACGAGGGCGAGGACGGCCTCGTGCACCACGCCGAGCTGGTGCAGGGCAACGGCGCGGTGATGCTGGGCTCGAAGGGCCGCGGCGGCCGCTTCGACGAGGCGATGCGCGGCGCGGGGCCCGCGGGGGTGTACGTCGTGGTGGACGACGTGGACGCCCACCACCGGCACGCGGCGGACCACGGCGCGGAGATCCTGATGCCCCCGACCGACCAGGACTACGGTTCCCGCGACTACATGGCCCGGGACGCCGAGGGCAACATCTGGAGCTTCGGCACGTACGCGCCCCGCGTCGAGGGCTGACCGCTCCGCGGCTCCGGCCTCAGTTGCCCCCGGTGTGGACCTGGAAGGCCGCCCGGCGCAGGGCCTTGGCGAGCGCCGGGTCGGGGTGTGCGGCGGCGAGCGCGACCAGCACCTGCACGGTGCGGGGGTGGCCCACGGTACGCACCTCGTCGAGCAGCATCGGGACGGTGGGCTGCACCGCGGCCTCCAGGTGCCGTACGAGCATCGAGGCCTCGCCGTGGTCGGTGACCGCGGCGGCGGTGTCGACCCACAGCCAGGTGGCCTCGTCGCGGGTGAGCAGTTCGTGGGCGTCCTCCGCGTCGACGCCGTCGTGCTCGGCGAGCCACAGCAGGGCGTACGGCCTGAGCGCCGGCTCGTCGAGCACGGCCCGTACGTCGGGCTCGGCGGGCGCGCCGACGACCCGCAGCGCCTCGAAGGCGAGCCCGCGCAGCAGGGCGTCCTCACCGCGGGCGGCGCCGAGCAGCTCGGTGACGGCGCTGCCGACGGGCCGGGCGGCGAGCCAGGCGCGGTATTCGGCCCGGGCCGCGTTGGGCCGCAGCTGGGCGCAGCCGCGGAGCATGTCCTCGGCCGACTGCTCGATGTTCCCGGCGGGGCTCTGCGCGGCCACGCAGATCTGCTCCAGCTTCACCCACACCGCCCAGCTCCCGAGCGGGGTGAGCGTGGCCTGCCCGTCCCCGACGGTCAGCGCCCCCACCGCGGCGAGCGCCCGCAGGGCCCACCCGAGCAGCGGCGCAAGCGGGTCTCCCGCGACGCCGGGCACCGGGACCTGCGTCCCGGACGATCCAGCGAGGGCATCACCGTCGGACACCGACTGGTCGGACTCGGGCGCGACGGCCGCGACCACCGCACCGTCGGCGTCGGCCCCGGCGACGGGCGCGGTGGCGGGGGCCACGCGCAGGACGGCCTCGGCGGCGGACTCGGCGGCAGTGGCCGGGGCGGCGGAGATCCCGGGCGCGGCAGCACCGCCGAGGTCGGAGACGACGCTCGCCCCAGTGGCAGGGGCCACCCGAAGGCCGGCCTCGGCGACCGTGTCCGGGCCCGCGGAGGCCTCGGACACCGCAGCACCGTCGAGGCCGGAGACGACGCTCGGCCCGGCGGCCGGGGCCACCCGAAGGCCGGCCTCGGCGCCGGGCTCGGCGGCCGAGTCCGAGGCGGCGGAGGACTCGGACACGGCCGCACCAACGAGATCGGAGACGACGCTCGGCCCGGCGGCCGGGGCCACCCGAAGGCCGGGCTCCGGGACGGGGACGGTGGCGGGCCCGGTGTCCCCGAGCGGGGTGTCCTCCGGCGCCGGGGCCGCTCGGAGGGCGGTCTGCGGGTCGGGGGCGGCGCCCGGCGCCCGGGCCGTGGCTCCGGGGTCCGGGGTGTAGGAGACCTCGCAGCGGTCGGTGCGCAGTTCCGTGACCCGCTGGCGGAGGAGGTCGAGGAGCTGGTCGACCGGGACGGGACCGGCGGAGAGCTGGAGGAAGGACAGGACCTGCGGCATGGCCGACACCACCTCGGCGACGGCGGCCGCCTCGTGGTCCTCCGGTTCCGGGCAGGCGAGCGACCAGGCGTCGAAGAGGGCCACCCAGCCGCGCAGGACGGCACTGTCGTCGCGGTGCCAGGCGCGCAGCCGCCAGCCGGGGCGGGCGTTGTCGCCGTGCACCTCGATGAGGCCGGAGAGCCGGGCGGTGTCCCAGTCGGCGCGGACCTGAGCGGCGGTCAGGCCCAGATCGGCGGCCGCCCTTTCGGTGGTCGCGTCGGAGAGGGTGGCCTTGTCGCCGGCGGTCGGCCCCCCGCGTCCGGGCCCGAGGGCGGCGTCCGCCCAGCGGGCGACGCGGGCCGCCCCGGCCAGGAGGGAGCGCGCCGTTCTGGCCAGCTCCGCGGGTGCCGGAGTGCCCTCCGGGGGGCGCGGAGCGGGGCGGCGCGGTTGCCGCTGGTTCACGGCTCTGGGTGCGGCGGCCAGGGGTCGTGGGCGGACGATGCGAAGCCTGGAGTCGCGCGGGATACGGGACGTCACGGGTGCAGTCTTCCGGTTGACGGTCCGAAAACCCAAACGGAATGTCACGGCGGGCGATGGAGAAGGCCAAGGGAGGGCCGCGAGGACGGCCGGGGGGCACCTTCCGGCCGGTCCCGCAAGGGTTCCCGGGACCTGGGCGTACACCGGTCCCGTAGCGGGTGACACGGGGCGAAACGGAACCGTGCCGACGCCTCACATCAGCGGCGTGAGGAAGCGCCGCAGCGCCTCCTCGTAGCCCTCCGGATCGGCGTTCCACATCGCGCCGTGCGGAGCGCTCGGCACCGTGTGCAGCGCGACCAGGTTGGGGCGGCGGTCGGCGAGGCGGCGGGAGAGCTGCCAGGGGGCCACGTGGTCGCCCGGGCCGTGGAAGATCAGCGTCGGCATCGTGAGCGCCGCCGGGTCCGTCGCCCCGGCCAGGCGGTCGCCGTACAGACCGGTGCGCCCCTGCGCGGCGCGCACCGCCAGCGGCAGCAGCGGGCCCGGGGTGTGCCGGGCCCGGGCCAGCGCCCGCAGTGTCACCTCCCAGTCGAGCACCGGGGAGTCGAGGACCAGCCCGGTGATCCGGTCGCGCAACGCCGAGCGGGTGGCGGCGCGCAGCGCCATCGTCGCGCCGGTGGACCAGCCGTGCAGAACGATCCGCTCGGCCCCGTACCGCACGGCGTAGCGGATCGCCGCGTCCAGGTCCCGCCACTCGGTCTCGCCGAGGTGGTTCAGGCCGTCCGGCGGACGGGGCGCACCGAGGTCGCCGCGGTAGGCGAGGGCCAGCACCGGGAAGTGCCGTCGGTGCAGGAACCCCAGGATGTTCATGGGGAGTTCGCGGGTGCTGCCCAGGCCGTGCGCCGCGATCACCCAGGTCTCGCGCACCCCGGGCACGAACCACGCGGGCAGGGGGCCGAGTTCGCCCGGTACGTCGATGTCGGCGTGCTCGATGCCGAGGGCGGTGCGCGGGTTGCCGACATGCAGGTTCGGGGTGAGCCACACCTTGTCGCCGCGGTGCAGGGTGCCGTGGGTGACGCGCTCCAGCCGGCGTACGACGGTGTCGGGCCGGTGCGGGGCGGTGGGCAGGACGGGGCCGACGACCGCGTGGGAGCCGTTGCCTGCCAGGCCGTAGGTGCCCGGGCGCAGGGAGGCCAGGTCACGGGTGAGGGTGATCTGCCCGGCGGCCGTGGCGTGCACGGTGAGCCGGGGTTCGGTGGGCAGGGGCCGGCCCGGGGGCGCCTTGAGCGCGGCGTCGCTGGCCAGCCGGCCCGCGGCGACGCTCGCCGCGCCGGCCGCCAGGGCAGCGGTGACGGCCGCGGCCGTCGCTTTGACTGTGGGCACGGCTCCAGTGTCCTGGCGCACCCGGTCACCGGCCAGTGGGACGGAGGGTCGGGGTGACATGTCCGCGCGGGTTCCATGAACAGCGGCGTTCATTCCCGCACGGCGCACCCGGCCCGCACCGCCCGCACGCGCCCTACGCCTGCCCCTGCCCCTGCCCCTGCCCCTGCCCCTGCCCCTGCTGTCCGTACCCCCGCAGCCGCTCCCCCGCCTCCGCCAGTTGCTCAGGCGTCAGCAGAGCCGGTGTCAGGCCGGGGACGCCGGAGGCCGCCAGCCACACCCGGCACATCCACTCCAACTGGGCCGTGCGGTCGTAGGCCTGGTCGAGGGTGGCGCCGTAGGTGACGGTGCCGTGGTTGCGCAGCAGGCAGCCGGTGCGGCCGGCGAGTGCGCGGAGCATGTTCCCGGCCAGCTCCTCGGTGCCGTACGTGGCGTACGGGGCCACGCGGACGGGACCGCCGAGCGCGCCGGCCATGTAGTGGATCGGCGGGAGTTCGGTGACGAGGGTCGAGACGGCCGTCGCGTGCACGGCGTGGGTGTGGACGACGGCGCCCGCGTCGGTGCCGCGGTAGACCGCGAGGTGCATGGGCAGCTCGCTGGTCGGCACCAGGGTGCCGACCACCTGCCGGCCGTCCAGGCCGACGCCGGTGACGTCGTCGTCCGTGAGCCGGTCGTAGGGGACGCCCGAGGGGGTGACCAGGATGGTGTCGCCCACGCGCACGGACACGTTGCCGGAGGTGCCGACGACCAGTCCGTCCGCCACCGTGCGGCGGGCCGCCGCGATCAGCGCCCGCCAGGCGCGTTCCGTCTCCCCGGGTTCGGTCATGTGCCGATCCTGCCAGGACGCCTGCCGCGAGCGACCGTTCCTTCCCACGGCACCACAGGAACGGACACCGCGATGACCGACTCAGTTCATCTTCTGTTCACTCAGGTTACCTACGTTCAACGCGCCAATGACGCTCGAACGATTGCCTGGGTAAATGGAAAGCTTCTCGCTGATCCTCGCGATGGTGGTGATCACCGCACTCGCGTTCGATTTCACGAACGGTTTCCACGACACCGCGAACGCGATGGCCACGACCATCTCGACCGGTGCACTCAAGCCCAAGGTCGCGGTGGCCATGTCCGCCGCGCTGAACCTGGTGGGCGCCTTCCTGTCCGTGGAGGTCGCCAACACGATCTCCAAGGGTCTCGTCGACGAGAACGGCATCCGTCCCGAAGTCATCTTCGCCGCCCTGGTGGGCGCGATCCTCTGGAATCTGCTGACCTGGCTGGTCGGGCTCCCCTCCAGCTCCTCCCACGCCCTCATGGGCGGTCTGATCGGCGCCACCGTCGCCTCGGCCGGCTTCGGCGCCGTGCACGGCGGCGCCCTGGTCACCAAGGTCCTGATCCCCGCGGTCGCCGCCCCGGTCGTCGCCGGTCTGGCCGCGCTGGTCTCGACCCGGCTGTCCTACGGCATCGGCAGGAAGTCCGACGGAAAGGCGGCCGAGAAGGGCCACCGCGCCGGACAGATCGCCTCCGCCGGCCTGGTCTCACTGGCCCACGGCACCAACGACGCGCAGAAGACGATGGGCGTCATCACCCTCGCCCTGGTCGCCGGCGGCGCCCTCGCCCCCGGCTCCAACCCTCCCACCTGGGTCATCCTCTCCGCGGGCCTCGCCATCGCGCTCGGCACCTACATCGGCGGCTGGCGCATCATCCGCACCATGGGCAAGGGCCTGACCGACCTTCAGCCGCAGCAGGGCTTCGCCGCCCAGACCAGCGCGGCCGCCGCCATCCTGGCCTCCTCCCACCTCGGCTTCTCCCTGTCCACCACGCACGTCGTCTCCGGTTCGGTGATGGGCGCGGGTCTGGGCCGCAAGGGCGGCGTTGTCCGCTGGTCCACCGCGACCCGCATGGCCGTCGCCTGGGCCCTCACGCTGCCCGCCGCGGCCCTGGTCGCGGCCGGCGCGGAGGCCGTGACGCGTCTCGGCGACTGGGGCACCTGGCTCGTCGCCGCGTTCCTGGTGGCCTCCAGCGCCGCGATCTGGAAGATCTCCCGCCGCGAGGTCGTCGACCACACCAACGTCAACGGCTCCGAGGAGCCGGCCGGCGTGATCACCCAGGCCATCGCCGCCGTCACCCCGCCCCCGGCCTCCCCGGCGGCCGAGGGCCTCACGGCCACGATCCCCGCCCCGGCCTCCGCTCCTGCCGCCGACCCCGCGCCCGTCGTGACGCCGCCGACCGCCGCCGTCTGAGCCGGCGACCCGGCAGAAGGAAGAGAAGCAGCATGAACATCGACTGGGCGGCCCTCGGCTCCGTCTTCGGCGTCAGCCTCGGCGTCACGGTGGGCCTCGTGGCCCTGTTCACCCTCGGCATCGCCGGACTCTCCCGCCGCGAGCGGGCCGTGGCCCAGGGCGACGGCGGCGGGGCCCTCGCGGTCACCGGCGCCTACGCCTGCTTCGCCGCGTGCGCCGCCGCCGTGGCCTACGGCATCTACCTGATCGTGGCCTAGCCCGGCCCGGAACCCGACACCTTCACCCGCCCATCCCTGACCGTCCCCGCGACGGCCTGGGATGGGCGGGTTTCGCCGTCCCGTGCGCCCCGTGGTGTGGGCCTCATCTCAGTACGCCTGCGCAGGTCAACAGCAGGTTGACGGGTGTTCGCGGAGCGTGGTGGACTTCCGGGGCCAAGTACGGCGGCAGGAGAGGAAGTCCGGTGCGAATCCGGCGCGGTCCCGCCACTGTGACCGGGGATGAACATCCCCGGGAGTCAGGAACTCTCACCGCCGGTCTCGTCGAACCAGGGCGTGGACACCCTGAGTGAGGACATTTCGCCATGCGCGGCTGCCGACCGAGGTACACCAGCGGCTCACCGACCGACCGCACGACCGGCTGACCCGATGGGTGCCGATCGCGTCTTCGCGTACGGCGCCACCGCCGGCCTCCTCGGTGACCTGCTCCTCGGCGACCCGCGCCGCGGACACCCCGTCGCCGTGTTCGGACGGGCCGCGGGCGCCGTGGAACGCGCGCTGTGGCGGGACCACCGCGGCCGGGGCGCCCTGCACACCGCCGTGTGCGTGGGCGGTGCCGTGTCGTCGGCCGCGCTGGCGGCGCGGGCCGTGCGTTCCTCCCGTACCGCGTCCGTCGCGCTGACCGCCGCCGCCACCTGGGCCGTCGTCGGCGGCACCTCCCTCGCCCGGGAGGCGCGGCAGATCGGGCGCGCGCTGGAAGCCGGGGACGTCGAGGGCGCCCGGGCGCGGCTGCCGCATCTGTGCGGGCGCGATCCGCAGGCGCTGGACGCCGACGGGATCGCCCGGGCCGTCGTCGAGTCCGTCGCCGAGAACACCTCCGACGCGGTGGTGGGCGCGCTGGTGTGGGGCGCCGCCGCCGGAGTGCCGGGACTCGTCGGCTTCCGCGCCGTCAACACCCTGGACGCCATGGTCGGGCACAAGTCACCCCGGTACCGCCGCTACGGCTGGGCCTCGGCCCGCCTCGACGACCTCGCCGGATGGCCGGGGGCACGGCTCACCGCCGCCCTGGCGGCCGTGGCGGGCGACGACCCGCGCGGTGCCGTACGGGCCTGGCGCGCCGACGCCGGCAAGCACCCGAGCCCCAACGCCGGCCCGGTGGAGGCCTCGTTCGCGGGGGCGCTCGGGGTGCGGCTGGGCGGCACGCTCGCGTACGGCGGGCGTGTGGAGCACCGCCCGGTGCTCAACGGCGCCGGACGCGCCGTCCGGCCGGGTGACATCGAGCGCGCGGTACGGCTCTCCCGCCGTGTGGGCTGGCTCGCGCTCGGCGTGTGCGCGGGCGCGCGGCTGCTGAAGAGAGGACGGACGTCATGAGGGGCGGTCTGCTCGTCGCCGGCACCACCTCCGACGCCGGGAAGAGCGTCGTCACGGCCGGGATCTGCCGGTGGCTGGTGCGCCAGGGCGTGAAGGTCGCCCCGTTCAAGGCGCAGAACATGTCCCTCAACTCCTTCGTCACCCGGGAGGGCGCCGAGATCGGGCGGGCGCAGGCCATGCAGGCCCAGGCGTGCCGCGTCGAGCCGACCGCGCTGATGAACCCGGTGCTGCTCAAGCCGGGGGGCGAGCAGAGCAGCCAGGTCGTGCTGCTGGGCAGACCGGTGGGCGAGTTGAGCGCCCGCGGCTACCACGGCGGGCGGCAGCAGAAGCTCCTCGGCACCGTCCTCGACTGCCTCGCCGAGCTGCGGAGCACGTACGACGCGGTGATCTGCGAGGGAGCGGGCAGCCCGGCGGAGATCAACCTGCGCCGCACCGACATCGTCAACATGGGCATCGCGCGCGGCGCGCGGCTGCCCGTGCTCGTCGTCGGCGACATCGACCGCGGGGGCGTCTTCGCCTCCTTCTTCGGCACCGTCGCCCTGCTGTCCCCTCAGGACCAGGAACTCGTCGCCGGGTTCCTCGTCAACAAGTTCCGCGGGGACGTCTCGCTGCTCGAACCCGGCCTCGACATGCTGCACGGGCTCACCGGCCGGCGTACGTACGGCGTGCTGCCGTTCCGGCACGGGCTCGGCATCGACGAGGAGGACGGACTGCGCGGGTCCCTGCGGGGCGCCGTACGGGAGTCCACCGTGGCCCCGCCGGTCGGCGAGGACGTGCTGCGGGTCGCCGTCTGCGCCGTGCCGCTGATGTCCAACTTCACCGACGTGGACGCGCTCGCCGCCGAACCGGGCATCGTCGTACGGTTCGTGGACCGCCCCGAGGAACTGGCGGACGCCGACCTCGTCGTCGTGCCCGGCACCCGCGGCACGGTCAGGGCGCTGGAGTGGCTGCGGGAGCGCGGCCTCGCGCGCGCCCTCGCGAGCAGGGCCGCCGAGGGGCGGCCGGTGCTGGGCGTCTGCGGCGGCTTCCAGCTCCTCGGCGAGCACATCGAGGACGACGTGGAGAGCCGGCGCGGCCACGTCGGCGGGCTGGGCCTGCTGCCCGTACGGGTCAGGTTCGCCCGCGAGAAGACCCTCACCCGGCCTCGGGGCGAAGCACTCGGCGAGCCGGTCGAGGGGTACGAGATCCACCACGGGGTCGCCGAAGTCACCGGCGGAAGCCCCTTCCTGGACGGCTGCCGGGTCGGGGCCGTCTGGGGCACGCACTGGCACGGCTCGCTGGAGTCGGACGGCTTCCGGCGGGCCTTCCTGCGCGAGGTGGCGGCCGCCGCCGGCCGCCGTTTCGTACCGGCCCCCGACACGTCGTTCGCCGCGCTGCGCGAGGAGCAGCTCGACCGGCTCGGCGACCTGATCGAACAGCACGCGGACACGGACGCGCTCTGGCGGCTCATCGAGTCGGGCGCGCCACAAGGACTGCCTTTCATTCCACCGGGAGCGCCCGCATGAGCACAGTGTTGTTGTTGTCGACCGCCGACACCGATCTGCTCGCCGCCCGAGCCTCGGCCGCCTCCTACCGGATCGGCAATCCGACCCGCGTGGACGTAGGCCGGGACCTTCCGGGGCTGCTCGACGGCGCGGACCTCGCCGTCGTACGGCTGCTCGGTGGCAAGCGCGCCTGGGAGGACGGGCTCGCCGCGCTGAAGGCGTCCGGCGTGCCGACCGTGCTGCTGGGCGGAGAGGCCGTGCCGGACGCCGAGTTGATGGCCGAGTCCTCGGTGCCCGCCGGGGTCGTGGCGGAGGCGCTGAAGTACCTCGTCGAGGGCGGCCCCGACAACCTGGCGGAACTCGCGCGGTTCCTCTCCGACACGGTGCTGCTGACCGGCGAGGGCTTCGAGGAGCCGCGGAAGATGCCGGATCACGGCGTCCACGGCGAACGTGCCCTCGTGGAAGGCCGCCCGACCGTCGGCGTGCTCTTCTACCGCGCCCACGAACTGAGCGGCAACAGCTCGTTCGTGGACACCCTGTGCGACGCGATCGAGGCGCACGGCGCCAACGCCCTTCCCGTCTACTGCGGTTCGCTGCGCGGCGCGGACGCCGGGCTGTACGAGATCCTCGGCCGCGCCGACGCCCTGGTCGCCACCGTCCTCGCGGCCGGCGGCACGCACGCCTCGCAGGCCTCCGCGGGCGGCGACGAGGAGGCGTGGGACATCGGGGCGCTGGCGGACCTGGACATCCCCGTGCTGCAAGGGCTCTGCCTGACCTCCTCGCGCGCCGCGTGGGACGAGTCCGACGCCGCGCTGTCCCCCATGGACGCGGCCATGCAGGTCGCGATCCCCGAGTTCGACGGACGGCTCATCACCGTCCCGTTCTCCTTCAAGGAGCAGGGCCCGGACGACGTCCCGGTGTACGCGGCCGACCCCGAACGGGCCGCCCGCGTCGCGGGGATCGCCGTACGGCACGCGCGGCTCAAGCACAAGGCCAACGCGGAGAAGCGGATCGCGCTCGTCTTCACCGCGTACCCGACCAAGCACTCACGGGTCGGCAACGCGGTGGGGCTCGACACCCCGGCGTCGGCGGTGCGCGTCCTGGACGCGCTGCGGGAGGCGGGGTACGCGGTCGAGGGCTACCCCGACAACGGCGACGAGCTCATCCACCGCCTCATCGAGGCCGGCGGTCACGACGTGGAGTGGCTGACGGAGGACCAACTGGCCGCCGCACTTGCGCGCGTGCCCCTGGCCGACTACCGGGCCTGGTTCGACCGGCTCGACCCGGAGCTGCGGGACGGGATGACGGAGGCGTGGGGCGAGCCGCCGGGCTCCCTGTACGTAGACGGCGACGACATCGTCCTCGCGTCCCTGCAGTTCGGGAACGTGGTCGTCATGATCCAGCCGCCGCGCGGCTTCGGCGAGAACCCCATCGCGATCTACCACGACCCCGACATGCCGCCGTCCCACCACTACATGGCGGCCTACCGCTGGCTGGAGAACTCGTTCGGCGCCGACGCCGTCGTGCACATGGGCAAGCACGGCACGATGGAGTGGCTGCCCGGCAAGGGCCTCGGGCTCTCGCGCGGCTGCGCGCCGGACGCGGTGCTCGGGGACCTGCCGCTGGTGTACCCCTTCATCGTCAACGACCCCGGCGAGGGCACCCAGGCCAAGCGGCGCGGGCACGCCACGGTCGTCGACCACCTCGTCCCGCCGATGGCTCGCGCGGACACCTACGGCGACCTCGCCAAACTGGAGCAGCTCCTCGACGAGTACGCGCTCGTCTCCGACCTGGACCCGGTGAAGGCGCCCGCCGTGCGCGCCCAGATCTGGACCCTGGTCAAGGCCGCCGAACTGCACCACGACCTCCATGTGGACGAGCAGCCGGACGACGACGCGTTCGACGAGTTCGTCATGCACATCGACGGCTATCTGTGCGAGATCAAGGACGTGCAGATCAGGGACGGTCTGCACATCCTCGGCGGCGGCCCGGTCGGCGAGCCTCGGGTGAACCTGGTGCTGGCCGTGCTGCGCGCCTCGCAGGTGTGGGGCGGGCAGGCGAACGCGCTGCCGGGGCTGCGGGCCTGCCTCGCGGAGCACTTCGGCCTGGTGGAGAAGGAGTTGCTGGCCGAGCCGGGCGCTCCGGTGAAGGTGCCGGTGGAGCTGACGGACCTGGTGGAGGGCCCCTCACGCACCGCGGCGGACGCCATCGACCTGCTGGAGCAGCTGTGCCGGCGGATCGCCGAGGGCATGGAGGAGCGCGGCTGGGCGGCCGAGGCGGGTCCGGCACTCGTACGAGAGGTGCTGGGCACCGAACTCCCGGACGCCACGGCCGTGCTGGAGTTCGCCTGCACCGAGGTCGTGCCGCGGCTGGCCCGCACGACGGACGAGATCGGGCACATCCTGCGGGCGCTGCGCGGCGGTTACGTCCCCGCGGGACCGTCCGGCTCGCCGACCCGCGGCCTGGTCAACGTGCTGCCGACCGGCCGCAACTTCTACTCGGTCGACCCCAAGGCGATCCCGTCCAGGCTGAGTTGGGAGGTCGGCCAGTCGCTCGCGGACTCGCTGGTGGCCCGCTATCTCCAGGACACCGGCGAGTACCCGAAGTCGGTCGGCCTGACGGTCTGGGGCACGTCCGCGATGCGCACCCAGGGCGACGACATCGCCGAGATCCTGGCACTGCTGGGCTGCCGCCCGGCGTGGGACGACGCCTCCCGCCGGGTGACCGGCTTCGAGGTGGTCTCCCTTCAGGAGCTGGGCCGACCACGCATCGACGTCACGGTCCGTATCTCGGGCTTCTTCCGGGATGCGTTCCCGCATGTCGTCTCTCTGATCGACGACGCGGTACGGACGGTGGCGGAGCTGGACGAGCCCGCCGACCGGAACTTCGTCAAGGCCCACGCCGACGAGGACACCGCCGAGCACGGCGACCGGCGCCGGGCGACTGCCCGCATCTTCGGCTCCAAGCCGGGCGCGTACGGCGCGGGCCTGCTGCCGCTGATCGACGCGCGCAACTGGCGCAGTGACGCCGACCTCGCCGAGGTGTACGCGGTGTGGGGCGGCTACGCCTACGGGCGCGGCCTCGACGGGCGCGCGGCGCGCGGGGACATGGAGACGGCGTTCCGGCGGATCGCGGTGGCGGCGAAGAACGTCGACACCCGAGAGCACGACCTGGTCGACGCCGACGACTACTTCCAGTACCACGGCGGCATGGTCGCCATGGTCCGGCACCTGACGGGGGCGAGCCCGGAGGCGTACGTCGGCGACAGCGCCGTACCCGACCAGGTGAAGACCCGCACCCTGGGCGAGGAGACGCACCGCGTCTTCCGCGCCCGGGTGGTCAACCCGCGCTGGATGGCGGCCATGCGGCGCCACGGCTACAAGGGCGCCTTCGAGATGGCGGCGACCGTGGACTACCTCTTCGGCTACGACGCCACGGCGGGCGTGGTCGACGACTGGATGTACGAGAAGCTCAGCGCCGAGTACGTCTTCGACGCCGAGAACCGGGACTTCATGAAGAAGTCCAACCCGTGGGCGTTGCGGGGCATCACCGAGCGCCTGCTGGAGGCGGCCGACCGCGGGCTGTGGGCGGAGCCGGACGCGGACACGCTGGAGCGGCTCCGGACCACCTACCTGGAGCTGGAGGGCGACTTGGAGGGCGAGGACAAGTGACCACCCCGTTTCCGTTCACGGCTGTCGTCGGACAGGACGACCTGCGGTTGGCGCTGCTGCTGAACGCGGTGAGCCCGGCCGTGGGCGGCGTGCTCGTCCGCGGTGAGAAGGGGACCGCGAAGAGCACCGCCGTACGCGCCCTCTCCGCGCTCCTGCCCGAGGTGGACGTCGTGCCCGGGTGCCGTTTCTCCTGTGACCCCGGCGCGCCCGATCCCGCCTGCCCGGACGGTCCCCATGAGCCGGGGGCCGGTGCCGAGCGGCCGGCGCGGATGGTCGAACTCCCCGTCGGCGCCTCGGAGGACCGGCTCGTGGGCGCGCTCGACATCGAGCGGGCGCTCGCCGAGGGCGTGAAGGCCTTCGAGCCGGGTCTGCTCGCCGACGCGCACCGCGGGATCCTCTACGTCGACGAGGTCAACCTTCTGCACGACCACCTCGTGGACCTCCTGCTCGACGCCGCCGCCATGGGCGCCTCGTACGTCGAGCGCGAGGGCGTCTCCGTTCGGCACGCCGCGCGTTTCCTGCTCGTGGGGACCATGAACCCCGAGGAGGGCGAGCTGCGGCCGCAGCTCCTCGACCGGTTCGGGCTCACCGTCGAGGTCGCGGCCTCGCGGGAGCCCGACCAGCGGGTGGAGGTCGTGCGCAGGCGGCTCGCCCACGACGACGATCCCGCCGCCTTCGCCGCCCGGTGGGCGGACGAGGAGGCCGCCGTGCGGCAGCGGATCGTGGCGGCGCGGGAGCTGCTGCCGCAGGTCCGGCTGGGCGACGGCGCGCTGCGGCAGATCGCCGCGACCTGTGCCGCCTTCGAGGTGGACGGCATGCGCGCCGACATCGTCATGGCCCGGACCGCCACCGCGCTGGCCGCCTGGGCCGGGCGGACCGACGTGCTCGCCGAGGACGTGCGGCAGGCCGCGCTGCTGGCCCTCCCGCACCGCAGGCGCCGCAACCCCTTCGACGCACCCGGCCTGGACGAGGACAAGCTCGACGAGACCCTTCAGGAGTTCGGAGGCTCGGAGGACGAGGATCCCGACCCCGGTCCCGACGGGCCCGGCGGTGGCGGCGGGCAGCCCTCCCCCGACGACCGCGGCCCGCAGGATGGTGACACCGCCGCACGGCCCGACGCGGGCGACAGCGGCGGCGAGCCGCAGCCCTCCGGTGCCGGCGCCGGTGAGCAGTCCGCCGTGCGCGCCTCCGAGCCGTTCCGCACCAAGGTGCTCAGCGTGCCCGGCCTCGGCGAGGGCGCCGCCGGGCGGCGTTCGCGGGCCCGGACCGAGCACGGGCGCACCATCGGGGCCCGGCGGCCCAGGGGTGCCCTGACCAAGCTGCACCTGGCGGCCACCGTGCAGGCCGCCGCCCCGCACCAGCGGGCGCGTGGGCGGTCGGGGCCGGGGCTGGTCGTCCGCCGGGACGATCTGCGGCAGGCGGCCCGCGAGGGGCGTGAGGGGAACCTCGTCCTGTTCGTGGTCGACGCCTCCGGGTCGATGGCCGCGCGGCAGCGGATGAGCGCCGTCAAGGGCGCCGTCCTGTCGTTGCTCCTCGATGCCTACCAGCGGCGGGACAAGGTGGGGCTGGTGACCTTCCGCGGCAGGGAGGCGCGGGTCGCGCTGCCGCCGACGTCGTCCGTCGACGCCGCCGCGGCCCGGCTGGAGTCACTGCCCACGGGCGGGCGCACCCCGCTGGCGGCCGGGCTGCTCAAGGCGCACGAGGTGCTGCGGATCGAGCGGCTGCGTGACCCCGCGCGGCGGGCGCTGGTCGTGGTGGTGACCGATGGACGGGCCACGGGTGGGCCGGAGCCGGTCGCCCTGGCCGGGCGCGCCGCGCGGCTGTTCGCGGCCGAGGGCACCGCGTCCGCGGTCGTGGACTGCGAGTCGGGCCCGGTGCGGCTGGGGCTCGCCGGGCAGCTCGCGGGTGAACTGGGCGGTACGGCAGTGACGTTGGACGAGCTGCGGGCGGACAGCATCGCCGGTCTCGTCAGGGACGTGCAGGGGACTTCGAGGAGGGCCGCGTAATGCCTCAGGGGCAGCCGAGCGTCGTACCGGAGGACGGGCTGACGACCCGTCAGCGCCGCAACCGGCCGCTGGTCGTCGTGCACACCGGTATTGGCAAGGGCAAGTCCACCGCCGCCTTCGGCCTTGCGCTGCGCGCCTGGAACCAGGGCTGGCCGATCGGGGTGTTCCAGTTCGTCAAGTCGGCCAAGTGGAAGGTCGGCGAGGAGAACGCGCTGCGGGTGCTGGGGGCCTCGGGGCAGGGCGGCACCGTGGACTGGCACAAGATGGGCGAGGGCTGGTCCTGGGTGCAGCGGGACACACAGGGTGACAACGCGACCAACGAGCAGAAGGCGCGGGAGGGCTGGGAGCAGGTCAAGCGGGACCTGGCCGCCGAGACCTACCGGCTGTACGTGCTCGACGAGTTCGCGTATCCGATGCACTGGGGCTGGGTCGACACCGCCGAGGTCGTGGAGGTGCTGCGGAACCGGCCCGGGACCCAGCATGTGGTGATCACCGGGCGGAACGCGCCCGGGGAGCTGGTGGACTTCGCCGACCTCGTCACCGACATGTCCAAGGTCAAGCATCCGATGGACGCCGGGCAGAAGGGGCAGAGGGGCATCGAGTGGTGATGTCCCCGTCCGTGCCCCGGCTGGTCGTTGCCGCGCCCTCGTCGGGCAGCGGCAAGACCACCGTCGCCACGGGGTTGATGGCCGCGCTGGCCCGGCGGGGCCTTTCGGTGTCCCCGCACAAGGTCGGCCCGGACTACATCGACCCCGGGTACCACGCGCTCGCCACCGGGCGCGTGGGACGCAACCTGGACGCGTACCTGTGCGGTCCCGAGCTGATCGGCCCGCTGTTCCTGCACGGGGCGCGCGGGTGCGACGTCGCCGTCGTCGAGGGCGTGATGGGGCTGTACGACGGGGCCGCCGGGGAGGGCGAACTGGCCTCCACCGCGCAGGTGGCGAAGCTTCTGCGGGCGCCGGTGGTGCTGGTCGTCGACGCGTCCGCGCAGTCCCGGTCGGTGGCGGCGCTGGTGCACGGGTTCGTGACCTGGGACCCGGAGGTGCGGATCGGGGGCGTGATCCTCAACAAGGTGGCCTCCGAGCGGCACGAGGCGCTGCTGCGCGAGGCGCTGGACTCGGTCGGGGTGCCCGTGCTGGGGGTTCTGCGCCGGGTCGAGCAGGTGGACACGCCGTCTCGCCATCTCGGTCTGGTGCCGGTCGCCGAGCGGCGGGCGGCGGCCGTGGACGCGGTGGCCGCGATGGCGGCGCAGGTCTCCGACGGGTGCGATCTGGAGGCGCTGGTCGCGCTGGCGCGCGGCGCGGGGACGTTGCCGTGCGAGGCCTGGGACGCGGCCGGGGCCCTGCCCTCCCCCGAGGCCGGGGACCACGGGGAGAGGCCGAGGGTCGCCGTCGCCGGCGGATCCGCCTTCACCTTCTCCTACGCCGAGCACGCCGAGTTGCTCCGTGCCGCCGGGGCCGAGGTCGTGTCCTTCGACCCGCTGCGGGACGAGCGGCTGCCGGAGGGGACCCGCGGGCTGGTCGTCGGGGGCGGGTTTCCCGAGGTGTACGCGGCGGAGCTGTCCGCCAACGAGCGGTTGCGAGAAGCGGTGGCCGGGCTGGCGCTCGGCGGTGCTCCCGTCGCCGCCGAGTGCGCCGGGCTGCTGTATCTGTGCCGGGAGCTGGACGGGCTGCCCATGTGCGGGGTGCTGGACGCCTCGGCGCGGATGACCGGGCGGCTCACGCTCGGCTACCGGGACGCCGTGGCCGTGAGTGACAGCGTGCTCGCCGGGGCCGGGGAGCGGATGCGGGGGCACGAGTTCCACCGGACCGCCGTGGAGCCCGGCTCGGGGTCGGGGGCGGCGGCCCCCGCCTGGGGCGTGCGCGTCCCCGAGCGGCGGGTCGAGGGCTTCGTACAGCACAACGTGCACGCGAGTTATCTGCACACGCACTGGGTGGCCGCGCCCGGTGTCGCCCGTCGGTTCGTCGAGAGGTGCCGGACGTCATGAGCAGCAGGCTGATCGGAGTCGGGGTGGGCCCCGGCGATCCGGAGCTGGTGACCGTCAAGGGCGTCAACGCCCTGCGCACCGCGGACGTCGTCGTCGTGCCCGTCATGGGCGCGTCCGACGGAACGGACGGCGGGGAGCGCGGGCGTGCCGAGGCGACCGTGCTGCACTACGTGCCCGCGGAGAAGGTCGTCCGGGTGGTGTTCGCGCTGAACGAGCGGTCGGACCGGGCGCGGCGGGAGGCGGCGTGGGACGCGGCCGGGCAGCGGGTCGCCGGGCTGCTCGAAAGCCGTGGCACGGTCGCCTTCGCCACCATCGGCGATCCCAACGTCTACTCGACCTTCACGTATCTGGCGCAGACCGTGGCCGCGCTGGTGCCGGGGACCGTGGTGGAGACGGTGCCCGGCATCACCGCGATGCAGGATCTCGCGGCGCGTTCGGGGGCCGTGCTGACGGAGGGGACGGAGCCGCTGACTCTGGTGCCGGTCACCGCGGGGTCCGCCGTGCTCAGGCAGGCACTGAGCGGGCCCGGGACCGTGGTGGCGTACAAGTTCGGGCGGCAGGCCGGGGAGGTGGCCGAGGCGCTGCGGGAGAGCGGGCGGATCGACGACGCGGTGTGGGGGTCGGCGCTGGGGCTGCCGGAGGAGTCGATCCGGCCGGCGTCGGGGCTCGACGGGGCGACGCTGCCGTACCTGTCGACGCTCATCGCGCCCGCGCGGCGCGAGGGCGGCCGGGGCGGGAAGCTGTGAGCCGTACCAGGGTGCGGGAGGACCGGTCAGGCCGCCAGGCCGACCACCATCCAGATGAAGGCCACGCCCGCGACCGTGCACAGCAGGGTCGAGCGGGCGGGGTGCTCGTGGTGGGCCTCGGGGAGGATCTCGGCCGCGGCGAGGTAGAGCAGGGCCCCGCCGAAGAGGCCGAGATAGCCGCCGAGGAACCACTCCGGGATGGTGACGAGCGTGGTCGCCGCGGCGCCCGCTATGGGGGCCAGGGCGTCCGCGACGAGCATGGCGACGGCCTTGCGCCGCGCGTTGCCGTACAGGCTGGTGATGGTGAACGTGTTGAAGCCGTCGGCGAAGTCGTGGGCGATGACGGCGAGCGCGACGGCGACGCCCATGCCGTGGTCCACCTGGAAGGCGGCCCCTATGGCCACGCCGTCCATGGCGCTGTGACCGACCATGGCGGCCGCCGCCGTCAAGCCCACCTCGGGCGCGCGGTGGTTGTGCCGCTCGGCGCCGCCGTGCGCGGCCTGCCGCGCCGCCAGCAGGCGTTCCACCAAGTGGGCCACCAGGAACCCGGCCACGAACAGCAGCAGGGCCGCCGGTACGCCGAACACCTCCCGGCCGGCCGAGTGGAGCGCCTCGGGCAGCAGGTCCAGGCCGACCACGCCCAGCATCAGGCCGCCGGCCAGTCCCAGGACCAGATGACGGCGGTCGGTCACCCGCTGTGCCGTCCAGCCGCCGGCCAGCGTCATCAGGAACGCGCCGAGCGCGACGAAGACCGCCATGTGCCCTTGCTATCCGATCAGGGCCCGATCGCGCACATCCGGCCACTGCTACATCCCCCCACATCAGGACATTCCACATGAGAGGACCCGAACCCATGGCCGTTGCCCCGACCGGCAAGGTGACCTTCGTCGGTGCCGGCCCCGGCGCCGCCGACCTGCTGACGTTCCGCGCGGCCCGCGCGATCGCCGAGGCCGACGTCGTGATCTGGGCGGCCAGCCTGGTGCAGGCCGAGGTGCTCCAGCACGCGCGCGAGGACGCGGAGATCCTGGACTCGGCGGCCCTCTCCCTGGAGGACGTCGTCGCCGTGTACGAGCGGGCGCACGCGGAGGGGCTGAAAGTGGCCCGTGTCCACTCCGGCGACCCGGCGCTGTGGGGCGGCACGCAGGAGCAGCTCGACCGGTGCGAGGACATCGGCATCGGGACGGAGGTCGTGCCCGGTGTCTCGTCCTTCTCGGCCGTGGCCGCGCTGGCCCGGCGCGAGCTGACGATCCCGGAGGTCGCGCAGTCGGTCGTGCTGACCCGGCTCGGTGGCGGGAAGACGCCGATGCCGCCCGGCGAGGAGGTCCGCGAGTTCGCCCGGCACGGCACCACCATGGCGGTGTTCCTGTCGGCGGCCCGCAGCGGCCAGCTCGTGCGGGAGCTGCTGGAGGGCGGCTACCCGACGTCCACGCCGGTCGTGGTGGCCTACCAGGCGACCTGGCCGGAGGAGCTGATCGTCACGTGCACGGTCGGCACGCTGGAGGAGACGGTCAAGGAGCACAAGCTCTGGAAGCACACGCTGTTCCTGGTCGGACCGGCCCTCGCCGCCCACGGCACGCGTTCGCACCTCTACCACCCCGGTCACTTCCACGGCCACCGCAAGGCCGACCCCGAGGCCCGCAGGGCCCTGCGCGCGCGGGGTGCGAGCACGTGATCACGGTGGTCGGCACGGGCACCAGGGCGTACGGCACCGGGGTGCCCGCGGACGCCGGTCTTGTCGTGGGCGCGCGGCGGCATCTGGACGCCGTACGGCTGCCGGAGGGCGCCGAGCGGGTGGTCCTGGGTCCGCTGGCGCCCGCGCTCGACACCATCGCCGAGTACGTCACCGAGGAACGTCCCGTGTCCGTGCTGGCCTCCGGGGACCCCGGTTTCTTCGGGATCGTACGGGCGCTCGCCGAGCGGTTCGGGCCCGGGCTGCTCGACGTCCGACCCGGTGTCTCCTCCGTGGCGGCCGCGTTCGCGCGGATCGGGCTGCCCTGGGACGACGCGGTGGTGGTCAGCGCGCACGGGCGGGATCTGCGCACGGCCGTGAACGTGTGCCGGGCGCGTCCGAAGGTCGCCGTGCTGACCGGACCGGGGGCCGGGCCCGCCGAGCTGGGCGCCGCGCTGGCCGGCACCCGCGGCGAGCGGACCCTGGTCGTCGCCTCCGCGCTCGGCGACCCGGACGGCGAGCGCGTGGAACGGCTCACGCCGGCCGAGGCCGCCGCCCGCGACTGGGGTACGGCCGTGAACGTGGTGCTGTGCCTGGACGGGGCGCACGCGCCCGGACCTTTGCGGACGGTCGCGGGTCCGCCCGCCGGCCCGTCCCGATGGGCGCTGGAGGAGAGCGAGTTCGCCCACCGCGACTCGATGATCACCAAGTTCGAGGTGCGCGCCCTGGCGCTGGCCCGGCTCGGGCCGCGCCTCGGCGACCTGGTCTGGGACGTGGGCGCGGGCTCCGGTTCGGTCGCCGTGGAGTGCGCCCGGCTGGGTGCCGCGGTCACCGCCGTCGAGAGGACGGCCGACGGAGTGGAGCGGATCCGCGCCAACGCGGCGGCGCACGCCGTGGACGTGTCGGTGGTGCACGGAACCGCGCCGGAGGCGCTGGCCGGGCTCGCCGACCCCGACGCGGTGTTCGTCGGTGGCGGCGGGCGCGCGCTGCCCGCGGTCGTGACCGCGTGCGCGCTGCGGGCCCGGCGGACCGTCGTGGTCGCCGTGGCGGCGCTCGACCGGGTGCCGGCCGTGCGCGAGGCGCTGGCCGCCGCCGGGCTCGCATGCGACGGCGTGCTGCTCCAGTCCTCGCGGCTCGCGTCGCTGCCGGGCGACGTGACCCGGCTCGCGGCCACCAACCCTGTTTTCCTGCTGTGGGGCACGCGGCCCCCGGTGCTTCATGAAGGAGTCGCTGAGTGATCGGCCTCATTTCCGCCACGGCGGCGGGCGCGGCTGCGCGGGACCGGCTGGCCGCGGCCTGGCCGGACCGTACCCGGGTGTACGACGGGCCCGTCGGGGACGCCGTACGCGCCGCCTTCGCCGAGTGCGGGCAGCTGGTGTGCTTCCTCGCGACCGGGGCGGTCGTACGGCTGATCGCGCCGCTGCTGGGCGAGAAGTCCTCCGACCCGGGAGTGGTCTGCGTCGACGAGGGCGGCCGGTTCGCGGTGTCCCTGGTGGGCGGGCACGCGGGCGGGGCGAACGAACTGGCCCGCGCGGTGGGCGAGGTGCTGGGCGCGGAGCCGGTCGTGACGACCGCGACGGACGCCGTGGGGCTGCCCGGCCTCGACACGCTCGGCCTTCCGGTGGAGGGCGATGTCGCCGGGGTCTCGCGGGCGCTGCTCGACGGGGAGCCGGTCGGTCTTGACGCGGAGGTGAGCTGGCCGCTGCCGCCGCTGCGGGTCGCCGCCGAGGGCGCTTACACGATCCGGGTCACCGACCGTGCCGCCGCGCCCGCCGAACGGGAGGTGGTCCTGCGGCCGCCGACGCTGGTGGTGGGCGTCGGCGCGTCCAGGGGCGCGCCCGTCGAGGAGGTGGTGGGCCTGGTCGAGGGCGTGCTCGCGGAGGCCGGGCTGTCCGCGGCCTCGCTCGCCGAGCTGGCCACGGTCGACGCCAAGGCGGAGGAGCCCGGCGTCGTCGGGGCGGCCCGGCGGTTCGGGGTGCCCCTGGTGACGTACTCCGCCGAGGAGTTGGCCGCGGTCGACGTGCCCAACCCTTCGCCGGCGCCGCTCGCCGCCGTCGGCACCCCCTCCGTCGCGGAGGCGGCCGCGCTCGTGCGCGGGGGCGAACTCATCATTCCCAAGCGGAAGTCGGAGCGCCCCGACGGGACGCCCGCGATGGCGACCTGCGCGGTCGTACGGCGGCCGGGGCGCGGGCGGCTCGCGGTCGTCGGGCTGGGTCCCGGCGCCCGGGACCTGCTCACGCCGCGCGCGCGGGAGGAGTTGCGGCGCGCCTCCGTGCTCGTGGGGCTCGACCAGTACGTCGACCAGATCCGCGACCTGCTGCGGCCCGGTACCCGCGTCCTCGAGTCGGGGCTGGGCGCGGAGGAGGAGCGGGCCCGCACGGCGGTCGCCGAGGCCCGGCGCGGGCACGCCGTCGCGCTGATCGGCAGCGGTGACGCCGGGGTGTACGCCATGGCCTCGCCCGCGCTGGCCGAGGCGTCGGGCGACATCGACGTCGTCGGGGTTCCCGGGATCACCGCCGCCCTCGCCGCGGGCGCCCTTCTCGGCGCTCCGCTGGGCCACGACCATGTCTCGATCAGCCTCTCGGATCTGCACACCCCCTGGGAGGTCATCGAGCGGCGGGTGCGGGCGGCGGCCGAGGCCGACCTCGTCGTGACGTTCTACAACCCCCGCTCCCGTGGCCGGGACTGGCAGTTGCCGAAGGCGCTGGCGGTCCTGGCGGAGCATCGGGAGCCGGCGACGCCGGTCGGTGTCGTACGCAACGCCTCACGGCCCGGCGAGTCCAGCCGGGTCACCACGCTGGCCGGTCTCGACCCGGAGACGGTCGACATGATGACGGTCGTGACCGTGGGCAACACCGCGACCCGCGAGATCGCGGGGCGCATGGTCACGCCGCGCGGCTACCGCTGGCAGGCATCCCGGGAGGAGCCCAAGTGAACCGTGTCGTCCACCCGATCGAGCAGGAGTCGTTCCGGCGGCTGCGCGCCCGCCTGGACACCTCGCACCTCGCGCCGCTGACGCGGGCGGTGGTGGAGCGGGTCGTGCACTCCTCCGCCGACCTGGAGTACGCGTCCGACCTCGTCCTGGACGAACGCGAGCTGGTGACGGCGCACGCCGCGCTGCACGCGGGTGCTCCGGTGGTCGCCGACGTGGAGATGGTGGCCGCCGGGATCACCCGGCGCGAGAGCGTCTGCCGACTCAGGGACGCCAGGTCGGGTCCCGGAATGACGCGTTCGGCGCACGCGATCCGGCTGGCGTACGAGGACGTCGGCCCCGGCGCGCTCTGGGTGATCGGCTGCGCGCCGACCGCCCTGGAGGAGCTGCTGAAGCTGGACGCCTCCCCCGCGCTCGTCATCGGTCTGCCCGTCGGTTTCGTCGGGGCGGCCGAGTCCAAGGCCGCGTTGCGCGAGAGCGGGCTGCCCGCCGTGAGCAACGTGTCCGAGAAGGGCGGTTCGGCGGTCGCCGCGGCCGCGCTCAACGCCCTGCTGTACCACGCTGGTTCGCTTGAATCGCCTGAATCGCCCGAGGAGACCCTGTGACCACCCCGCCGCCGCCCGCTCTGCTCGTCGCCGGTCACGGCACCCGGGACGACGCCGGAGCCGAGGCCTTCCGGGACTTCGTACGGGAGTTGGGGCGCCGCAACCCCGAACTGCCCGTCGCGGGCGGCTTCATCGAGCTGTCCCCGCCGCCGCTGGGCGAGGCCGTCGCCGAGCTGGTGGAGCGGGGCGTGCGCCGGTTCGCCGCCGTACCGCTGATGCTGGTGTCCGCCGGGCACGCCAAGGGCGACATTCCGGCGGCGCTGGCCCGTGAGAAGGAACGGCACCCGGGGATCTCGTACACCTACGGCCGGCCGCTGGGCCCGCACCCCTCGCTGCTGCGGGTGCTGAAGCGGCGGCTGGACGAGGCGGTCGATCCGTCCTGGGACCGCTCCGAGGTGACGGTGCTGCTGGTCGGGCGCGGCTCGACCGACCCGGACGCCAACGCCGAGGTGCACAAGGCGGCACGGCTGCTGTGGGAGGGACGCGGTTACGCGGGCGTGGAGACGGCCTTCGTGTCGCTCGCGGCGCCGGACGTGCCGGGCGGACTCGACCGGTGCGTGAGGCTGGGCGCCCGGCGGATCGTGGTGCTGCCGTACTTCCTGTTCACCGGCATCCTGCCGGACCGGGTGCGGCGGCAGACGGACGACTGGGCGGCGGCGCACCCGGAGACCGAGGTGCGGTCGGCGGACGTGATCGGGCCGGAGCCGGAGCTGCTGGACCTGGTGATGGAGCGGTACGAGGAGGCGGTGAAGGGCGATCTGCGCATGAACTGCGACTCGTGCGTGTACCGGATCGCGCTGCCGGGCTTCGAGGACAAGGTGGGGCTGCCGCAGCAGCCGCACTTCCACCCGGACGACGACGGGCACCATGGCCATCATCATGGAGGGCACGCCCACTCCCATGCCCACTGAGGATTCGGTGCCGTTCGGGCACGATCTGCGGCACCACGGGGACGCCGAGGTCCGCGACGACGGGGCGGCGCTGGTGGACCTCGCCGTGAACGTACGCGCGGACACGCCGCCGGGGTGGCTGCGGGAGCGGATCGCCGCCTCGCTGACCGGTCTCGCCGCCTACCCGGACGGGCGGGCCGCGCGGGCGGCGGTGGCGGCGCGGCACGGACTGCCGGTGGAGCGGGTGCTGCTGACGGCGGGGGCGGCGGAGGCGTTCGTACTGCTGGCGCGGGCGCTGAAGGTGCGGCGGCCGGTCGTCGTGCATCCGCAGTTCACCGAGCCGGAGGCGGCGCTGCGGGACGCGGGGCACACGGTCGACCGGGGGCTGCTGCGGGCTGAGGACGGCTTCCGGCTCGATCCGGCGGCCGTCCCCGAGGACGCGGACCTGGTGGTGGTCGGCAATCCGACGAACCCGACGTCGGTGCTGCATCCGGCCGCGTCCGTCGCCCGACTGGCCCGTCCGGGACGGGTTCTGGTGGTCGACGAGGCATTCATGGACGCGGTGCCGGGCGAGCGGGAGTCGCTGGCGGGGCGGACGGACGTGCCCGGCCTCGTGGTGCTGCGCAGCCTGACCAAGACGTGGGGTCTCGCGGGGCTGCGGATCGGCTACGTGCTGTCGTCGCCCGAGCTGATCGCCGAGCTGGAGCGTGCCCAGCCGCTGTGGCCGGTGTCCACTCCGGCGCTCGCGGCGGCGGTGGCTTGCGTGGAGCCGCGGGCGCTGGCGGAGGCGGAGGACGCGGCCCGCCGTATCGCCGCGGACCGGGCCCACCTGGTGGCGGCCCTGAACTCCTTCGCGGGGCACGGGGTGCGGGTGGTGCGACCGGCCGAGGGCCCCTTCGTGCTGGTGCGCGTGCCGGGGGCGGCGGACGTGAGGCGGCGGTTGCGCGGGCTGGGCTACGCGGTGCGGCGCGGGGACACGTTCCCCGGTCTTGGCGGGGACTGGCTGCGGCTGGCGGTGCGGGACAGGGGGACGGTGGACGGCTTCGTCCGCGCCCTGGGCTCGGCGCTGGCGCCGCCCACCGTTCCCTGACTCACCGCGCCGGGAAGTCCCGGCGGTCCAGGACTTCCCGGCGAGGCCGCGAGATCCCGGCCGTCAGCCGCGGCGCCGGCGTGCCACCGCCAGCGCGCCTCCCCCGGCGGCCAGCAGAACGGCGGAGCCCGCAGCCAGGTACGGCGTGAGGGAGCTGCCGCCCGTCTCCGCCAGGTCGACGGTCTTCTTCTCGGAGACGGTCTGCGGCTTCACGTCGGCGGCGTCCTGGGACTTGACGTCGTCACTTCCGGACTTGTCGTCGGCGCCCTGGGGCTTGTCCTCGGTGGCCTGGGGCTTGTCGTCGCCGCCCTGCTCGGCGGGCGGGGCCGCCTCCTTCTCCGGCGCCGCCGGGGTCTCGCACGTCGCCTTGGCGAGGGTGACCGTGCCCTCCACCTCGGCCACGTTCAGCTTGAGCGGGTTGACGGAGACCTTGAGCTCCAGGGCCGTCGCGGCGGCCGTGCTCGACGTCGTCTCCCGCTTCGACAGGTCGAGGCGGACCTCGCCGACCCCGGGGACACGGACGTCGGTCGGGCCGCCGGCGCTCAGCGTCACCTTCTTGCCGAGCACCGTCACGGAGCCCAGGACGTTGCTGCTGGCGACCGGGGTCTCGCCGGCCTCGCAGGTCGCCCTGGACGTGACCTGGTCGACCTCGATGAGGGACAGCAGGGGCAGGCCGGGGACGTGGACACGGGCGTGGGCCAGTTCGACGACGCCCTCCGACTTGTCCGCGGAGACGGTCGCGTCGGTCTTCGCCACGTCCGCGCGGATCACGCTGAAGGGCTTCCCGCCGTCGACGCCGTCGAGACGCGCGGTCAGCGCGGTCTGCTGCGCGCTCCGCGGTGCCTCGACCTCGTTGAGGGAGACCGCGAGCGGGACGTTCACCGTCTTGTTGAGCAGGGACACGTCCAGCCCGGTACGCAGGACGGAGGCGCTCGCGTGACCCTCCTGCCCACCGGTCGCGTGCGCGGACCCGGCGCCGACCAGCGTCGCCGGCCCGGTCGCCAGCACGGTGGCCGCGGCGACAGTGGCGCAACGACGTGCGGACATGCGGAAGTTGTTGCCGTTCAAGGTGTGGGACCCCCAGAAAGGAATGCTTGGGACCCGGTAAGAATTACGTACTGAGGGTGAAGCGTCAGCGATCTACGGTTACTTCACCCTTTCGGGAGGTTTCCGTCCGCTTGTTCGATTTTCCAGGTACGGGTGTTCCCTCCAGCCACTCCCGTGACAGACGGCGGTCAGCAGACCGAGCAGCCTCCGGAGTAGGGCAGGAAGGCGCCCCAGGCCTCCCGGCTGACATGCACCCTGTCTCCGCTGGTGTCCTTCGAGTCCCGTACGACGACCTCGCCGACCGCCTCGGCGACCTCAACGCAGTTGCCGCCACCCGAGCCGCTGTAGCTGCTCTTCCGCCACGTCAACTCGTCTTGACCACCGGCGTTCTGCCGCTTATTCATGTCGCTCCTACAAGTCGTTCGATGAGACGTGCGGACCCGATGCCTGCCCGCCCGGTGGGAGCACCTGCCACAAGGCCGTTGCAAGTGCCGTCGATGAAATGCTGGGCGTAGTCGGTCCGCCGGCCGCGGCCTTGCAGGGGGCGGGCAGGGCATGGATGCCGGTGGCGGCAACCATCTCCGCTGACCGCTTGGAACGTCGGCTTTTGATGCCTCGCCCGCCAGGCCGGACAAGAGCATTCCGCCATCATCTCTTTTGGTCAACCGGAAGACAGCAACCGACGGCGAATCTTGGCGATCTCTGCATTCTTACGCAATTCGGGATAACGCCCGCACAGATCATCGACGAGCGTGCGAAGAAACGCTGTCGTGGCGGAACGAAAATCCTCATAGAGGACCACTCCACGAATCCCATCATCCTCCCTGATCTGCAACAGATCACCCTTTCGGTGAAACCGGTACTCACCTGCCCCTTCTGCCGCAGAGTAGCTTCTCTTTGGTTGCTCCTGAAGGTCTTGCGCGACACAGAACAGGACGTACGCGGCGTCAAATACAGGACCACGGCCGCTGAAGTCCGCGCCTTCAACCCTGAAAACAAGGTCGCCCCAGAACATTTCATACGTAAGGTCGTACAGGTCAGCCGTCACCAACTTGCGCCGCAGCTCGGGGGTATCCGCACCATCGACGATGCCTTCTACTCGGTAATCAAGTTCTATCACTCTGCTGACCCCTGACCAGATCTCATCTTCCGCCGGCCCCACGATTCCGAACCGGCAAGTTCCAGAAGCAAGCGGCGACCTGCGCGAGCGATCTCACGCAAGCCGCCACCTGTTCATGCTACAACCGACAAATGACATCGGTGCTCTTCAGCGAGACAGAGAAATCCTCACAGGACCTACCGTCCCAATTCTGGTGACTGTGCACACTAGTACGGATGCGCGGTCCGGACTCTGTTGTTCTTCACCACGACACGAACTCGTGACGTCGGTTTCCCCTTCGAGTTGCGGCCGACTCGACGGCCGAAATCGTATTCGTGGATACGCCCGGGACGACCATCGGTGTTCTTGCGGCTCTTCCCCTTCTTGATTGTTGTCCGGATCAGGTATTTGATCTCCTTGACGTTCCTCGATCGAAAGCGGCTCTTACCGGCTTCCCGGCTGGTGGATCCATGCCCGTCGAGCACGTGCTTGAGGTCGATGCGGCACTGGCCATTGCGGTTGTGAGCCACCACGTCGTCGTTGCCGACGGCAACGGTGTAGGTGTGCACATCACCGACGTTGAGGTTGACGACAAAGCGCCCCTCGACCTCACCACGGTCGCGCACTGCGGTGACCTGGTGACTGCTGCCGTCCGGCGATACGAGAGCATCACCGGTCAGGACGTCGGCAGCCCTCACCCATCCCTTGTCGACCACCCACAGCGGGTGTTCCGCCGTTGCTTCCAGCGGCGGCGTCGCAGGGTCGAAGTCGGTGTCGATCTCGACGATGTGCTTGGTGCCGTAGCCGCTGATGACGTCCAGGACCGGTTCGGCGTAGGTCTCGCCGGTCTCGGGGTCGGTGGCGGCCACGTAGTCACCGATCTCGATGGCGCCGATGGGCATATAGCTGCCGTCGGCCATCAGGACCGGCGTGTCCGGGGCGAAGGAGTTGCACCGGGAGCGGCGGAAGACCGACCGGGCCCTGGAGAAGGTCCGGTTGACTCGGCTGGCCTTGCGGATCGTGCGGACCGCTTTGAAGCCCTTGACCGCGAGGCGGTCGGCGGAGCCGAAGGCGATGCCCACGCTCATTTCGGCGGCCTTGCGCCAGTTGCCCGTGGCGGCGTAGGAGATGGCCCCCACGGCGGAGGCGACGTTGCCGATCGGACCGGGGATGTAGGAGGCGACCTCCGCCACCCGGGCAACCCTTCGGAACGTCTTCTTGAAGGAGAAGCCCCAGTGCCCGTCCAGGTCCACGCAGTTGACGGGGTCGCCGCTGCAGTAGTCGTAGGCGTTGGCGTTGCCGCCGGGATCGGGGTCGGTCTGCAGGAACCGGCCCAGCGCCGGGCTGTAGAGGCGGGCGCCCATGAGGATGACGCCGTCAAGGGCCTCACCCGAACGCTGCTTGGCTCCGAGCCAGCCGTACCGCTGCGGTGCCTGGCCGTCGACCGGCACCCCGAACTCGTCGTAGAGCAGCACCTTCGGTGCCGTCATCGCGGTGTCCAGCGTGACGGACACGTCGCCGTGCAGGTTGGCGAACTGCAGCTCCAGGTCGCCGGTCGCGGACGTGGTGGCCACGAGGTCGCCGTCGGGGCCGGAGACGTTGCGGGTCAGGGTGCCCTGGGTGGCGTCCTCGATGATCCAACGGGGCTCGTCGGAGTCGTCCCCGTAGTGGTTGAGCTTGCTGGTGGCGTTGGCCCAGGTGCCGTCCGCCTGCTTCTTCTCGGTGGTGAAGGCCTCGAAGCGCAGGGCGGGGTCGAGCGTCCAGGACTGGCGGGTGTCGCCCGCGGTCTGGGACGCGACCAGGTCGTTGGCCCAGTAGGCGTTGACCGAACCGGTGCCGGTGGCCGTGGTGCGGCCGAAGGCGTCGTAGGTGTAGCCCGTGGCCAGCAGCCGGTCGGCGCTGTCGTACGAGTTTGCCGTGGTCGTGCCGCCGGTGGTCGCGCACGAGCCGTCCTCGGCGGCCGGTACGACCGTCTTGGACGTGCGGTTCATGCGGCCCGCGATGCTGCGGCCTGCTTCGTCGAAGCGGTAGTTGCGGGTGACGCAGCCTTCGGCGGTGGTGCTCTGGACGGCCTTCGTCAGACGGCCGAGACGGTCGTAGGTGTACTCCTTGCTGTCGGTGGAGGAGGTGTCGGAGGCCACCGCGCCCTGCGTGGTCAGCTCGATGTGCTGGCCGTAGACGACCTCGCCGTCCGAGGTGCGGGTGTAGGTCCGGCCGGTCGCCGCGCCCGCCGCGTTGAAGGCGTCCTTACGGACGTAGCCGCCGGGGTACGTCTGCTCCACCATCTGACCGCTGGGCCCGTACTTCGCGGTGAAGGTGCCGGCCACACTGTCGGTGACCGAGGTGACGAAGCCGCGCGGCTCCTTGGTGCGGTCGTAGGCGTAGCTGGTCCAGCCGGTGTTGTCGGTGACCTTGACCGGCTTGCCGTACTTGTCGAACTCGGTGGTCGTGGTGCCGCTGTCGGCGTCCGTGTAGGACAGCAGCCGGTCGAGGGCGTCGAAGACGCCGGTGATGGTCTTGTTGCCTGCGATCGTCTTCACGGCGTGCCCGGTGACCGGGTCGTAGTCGGTGGTCACCTTCGGCAGGGCCTTGCCGACGTCGGAGGTGATCTCCGTGGAGACGATCCGGTCGGCCGCGTCGTAGACGGTCACCGTCTTGCGGCTCTTGCCCGCGTTGGTCTCGGTGGCCTCCTCCACGTCCCCGAAGCGGGAGTAGCGCGTGATGCGCTTGACCGGAAGGGTGTCCGGCATACGGGCGGTGTCCGCGCCGGTGACCTTGCCGCCGGGCAGCGTGACACACGGGTTGCCCGCCCATTCGGGACGGTTGCCGCAGGTCGCGTCGTCCGGGTTGCCCTTCGCGGTGTGGAAGACGGTCTTCACCGTGCCCGTGTCCGAGCCGTTGGAGCCCGGCCTGCGGGACTCGACCGCACGACCTGCCGCGTCGTACTTGATCGTCGAGGTCAGGTTCGCTCCGCCGGAGACGGCGTCGGTGGTCACCGAGGTCTCCGCGCGCAGGGTCCAGCCCGAGGTGCCGCCGATCGGAGTGCCGTAGCCGGTCTTGGTGACCCGGACCTCGACGTCCGCCGTGTAGCCCTCGATGCGGGCACCCTCACGGGTGGTGGTCTCCAGGTGGTACGCCGCCCCGTCGGGCTTGCCCTCGTCGTAGGCGTGGACCGTGTGGGAGCGGACGACCACCGACTCGCCGGCCTTCAGTGCCGGCATCGGCGGGTCGGACTGGGCCGGGACGTCCTCGTCGAGCCGTGCCCGGTAGACGGGGGCGAGCTCTTCGAGCAGGTCGAGACCGTCGCGGCTGTAGACGCTGCGGCTGTCCAGCAGACCGGCGCGGGCCGCAGGGTCGTCCGGCAGCTCCAGTTCGGCCGCCTTCTCGTCGGAATCGTCTTCCTTGCCGAGGGCCAGCAGGCGACCGGGGGCGTCCAGGGAGCGGACCGTGTTGCCGAACCGGTCGTACCCGGTGGTGTCGATGTCACCGACGCCGGTCGGGGACCAGGTGGCGGAGTTCACCTCCTGCGCCGAGGCGTTGAGGTAGTGGACCGTGGCCTGTCGGTAGCCGTCCTTTCCGGGCGTAGTGGCCGTAGCCGTGTGGGTGCCGGGGTCGGACTCGTCGTCGAAGACGGCGGTGGCGTCCGTGGGCGCGTCCGCCTGGCCCCAGGTGGCCACATCGGCACCGGACATGTCGTACGGGCCGCCCTTGGCGCGGGTCAGCGGCACCTCGTAGACCACCTTGGAGGCGGTCTCGCCCTCGACGACGTCCTTAGAGCGTCCGCCAGTGGGCGTTGAGCTGGGCTATCGGATGCGGGGGCTGCGCGGGCGGGTGTCCCACCGGTGGGTGTACCAGGCTCGTCGGATCAGGCTACGGACGGTGATGATGGCCGTGGCCAGAGCAAGGAAGAACTCGGTGCATGCTCGTCGCCGCTCGGTGTTGCGGCGAAGCTTGCCGAAGTTGTTCATCCACGAGTTTGTGCGCTCGACCACCCAGCGGCCGTCGGTCTGGATCGGCGTCTTCGTGCCGCGCTTGCTGATGCGTGGCCTGATCTCGCGTTCGGCCAGGGCGGTGTGGACGGGCTGGTAGTCGTAGCCGGCGTCCAGGCTCAGCGCCGGGTTCTGCGGGGCGTGGTCGAGGCGGTCGGTCAACTCGTCGAACTCGTCGAGGGTTTCGGGGAGCAGTGTGTGGTCGCGAATGTCCGCGCCGGCGGGCACCGTGACCACGGGTATCCCGTACCCGTCGGTCAGCTGGGAGCGCTTGGTGCCCTGCTTGCCCCGGTCTACCGGAGACTTCCCCGCGCACTGCCCGCCCGAGGGTGCCTTGGTGATGCACCCGTCCGCGGCCAGGTCCTCAGATGGAGAACCGCATCGCCGCCGCTCGGCGGGACCGTGCTGCTCTGCCTCAACGCGACGATGAGCCCGGGGAAGTGCGCAAGGAGCGGGACCAGGCCCCAGCAGTCGGGCGGCGCGCGGACCTGGTGGCTATGCGACGCATCGTTCAGCGGCTCATGGCGGAGAACACCCGGCTACTCGCAGGGCTGACAGACGCGCCCTGCAGCTGAGCAGGGCGGACTCGGGGGGAGGCGTGGGCCGTGTTGGTGACGGACGCAACCAGGTCGCTCATCTTCAGCGGTGGCCCCAGCCGCGTGAGTGGCTGGGGAGCCCCGGCGGCGCCCTCGGGAGAGGGACGCCGCCGGGGCAGCCGCGGGGACGCCCACGGGTGACTTGTCCTAGGTGTCACTGGCGACCCCAGGCCGGTGGCTTCGGGGATTATCCGGGGGTTGTCCCCCCATATCGGAACCGGCCTTTGAGTCTCAAGGCTGGATGGCAAGGGCGAGGAGGGTATCGACCGCAACTTCGAAGGGACGCGTACTGCGTTGTACCTGGGCGAGTAGAAGTCCCCCTTGCAGGGTGGCGAGCATAGTGGTGGCGAGGGCGTCCAGGTCAATGCCGGGTGCGAGCTTCCCCTCGGCATGAAGCGACCTGAGTCCTTCGCTGATGGCGGTTGACCATCGCTCGAATCCGGCGGCGATGAGGGCTCGGGCCTCGGGGTCGCTCTCGGCGAGTTGACCGCCGAGCGAACCGAGTGGGCAGCCGCCCTTTGCCTGGCCATGCTCCACCCCGGCGATCAGCATGTTCCGCCAGGCTGCGACTCCGTCCTCGCTGCCGAGCGCCTGCCGATTGTGATTGACGAGGGTGTCGGCTTGGTAGCCGATGACCGCCTGCAGGAGTTCGTTCTTGTCGGGAAAGTAGTGGTAGAGCTGCGAACCGCTGACCTCCGCTGCCACCTTGACGTCTTCCAAGGTGGTACCCGCGACCCCGCGCTCGTGGATCAAGGCCGCAGCCCCTTCCACGATCCGCGCCCGGACGCGTTCACCCTTCGGCGTGAGCCGCGGCCGATCGTTCGCCTTGTTCACCATGCACCCATAGTAGCGATTCTGAGTTTGACAGCCCAGTCCGATCGAGCCAGACTGGGTTGCGTAACCCACTTTGAGGAGGAGGAAGCAACGCATGCCTGCTGACTTGAAAGACAGAACTGCACTGGTCACCGGCTCTACGAGCGGGATCGGCAAGGCGACGGCCATAGCTCTCGCTGCCCGCGGCGCTCACGTCCTGGTTGTCGGACGCAACGCAGAAAGAGCCGAGCAGGTCGTGGCCGAGATCGAAGGCGGCGGAGGCAGAGCGTCGTTCAGGCTCACCACGCTGGGAGACCTGGAATCGGCGCAAGACCTAGCGTGATGGGCCATTGAGGCCGGCGATGGTCACGTCGACATCCTCATCAACAACGCTGGAGTCGCCTTGCTGGGGCCGAGCGATGCAGCGACCGAAACAGAGTTCGACGAGACCTTCGCACTCAACGTCAAGGTTCCGTTCTTCCTCGTCGCGGCCCTGGCACCCGCGATGGCCGAGCGTGGATGGGGCTCAATCGTCAATGTCAGCACGATGGTCGCCAGCTTCGGACAGCCCGGCATGGCGATGTACGGCGCGAGCCGAGCGGCCCTCGAACTCTTGACGAAGGCATGGGCCGCCGAATACGGCCCGCGTGGCGTTCGCGTGAACGCCGTTGCGCCCGGCCCGACGCGCACCCGTATGACCGAAGGCATCCCCGGCGAGATGGTGAACCAGCTCGCACGTCTAGCACCAGCAGGTCGCGTAGCTGAGCCCGAGGAACTTGCCTCCGCGATCGTCTTCCTGGCTAGCGAGGATGCCAGCTTTATCCATGGCGTCACTGTTCCCGTTGATGGGGGCCGAGTATCGACCTGACGCCGGTCGCGGCGTCTGAGTGCCTGACCCCCTTCGTTTCGGGTGGAATCCGACGTCCAAAGTCAGGGGTGCAGCAGTGGCAGCAGAGCCCTCGACCAAGAACGGCCGCGTGACTCGCCAACGGAGCACTGGCCCCGCGACGCAGCAAGAGCCGTCCAACCTGAACAGCCCCACAGAAGATGAGAGGGAATCCCGATGAGCACACTCCCAGGAAAGACCGTGATGATTACGGGCGCCAACGTCGGGATCGGCAAGGACGTGGCCCGGCAACTGGCTTTGCGACCGGAGACGGCCCGCATCTACTTGGCATGCCGCAACCGAGATCGGGCGACAACGGCAAAGGCCGAACTCGAAGCCGCTACCGGCCGGCGCATCTTCGACATCGTTGTTATGGATGTCGCCGATCTGGGCTCGGTCCGAACCGGCCTTGCGGCCATCGACGGATCCGTCGACGCGTTGGTCATGAACGCTGGTGTCATTGGCCCGCAATCGATGGAGTTGACCGCCGACGGCGTCACCAATGTGTTCGCGACGAATGTTCTTGGCCACGTCGTCCTCCTCGAAGGGCTCTTGGCCGAGGGGCGGCTTGGCGAGGTCGCGGTCCTCGCCGGAAGTGAAGCAGCCAGGGGACTTCCGATTTTGCGGATGAAACGGCCGTCCTTTGTCTCAACCTCTGCCGATGAACTCGCCACCGTCATCGACGGTAGATTCTTCGCCGACGGAAAGACCGACTTCAACCTCGCCTTCGGGCAGGCCAAGTACATCGGGGCCCTATGGATGGCCTACCTGGCCCGCCAACACCCCGACCGCCGCTTCATCACCGTGAGTCCCGGCGCCACCACCGGCACCCAAGCCTCCAACGACATCGCCCTACCGCTGCGTATGGCGGCCAAGTACGTCATGCCCGCCCTAGGGATCTCCCACAAGCTTGAGGTTGGCGCGAAGCGACTGGTCGACGGTGTCACCGACCCGACCCTGTCCAGCGGCGTGTTCTACGCCAGCGCGGCCAACAAGCTGAAGGGTCCCTTGGTCGACCAAGCGGACATCTTCCCTGACCTGGCCAACCCGTCGTTTCAGGACCACGCCAACGAGGCCATCCACCGCTTCATCATCTAGAGCGTCGGCCAGTAGGCTCGGGCGAGGACGGAGAGGGTGGCACGACGGAGACGGGTTTGATGATCATGGAGTTGTCTACGCTATGTGACCATCTGGGGGGTTCGTGTCCGCCGTGCCCGCGTCCATCATCGACCCGATCCGTGAGGAGTTCCTGAGGCTGCTCCCTGCCCGGCCCGATTCGCACCCGCCGGGGTGCCACAACCCGCGGATCGCGGACGCGGTCGTGTTCGACTTGTCCTGGCGCTGGTCTCGGGGATGGGCTAAGAGCGGGTCGCTGACCGGGCCTGTTCGGCGACCACGATCCGCCGGCGACGGGACGAGTGGATCGAGGCCGGTGTCATCGGCCACCTGCTCCTCGCCGTGCTGCGAGCGTACGACCAGATGGTGGGCCTGGAACTCGAGGACCTGGCCGCGGACGGGTGCATCACCAAGGCACCCTCGGGCGGGCAGTGCGCGGGGAAGTCTCCGGTAGACCGGGGCAAGCAGGGCACCAAGCGCTCCCAGTTGACCGACGGGTACGGGATACCCGTGGTCACGGTGCCCGCCGGCGCGGACATTCGCGACCACGCTGCTCCCCGAAACCCTCGACGAGTTCGACGAGTTGACCGACCGCCTCGAGGGGCAGACTTCGAAACCCGTGAAAATCCTGTGACCGAACTGTGTCTTCACCTGGGCGGTCACGTGCCCTGGCGCGCATGAAAAACCCCGTCCGATCACGTCTCCGCCGATCGGACGGGGTCCACACGTCGGCCGCAGGGGCGAGGCCCCTTGTCTCTCAGCCGGTCACGCGGCCGTTCAGCACCACGCGCCCCGGTGCCGCCAGTACCCGTACGTCCGCGCGTGGGTCCTCGTCGTAGACGACGAGGTCGGCGGGGGCGCCCTCGGTCAGGCCGGGGCGGCCCAGCCAGGCGCGGGCGGCCCAGGTGGTCGCGGAGAGGGCTTGCAGCGGCGGAATGCCGGCCTTGACCAGCTCGGCGACCTCGGCCGCCGCCAGGCCGTGGGGCAGGGAGCCGCCGGCGTCGGTGCCGACGTAGACCGGGATGCCGGCGTCGTAGGCGTTCCGGACCGTGTCGTAGCGACGTTCGTGCAGCCGGCGCATATGGGCCGACCAGCGCGGGAACTTGGTCTCGCCGCCGTCGGCGAGGCGGGGGAAGGTGGCGATGTTGACGAGGGTGGGGACGATCGCGACGCCGCGTTCGGCGAACAGCGGGATCAGGTCCTCGGTCAGACCCGTGGCGTGCTCGATGCAGTCGATGCCCGCCTCGACCAGATCGCGCAGGGAGTCCTCCGCGAAACAGTGGGCCGTCACCCGCGCGCCCAGGCGGTGGGCCTCCGCTATCGCCGCCTCGACCGCCCCGCGCGGCCAGCAGGCCGACAGGTCGCCGAGGTCGCGGTCGATCCAGTCGCCGACCAGCTTGACCCAGCCGTCGCCGCGCCGGGCCTCCTGGGCGACGTACGCGACCAGGTCCTCCGGTTCGATCTCCCACGCGTAGTTGCGGATGTAGCGGCGGGTGCGGGCGATGTGGCGGCCCGCACGGATGATCTTCGGCAGGTCCTCGCGCTCGTCGATCCAGCGGGTGTCCGAGGGCGAGCCCGCGTCCCGCAGCAGGAGGGTGCCCGCGTCGCGGTCGGTCAGCGCCTGCTTCTCCGAGACGTCGTCGGGCACCGGTCCGTGCTCGTCGAGGCCGACGTGGCAGTGCGCGTCGACCAGGCCGGGCAGCACCCAGCCCTCGACGGTCCTGACATCGGCGGCGCCTGTGGGGCGGTCGTAGGAGATCCGGCCGCCGACCACCCACAGCTCGTCCCGGACCTGGTCCTCGTCCGGGCCGACGAGCACCCGACCCTTCACGTGCAGCACCGCGTGATCGCTCATGCACCGCACCCTAATCAGCCCGCGCCCGTCGCGGACCACCCGGTCCGAGGTCACCGGGTGAAAGCGGGGCAGACCCGCCGACTACCCTCGATGCGTCCGCCTCGGCCCGTACGAAGAGAGCACCGCCGTGACCAACCCGTTCCTGGACCTCGCCCCGCTGAGCGCCGACCGTTTCGCCTCGATCGAGGACCGGGTGGCGCGGCTGCTGGCCACCGAGCAGGACGTCGTGATCATGCAGGGCGAGGCGCTGCTGCCGCTGGAGGGCGCCATCAGGGGCACGGCCGGTCCCGGCACGACCGCGCTGAACGTGATCACCGGTCCGTACGGACAGACGTTCGGCGACTGGCTGCGCGACTGCGGCGCGACGGTGTACGACCTGTCCGTGCCGTACCACACGGCGGTCACGGCGGACCAGGTCAGGGAGGCCTTCGCCGAGCACCCGGAGATCGACTTCGTGTCGCTGGTGCACGCGGAGGCGGCGACCGGCAACACCAACCCGGTCGCGGAGATCGGCGAGGCCGTGGCGGAGCAGGGCGCCCTGTTCTACCTGGACGCCGTGGCCTCGGTCGGCGCCGAGCCGGTGCTGCCGGACGCGTGGGGCGTGGACCTCTGCGTGATCGGGGCGCAGAAGGCGATGGGCGGCCCGGCCGGGGTGTCGGCGGTGTCGGTCAGCGAGCGCGCCTGGGCCCGGATGGCGGCGAACCCGCACGCTCCGCGCCGCTCCTACCTGTCCCTCCTCGACTGGAAGGAGCGCTGGCTCGACGGCGGCCGCAAGGCGCTGCTGCACGCGCCCGCGCAGTTGGAGATGCTGGCACTGGAGGCCTGTCTCGAGCGCATCGAGACTTCCGGCCTGGCCGCGGTGATGGACCGTCACCGCCGCGCCGCCGCCGCGACCCGCGCGGGTGCGACGGCTCTCGGCGCGGGCCTGGAGCCCTACGTGCACCAGGCGTCGGAGGCGGCCCCGGTCGCCACCACCCTGCGGGCCCCGTCGGACGTCGACGCCTCCGAGCTGGTCGCGCGCGCCCTGGAGACCGGCCCCGCCCTCCCGCTGGCCGCGGGCGGCGGCCCGCTCGCCAAGGAGATGGTCCGCGTCAACCACTACGGACAGGACGCCACCCCGGACGTCGTCGAGGCCGCCCTGACGGCCCTGGCCGCCGCCCTGACGGGCCTCGGCGCGACCGTGGACGCCGAGGGCGCCCGACAGGCGGCCGCGAAGGCCTGGCAGCAGTAGACGCGCGGGCGGCGGGCCCGCGTTCTCCGGAATCGGACGGACAGGGCTCACAGAACTCACAGAACTTATTGACGAGATAATTCGGTAATTAAATTCCGGGCAGCTTCCCATATTCTTCTGCCCCGTTTCCCGGGGCGTAAACGCAGAGATTTCACGAGCTCTCGGCGACCCAATTCGAAGGTCGCCGGGAGCGTTGTCCGACTGTGACGGACTCCACAGGCGTGACCCTTTTGCCCAGTAATTAAGGGGCAAACCCGCCCATAACGCCCCCCTCTCGCGCGATCAGGCGCCCGCGCGATAACACATGTGCCCGGCCCACGTAAGGTTCTCGGGCGATGCATTTTTGAATTCTGCTCGGTAAGTTCATTCCACATGACTGCCGCCCAAGCAGACCTGCGTTCCCCCCACACAGAATTGCCGGAGACGCCCCGCATCGAGCGTCCATCCCCCGCCGACGGCGCCGCACTCTGGCGACTTGCGAAGGAATCCGGGACGCTGGATGTGAACTCCTCGTACAGCTATCTACTCTGGTGCCGCGACTTCGCCGCCACCTCGGCCGTGGCGCGCGGCGCCGACGGCGAGCCGGTCGGTTTCGTCACCGGGTACGCGCGGCCCGACCGTCCGCACACCCTGCTCGTGTGGCAGGTGGCCGTGGACGCCGGCCACCGCGGACAGGGCCTGGCCGCCCGGCTGCTGGACGCGCTGACCGCCCGGGTCGCGGCCGAGCGCGGGCTCACCTCCCTGGAGACCACGATCACTCCGGGCAACACCGCCTCCGAGCGGCTCTTCGCCTCCTACGCCGCCCGGCACGGCGCCGCGGTCGAGCGCGAGGTCCTGTTCGGGACCGAGCAGTTCCCGGACGGACCGCACGACCCGGAGGTCCTCCACCGGATCGGCCCGCTCTCCTTCTGACCGCGGCCCCTCCGGCCGGCCTCCGGTCCCAGCCCCCCCCTCTCCGCCTCCCTTTCACTCCCCCACCGAGGAGCGATTCGCCGTGACCATCACCCAGCCCGACCTGAGCGTCTTCGAGACCCTGGAGTCCGAGGTGCGCAGCTACTGCCGCGGCTGGCCCACCGTCTTCGACCGCGCGCGCGGCAGCCGTATGTACGACGAGGACGGCCACGAGTACCTCGACTTCTTCGCGGGCGCGGGCTCGCTCAACTACGGCCACAACAACCCGGTGCTGAAACGGGCGTTGATCGACTACCTGGAGCGCGACGGGGTCACCCACGGGCTCGACATGTCGACCACCGCCAAGCGCACCTTCCTCCAGACCTTCCAGAACCTGGTCCTGCGCCCCCGCGACCTGCCGTACAAGGTGATGTTCCCGGGCCCGACCGGCACCAACGCCGTGGAGTCGGCGCTGAAGCTGGCCCGCAAGGTCAAGGGGCGCGAGGCGATCGTGTCGTTCACGAACGCCTTCCACGGCATGTCGCTGGGCTCCCTGGCCGTCACCGGGAACGCCTTCAAGCGGGCCGGCGCCGGTATCCCGCTCGTGCACGGCACGCCCATGCCGTTCGACAACTACTTCGACGGCAAGGTCCCGGACTTCCTGTGGTTCGAGCGGCTCCTTGAGGACCAGGGCTCCGGTCTGAACAAGCCGGCCGCCGTGATCGTCGAGACCGTGCAGGGCGAGGGCGGCATCAACGTCGCCCGGCCCGAGTGGCTGCGCGCGCTCAAGGAGCTGTGCGAGCGGCAGGACATGCTGCTGATCGTCGACGACATCCAGATGGGGTGCGGGCGCACCGGGGCCTTCTTCTCCTTCGAGGAGGCCGGGATCGTGCCCGACATCGTCACCGTCTCCAAGTCCATCAGCGGCTACGGCCTGCCGATGTCGCTGTGCCTGTTCCGGCCGGAGCTGGACGTGTGGGAGCCGGGCGAGCACAACGGCACCTTCCGCGGGAACAACCCTGCGTTCGTCACGGCCACGGCCGCTCTTGAGACCTACTGGACGGACGGCTCGGCGATGGAGAAGCAGACCCGCGCCCGCGGTGAGCGGCTCGAACAGTGGCTGATCTCGATCACCGAGGAGAACCTCGCGGACGTCAAGGAGTACCGGGGCCGGGGCCTGGTGTGGGGCATGGAGTTCCACGACCGGGAGCGCGCCGGGCGGATCGCGCGGCGCGCCTTCGACCTCGGGCTGCTGGTCGAGACGTCGGGCCCGCAGGGCGAGGTCGTCAAGCTGCTGCCGGCGCTGACCATCACCGCCGACGAGCTGGACGAGGGCATGAGCATCCTCGCCCGCGCGACACGCGAGACCGCCTGAGACCAGCGGGCCCCACAGCCACACAGCCACAGAGAACCGGAAGCAACCACGCAAGGAGGCACGCGACACCGTGATCGTCCGTTCGTTCAAGGACATCGAAGGCACCGACCGGCATGTGAAGGCCGCGTCCGGCACCTGGGAGAGCAAGCGCATCGTCCTCGCCAAGGAGAAGGTCGGCTTCTCCGTGCACGAGACGATCCTGTACGCGGGCACGGAGACGTCGATGTGGTACGCCAACCACATCGAGGCCGTCGTCTGTGTCGAGGGCGAGGCCGAGCTGACCGACCGCGAGACCGGGAAGACGTACACGATCACGCCCGGCACCATGTACCTCCTCGACGGCCACGAGCGGCACACGCTCCGCGTCAAGGAGGACTTCCGCTGCGTCTGCGTGTTCAACCCGCCCGTCACGGGCCGGGAGGACCACGACGAGAACGGCGTCTATCCCCTGCTCACCGAGGCCGAGGAGGTGTGAGCACGACCATGGGCACCGTCACCGACCTGTATCCCACCCGCGGCACCACCGAGGTGACCACTCCCCGCCAGGACCCGGTCGTCTGGGGCTCCCCCGACACGCCCGGACCGATCGACACCGCCGGCCTCCAGTCGTTCGAGCGCGACGGCTTCCTCGCCGTCGACCAGCTGATCACCGAGGACGAGGTCGCCGTCTACCGGCGCGAGCTGGACCGGCTGGTGAGCGATCCGGGGATCCGGGCCGACGAACGCTCCATCGTGGAGCCGAAGTCCAAGGAGATCCGCTCGGTCTTCGAAGTCCACCGGATCAGCGAGGTGTTCGCCGCTCTGGTACGCGACGAGCGCGTCGTCGGGCGGGCCCGGCAGATCCTCGGCTCGGACGTCTACGTCCACCAGTCGCGGATCAACGTCAAGCCGGGCTTCGGGGCCAGCGGCTTCTACTGGCACTCGGACTTCGAGACCTGGCACGCCGAGGACGGCCTGCCGAACATGCGGGCGGTGTCCGTCTCGATCGCGCTGACCGAGAACCACGACACCAACGGCGGCCTCATGATCATGCCGGGGTCGCACCGGACGTTCCTCGGCTGTGCGGGGGCCACGCCGAAGGACAACTACAAGAAGTCGCTGCAGATGCAGGACGCGGGCACGCCGTCCGACGAGGCGCTGACCGCGCTGGCCGGGCAGTACGGCATCAAGCTGTTCACGGGCCGGGCGGGCTCCGCGACCTGGTTCGACTGCAACTGCATGCACGGCTCCGGCGACAACATCACGCCGTTCCCGCGCAGCAACGTGTTCATCGTGTTCAACAGCGTGGAGAACACGGCGGTCGACCCGTTCGCGGCGCCGGTACGGCGCCCGGAGTTCATCGGGGCGCGGGACTTCACTCCGGTGCGGTGAGACGAACCGGCCGGGGGTCCGGGGGTTGGCCCCCGGAAGACACAGCATCGGCGCACGGGACTTCACACCCGTGCGGTGGGACGACGGACCGGCCGGGGCCTCCTCGTGTGGGACGGGAGGCCCCGGCCCGTGTCCGCGTCCGGGCGGCGGCCTCAGCCGGCCAGAGCGTCCAGCAGGCGGTCGACGTCGGCGGGCGTGTTGTAGAGGTGAAAGGCGGCCCGCAGATTGCCCGCGCGCTGGGAGACCTCGATGCCCTCGGCGCTCAACTCTGCCTGGCGCGCGCCGAGTCCCGGCACGGCGACGATCGGGGAACCCGGCGCGGAGACCGGTTCGTGGCCGAGGGAGCGCAGCCCGGCGCGGAAGCGGTCGGCGAGCGCGAGATCGTGGGCGCGTACGGCGGACACGCCGAGCTCCTCGACGAGTTCGAGTGAGCGGCGGGCGCCCGCGTAGCAGAACAAGGCGGGACTCTCGTCGAACCGCCGTGCGGAGTGGGCGAGTTCCTCGACGGGGCCGTAGCAGCTGTCCCAGGGCCGCTCCCCCGCCACCCAGCCCGCGAACAGCGGGTTCAGGCCGCCGAGGTCGTCGGGGACGACCAGGAAGGCCACGCCTCGCGGGCACAGGAGCCACTTGAAGGCGACGGTGCTGACGTAGTCGTAGGCGTCCGCGTCGAGGTCCAGCCAGCCGGCGGCCTGGGAGGCGTCGACGTACACGCGCGCGCCGTGTTCGCGCGCGGCCGCGCGGATGGCGGGCAGGTCGGCGACGCGGCCGTCGGCCGACTGTGCGGCGCTCACCGCGACCAGGGCCGTGCCGGGCCGTACCGCCTCGGCGATCCCTTCCAGCGGAGCGCTGCGCACCTTCAGGTCCCGGCGGACGTGGAAGGGGTTCACCACGGAGCTGAAGTCGCCCTCCACGGTGAGGACTTCGGCGCCCTCGGGCAGCGCGGCGGCGATCAGTCCGGTGTAGACGGCGACGGAGGCGCCGGCCGCCACGCGCCGGTCCGGCACCTTCATCAGCCGGGCGAAGGAGGCGCGGGCGGCCTCGACGTCGGCGAACATGTCGGTCGGCTGCCCGGCGGCGACCGCCGCCACGGCGGTGCCCAGGGCCTCCACGGTACGGGCGGGCAGGAGACCGAGGGTTGCGCTGTTCAGATAGGTGGTCTTCGGGGCGAACTCGGCGCGGACGAGGGTCTCGAAGGTTTCCATGGGTCCACTGTGCGGCCCGTCGCGGCCCCCGTCCATTGCGAATTTCCGCGCAGATCCGCGAAGCAACCCTTATGGATCCGCCGTGACCTGCGGTTCGTCCGCGACGCTCAGCTCCGCGGCACCGCGCATCCGTCCGGGCCGCAGGCGTCCCCGTCCGTGTCGCCGCTCTGGAGGAGGGTCAGCGGTGAGCGCTCGCCCCACGCCTGGGTGAGGGCCTGGGTGAAGACCTCGGCGGGCTGGGCGCCGGAGACGCCGTACTTCCGGTCGAGCACGAAGAACGGGACTCCGGAGGCTCCGAGTTGCGCGGCTTCCCGCTCGTCGGCGCGGACCTCTTCGGCGTAGGCGTCGGGTTCGGCGAGCACCTTGCGGGCGGCGTCGGCGTCGAGTCCGGCGGCGACGGCGAGCTCCACCAGACGTTCGCCGCCCTCGGTGAAGACGGACCGCTCCTCGGCGAAGTTCGCCCGGTACAGGGCGTCCAGCAGCTCGCTCTGCCTGCCGTGCTCCTTGGCGAGGTGCAGCAGGCGGTGCATGTCGAAGGTGCTGCCGTGGTCCCGGCCGCGGGTGCGGTAGTCGAGGCCCTCGGCGGCGGCCTGCCGTCCCAGGTTGTCCTCGCCCTCGTGCGCCTGCGCCTCGCTCATCCCGTACTTCTTGGTGAGCATGGCGACCACCGGCTGCACGTCGTCCTTGGCGCGCCCCGGATCCAGCTCGAACGACCGGTGCACCACCTCGACCTGCTCCCGGTGCGGGAAGGCCGCGAGCGCCTTCTCGAAGCGCGCCTTCCCGACGTAGCACCAGGGACAGGCGATGTCCGACCAGATCTCGACGCGCATGCTCTCGGCTCTCTCCCGCTCGTACGGAAGCGGAGGTGGACGTCCTCCGCCGGGTCCGTGAACGTTCAAGCAGCGGTTTTCATTCCCCGGTCACCGTGCGGCGCAGCCCCAGATGACGCTCGCCCTCGGCGGGAGGCCGCAGCGGATCCGGGGTCCAGCCCCGCCGGGCGTAGAAGCGACGGGCCCGTTCGTTGCCGGTGTGCACCTCCAGGACGGCCGTCCGCCTGCCGTCGGTGCGCCACTGCTCGACGCAGGCCGCGTGCAGCGCCGTGCCGATGCCCGAGCGCCAGTGGCCGGGGTCGACGTGGAACTGGAGCAGCACGACCATGTCCGCGGGGCCGCCTCGCGGGGTGCGGAAGGAGGCGACGCCGACGATGCGGCCCTGGTCGACGGCGCACAGCACCTGGCCGTCGGGGCGTGCGATGGCCGCGCGCCACCGGGCGGTCCAGTCGGCGTCGGCCTCCGGGACGCCGTCCGGGTAGTACGTGGACCGCGCACGCGTCATCAGGCCGGCGACGGCCTCCGCCTCGGCGGGCACGGCGGTTCGGATCACCAGGCGTCCGCGTTCACCGTCGTCGATCATGCGACGGAGGACGCGGAGGCCCGGCGATCCGGTTCCGTGCGGTGCGGGGTCAGCGCTCCAGACGTCCGTCGAAGCGGCGGGGCAGCCCGAGAGGGTTGTCGTCACGCAGCTCGGGCGGCAGCAGCGCCTCCGGGACGTTCTGGTACGCCACCGGACGCATCCACCGCTCGATCGCCGTACCGCCGACCGAGGTGGAGGTCGAGGTCGTCGCCGGGTAGGGGCCGCCGTGGTGCTGGGCGGCGGCCACGGCGACACCGGTCGGCCAGCCGTTGACGAGCACGCGACCGGCCAGCGGGGTCAGCCGGGCGAGCAGTTCGGCGCCGCGCCCCTGGCCGGCCGCCTCCTCGGCGGACAGGTGCACGGTCGCGCTGAGGTTGCCGGGCAGCCGCGACAGGACGGCCTCGACCTCGGTCTCGTCCTCGTAGCGGGCCACCACGGTGACCGGTCCGAAGCACTCCTCCAGGAGCAGGTCGTGCTGCCCCTCCTCGGCGAGCCGCGCGGCCGGGACGGTCAGGAAGCCCGCGCTGACCGAGTGCTCGCCGCCCGCGCCCGCGGTGACCGGCGACTCGACTCCGGGCAGTGCCGAGCGCTCGGCGACGCCGGTGAGGAAGTTGTCGCGCATCCGGTGGTCGAGCAGGACGCCCGGGTCGGTGTCGCTGACGGCGTCGGTGAGCGACTTCACCAGGCCGTCGCCGGCGGCTCCGGACGGCACGAGGACCAGTCCGGGCTTCACGCAGAACTGCCCGACCCCCATCGTCATCGAGCCGGCCAGCCCGGCGCCGATGGCCTCGGCCCGCTCGGCGGCCGCCGCCTCGGTGACGAGGACCGGGTTGAGCGAGCCCAGTTCGCCGTGGAACGGGATCGGCGCCGGCCGCGCGGCCGCGGCGTCGAACAGGGCCCGGCCGCCGCGTACGGAACCGGTGAAGCCGGCGGCCGCGACCAGCGGGTGCCGGACGAGTTCGATGCCCGCCTCGAAGCCGTGGACCAGGCCGAGCACGGTCTCGGGGACGCCGTGGTGCGCGGCCGCCCCGCGCAGCACCCTGGCGACCAGCTCGGACAGGGCCGGGTGGTCGGGGTGGGCCTTGACGACGACGGGGCAGCCCGCGGCGAGCGCGCTCGCCGTGTCGCCGCCGGCGACCGAGAAGGCGAAGGGGAAGTTGGAGGCCGAGTAGACGGCGACGACCCCGAGCGGCACCTTGTGGCGGCGCAGGTCCGGGATCGGCGGGGCCGCGTCGGCGTCCGGGTGGTTGATGATCACGTCGAGGAAGGCGCCCTCGTCGACGATGTCCGCGAAGGCCCTCAACTGGTAGCAGGTGCGGGCCAGTTCGCCGGTGAGCCGGACCGGTCCGAGCGCGGTCTCGGCGTCGGCGGCCTCGACGAGCCGGTCCCGGGCCCCTTCCAGCCGGTCGGCGGCGGAGCGCAGGAAGGCCGCGCGGACGGCACGGTCGGCGAGCGCCGTGCGCACCTCGTGCGCGTCCCGCACGGCGGCGTCCACCTCCTGCGCCGTGGCCTCCACCGCGACCTGCTCCCGCTGCTTCCCGGTACGGGGGTCGACACTCCACACTGGTGCTGCCACCGCGGATCCCTCCACATGTCTTGCCGCAGTATCCGGCCGGTCTCTACGGTCGGCCGTATTGGGGGTCACCACCAGCGCGTTCGATATGCTGAACGCTGTCTCTGGTGGTGAATACACTGCCGGAGACTATATCTCCAGCTTCTCGTCGAACGAAGGGGTCCAGGGCGATGTCGGCAGGCGACGCAGGCGGCGGGGCGCAGGTCAAGTCCGCGGTACGGACCGTGGAGTTGCTCGAGTTCTTCGCCGGCCGGCTCGGTATGCACTCGCTGGCCGCGGTCCAGGAGGCCGTCGGCTATCCCAAGTCCAGCCTGTACATGCTGCTGCGCACGCTCGTCGAACTGGGCTGGGTCGAGACCGACGCCACCGGCACGCGCTACGGCATCGGCGTACGGGCGCTGCTCGTCGGCACGTCCTACATCGACGGCGACGAGGTGGTCGCGGCGGCCCGTCCCACGCTGGACCGGCTGTCCGACGACACCACCGAGACGATCCACCTGGCCCGTCTCGACGGCACGAACGTCGTCTACCTGGCCACCCGCCAGTCGCAGCACTATCTGCGCCCCTTCACCCGGGTCGGGCGCCGCCTGCCCGCGCACTCCACCTCGCTGGGCAAGGCGCTGCTGAGCACGTACACCGACGAGCAGGTGCGCAAGATGCTCCCCGAGACGCTGCCCGCGCTGACCGAGCACACCATCACCGACCGCGAGCGGCTCATCGGGGAACTGCGTCGGATCCGCGAGCAGGGGTACGCGGTCGACCGCGAGGAGAACACCCTGGGTCTGCGCTGCTTCGGGGTGGCGATCCCGTACCGGACCCCGGCCCGGGACGCGGTGAGCTGCTCGGTCCCGGTGGCGCGCCTGACGGCGGCGCACGAGCAGATGGTGAAGGATGCTCTCTTCGACGCCCGTGACCGACTGACGCTCGCCACCCGGAGGCTGTGACACATGGAGGTCGTGCTCCGCGAGGTCCACGACAGCGATCTGCCGGTGTTCTTCCGGCAGATGAACGACCCGGAGGCGCTGCGGATGGCCGCCTTCACCCCGAGGAACCCGGCCGACCACGAGGCCTTCGCTGCGCACTGGCGCGGGATGCGCGCCTCGTCCGTCGTGCTGCGCACCGTCCTGCTGGACGGTGACGTGGTCGGCAGCGCCGCCGTCTACGGCGAGCCGGGTGAGTGCGAGGTCACCTACTGGGTGGACCGCGCCTACTGGGGCCGGGGCGTCGCCACGGCCGCGCTGCGGGCCCTGCTGGCCGAGGTACCCGAACGTCCGCTGTACGCGCGGGCCGCGGCGGACAACGCCGGTTCGCTGCGGGTGCTCGCCAAGTGCGGGTTCCGGGAGTCGGCGCGGGCCCGGGGGTTCGCCGAGGCGCGTGGCGAGGAGATCGACGAGGTGGTGCTGACGCTGCGGGCCGACGCCGGATGACGGCGGGCACGCACGGGGCGTGCCCCGCCCGGGCTCGTGGACCGGGCGGGGCACGTGCCTTGAATCAGCTGACGAAGTACGTGGGGTTCGGCAGCTTGAAGGTGTGGTCCGCGTGGCCGCCGTCGAGGTCGGAGTACTGGTCGCCGAGGTTGGCGACGATGTCGTACCCGAGGTCCTCGATGTGCTTGCGGGTGCCGGACTTGTACTGGACGGTCGTGCAGGTCCAGGAGCCCGGGGTGGCGCAGTTCTTCAGGTAGGACGGCGGATTGGCCGCGTCCTTGAGGAACATGTGCGCGGCGTCGAGGTTGACGTCGGCGCCCACCTTCTTCAGGTTCTCCACGGCGGCGGAGCGCTGCGCCTCGCTGAGCCCGGAGTTGTAGAAGACGGTGACGCCCTTCTTCGCGGCGTACCGCACGAGTTCGGGGCTGCCGAAGACGGCCGGGCGGTCGGCCCGGTTGACGTAGGCCGCCCAGGTCGCGCTGTTGTAGCCGTAGCTGTTCTTCTTCTCGTAGTCCAGGCTGAGCAGCAGGGTGTCGTCGATGTCGAAGACGACGGCCGGCTTCTTCTGGCCCTTGTGGCCCGCCTTGTCCGCCGCCTTGTCGATCCACTTCCTGGCCTCGGCGTCGACGCGCGCGAGGTCCTTGGCGTACTGGCTGTCCGGGGACGCCTGGTAGACACCGTCGCTGTCGAGCTTGGTGCCGTAGTAGGTGTCGATGTCCTGGGTGAGGAGCCCGATGTTGTAGGGCTCGTGGGTCGAGTTGGCGGTCGACTGACCTGCCGTGGCCGCACCGGCGCCGTAGATCACGGCACCGGTGAGGGCGCAGGTGGCGGCGAGGGCCGCGATACGCAGTGGCTTGTGCATGAGTCGTTTTCTACGCGCGTCACCCTCGGATGCGCGAGACTGTACGGGGTACCTTTTGCCCTATCGATATCTGGCGGGACCGGCAATTCGCCTGCGCAACCCGCCGTTCACCTCACCCGGTCACGCACCGTCAGCGTTCCCGCCACGGCGTCCAGTCGCCGAGGTACGCCTCCCGGGTCGCCGCCCGGGCCTGGACCCCGGTGAGCTGGGGGCGGTTGGCCGGTACGGTGATCCGCGCGCCGGGTCCGGAGTTGCGGTACTCGGCGAAACGCTGGTCCTGCCAGGGGTACATGTCCGACATATTGGCGTATGGCGTGACCGTGTCGACGCCTGCGCCGAGCCAGGTGTCACGGACGGTCAGCATCGGCCGGGCGGTCGTGTCCGAGCTGGGCACCCAGGGGCGGGCGAGCTTGTAGCCGCCGTCCGGGGCCCGGCTGGTGACCCGGCCGTGCGTGACCAGGTAGCCGCGCGGGTTGGCGGCCGCGGTGGAGGGCGCGAAGACGAAGCCGTACGGCGGCGCCGCCAGGTCGGTGCGGTCCAGCGCGCGGAAGTGGCAGTTCTCGAACACCGCGGTCGCGCGACCGAAGACGAAATCGACGTCGCCCTCGACGTGGCAGTGGGCGTAGTACTGGCGGGCGAAGGCGGTCAGGGACCTGGTGTCGGCGTACAGGGTGTCCTGGTGGCCGAGGAAGCGGCAGTGCCGGAACGCCGAGCGGTCGCCCTGCGCCTTGACGGCGACGGCCTGGGTGCCGGTGACGCCGGGATGGTCCGCGCGCAGCCAGTCGTTGGCGAACGTGATCCTGTGGGCGGTGAAGCCGTCCGCCTGGACGGTCGTGGTGGCCGATCCGCTGGTGCCGTAGGTGCCGCCGTCGGGCCTCGGGGTGCCGGCCGCGTTGTCGTACACGATCACCACGTCGCGGGCGTCGCCCGTGGCGCCGATCCAGGTCATGTCCGGGCGGGCGGTGTCCACGGAGACGGTCTCCCGGTAGGTGCCCGGCGCGAGGACCAGGGTCCATCCGCCGCCGACGGCCGCGTCCACCGCGGCCTGCACCCGGGTGAAGTCGCCCCGGCCGTGCGGGTCGACGTAGAGGGTGCGCGGGGTACGGCGGGCGTCCGGCGAGCCGTAGCGGCCGAACGGCCGGGCGACGGCCCAAGCGGGCACGCCGACCGCACCGAGCGCGACGCCAGCGGCGGCCCCGGCAAGCAGCAGCCCCCTTCTGGACAGCCCCTTCCCGGGCAGCGAGGGCGAGAACGGGCGGAGGTGGGGCGAGGGCATACGGGTGCTCCTTCGCGGGGCGGGACAGGGCAGGCGGGTCGACAACGGTGGCGGGGCAGCACGGCGGCGGGCCAGGGGCGGGGCGGTTCTCGGCGGTGGCGAGCCAACGCAGCGCCGGTCAACGACGGTGGCGGGTCGAGGCAATCGCGATGGCGGGGCGGGTCAACCGCCGGGACGGGACGGGACGGCGGCGGGCCGGGGCCGAGGGTGTACCCCCGGCCCGCCGGGAACCGAGCGTCAGTGCAGACGGCCCGCGCCCGCCCGGTGGTCGACGATGCCGGGCAGCGCCTTCGGGTTGTCGATCCGGGTGCGCAGGGCCGGGGTCCAGTCCCCGCCCCGCTGGAGGATCTCGTCGGGCACCTGGGCGTTGTGCACGGCGACCAGGTCGGTGAGCCTGCCGTTGACGTAGTTGTGGGACTCGGTGACCGGCGAGTCCTTCCACTTCTTCAGGATCCGGCCCGCCTCGACGCCCCGCGCCAGCGTGAACGCGTTGTGCTCGGCGACGAGTCGGGACTCCATGCCGATGCCGAGGCTGTAGCCGTAGCCGGCCTGGGCCACATAGTGGTTGTTGTAGGAGTCGACCTGTCCGAAGCGGACGCGCGGGGCCCGCTCGACCAGGTTCCTGAACAGGTTGTGGTGCAGGGTCACCTTGAGGTGGCCCCGGTCGACCGCGGCGGTGGACGCACTGTCGCTGTTGCCGATGAGGATGGTCTTGTCGTGGTCCTCGAAGACGTTCCAGGAGACCGTCACGTAGTCGGCACCCCTGACGATGTCCAGCTCGCCGTCGTGCTGCTCGAAGATCCGGCCGTAGTAGTACGGCAGGGTGCTGTTGGGGTGCTCGCCGTCGGTGAACGTGTTGTGGTCCATCCACACATGGGTGGAGCCGGTGATCACCGCGCTGTCGTACTCGGAGTTCCAGTTGCCGTCGGCGGTGTCGGTGGGGTCCCACTGCGGGAAGCAGTCCAGCGGGCTCTCCAGGGTGAGGTTGCGGACGACGACGTTGTCCACGTTCTTGATCTGGAGGCTGGCGCCCTTGAAGCCGGCGTCCTTGCCGACGCCCACGATGGTGGTGTTGGCGGGGATGTTCGCCTTGATGTACTTGTCCTGGACGGCGGCGGAGGCGCGGCGCAGACCCTCGGGGCTGTCGTCGGGCTCACCGTCCAGGTTCCGGTCCCGGCCCCAGGTCTCGGGCGAGTAGGTCTCCAGGTAGGCGTCGAAGTCGTAGCCGGGCACCTCGAAGGCGGAGCAGTTCGGGCCGTCGGCGTCGACCATGCCCTTGACCTTGATGACCCTGGGCGCGCTGCCTCCCTCGGCGAGCGCGGCCTTGAAGCCGTCCCAGGTGGTGACCGTGTAGGTGTGGGCGGCGTCGGCGCCGGCGCCGCCGGTGGTGCCGGTGCCGTACGAGCCCCAGCCGTCCTTGGCGCCGAGCACCTGGCGGGCGGGGTCGGCGGCCGCGGGGGCCGCGGCGGCGGACGTGGTGCCGGTGACGGCGAGCACCAGCGCCGCGCAGCTCACCGTGGTGACAATGACGCGTGCATGACACATCGAAGTACGCACTGTACGGATCCTCTTTCAACGGAGAGTCGGGACGAGAAGGGGCGCGGGGAACCGCGCGCCCCGCCGCGGACGGCCGGCGGCCCGGATGCGACAACAGGCTCCCGGACCGTCCGCCTTCGTTGCGCCGGCCGGCGTCAGCCCTGGTTCTGCTTCCATTCGGCCTGCGCCTTGTCGAGCTGGTCGGCCAGCGTGTCCAGGAACTGCTTGGCGCTCATCTTGCCGAGCAGCACCTTCTGGAAGTTCGGCTCGTTGTCGGCCTTGGAGATGGTGTTCCAGTCGGGCAGGTAGTACGGCAGCTGCACGATCTTCGTGTCGGCCCCGTTCAGCGCCTCGGCCGCCAGCTTCGTCGGCTCGGCCTGCTGGATCCAGGCGTCCTGGGCGGCGTCGACGTTGGTCGGCACCTGCCCGGCGGACTCGTTGAACTTGGAGTTCTCCGCGGCCGAGGCGGCGAACTCGATGAACTTCCACGCGGCCGCCTTGTTCTTGCTCGCCTTGAAAAGGCCCAGACCGTCGACCGGGTTGGACACCTGCACCCGGGTGCCGTCGTCCAGCGTGGGGTTCGGGACGCCGCGGAACTTGTCCTTGCCGAGGGCCTTCAGATGGTCCTGGTACGAGCCCAGGTTGTGGCTCAGCATGCCGATGGTGCCGCTGTCCCACTGGGCGACCATCTTGGTGAAGTCGTTGTTGACGTCGGCGGACGGGGTGTCCTTCTTGTACAGCGCGACGTACTTCTCCAGCGCCGCCACGTTCTTGGGGTCGTTGACGGTGGTCTTGTCGCCGTCCCAGAACGAGGTGATGCCGGACTGTCCGTACACCGCGTCCAGGGCCGGGGCGATGGAGCCCTCGCCGCCGCGGATGGTGAAGCCGAACGCGTTCTTGCCCTGGTCGGTGAGCTTGTCCGCGGCCTCGTAGAACTTGCCCCAGGTGGTCGGCGCGTCCAGGCCCGCCTTCTTGAACAGGTCGGTGCGGTACCACAGCGTGCCGTTGTTCACCGAGGTCGGCACGTGGTACAGGGTGTCGCCGCCGCCCGCCGCCTTGCTGACGCCGAGCACGTTCTCGCTGAGCTTGCCGTTCAGCTCGCTCTTGGCCAGCCGGCCGTCCAGCGGCTCCAGGGCGCCCTGGGCGGCGATCTCGGCGAGCACCGCGGTGCCCACGCCGCCGACGTCCGGCAGACCGCCGCCCTGGATGGCGGTGTCGAACTTGGACTGGGCGCTCGCGGCCGGGATGCCGACGTAGTTGACCTTGATGTCCGGGTACTTCTTCTCGAAGTCCGCGATGATCTGCTTCCAGACGTCGGTGCGCACACCGCCGTTGTTGTCCCAGAAGGTGATCTCGCCCTTGCCTGACCCCTCGGAACCCTTGCTCTTCGCGGAGCCGCTGCCGTCGTCACCGCACGCGGTGGCGGTCAGCGCGAGCGCGGAACCCAGGACGACGGCGACGGCGGCGCGCCTGCTTCTACGGATGTTGATCTTCATTGATCAGCTCTCTTCTTCTGGATCCAACTCGGAGATGGAACACGGTGCTTGGGGCGTGAGACGTGGGGAGACCCGCCGGTAAGCGCTTGCTGGAAGGATGTGCCACGGCGGCTCCCGACCGATGACTGCGGGTGGGTTACGACTCGTTGGGCGTGGGGGACGACAGGACCGCCTCGCGGGCCAGTTCCCCGGCCTCGTCCCGGCCGAGCCGTCCGTCGGCGACGACGGTGACGATCCGGCGCAGGACCGTCCCACCCGGCTCGATCGCGAGCCGCCGCTCCGCCGCCAGCGACGAGCCGACTCCCGGGTACTCGGCGGCCCGCACGAACCAGGCGTCCTCGCGGGTGGCGCCGGTGGCGCCGGCGAACACCAGCGTCCAGGTGCCGCCGACGAGCGCCAGCCAGCCGGCGCGGGTGCCGTGGGCCGCCGCCTCGCCGTCCCCGTCGGCGGTGAGCACGAGCGGGGGCCGTTCCTCCTTGCGGGCCCGCCAGAAGAAGCCGCCGTACGCCGCGCCGGGGCGCCCGTTGGTGGCGGGGCTGCCGATCGACAGCGCCCGCGGGGTGACGTTGGTGAGGGCGAAGGTGAAGTCCAGGGCCCAGGCGGTGGTGGTGAGTCCGGTGGCCGCGACGGTACGGCGCTCGCGCAGCAGTTCACGGCCCGCGGCGACCCAGCGCAGCTCCTCCGTGAACCGGTCGGCCTCGCGCAGCGGGAAGCCGGTGTGCCGCTGGGCGCCGTGGTTGTCCAGCTCGGTCGGGCCCCGGTCGCGCACGAAGGTGCGTCCGCCCCAGAAGTTGTGCCCCTCGACGTCGGGAACGGCGACACCGACGCCGAGGTGGTGGAGGTGATCGGCGGGGCCGAGTTCGGTGACCGCCGTGCCGGCCAGGGTGGTGACGGGGTGCAGATACGGGCGCGGGGAGAGCCGGTCGGGCAGCTCGGGACGGGTGACGCAGCGCGCGACCGGGCGGCCCGCCACGCGCAGGACCGGGGAGTCCGTCATCCCACGGTCACCTCCTTCGGCAACGCCCAGTCGACGTCCAGTTCGGAGTACAGGCGGAGGGTGTCGGCGACGGCCGCGACGAGTCCGTCGACGCCGGGCACGACCCGGCGGTCCTCGCCGGCCGGGCGCCGCCAGGAACGGTCCGGCAGCGCGGTAGGTCCGGGGGCGGTGCGGATCGCCTCGACGACCCGCATGAAGGCGCCCGTGGACGCGGGCGGGACCAGCAGTCGCGCCCCGGTGGTCAGGTGGTCGACCAGGTTCTCCAGCAGGTCGGTACGGCCGTACTCGAACTCCTCCGGGCCGTGGCCCGCCCGTTGCAGCAGCACCCGGTCCTGCTTGTACCAGAAGGTGATCCGGCCGCTGCTGCCGTGCACCATGACGTAGGGGTCGTCGGGGCGTTCGGCGCACAGGGTGGCCGCGACGGCGGCCCGGCCGTGCGGGGTGGTGACGCGGACGCAGGAGGTGTCGTCGGCCTCGATGTCGTTGGCCCGCCACAGCTCGGTCTCGATGCCGGTGACGTCCTCGGCGCGGGTGGCGCCGAGCAGGGCGAGCGAGGTGGAGACGGCGTGGGCGAGGGGATTGGTGAGCACCCCGTCGACCACGTCGACGCCGTTCAGGCGGCGTCTGCCCGCCCAGGGCGCCCGCCGGTAGTAGGCCTCGTCGCGTGCCCAGGCGCCCGCCGCGCCGACCCCCTCGACCGTCCCGATCATGCCCTTGGCGACCAGCTCCCGGATCGCGGGCATCGCGCGCGAGCCCAGCGCCTGGAAGCCGATCTGGCAGGCGACCCCGGCCTCGGCGACGCCGTCGGCCATGCGGCGGAACTCCGCGTACGAGGGGGCGGGCGGCTTCTCCAGCAGGAGGTGGACGCCCCGCCCCGCGGCGGTGAGCGCCAGGTCGGTGTGGGTCGGAATGGGCGTGCAGATCACCGCGATCCGCGCGCCGGTTGCGTCCAGCAGGGCGCCGAAGTCGGCGGACTGTGCCGGTGTGCCGAGCCCGTCGGGGATCTCGTCCTCGGTCAGCGGGGTCAGCTCGCAGATCCCCACGAGCCGTACGAGGCCCTTCTCCTGGAGCCGGCGGATGTTGTCCAGGTGCCAGCGGCCGTGGCCGCGGGCTCCGGCGAGCACGACCGGAAACGGCGGGGTGGCCGCCGTCGGATCGGGGGTCGCCGTCGGCGTGGTGACCGCTGTGGGCGGCGTGGTGGCCGTCATCCCTTCACCGCCCCCGCGCTGAAGCCGGTGATCAGCCACTTCTGGATGAAGGCGAACACGATCACCACGGGTACGGCGGCGACGATGCCGCCCGCGGCCAGCGCGCCCAGGTCGACGCTGTCCGAGCTCATCAGGGTGTTGAGGCCGACCGGGATGGTCTGCTTGCTCTGGTCGGAGAGGAACATCAGGGCGAACAGGAAGTGGTTCCAGGCGTGCACGAAGGCGAAGGAGCCGACGGCGATCAGCCCGGGCCGCAGCAGCGGCAGGACGACGATCCGGAACGCGGAGAAGCGGCTGCAGCCGTCCACCCAGGCGGCCTCCTCCAGGGACGGGGGCACGTTCTTGATGAAGCCGCTGATCAGGATCATCGACAGCGGCAGCTGGAAGACGGTCTCGGCGATGACGACACTGCCCAGCGAGTTGATCATCGACAGCTCGGCGAAGATCTGGAAGAGCGGGACGAGCAGCAGCGCGCCGGGCACGAACTGGGAGCAGAGCAGGGCCAGCATGAAGCCGCGCTTGAGCCGGAAGTCGAACCGGGCGAGCGCGTAGCCGCCGGCCAGGGCGACGACCGTGGTGAGGACCAGGGTCGCGACGCCGACGAGCACGCTGTTCTGGAAGTAGAGGCCGAAGCTCCGCTCGGTCCACACCTTCTCGAAGTGGTCGAAGGTCATCGGCCAGGGCACGAGCGAGGTGGAGCCGGCCGGGCGCAGCGCGAACAGCAGGATCCAGTAGAAGGGGATCAGCGTGAAGAGCAGGTACACGGACAGCGGCAGATAGATGTGCCAGCGCGGGACCTCGTCCCAGGCGCGGCGCGCGCCGCGCGGCCGGGCCGGTCCGGGCACCGCGCGCTCGGGCGCGGGCGCGATCTCGGTGATCACTTCTCACCTCCGAACTTGCTCAGCCGCAGATAGACGATCGAGCAGAAGAGCAGGATGACGAACGCCACCGTGGTCAGGGCGGACGCGTAGCCGAAGTTGTGGGCGTCGACGCTGGTGTTGGCGATGTAGAGCGGCAGGGTGGTGGTCTCTCCGGCCGGTCCGCCGCCGGTGAGGGTGTAGAGCAGGTCGACGTTGTTGAACTCCCACACCGCGCGCAACAGCGTGGACAGGACGATGGCGTCCTTCAGATGGGGCAGGGTGATGTGCCAGAACTGCTTGAGCCGGCTCGCCCCGTCGACCTCGGCCGCCTCGTACAGGTCCTTCGAGACGGACTGGAGGTCGGCGAGGATGAGGATGGCGAAGAAGGGCACCCCGCGCCACAGGTCGGCGACCACCGCCGCCGGGAACACCGTGGAGGTGTCGGACAGCCAGCTGGTGCCGTAGGAGCCGATGCCCATGTCGGCGAGGTAACGGGTGATGCCGGTCTGGGAGTTGTAGAGCAGCACCCAGATCGCGGAGGTGAGCACGCCGGAGACGGCCCACGGGGAGAACACCAGGGCCCGGCCGAGCCCGCGGCCCACGAAGGTCTGGTTGACGATCAGGGCGAGGGCGAGTCCGAGGAGCAGTTGCAGCCCGACCTCGACGACCACCCACTTGGCGCTGAAGATCAGCGTGTCCCAGAACTGGGGGTCCTGGGTGAAGGCGTGGACGAAGTTGTCGAAGCCCGCGTATCCGTTCCGCCACGGCTTGGTGGGGTTGTAGTTCTGCAGGCTGTAGTAGAAGACGCTGAGCACCGGGTAGGCGATGAAGCCCAGCATGAGCAGGGCGGCCGGGGCGATCAGCAGGTACGGGAGCCTGCGCGGCGTGGCGGAGGCACCGCGCCGCCGGGGTGGCGCGGGCGGTTTCGCCACGGCTGCGGCTTGGGCCACGACTGTTCTCCGTTCGCAGTGGGGCAGTACAGCGGTCCGTAGGAAGCGCTTGCTACGTACACGTGGGTGAAGCGCTTCCGCGGAGTGGGCAGGGGGATGGGGCGATGGTCTCCCGGTTCCGGGCGGGGCCGGCTACCCGGCGTACGGGTCCGGCACCTTTCCGGGCCGGGCCAGGAACTCGAAGTCGCAGCCGGTGTCGGCCTGGGTGATCTGTTCGGAGTACAGGGCGCCGTAACCCCGCTCGTACCGCGCGGGCGGCGGCGTCCACTCGGCCCTGCGGCGTTCCAACTCCTCGTCGTCCACGTGGAGTCGGAGGGTGCGGGCCTTGACGTCGAGGGTGATCCGGTCGCCCGTGCGCACCAGCGCCAGCGGTCCGCCGACGTGGCTCTCGGGGGCGACGTGCAGCACGCAGGCGCCGTAACTCGTGCCGCTCATACGGGCGTCGGAGATCCGGACCATGTCCCGCACACCCTGCTTGAGCAGGTGGTCGGGGATGGGCAGCATGCCGTACTCGGGCATTCCGGGGCCGCCCTTGGGGCCGGAGCCGCGCAGCACGAGCACGCTGTCGGCGGTGATGCCGAGCGACGGGTCGTTGATGGTGCGCTGCATGGTCCGGTAGTCGTCGAAGACGACGGCGGGCCCGGTGTGTTCGAGCAGGTGCGGTTCGGCGGCGATGTGCTTGATGACGGCGCCGTCCGGGCAGAGGTTGCCGCGCAGCACCGCCACGCCGCCCTCGTCCGCGACCGGGTTGTCGCGGGGCCGGATCACGTCGTCGTCGTGCACCCGCGCGCCGGCGATCTGCTCGCGCAGGGTGTCGTACGACACCGTCGGCCGGTCCAGGTGGAGCAGGTCCGGGATGCGGGAGAGGAAGCCGGGCAGGCCGCCGGCGAAGTGGAAGTCCTCCATGAGGTACTTCTGGCCGCCGGGGCGGACGTTGGCGAGGACCGGCACGGTGCGGGCGATGCGGTCGAAGTCGTCGAGGGTGAGCCGGACGCCCGCGCGGCCCGCCATGGCGATCAGATGGATCACGGCGTTGGTGGAGCCGCCGAGCCCGAGGACGGTGGTGACCGCGTCCTCGAACGCCTCACGGGTCAGGATCTCGCTCAGCCTGCGGTCCTTGCGGACCAGTTCGACGATCGTCAGGCCCGCCCTCGCCGCCATGCGGTCGTGTCCGGAGTCCACGGCCGGGATGCTGGAGGCGCCGGGCACGGTCACGCCGAGGGCCTCGGCCGCGGCGGTCAGCGTGGAGGCCGTGCCCATGGTCATGCAGTGGCCGGGCGAGCGGGCCAGGCCGCTCTCCAGCTCGGCCATCTCGCAGTCGCCGATCAGTCCGGCCCGCTTGTCGTCCCAGTACTTCCACATGTCGGTGCCGGAGCCGAGGACCTCGCTGCGCCAGTGGCCGGGCAGCATGGGCCCGGCGGGCACGAAGACGGCGGGCAGGTCGGCGCTCGCGGCGCCCATCAGGAGGGCGGGTGTGGACTTGTCGCAGCCGCCCATCAGGACCGCGCCGTCGACCGGGTAGGAGCGCAGCAGTTCCTCGGTCTCCATGGCGAGCATGTTGCGGTAGAGCATCGGGGTCGGCTTCTGGAAGGTCTCGCTGAGCGTGGAGACCGGGAACTCCAGCGGGAAGCCGCCCGCCTGCCACACCCCGCGCTTGACCGCCTGGGCGCGGTCGCGCAGGTGGACGTGGCAGGGGTTGATGTCGGACCAGGTGTTGAGGATCGCGACGACCGGCTTGCCCAGGTGTTCCTCGGGCAGGTAGCCGAGCTGGCGGGTGCGTGCGCGGTGGCTGAAGGAGCGCAGGCCGTCGGTGCCGTACCACTGGTGGCTGCGCAGGTCCTCCGGGCGCGTCCCGCCGGGCCGGGCACTCATATCCACCATCCCGCGGCGATGGCGGCGACCTCGGCGCGTTCGCTCTCCGGCAGCGGCTTGCTCGGCGGGCGCACGTCCCGGCGGCACAGGCCGAGCGCGGCGAGGGCCTCCTTGACGACGGTGACGTTGTTCGCGGACCCGTTCGCCGCGCGCAGCTCCTCGAAGCGGCGGATCCGCTCCCAGACCTTCATCGCGGCCGGGTAGTCGCCGGCCCTGAGCGCCCTGAGCATGCTGACGGAGACGGCCGGGGCGACGTTGACCAGGCCGGAGGTGAAGCCGGTGGCGCCGGCGGAGAAGTAGGAGGGCGCGTAGGGCTCGGCGAGTCCCGCGACCCACACGAACCTGTCCAGGCCCGCGTCCCGGGCGAAGGCGCCGAAGCGGGTGGCGTCCGGGACGGCGTACTTGACGCCGATGACGTTCGGGCAGGCGTCGGCGAGTTCGGCCAGGCGGGTGCCGGGCAGCTGGGCGTTGCGGATGTAGGGGACGACGCCCAGCTCGGGCACGGCCTCGGCGATGGCGCGGTGGTAGTCGACCCAGCCGCCCTGGGAGACGTAGGGGTGCACGGGCTGGTGGACCATGACCATCTGCGCGCCCAGCTCGTGGGCCTGCCGGGCGGTGGCGACCGCGGTGGGCACGTCGTGGCCGACGCCGACCAGGATGCTCGCCCGGTCCCCGGCCTCCTCGACCGTCATCTCGGTGACCTGCCGCCGCTCCTCGGGGGTGAGGGCGTAGAACTCGCCGGTGTTGCCGTTGGGCGTGAGGGTGGTGATGCCGCCGTCGAGCAGGCGGCGCAGCAGGGCCCGGTAGGTGGCGCCGTCGACGCCGCCGTCCTCGGTGAACGGGGTCACCGGGATCGCCACCACGTCGGCCAGGGCCGCCCGCTGGGTCTCGAACGCCGTTGTCATGCCTGACCGTCCTCTCCCTGGGCCTTCGACTCCGCGGAGGGGAAGGCCCGTTGCACGAACGACGCGATGTGGGCGTGGAGGGCGCGGGCAGCGCCGTCGGCGTCGCCCTCCAGGGCGAGCCGCAGGATGTCCTGGTGCTCGGCGGCCTCCCGGTCCCAGGAGGGGTCGGCGGACCAGGCGACGGCGGAGACGAGGGCTGCCTGGTCGCGGACCTCGTCGAGCATCCTGCCGAGCAGCGGGTTGCCGCAGGGCAGGTAGAGGGCGCGGTGGAACTCGCGGTTGGCGAGGGAGCGTTCGGCGGTGTCCGCGGCCTCTTCGGCCCGCTTCAGCGCGTCGCGGGCGGCGTCCAGGGAGGCACCGCGGCGCACCGAACGCCTCAGCGCCTCCGGTTCGAGGAGCAGCCGCACGTCGTAGACCTCGCGTGCCATGTCCGCGTCCACCTCGCGCACCGTGACGCCCTTGTACTGGTTCATCACGACCAGTCCGGTGCCGGCCAGGGTCTTCAGCGCCTCGCGCACCGGGGTCTTGGAGACCCCGAACTGGGCGGCGAGTTCGGTCTCGACCAGGGCCTGACCGGGTGTCAGCCGCCCGGTGAGGATGCGGTGTTTGATTCCCTCCAGCACGACCTGCGTGCGGGAGGGGATCGGCGTGGGCACAGAGGTCATGCGCGCCTCTCGGATCTCGTCGATCACATCACGGCTCGGATCGCGAGTTTCCGAACTCGCGTATCGCGTCTCATATATGACGTACGAAGTACGACGCGATGAAGGTAAGAGGGGCAAAGGCTTTCGTCAATGCCTCCGGCACAGGAAATCCCGCCGGACGCCGCCCACGGACCACGCCCGTTCGCCCTCGCACCCCCGTGACATGACCGACCCTCACCTGCGGACTGCCGACCGGGCGGGGCCGGGTTCTACGGCATCCGCCGGATCCGCGGGGCGGGGCCTCAGGGCGACGATCGGGCCGTATGACGACTGAATGGACCCTGGTGCGGGTGCTGCGCGACCGTGCGGCGGGAGTGTGCCTGGCCGCTGTGGTGGTGTCCGGTTTCGGCACCTCGGCGCTGTGGCTGGCCTCGGGTGTGTGGGTCAAGGACCTCACCGGCTCCAACGGGCTGGCCGCCTTGTGCCTGCTGGCGATGTGGGCGCCGACCCTGGCCGGCCCGGCGCTCGGCACGCTCGCCGACCGCACCCGCAGGCGGCCGGTGCTGATCGGCACGAACCTGCTGCTGGCGGCGCTGCTCCCGATCCTCCTCACGGTCGACGCCCCGGGCCGCGTCTGGGTGCTGTACGGGGTGCTGTTCCTCTACGGCGCGACGGGCGTCGTGGAGGACGCGGCGCAGTCGGCGCTCGTCGCCACCGCCGTCGACGCGAAGCTGCTCGGCGACTTCAACGGGCTGCGGATGACCGCCAACGAGGGCATGAAGCTGCTGGCCCCGCTGGCGGGCGCCGGCCTGTACGCGGCGTACGGCGGCCGCTGCGTGGCCCTGCTGGACGCGGCCACGTTCCTGCTCGCCGCCGGTCTGTACGCGATGCTACGGGTCCGCGAGGACGAGCCCCGCCGGTCCGAGGGGTCCTGGCGCGCGCGGACCGCCGAGGGCGCCCGCCATCTGTGGTCCCACCCGCGGCTGCGGCCCCTGGTGCTGGCCGGCGGCGCCACGATGCTGTTCACCGGCGTGACCGGCGCGCTGATCTACGCCGTCGTCGACCGCCTCGGCCACGCGCCCGCGTACACCGGGGTGCTGTACGCCGTGCAGGGCGCCGGTTCGGTGGCGATCGGTCTCGCCTCGGGCACCGCTCTGCGCCGCCTGGGCAGCCGCCGCTTCGCGGCCTTCGGCATCGCCCTCACGGCGGCCGGCGTGGCCCTGCGCGCGGTCCCGTCCGATCCGGTGGCCCTGGTGAGCAGCGTGCTGAGCGGCACCGGGCTGCCGTGCGTGCCGATCGCCGCGTTCACCGCCGTGCAGCGGGAGACACCGGCGGAGCTGCTCGGCCGGGCGTCCGCGACCGCGAACACGCTGCTCTTCGCCCCCAACGTCGTCGGTCTGGCCGCGGGCGCCGCGCTGGTCGGCGCCGTCTCCCTCCCGGTGGTCCTGGCCCTCCTGGCCCTGGCCCTGTCGGCCACGTCACTGATGCTGCTTCACAGGCCCCGCAACGCCGACCGCACCGCCGCCAGGTCGCCGTCCGAGGCCAACCCCGCGTGATACAGCCGGAGTTCGCACGCCCCGAGGTCCCGCGCACGGCCCGCGTCCTCGGCGAGGGTGCCCGGGCTGCCGCCCATGCCGGAGACGATCGTGAAGTTGGCGGCCAGGACGGCGTCCGGGCGGCCCTGCTCGGCGAACGGGGCCAGCAGGCCGGAACCGCCCGTGCAGGGCACCACCACGCCGTCCGCCACGGACAGGATGTGGGCGGGGTCGACACCGGCGTTGGCGCCGCAGTGGTAGGACACCGGGTCGGCGTGCAGAAGGACCTGGAAGCCGTCGGGGGCCGCCGCGCGGACCGCCGCGACCGCCGCCTCCTGGAGGGTGCGCGCGGTCCGGTCGCGCCAGGCACGGGTGGCGTCCGCCGTGCTCTCGCCGAGCAGTTCCACCACACCGGCCCAGCCTCCGCCGTCGGAGGCCGCGCCCCGCCACACCGGTTCCAGGGCGGAGCGTACGGCGCCTGCCAACTCATCCGGATCCAGGTCCTGTTCGCCGTACCCAGTGCGGCAGGCGGGGCAGAAGCACAGGGACATCAGGTACTGGCCGGCCTCCCCGAGGCCCACCCCGCCGGTCTTGTCGTGGGCGTGCAGATGGGCGAGCCCGTACCAGCCGAGGGACTCCAGCTCGGTGCCGCGCGCCCCGGGGCGGACGGCCGCCTCGGCGGCCAGCTCGGTCAGGTACGCGCGCGTGGCGGGCTGGGCGATGCACGGCGCCCACGGGTAGCGGTCGCCGTAGGCGTTGACGACGGAGGTGTCCGGATTCTCGGCGCCCAGACGGGAGTTGTGCGCGAGGACCACCCAGGTGTGCACGTCGAGACCGGTGCCGGCCAGGGCCGCCGCGGCCTCGCCGTACGCGTCGCCCGGCGCCCAGTCGCCGGCCGGGTACGGGCGTGGTGTGCGGCCCTCCCAGCGGCCGTCCACCGGGTACAGCACGGCGGCGTGCTCGGCGGTGACCACGCGGTGGCGCGGATGACGGGGGGTCAGCGCGCGTGTGGAGTGGTAGGCGGCGGCGAGCGTCACCTGCTCCACTCCGAGGGCGGCCAGACGGCCGGGCGCCCCGGGATCGCCGTTGACGTCCCAGGGGTAGACGAAGGCCGAGGTCTTCACGCTTCCTCCTCGTCGAGCGGTGCGCTGCCGCGCTCGATCAGCCGGGCGAGTGCCTGTTTCTGAGCAATGTCCACGTTCATGAACGCGATCACGTTAGGAGCCCCCATTCGGGCAGGTCAAGCGCGCAAACCGGCAACACAGGCGCGGATTTCGCGCGTTCGCGACACACTTGACGGGGTACGGACACTGTTCATAGCGTGTCCATCCATGTGAATCGTGTCCACACACAGGAACGACCCATCTCAAGGAGACCGAGGATGCCCGCTCCCCGCACCGTTCTGCTCACCGGCGCCGCCGGCGGGCTCGGCACCCTGATGCGGGGCCTGCTGCCCGACTACGGCTACGCGCTGCGCCTGCTGGACATGCGGCCCATCGAGGACGAGCCGGACGCGATCGTCGCGGACCTCTCCGACCGGGACGCGCTGCGCGAGGCCGTCCGGGGCGTCGACGCGATCATCCACCTCGCGGGCATCTCCCTGGAAGCCCCCTTCGAGAAGGTCCTGAAGGCCAACATCGAGGGCACGTACCACCTGTACGAGGCGGCCCGCGAGGAGGGCGTGCGGCGGATCGTCTTCGCCTCCTCCAACCACGTGGTGGGCCACACCCCGCACCCCGGCCCCGGCGAGCCGCTCCTGCCGGTCGGGACCCCGCGCCGCCCGGACACGTTCTACGGCCTGTCCAAGTCCTTCGGCGAGGACCTCGCCCAGCTCTACTGGGACAGGCACGGCCTGGAGACCGTCTCGGTGCGCATCGGCTCCTGCTTCCCCGAACCGACCAGCGTGCGGATGCTCTCCCTGTGGATGAGCCCCGCCGACGGCGCCCGTCTCTTCCACGCGGCCCTCACCGCGAAGGGCGTGGGCCACACCGTCGTGTACGGCGCGTCCGCCAACACCCGCCTGTGGCTCGATCTGACCAGCGCGCGGGCGCTCGGCTACGAACCGCGGGACGACTCCGAGCGGTACGCCGGGAAGCTGATCGCCGAGCAGGGCGAGCTCGACCCGGACAACAAGGCCCATCTCCACATCGGCGGCCCCTTCGTGACGGACCCGCCCATCTGGCCTTACTGACACGGCGGAAAATCGACGCAGCCGAGGGCGGGCGGGCACCGAACGGGCCCGCCCGTTCTCGCATTCGGGCATCAGCGCTGCCCGTTCCCACGCACCGGAACACCCCCCTGCAGGTCCGAGGCGGGCACCACCCGAGCCGAACGGGCGTAAACGGACAGGAGCGAACCCAAAACAAGCCTGGTCAGAACCGCGCACCCGCTGTAGAACATCCGGCAAGGGCCGCACCGGGCCCGAACGGGCATCTAAACCAGGAAGCGGGTGGTCGACCCATGAGCCACGGGACGGCCGAGGAACGCCAGCGCGCGATCGTGCGGTTGGCGCGTGCCACCGGATCGGTCGACGTCACCGCGCTCGCCGCCGACCTGGGCGTGGCCAAGGAGACCGTCCGGCGGGACCTGCGCTCCCTCGAGGACCACGGTCTGGTGCGCCGTACCCACGGCGGCGCCTACCCCGTGGAGAGCGCCGGCTTCGAGACCACCCTCGCCTTCCGTGCCACCAGCCACGTACCCGAGAAGCGGCGGGTGGCGACCGCCGCCGCCGAACTGCTCGGGGACGCCGAAACGGTCTTCGTCGACGAGGGCTTCACCCCGCAGCTCATCGCCGAGGCCCTGCCCCGGGACCGGCCGCTGACCGTGGTCACCGCCTCCCTGCCGGTCGCGGGCGCGCTCGCCGAGACCGGCACCATCTCCGTACTGCTGCTCGGCGGCCGGGTCCGCTCCGGCACCCTCGCCACCGTGGACCACTGGACGACGAAGATGCTGTCCGGTTTCGTCATCGACCTGGCGTTCATCGGCGCCAACGGCATCTCCCGCGAACACGGTCTGACCACGCCCGACCCGGCGGTCAGCGAGGTGAAGGCGCAGGCGGTCAGGGCCGCGCGCCGCGTGGTGCTCGCGGGCGTCCACACCAAGTTCGGGGCGGTCAGCTTCTGCCGGTTCGCCGAAGTCGGCGCGCTGGAGGCGATCGTGACGAGCACCCTGCTCCCGGCGACCGAGGCGCACCGCTACTCGCTGCTCGGGCCGCAGGTCATCCGGGTCTGACCACCCGGCACCCGCCGAACCTGACTCTTCGCCCGCCCCCGCGCGGCGCTCTCGTCCCCCTCATGTCCCCATTAGTGTCAACATCTCCTGGAGTACCCATGCGAACCCAGAGCCGACGCTCGCCACGGACCCTCTTCGCCGTGGCGGCGGTAGGGACGCTGATCGCTCCGCTCGCCGCCTGCTCGGGCGCCGGCGGGTCCGGATCCGCCGACGGCAGCTCCGTCAACGTCCTGATGGTGAACAACCCGCAGATGGTGGAGCTGCAGAAGCTGACCGCCGCCCACTTCACCAAGGACACCGGCATCAAGGTGAACTTCACCGTCCTGCCGGAGAACGACGTCCGTGACAAGATCAGCCAGGACTTCGCCAACCAGGCCGGGCAGTACGACGTCGCCACCCTGAGCAACTACGAGATCCCGATCTACGCCAAGAACGGGTGGCTGCACCCCCTGGACGCCTACGTCAAGAAGGACACCGCCTTCGACCAGGCCGACATCCTCCCCCCGATGACCCGGGCGCTCACCGCCGGGGACGGCAAGCTGTACGGCGAGCCGTTCTACGGCGAGTCCTCCTTCCTGATGTACCGCAAGGACGTCCTGGAGAAGAAGGGCCTGACCATGCCGGACAAGCCCACCTGGAAGCAGGTCGCCGACCTGGCCGCCAAGATCGACGGCTCCGGCATGAAGGGCATCTGCCTGCGCGGACTGCCGGGCTGGGGCGAGGTCATGGCGCCGCTGACCACGGTGGTGAACACCTTCGGCGGCACCTGGTTCGACAAGGACTGGACGGCACGCCTCGACTCCAAGGAGTTCAAGGAGGCCACCCAGTTCTACGTCGACCTGGTCCGCAAGCACGGCGAGGCCGGTGCCGCCCAGTCCGGCTACGCGGAGTGCCTGAACAACATGACCCAGGGCAAGACGGCCATGTGGTACGACGCCACCGCCGGCGCCGGCTCCCTGGAGGCCGACGGCTCTCCGGTCAAGGGCAAGATCGGCTACGCCCCGGCCCCGGTCGAGAAGACCGCCGGCTCGGGCTGGCTCTACACCTGGGCGTGGGGCATCCAGAAGGCGTCCAAGAACTCCGAGAACGCCTGGAAGTTCATCTCCTGGGCCTCCAGCAAGGACTACGAGAAGCTCGCCGGCGAGGAGGCCGGCTGGTCCAACGTCCCGGCCGGCAAGCGCGCCTCGACGTACGACATCCCGCAGTACCGCAAGGAGGCCGCCGCGTTCGCGGACGTCACGCGCGACGCCATCGCGAACGCCAGGCCCGACGACCCGGGCGTGCAGCCGCGGCCCGCGCCCGGCATCCAGTTCGTCGGCATCCCCGAGTTCACCGACCTGGGCACCAAGGTCTCCCAGGAGATCAGCTCCGCCATCGCCGGACGCCAGTCGGTGGACAGCGCTCTGAAGAAGGCCCAGAAGCTCGCCGAGGCCGTCGCCCAGAAGTACGAGGGGTCATGACCTTGACGTCCCCGGCCCGCGCCGCCGCCGTCTCCGGACGGCCGGCGGCCCGGCGCTCGAACCGCATGCGTGCCTGGGCCACCCGGGCCCCCCTGCTGCCGGCGCTGGTCTTCATGATCGTCGTCACCCAGCTGCCCTTCGTGGCCACCCTGGTGATCTCGTTCCTCGACTGGAACGCGCTCTACCCCGACCGGCGCCACTTCGCCGGATTCGCCAACTACGGCGAGGTGCTGAGCGACCCCGAGCTGCGCAGTTCGGTGTGGACGACCATCCTGCTGACCGTCACCGTGGTGCTGGTCAGCCTGCTGCTCGGCCTGCTGCTCGCGCTGCTCCTCGACCGCCGCTTCCGCGGCCGGGCCGCCGTGCGCACCATGCTCATCGCGCCGTTCCTGCTGGTGCCGATCGCCGCCGCGCTGATGTGGAAGCACCTGCTGTTCAACCCGGAGTACGGGCTGTTCAACGGCATCCTGAACGCCATCGGCGGGGACGGGGCGATCCAGCCGGACTGGATCTCCGAGATGCCGCTGATGGCGGTGGAGGCCGCGCTGATCTGGCAGTGGACCCCGTTCATGATGCTGATCCTGCTGGCCGGACTGCAGAGCCGCGATTCCCAACTGCTCGAAGCGGCGAGGATGGACGGGGCGAGCGACTGGCAGATCTTCGTGCACATCACCCTGCCGCATCTGCGCCGCTACCTCGAACTCGGCGTGCTGCTCGGCTCGATCTACATCGTGCAGAACTTCGACGCGGTGTTCACCATCACCTCGGGCGGCCTGGGCACCGCGAACCTGCCGTACACGATCTACCAGACCTTCTACCAGGCGCACGAGAACGGCCTCGCCTCCGCGGCCGGCGTCATCGTCGTGATCGGCTCGATCATCCTGGCGACCTTCGCGCTGCGCGTGGTGTCGTCGCTGTTCCGTGAGGAGGTGTCCCGCTGATGGCCACCGTCGCCACCACCGCCCCGCGGTACGGCAAACCGCGCGGCCGGTTCCGGGGCGCGGCCCTGGGCGTCGTCGCCTGGCTGGCCGGACTCGTATTCGTGCTGCCGCTGCTCTGGATGGTCCTGACGTCCTTCCACTCCGAGGCGGACGCGGCGACCAACCCGCCGTCGGTGGCCGCCGCGCTGACGCTGGACGGCTACCGGCAGTTCTTCGGGCTGACCGGCGGGGCCAGTCCCTGGCCCGCGCTGATCAACTCCATGACCGCCTCGCTGGTCTCCACCCTGCTGACCCTCCTCCTCGCGCTGCCCGCCGCGTACGCGCTGTCCATCCGGCCGGTGAAGAAGTGGACCGACGTCCTGTTCTTCTTCCTGTCCACCAAGATGCTGCCGCTGGTGGCCGGTCTGCTGCCGATCTACCTGTTCGCGAAGAACACCGGCCTGCTCGACAACATCTGGGCGCTGGTCATCCTCTACACGGCCATGAACCTGCCGATCGCGGTCTGGATGATGCAGTCCTTCCTCTCCGAGGTCCCGGTCGCGATCATCGAGGCCGCCCAGATCGACGGCGCCAAACTACCGACCGTGCTGGGCCGCGTGGTCGCCCCGATCGCCCTGCCCGGCATCGCGGCGACCGCCCTGATCTGCTTCATCTTCAGCTGGAACGAGCTGATGTTCGCGCGGGTCCTCACGGGTGTGGTCGCCGAGACCGCCCCGGTGTTCCTCACCACCTTCATCACCAGCCAGGGCCTGTTCCTGGCCAAGGTGTGCGCCGCGTCGCTCGTCATCTCCCTGCCGGTGCTCGCCGCGGGGTTCGCCGCCCAGGACAAACTGGTCCAGGGCCTGTCGTTGGGAGCCGTCAAATGAAGGCCGCCGTCATCGAGTCCGTGGGCCGCGCCGTCGTCACGGAGGTCCCCGACCCGACGCCGGGGCCCCGCGAGGTCGTCGTCGAGGTGGCGGCCTGCGGGCTGTGCGGCACCGATCTGCACATCCTCCAGGGCGAGTTCGCGCCCAAGCTGCCGATCGTGCCCGGGCACGAGTTCGCCGGCGAAGTGGCCGCGGTCGGCACACAGGTCACGGAGGTGTCGGTCGGCGACCGGGTGGCCGTCGACCCGTCGCTGTACTGCTACGAGTGCCGCTACTGCCGCGACGGGCACAACAACATGTGCGAGCGGTGGGCCGCGATCGGCGTGACCACCGCGGGCGGCGCCGCCCAGTACGCCGTGGCCCCGGTCGCCAACTGCGTCAAGCTGCCCGAGCACATCCGCACCGAGGACGCGGCCCTGATCGAGCCGCTGTCGTGCGCGGTCCGCGGCTACGACGTACTGCGCACGCGCCTGGGCTCGCGCGTGCTGATCTACGGCTCCGGGACCATGGGCCTGATGATGCTGGAACTGGCCAAGCGGACCGGCGCGGCCAGCGTGGACGTGGTCGACGTGAACCCGGCCCGCCTGGAGACGGCCCGGCAGCTCGGCGTGTCGGGGTCCGCGGCGAACGCCGACGAACTGGACCGGCCGCAGGGCTGGGACGTCGTGGTGGACGCGACCGGCAACGCGGCGGCGATCCAGGACGGCCTGGACCGGGTGGCCAAGGCGGGAACGTTCCTCCAGTTCGGCGTGGCCGACTACGCGACCCGGGTGATGATCGACCCGTACCGGATCTACAACCAGGAGATCACCATCACCGGCTCCATGGCGGTGCTGCACAGCTTCGAGCGGGCCGCCGATCTGTTCGCGGCCGGGGTGCTGGACCCCCAGGTCTTCATCAGCGACCGGATCCCGCTGGAGCGGTACCCGGAGGCGCTCGACCAGTTCGCCTCCGGCGTGGGCCGGAAGATCGTGGTGGTCCCGTAGCGGGTCTCTCGTTCGGATCAGGCCGGGCTCGCGGGCCCGGCCGGCGCGGGCGCCGCGCCGCCTCACCCGTTTGCCGGGTAAGGGAACGGTAAAGCGCCCTCGCTCGTTACCTCCCACATGACAGCTATGACCCCCGGCTCGAACATCCCGCTGGCCGCCGCGCGTGTGACGGTCGACGTCGCCGCTCCGGTGCGGCTGGACGTATCGGGCCTGCTGCTCACCGCCGACGGCAAGGTGCGCTCGGACGACGACTTCATCTTCTACAACCAGCCCTCCGGGCCGGGCGTGACCCACCGTTCGGGCGGCGGCGGCGCGCCCGACGCGATCACCGTGGACACCGCCGCGGTGCCGGCGGGCATCGAGAAGATCGTGGTCACCGCGAGCCCGGACGCCGCCGGGCAGACCTTCCAGGGCATCGAGCCCACGGCCACCGTCCGCGACGCGGACACCGGCTCGGTGCTGGCCACGTTCACCCCGCCGCGGCTCGGCACCGAGACGGCGCTGGTGGTCGTGGAGATCTATCTGCGCGGCGGACAGTGGAAGGCGCGGGCCGTCGGCCAGGGGTACGCCGACGGACTCGCGGGCATCGCCACCGACTTCGGCGTGACGGTGGAGGAACCCGCCCCCGCCCCGGCGGTCCCGCCGCAGCCGTCCGTCCCGCCCCGGCCGCTCGCCCCGCCGCCCCCGGCGCCCGCCGCGCAGACGCCTGCCGCCCCTCCGGCTCCCCCGGCCCCGCCTGCCGCCGCTCCCGCCCCGGGCACCGGGAAGGTCAACCTGGACAAGGGCCGGGTCAGTCTCCGGAAGAACCAGACCGTGTCCCTGGTCAAGGGCGGCCGTCCGTTGCTCGCCCGGGTCAAGATGGGCCTCGGCTGGGAACCGGCGTACCGCGGCGCCGACATCGACCTTGACGCCTCGGTCATCGCCTACGGCCCGCAGCGCAACCACATCGACAGCTGCTACTTCGGCAAACTCACCATCCTGAACGGCGCGGTGAAGCACTCCGGCGACAACCTCACCGGCGAGGGCGCGGGCGACGACGAGGTGATCGTGGTCGACCTCGGGCGCCTGCCCCAGGAGGTGAGCGGTCTGGTCTTCACCGTGAACTCCTTCTCGGGCCAGAAGTTCACCGAGGTCGCCAAGGCCTACTGCCGCCTGGTGGACGCCACCACCGAGGAGGAGCTGGTCCGTTTCGACCTCACCAACGCCGAGCCGCAGACCGGGGTGTTGATGGCCAAGCTCATCCGTCAGTTCACCGGCGAGTGGGAGATGACGGCCATGGGCGACTTCGTCAAGGCGCGCACCGTGCGGAACATGGTGAAGCCCGCGGCCCAGGCGCTGTAGGACACAATTCGCCTGTCGAAGTCATTTTCACCAGAGGATGAACCACACATGATCACGCTGACGAAAGAAGACGGACCGGCGGACCTGGACGGGGTGACCCACATGTCCATCGGTGTGTCCTGGGACCCCACCGGGGGCACCTCCGGCGGGGTGATGGGCATGCTCCGCCGCAAGATGGGCACCGACCTCGACCTGATCGCCGTCGCCATGCAGGGCGCGGACCCGGTGCGCCTGGCGGGCCTGGACTCGCTGGACCCCATGGGCAACGGCTCGTTGCAGCACAGCGGCGACAACCAGACCGGCCGCGGGGACGGCGACGACGAGACGGTGACGGTGGAGTTCGCGCGGATACCGCAGAACATCACCTCGATCGTGTTCATCGCCGCCGCGTTCAAGAAGGGCAGCTCCTTCCAGAAGGCGCGCAACATCAGCTTCAAGGTCTACGACGCGACCGGGGGCACCTCCCAGCAGGTCGCCGACATCTGGCCGAGCCTGCTCACCCAGGACAACGGCTGCGCCGTGGCCAAGGCCATGCGTGTCGGCGGCTCCTGGAAACTCGAAGTGATCAACGAGACGGGCAAGATCAAGCAGGGCGACGAGCACGCCCTGATGCGCTTCGCCGTCAGCAATTGACGTACCGCGCCCCATGACCGAACGGCCGCGGCCCGCGCGGTGAACGCGGGCCGCGGCCGGTCACTTCTTCGCTCAGCCGCCGTGCGCGGAGCGTGCCTTGAAGGCTGCCTTGCGGGCCTCCTTGGCGGTCTTCTTGTCCGGGTGCAGGCGGCCCATCGCCTCCAGTACGTCCGCCGTCTGCGGGTGGTCCACCCGCCACGCGGCCGCGAAGAAGCCGCTGTGCTGTTCGGCGAGACCCTCGACGAGGGCGTGCAGTTCCTCGGAGTCGCCCTCGGCGGCCAGTTGCGCTGCCACCGTGTCGATGGTCAGCCAGAAGATCATCTCCTGGGACGGCGCCGGCACGTCGGCCAGGCCACGCTCGGTCAGCCAGACCCTGGAAAGACCGCCCAGTTCGGCGTCGTCGAGCACCTCCCGCAGCGCCGGTTCGGCCTCCGCGCCGACCAGGGACAGCGCCTGCTGGCAGCGCAGCCGCCGCAGCGGCGCACCCGCGTCCGTGCCGCGCGCCGCGGCAAGCAACTCCCGTGCGGCGGACAGCGGTTCACGGCTCGCCAGCCACTGCTCGGTCTCCGCGTGCGTGGCCGCGGGCGGAAAACCGGCGGTACCGTCGAGCAGCGCGTCGGCACCCTTGTCCGCGAGCTCGCCGATCACCGGCGCCCGGCAGCCGGCCTCGAGCAGCCGGGTCCGCAGCCCGTGCAGTCCGAGCGGGGTCAGCCGCACCATGCCGTAGCGGGCGACGTCCACCTCCTCGACCGGCGTGGACGACTCGCTCTCGGCCTCCGCCATCAACTCCTCGTCCACCGGCCGGTACTCGACCAGACCCGCCGTCTCCAGCAGCCGGAACTGGTCGTCCAGCCGCATCATCGCCTCGGAGACCTGCTCCAGTATGTCGTTGGTGGGCTCCCCCATGTCGCTGGGCACGATCATGGAAGCGGCGAGCACGGGCAGCGGCACCGGAACGCCGCCGGCCCCCTCCGCACCGGCCGTCAGCCGGTAGAGATTGGCGAGCACCCCGTCGAGGAACTCCGCCTCCGCCCCGGGGTCCCAGTCCAGCCCGGAGAGGTCGACCGCGCCACCCTGCCCCACCGCTTCGACCAGCACGTCCAGGTCGGGCACGCTCGCGTCGGCCAGCGCGGTCTCGAGGGCGTTCGACCAGACCGCGAGCACGTCGTGCGGCGAGCCGCCGGTCAGCAGCTCCAGGCCGGGGCCGGGCGCGACGGCGCCCTCGTCCTCGTCGGCGACGCGGACGAGCCCGGTGTCCAGGGCGACCCGCCAGGCCTCGCCCGCGGCGGCCGCCGCGTCGTCGCCGGTCAGACCGAGCACCTCCGCTGCGGCGGGCAGTTGCTCCTGCGCGAGCCCGCCGTCCGCGTCGACCCGTGTCCCGCCCCCGGCCCAGCGCGCGAGCCGCGCGGCGCGGGACAGCAGCGGTGTGGCGAGCGCGTACCGGGCCAGCTCCGGTTCGGAGGCGATCCGCACCGGCGGGAACGAGGACCTGTCTGACATCGGCTGGTTTCTCCTAGCGGACCGGGGCCCGGAGGGTGGGAAGCCCACGGGCCGGCAAGCCTGACGACTCAAAAGCTCAGCCTAGACGGATTTCGCCCCATCCCGTCCGGTTCACCTTTCCGTCATCTCCCGTCCATGGCGGAAACCTTGACAACCAACTGGGCCGCGCAGCAGATTGACGCGCGTAGAAATGCGGAGGCGGCTCGTTCCCGTCACGCTCTACGCGCGTCGACCGGTGCCTCCCGCCCACGTCCCGCGTTTTCGCGTCGCACCCCCGTCGCCGTACTCCGTCATGCCCGAAGGGATCCACCGTGCCCAGCAAGTCCTCCGCCCGTCTCGCCGCGCTGACCATCGCCGCCGTCTGCTCGGCCGCGTCCGCCGTCGTCCTCACCTCTCCCGCGCACGCGGACACCGTGCGCATCCACGACATCCAGGGCACCACCCGGATATCCCCCTACGCGAACCAGCAGGTCACCGCCGTGCCCGGCATCGTCACCGCCGTGCGCACCTACGGCTCCACCAGAGGCTTCTGGATGCAGGACGCCAATCCGGACAACAACCCCGCCACCAGCGAGGGCATCTTCGTCTTCACCAGCTCCACCCCGACGGTCGCGGTCGGCGACTCCGTCACGGTGACCGGAACCGTCTCCGAGTACGTCCCGGGCGGCGCCACCTCCGGCAACCAGTCGGTCACCGAGATCACCAAGCCGGTGGTCACCGTCGTCTCCAAGGGCAACCCGGTCCCGGCCCCGGTCGTGATAGACGCCGAGTCGGTTCCCGCCGTCTACTCCCCGGCCGGCGACCCCGCCGCGAAGGGCTCGGTCAACGGCCTGACCCTGGAGCCGACGAAGTACGCCCTGGACTACTACGAGTCCCTGGAGGGCATGAACGTCCAGATCGCCGACGCCCGCGTGGTCACCGCGACCAACCCCTACAGCGAGCTGTGGGTCACGGTGAAGCCGGACGAGAACCGCAGCTCCCGCGGCGGCACGGTCTACGGCTCCTACGACTCCCAGAACACCGGCCGCCTCCAGGTCGAGTCGCTCGGCTCCACCGCCGACTTCCCCGTGGCGAACGTCGGCGACACCCTCGCCGGCACCACCACCGGACCGATGGACTACAACTCCTACGGCGGCTACACGCTCGTCGCCGGCCGGCTCGGCACGCTCAAGAGCGGCGGCCTGCAGCGCGAGACGACCGCCAAGCAGTCCCCCGGCGAGCTCTCGGTGGCCACCTACAACGTCGAGAACCTCGACCCGTCCGACGCCACCTTCGACGAGCACGCCGCCGCGATCGTGCACAACCTGCAGTCGCCCGACATCGTGTCCCTGGAGGAGATCCAGGACAACAACGGCGCCGTGGACGACGGCACGGTCGACGCGAGCGTGACCGTGGGCAAGCTGATCGACGCGGTCGTCAAGGCCGGCGGCCCGAAGTACGACTGGCGCTCCATCGACCCGGTCAACGACCAGGACGGCGGCGAGCCGGGCGGCAACATCCGCCAGGTGTTCCTGTTCAACCCCGCGCGGGTCTCCTTCACCGACCGCCCGGGCGGCGACTCGACCACCGCGGTCGGCGTCAGGAAGGTGAACGGCAACAAGGCGGCCCTGACGGTCTCCCCGGGCCGGATCGACCCCACGAGCGACGCCTGGAAGAACAGCCGCAAGCCGCTGGCCGGCGAGTTCGTCTTCCGCGGCCGCACGGTCGTCGTGATCGCCAACCACTTCGCCTCCAAGGGCGGCGACCAGGGCCTGACCGCGCAGTACCAGCCGCCGGCGCGCAGCTCGGAGGTCCAGCGCCACCGCCAGGCGGCCGAGGTGAACTCCTTCGTCAACGACATCCTGAAGGTCGAGAAGAACGCGGACGTCGTCGTGCTCGGCGACATGAACGACTTCGAGTTCTCCGACACCGCGAAGATCCTCGAGGGTGACGGCGAGCTGTGGTCGGCGATCAAGTCGCTGCCCAAGAACGAGCGTTACACCTACGACTACCAGGGCAACCAGCAGGTCCTTGACCAGATCCTGATCAGCCCGGCGATCAAGCGCGGCGGCAACTTCGACTACGACAGCGTGCACGTCAACGCGGAGTTCCACGACCAGACCAGCGACCACGACCCGCAGGTGCTGCGCTTCCACCCGTGACACCCGCGCGTGCTGAGGACGGGGTCGGCGGCCGTCAGGCGCAGGCCCCGTCCAGCCATTCCCGCCAGGCCAGTTCGTTGGCCTTCGCGTCGGCGTCCGGCGCGAAGTCGTGGACGCTGACGCCGACGGGGGCGCCCCAGCGGTTGCGGCCGAAGAGGCGGATGAGGGCGTCGTCGGTGCGCAGCCCGATGAAGTACGGGGTGCGGTAGTCGAGTACGGCCTCGAACGTCCGAGGCCCTTGGACGGTCACGCGCGCACCCGTGGCCGTGTCGTCGGTGAGCCCGAGGGCCCGGCCCACGGTTGTGAAGGCATCGGGTGCGGTGGATGCCTCCGGGCCGTCCAGGGTCGCGAAGGCCACCGGGCGCGGCGCGAAGTGCGTCAGGTACTCGCGCAGGGTGTGCAGATAGAAGTCGGTGTGCTTGTTCGCGCCGTCGTACTGGTTGTCCCAGTCGTCGGTGAAGATGCCGCTGTGCACGTACCGCACCCAGGCGCGGCGGCCGCCGTCGCGCGGTTCGATGGTGTGGTCGAGCTGGTTGAGCGACTGGACCGGGAACCCCGGGTCCTCACTGCGGTTGGTGTAGCGGTGCGGCGGATCCCAGGCGGTGACCGTGGACCCGAAGGGTCCGGCGCCGCCCACCCGGGGCTCCGGCGGCTCCATCGGCCACAGATATCCACCGGTACCGGTCGTGATCGCCTCCCACACCTCCTGGGGGGTGGCGTCGACCTCAAACTCACGGACGATCTCGAATTCCTTGGACATGACGGGCTCCTGCTCGGTGACGGTCGGGTCGGTGATGATCGGGGGGTACTGGGCCGTTATCGGGCTTCGGGTTCCACGGCGGGCGCGGCCTGCTCCTTCACCGTGGGATGGAAGGCGACGACGATCCGATGGCCGCGTCCGCCCTCGGAGTCCGGGGCGTCGTACTTGCGGATCAGGGCGGTGACGCCGGCCGTCAGCTCCTCGACGAACGCGGCCCGGTCGGCGGCCGACGCGAGGCGGATCTCGCCGTCCAGCGCGTAGGTCGCCAGCCGCTTGCGGGCCTTGGCCGCGCCGGTGATCAGCGAGCCGACATCGCGCACCAGCCGGGCACCGAGGGCAAGCAGCCAGCGCGCGGAGAGCTGGTCGCGGAAGCGGTCCGGGTCGGGCTGCACGGCGGCCAGGGCCAGCGGGGAGATGACGTACGACGCGGCGGTGGCGCGCATCAGCCGCTCGGTGACGTTGCCCTTGCGGCGCTCGCCGGCCAGCTCGACCAGTCCGTGCCGCTCCAGCGCCTTGAGGTGGTAGTTCACCTTCTGCCGGGGCAGGCCGACCGTGCCGGCCAGCATGGCGGCCGAGGCGGGGCCTGCCGCCAGCTCGGCGAGCAGCCTGGCCCTTATGGGGTCCAGGGAGACGGCTGCGGCCTCGGGGTCCTCGATCACGGTGACGTCCAGCATGCGACTCACCCTCCCACCGAAAACTTTACTTGTCCAGACGGTTCTAGTTTTCGGTGGGTCGTCGCGCCCGGTCCTCGGCGCACAGGAGGGCCGCCCCCACCTCTCGGGTGGGGGCGGCCTTGAGGAAGCCGGTGGTCCCGGTGTGGCGTGGTCCGGGTGTACCGATGGTCCCAGTGCGCCGTGCCGGACCGGACGGTCTCAGCGGCGGCTGCGCCGGATCAGCAGTCCGGTCGCGACCAGCGCCGCCGCGCCGGCCGCGAGCGCTATCACCATCGGGCGCGGGTTGCGCCGGTACGCCTCGACCGCGTTGCTCACCGGGGCGGACTGCCCGGCCCGGGAGGCCTGCTCCTGGACCGTGTGCCCGGCACGCGTGGCCTGTTCCTGGACCAGATGACCCGCCCGCGTGGCCCGCTCCTGAAGCGTGTGCCCGGACCGGCCCGCCCCCTCCTGGGTCCGGTGACCGGCGTGGATGGCCTTCTCCTGGACGCGATGCCCGGCGTTCGCGGCCGAGCTGCGCAGCTGGACCGTCAGGGCGCCGGCCTTGTCCATCAGGTCCGCCGCGCGGGCCTTCGCGCGGCCCTTCACGTCCGCCTTGGCCGCCAGCTCCTCGACGGTGTCGCCGAGTTGGCTCCTCGTCTGCTCGATCTGCTGCCTCAGCTCGTCGGGGCCCTTCGCTCCGGTCGGCGTGGTGGCGCCGCCGTCCCCCTGTGTCCTGTCCGTCATCGGTGGTGTGCCCTTTCCTTGATCGCCTCGACGTCCGCCTTGACGCTGCCGAGCATCTCCTCCGGCGTGGGTGGTGAGGCGCGGCGCAGCTGGGCGCGGCCGACGATGGCCAGCACGCTCGCGATCGCGAACAGCAAGGCCGTCACGACAAGCGCCGCGGCCCACACGGGCAGCGCCAGCGAGAGGGCGGCGGTGGCCGCGCCGGCGAGGGCGATCAGCCCGACATAGCCGACGGCGCCCGCCGCGCCGAGCAGTCCGCCGCCGCGTCCCATGCGGCGCCCCTTCTGTGTCAGCTCCGCCTTGGCCAGCGCCATTTCCTGCCGTACGAGCTGGGAGAGCTGCTCGGTGGCCCGGTGGACGAGTTCACCCACCGAGTGCTCGCCCGCCACCGGCACAGCCGGTGAACGGTCGCCCACCGACGGTTCGGCCGGCAGACGTTCGTCCAGCGAACGTGTATCCGGTGCACGGTCGCCCGGGCGCTCGCGCACTGGGCGGCGCTGGTCGGGCGCAGGCCTCACATCGATAGTCCCGGTCACGGTGCCCGCCTCCTCTCGGTCCGGACCATCCGGGTACCCGGGACCTCCGCGACTACCCGTGTCCGGGACCACCAGGACCGCGCTCGCCGAGCCGGGCCAGCTGTGTCTGGAACCAGTCGAGGCGCGCCTGCAACAGGGCTGCCTCCGCGGCGAGTTCGGGCACCCCAAGCCCTTCGGGTCCGGCGAGCGGCCCGGCCGGCGCCCCAAAGGCGGCGACCGCCCTGGCGACCGGCGCCGGCCAGCCGCCGCCCGCCACGACCCGCAGCCCGGCCCCGGCCTGCCGGGCGAAGCCGGCGCAGGTCACCGACGTACGGCCGCGCAGGCAGCCCGCGCAGGCGGCGGTCAGCGCCCGCCAGCCGGGCCTGCCCCAGCCGGCGTCCGCCAGGGTGGAGGCGGGCGCGCCGCACGCGCACGGGCCGACCGTCGCCGTGCGCACCCGCTGGCGGGCGTAGCGGAACCCGCGTTCGTAGCGGATGTAGGCGCCGAGGACGAAGACCTCCAGGAGGACGGCTCCACGGTGCTCGGCCGTGCACAGCAGCGCCTCGGCGGCGGCGCGCTCGTGCACGCAGTGGAAGCCGCAGTCGCACAGACGGGCGGGTGGCCGGTGCCGGCGGCCGTAGACGCAGGCCGCGTCGGCGACGACGCCGTACGGCAGCGCGCCGCCGAGCGACACACCGGTGAAGCGGGCCCGGGTGCCGTCGTGGGACAGCACCGGGTGGGCGATCTTGTATCCGGTCGGCGGCTCCGTCGGGCGTTCCGCGGGCAGCCGCAGCCTCATCGGGCGGCCGGTGCCTCTTCGGGCGTGGCGGCGGCCCGCGGTTCCTGGATCTCCTGGCTCTCCTGGACCGCCTCGGGGAGTCCGGCCTGCTCCTCGCGGACCGTCGGCTGTTCCTCCGCCACGCCGGTGGCCAGTGCCTTGCCGAGCTTCATGACGCCTCCCGTGCCCTGCCGTCGGTGACCTCCTGACCATGGTGACGCATCACGGCCGACTTGGACACAGGACACCTTCTCTCCAGCCTTGCTTACCGATACCCGGTAGGAGAATTAAGTGGAGCTTCACTGTCAACTCTGCCGACACTTGCTTCCATGACGACGACCACAGCCACTCCCGCCCCGCCCTTCGGCCGCGCCCTGTGCGCCATGATCACGCCCTTCACCGCCTCGGGCGAGCTCGACCTCGACGGCGCCCAGCGGCTCGCCGACCGGCTGGTGACCGAGGGGTGCGACGGCCTCGTGCTCAGCGGTACGACGGGCGAGTCGCCGACCACGACGGACGCCGAGAAGTCGGCGCTGGTCCGGGCCGTGCGCGAGGCGGTCGGGGAAAGCGTGCCGATCGTCGCGGGCGTGGGCACCGCCGACACCCGGCACACCGTCGAGCTGGCACTGGCGGCCGGGAAGGCGGGCGCGGACGGCGTGCTGGTGGTGACGCCGTACTACAGCAGACCGCCGCAGGACGCCGTGGAGGAGCACTTCCGCACGGTGGCGGACGCCTCCGGGCTGCCGGTGATGCTCTACGACATCCCCGGCCGCACCGGCACGCGCATCGAGCCGGAGACCATGCTGCGCCTTGCCGCACACCCCGGGATCGCGGCGGTCAAGGACTGCTCATACGACTTCCTCGGCACCCAGAAGGTGCTGGCCCGCACCGAGTTGGCCTACTACGCGGGCTGCGAGGAGCACATCCTCCCGCTGTACGCGGTGGGCGGCACCGGATACGTCAGCACGGTCGCGAACCTGGTCCCGCGCCGACTGCGCTCGATCCTCGACGCGTTCGACGCGGGCGACACCGCCCGGGCCGCCCGCCTCCAGCAACAGGCCACCGAACTCGTCGAGTCGACGATGTCCGCCGGCCTCCCCGGCACGGTCACCGTCAAGGCCCTCCTGAACGCCCTGACCCTGCCCGCAGGCCCGGTCCGCCCGCCCTTGCGCCCCGCGCCCCCCGAAACGACGGCCGCCCTGCGCGCGGCGTACGAACGGCTGCGGGCGGGGTGACCATGCCCACGCCACTCCGCCAGAAGATCCAAGTTCCACAATCTCCGTGCGCGGGTCGACGCCCGACGAGGGGTAGTAACCTCCCTCTACTAACTCTCCGCACTCCGGGGAGTGCGGTGTGTGGAGACAGTATCGGTCTGTGGGGACGGACCGGGGCGGGGGATGATGATGACGTATCGGTTCAATCCGCCGCCGGGTTGGCCGGCACCGCCTCCGGGGTGGACTCCCCCTCCGGGATGGCACCCGGACCCGTCGTGGCCACCACCACCGCCGGGTTGGCAGCTTTGGGTGCACGACACCACGAATGGCGTCAGTACCGGCCCCACGGTCGTGCCGGACCAAACCGGGTCGGTCGACAGCCCGCCGACCATGCCGTCCGGCTCGGACGCCGACCGAGTAGTCGGCGCACAGCCCGCTGCTCCCCCACAACCTCCCATTCCCTCTGCTCGCCGTGGTGGGCTGTTCGGCAGACGCCGACGTGACGAATCCCAAGAGATCGAACAGCTACGAGCCTGGATAACTCACACACACGGCATGGACGCCGTGCAGGTCCTCGATGCCCTTCGCCTGGCGCGCGAGGAAGCCGCCGCCTTGCGCGAAGCCGCGGAAGCGGACGCAGAGCAGATCCGCCAAAAGGCCCACGAAGAGGTGAAGAGAGAGTAGGAAGAGGCGAAGACGGCCTCCAAGGACGCCGACCGGGCTCGGAAAGAGGCGGAGAAGACTCGGCAGGAGACCTACGAGACGAGCAGCCGGCTCGCCGAACTCCAGGCCCAGGTCGTCACCACCGACGAAACAGCCATGCTTCAACAGGTCGGCATTTACGCCTACCGGCACCAACTACAGGATGCCATCGCCTACCGCACCCGGCTGGACTCGCTGCAGGCCAAGATCAAAAGCCTCGCACGAACCGACCGGGCAGTACTCGCAGCCCAGGACTGGACCGTCAACGGTTCTGCCAGCGCGGGGCGCAAGATGGTCCGGGACTTCTCGAAACTCATGCTCAGGGCTTACAACGCCGAGGCGGACTACGCAGTGCGGTCCATGCGCCCCCACCGTCTGAACTCGCTCATCGACCGCCTCTACAAGAGTCGGGAGACCATCGCGAAGCTCGGCGCGACCATGCACATCCGCATCTCCGACGCCTACCACGACGCGCGCGTACGTGAACTGCAGATGACAGCCGACTTCCTGCAGAAGAAGGAAGAGGAGAAGGAAGCCCAGCGGGAGATCCGGGCACAGGAGAAGGAAGAGGCTGCCGCACAACGGGAATTGGAACGTGAACGAGTGAAGCTCCACAAGGAATTGGGGCATTACCAGTCCGCATTGCAGCGACTCCGGGAACGCGGGGACGCCGATGCCGTGGCGGAGATGGAAGCCAGACTCACCGAGATCGAAGAGGCCCTGAGCTCCGTCGAGGCACGTGCCGCCAATGTCCGCGCCGGGTACGTGTACGTGATCTCCAACATCGGCGCCTTCGGCGAGCGGATGGTCAAGATCGGAATGACCCGGCGGCTGGAGCCGCTGGAGCGCGTATACGAGCTGAGCGGAGCATCAGTGCCGTTCCGGTTCGACGTCCACGCGCTGATCTTCAGCAAGGATGCGGTCGGCTTGGAGTCCCAGCTCCACAAGGAGTTCGCGAAGCACCGAGTCAACCGCGTCAACGCCCGAAAGGAGTTCTTCCGCGTCACCCCGGCCGAGGTACGCGATGCCCTCCAACGGTACGCTGGCCAGCATCTCGTCGAGTTCACGGAAGAACCCCAGGCCCTGGAATGGCGTGCCAGCAAAGCGAGTTGAATCCTCAATCCATGTTGCTGGTACCGGCCAGATGCTCGTTCGGGGCGAGTAACCGCGGACTGATGCCGACCGGCCGGGTCAGCCGTTCGGGTCCTTGCCCAGGATGAGGGGCCGGTGCGACTCCTGCAGTCCCTTCGGCAGGTTGTCCGGGGAGAACCATTTCCCCTCCAGGATCTCGAAGGAATCGATCTTCATCTCGCCGCCTACGAGGTGCGCCTCGTAGGCAACTTCGACGCGCAGCTTGTAGCCACTCTTCAGGTGCACCAGGGCCCCCGGCTTCACCTCCAGGCCGGTCTCCTCACGCACCTCCCGCACCACGGTCTGGGCGAACTCCTCGCCCTTCGCGGCGTAACCCGTCGGCAGACCCCACTGACGCTCCGGCGGCCACATACGGTGGCGCAGCAACAGAACCCGGCCGTCGTCGCGGCGAACGACGCCAGTGACGCCGACCATGAATTTGCTGTGGGCCAGCCACAGCACACGCCACTGCACAGGGCCCCTGATGATCCGCCACAGACGGGCGATGATGCGCTTCATGTCGCGCCTTTCTCGGAATCGGACCGCCGGTACGGTTCGTGGAAGGGCAACGATGGTGCATCGATGGGCGGCCTTCCAAACATGCTGTGTGTACCGGCCGTGACGTCTTCGTCCCCGTCCAATTCCATGACGCCCAACCGGAGACCGCGCGACTCCGTGACGCGGAGCGTGGTCGCGAGACACTCGGCAAGGCGGGCCGCGATGAACCGAAGCTCTTGGTTCCCGAGACGCTCTTTCTCCAGGAGGTCGCTCGAGTGGGCCAGGACCTCCCGCGAGTCGCGGACCTGCTCGGCCTCCATGGCGTCCGCGAGGCGGGAGAGGAACCCGCCCCCACTTCGCGGGGACAGATAGCACGGCTTGCCGTCCTCGCCGATCCACGGGAGGAGCCGCCCCTCCTGAGAGGGGAAGTTCGCGCCGTGATTTCTCTCGTCGCTGATAGCCATACCGCAACGCTAGAAGCTGCGTTGACGCTGCGTCGATGGCACTTTGACGCACGGCGAAGGCGAAGTGCCACAGGGTGTCACACCGGCAGACGCACCAGATCGGCAAGCTCCCGCATCTCCGGCGTGAGCGTGCGACGCCTACTCACGATGCGGACGAGGATGTCGCGTGCGTAGCGCTGGTTCGGGAGCCACTGCGGGGAGCCGACGCGGATCTTGTTGAAGGTGTCGACGGCTTCCGCGTAATGCCGTAGCTGCGTCTGTGCGCTTGCGACATCGAGTAGGTGCCTGTTCCGGTTGTTCGAGGTCGGCTTCAGGCTGTCCGCAGGGATTTTGGCAGCCAGGGAGAGCACCTCGTCGGGGCGGCCGGCCACCATCGCGTTCTCTGTACGCTTCAACGCCACGGTGACGGGGCCGAAAGTGCGTAGGAAGTCGCCCTCGGGAGTGTGCTCCTCCCCAAGGGCCACGGCAGCCGACCGAGCGAGCCGCAGGGCGTCTGCGGCCTCGCCGGGGCGGTTGTCTCGGATCGCTGCCGCCGACACGCGGAGCAGAAGCCAGCCCCAGGCACTCAGTTCGGTCGGTGTAGCTCGCGACATGCGGGGCTCGACCTCGTCAGCCCATTCGACGGCCAGTGCGCGGGCGTCGGCCAGTCTTCCGCGGCGCAGCAGAAGCCAGCATTGGACGCTGACGGTGGCGGCGCCCTGTACGCGGTCGACTGCGTCGTCCAGGGCCCGCTCCAAGGCCAACTCCGCTGCGTCGAACTGACGCGTCTGAGTCATCAGCCAGCCAGTCAGCTCCAACAGGCGTGCGCGGAGCGGCCGACCGCGCGGGTCGGTCTCGGTCAGCGCCTCGGCGTCACGCAGGAGGGGCGGGAGAGCCGCGCCGAGCTCGGCGAAGCGGTCGTGGGCGAACAGAGGCACGGCCGCCTCAAGCGCCTCCCGTACGCCGTCGTAGGTGGGTTGCTCCGAGAGCCCGTCAAGGTCTGGGGGAGCCGCCAGAGCAGCGTGAACGGGCGCCCAGCGGTTCACCGTCTCCTCGTCGGCCGCGGCCTCGGCATGCTCGGTGATGAGCCGGGTTGTGGGCACCTTCAGGACGCTCGCGAGCCGACGCGCCGTCTCCAAGCGCGTGTCGTCTCGCTCGCCCTGCTCCAGCTTGCGGATGAGGGAGAGGGAGACGTCCGAGAGCTCTGACAACTCGCGCTGGCTCAGGCCCCGACGCTTGCGGACTTCCCGGAGCCGTTCACCGAAGCTGGCGCTCATGATTCGAGGGTACGGCGTGCGGGAGGGCCGGATCGAGGAACGCGAGGAACCACTTTCGAAGCCCACGCCGTACTGCGCACCTGCTACGTCGCGCTGTACGGCGCACACGACGCACAGGCCGGACTCGCGCTCGCGAAGCAAGCAGCCGAGATCGCCGAGTACACGAGTCCCGCCCTGTCCAGGCCGGCGCTCCTGCACGTCGCCGCACGCCATGCTGCGGTCGACCTCGGACTGCGAACGGGCCCCGAGAAGCTACGGGACAGGCGAAAGTCACGCGCAATCGTGCTGGGAACCTTACGCTCGCCCCTATCCGTCAACGCGATGTCGAGGCGGGGGTGGCCAGCCTCACCGAAGCCATCGCCGAGCTGGACACCACACGCGGAGGCGGAGGCATGAACATCGTCTTCGGAGCCGCCCGCGAACTGCGCCCCTGGCGACAGGAGCTCCTCGTCGCAGAGTGTTGCTGGTCATCTCTTCACCGCCGAGGTACCGACGGTAGTGACGGCAACGACAACGGATAGCAACGGCGTTGGGCGGCCCGGCACGGTCACGGCAGGGCGCCGCCCTGCCACCCCACGGGTCTGCTGCAGGGGTGGGTGAGACCTGGCTTACTGAGAGGCGGCCTGGAAGGATATTGCAGTGTCCAAGCCGTATCCGAAGGAGTTCCGCGAGGACGTCGTGCGGGGAACAGGGGGACCATGAGCAAGAGACGCTACGTGGCCAGGGGTGCGCTCGGGGGTTACCGGATCTGGGACAACCGAGGGCGTCGATGGTGGGGCGACCTCTACGAGTTGTGCCCTGACGATCTCCTGGACGAACTCAACGGCCAGGCGGACCGCGTACGGATCACCGCACTAATGAAGCGCTACAGGGAGCAGAAGCGGTAGACGGCGTCGGAGCGTGGGCGGCGAAGGCGCGCACCGCAGCCGCACCAGATAGGGCAGGGAACAGCGGGGAATCACGGGGAAAGTACCATAGCCAGCCAGAGCTCCCCGTAGACCATTCGCCCAGGTCACCGCACCAACCGGCTGCAAATGACCGCAGCTTCCCAAACTGATCGTGCGCGCGGGGCTGCGCGGCCGATCATTGATGCCTACGTTGCTGGTCCACCAGCATGCCGGTCTGTCAGTGCGACATGAGAACGTCCGTGCATGAGCTACGACTTGGCAGTGTGGGAGGGTGAGCGCCCGAGGGACCACAGTGCGGCCGGGCGGACTTTCACAGACCTCTATGACGACTACCTCGACACGGAGATGGAGCACCCACCGACCGAGCGCATTGCGGCCTATGTCGCCGCGCTCCTGGAGCGCTGGTCTGATCTGACCGAGGACGTGGACGACACCTCGCCCTGGTCGACGGAGCCGTTGATCGGAGAGGCCAGCGGCCCGCTCGTCTACTTCGCGATGCGCTGGAGCATGGCTGAGGAGGCCTCCGCCTATGCGGCGGCCCTCGCGAACTCCATGGGGCTGGCCTGCTTCGACCCTCAACAGAACCGGCTCACGCCGTGAAGCTGGAGGAACGCCGCCGTCTCCGTTTCCGTCTCATTCAGCCCCGTTCACGGCGGTTCAGGCAAGTTGCCCAGTCATCCCCACGGCGATGGCCAGTCGACCATGAACGCAGGTGAACGCTACCGCACGCGGCCTCGCGAGCCACCAACAGACCTGGAAAGCGTGCGCCCTCGGCGCTTGACGGCCCCTAAGTGCGCGATGCTTGGCTATGGCCACTGAACCCAGCGCTGCTCCATCGATGACCACTCAAGTCAATGCGGTGACCGATGGGATCACCAGAGTCTTCATGTGGGAGGAAGGCGCACGCATCGAGGTCCGCGACCTGGGTGGAGAGATCGTGATTGAAGCCAACGCCGCGGGGCTGAGGAGCCTGGCCGGCCACCTGCTCACACTTGCCCAGGACGGCACACCGGATGGCGCTCATCTCCACCTGGAGGAGAACAACGGACTCGGAGAGGGGTCGGCGAGCCTGGTCCTGGAGCGGTGCGACGACGAATAACTCGTGCTAGACGCGTGCCAGGTTGTGCGGGGAACCACGAGGAACAGCGGGTACTGAACCGGCGGCCAACGAGGGATCCGACACCTCTTAGCCGGGCAACCGAGGGCCAGAGCACCCAAGCTTCTCAAGCTCAGAACTTCAGGCGAGCGCCTAGTTGGAGTGCAGGTCGTTCAGGGCTTCGCTGATCTCCAGCAGGCGATCCTGACGCAGAGCGAAGGCGTTGTAGGGATTCCGGTAGGAGTGCCCGCCGTCGTTGATCCAGACGCCGTCTGTCAACCTCCAGTGCGCAGGCTCCCACTGGCCCTGGCTCTCCAGGAGCATCCTCGCTACCTCGACGGGCTCCTCGATCAAGGTGAGAGAGGCAAGCGCGGCGGCGAGTGCAATGGCCGCGTCGTCGGGAAGCTGCATGTCGCCGAGTGTCGGGAAGAGGAGCAAGAGGCGAGCGTCGGTATCGTCCACGCCCTCTGATGCCGGCTGTCGAGCAGCTGACAACAGTTCCGGCCAGGCTGTGCCGGGCCCCATGAAGTGGCCGTCGTCCACTGCGAGGGTTTCCGCCTCGATCCAATCCGGGTGATGTATCAGGTAATCCACCCCTCGGCCTCCGTCGAGGTTGCGGTAGACGACGTAGATGGTGTGGCCGGAGCGCAACGGCACACTGAACACTGGCCACTCATGATCGGCGGAGAGCGCGCGGTACAGCTCCGTGGCCGCGTCCCAGTCGGCTCCGAACGCGGCCCGCTGCGCGTCCTCGCCACGCAAGCAGCTACCGAGGTGCACCGGCCAGAACAAGGGGTCGTCCAGATAGTCGCTCCTCGCAACCAGTGGGCCGTCTTCGTATCCGGGGATCTTCAGCACGCGAGGATGATGGCACGAGGCACGGACATCCTGCGTGCGCATTCGTCCCGCACATCAGCGGTCGTGCCTGCACATCGAAGGCCAGTCCGGCCAATACCAAGCGCGTCTGGACAGCGTTCCGATCGAACTCCCAATGCGGTGCTCAAGCGCGAGCGCCCTCCCGGGCCGTCCTTAGGGCCGTGGAAGGGCGCTCAACGATGACCAACGCCGACAACTGCCGACAGCTCAGCAGCAGGTCAGGACGTTGATCGGTGAGGCGGTCGAAGGTTACGGCCGCCCATGGTCAGTTGTGGCTGTGCAGGATCTCGTTCAGGCCGTCCCAGACCGCGTTGTTCGGGCGGGCCTCGACGGCGCCGGTGACCGAGTTGCGGCGGAAGAGGATGTTGGAGGCGCCGGACAGCTCGCGTGCCTTGACGATCTGGCCGTCGGGCATCGTCACCCGGGTGCCGGCGGTGACGTACAGGCCGGCCTCGACCACGCACTCGTCGCCGAGCGCGATGCCCACGCCCGCCTCGGCACCGACCAGGCAGCGCTCGCCGATGGCGATGATCACGTTGCCGCCGCCGGAGAGGGTGCCCATGGTGGAGGCGCCGCCGCCGATGTCGGAGCCGTCGCCGACCACGACGCCCGCGGAGATGCGGCCCTCGACCATGGAGGTGCCCAGGGTGCCCGCATTGAAGTTGACGAAGCCCTCGTGCATCACGGTGGTGCCCTCGGCGAGGTGCGCGCCGAGCCGCACCCGGTCGGCGTCGGCGATGCGGACGCCCTTCGGGGCGACGTAGTCGGTCATGCGCGGGAACTTGTCGATCGAGGTCACCTGGAGGTGCAGGCCCTCGGCGCGGGCGTTGAGCCGCACCTTCTCGATCTCGTCCACGGCGACCGGGCCGAGCGAGGTCCAGGCGACGTTCGCGAGGAAGCCGAAGATGCCGTCCAGGTTCTGGCCGTGCGGCTTGACCAGCCGGTGCGAGAGCAGGTGCAGGCGCAGGTAGACGTCGTGCGCGTCGATCGGCTTCTCGTCGAGCGAGGCGATGACCGTGCGGACCGCGACCACCTCGACGCCCCGGCGCGCGTCCGGCCCGATCGCCGCGATGGCGCCGTCGCCGAGCAGCTCAGCGGCCCGCTCGGCGGACAGCCGCTCACTGCCGGCCGGGCCGGGCTGGTCCGTCAGCTCGGGGGCGGGGAACCAGGTGTCGAGAACGGTGCCGTCGGCGGCGATCGTGGCGAGTCCGGCGGCCACGGCACCGGTGGTGCGGGGAACAGTCGTGTCGGTCATAGAAGGAAACCTAACGTGAGGCGGCGCGCACCGGCGAACCGGTCCGGTGGGCGTCTCATGTGCCGGTCGGGGGCCCGCGCGGGAGAGCGGCACGGCGAGCGCGCCGCTGGCTCAGGCGTCCGCGGACGGCGGGATCATCCGCCTCAGCATCTCGCGCGCGTAGCCCTCGTCGTAGGGGGTTCCGGTCAGCAGCACCTGAAGGCAGATGCCGTCCATCAGGGCCACCAGGGCGCGGGCGGTGGTCGGGTCGGTGCGGCGGGAGAGCAGGGCCGCGACGTCCTCGGCCCATTCGGCGGCGACGGGGCGGAGCGCGGGGCGGCGCAGGGCGGCGAGGTACAGCTCGTACTCCAGCTCGACCCCGGTGCGGTCGCCGGACAGCCACTCCCCCATCCAGCCCGCGAGTGCCTCCGCGAGGTCGGTGCGCGGGTCGTCGAGGCCGCCGCGCGCGGCGATCACCTTGGCGAAGCCCTCGCTTGCCTGCCCGAGGGCCGCGACCATCAGCTCGTCCAGCGTCCGGAAGTGGTAGGTCGTGGAGCCCAGCGGTACGTCCGCCTCGGCGGCCACCGTGCGGTGGCTCAGCCCGCCCAGGCCCTTCGCGCCCACCACACGCAGCGCCGCGTCGATGATCCGCTGCCGCCGCTCCGGGTCGTACCGCCGGGCCATCAGTGGGCCCCGCCCAGGCTGAGGACGACCACTCCGAGGATGATCAGCACGATCCCGGCAACCTTGGCGAGGCCGAGCCCCTCCCCGAACAGCATCAGACCGAGCGCGGCCACGGCCGCGGTGCCGATGCCGGACCAGATCGCGTAGGCGGTGCCGATGGCCACGGTCTGCAGGGTCCGGGCAAGGAGCACGAAGGAGAGGACGTACCCGACGACGGTCACGAGCGAGGGCCCGAACCTGCTGAAGCCGTCGCTGTACTTCATGGCCGTCGTGGCCGCGACTTCCGCGGCGATGGCCCCGGCGAGCAACACGTATCCCATGGGGGCGAGAGTATCCACCGATGTGTACGGCCGTACACATCGAGGGGGGTCAGGGTCATACGGTCATGTGATCACGTGGTCATGTGGTCATGTGGTCATGTGGTCATGACGCACTGAACGGCGAACGTCGAACGGCGAGGCCCGGGGGGGACCTCGCCGTTCGCCGTTCCGCCGGTTGATCTCAGACGTTGAAGCCGAGCGCCCGCAGCTGCTCGCGGCCGTCGTCCGTGATCTTGTCGGGGCCCCACGGCGGCATCCAGACCCAGTTGATGCGCAGCTCGTTGACGAGGCCGTCCGTGGCGGACTTGGCCTGGTCCTCGATGACGTCGGTGAGCGGGCAGGCCGCGGACGTCAGGGTCATGTCGATGGTCGCGATGTTCGACTCGTCGACGTGGATGCCGTAGATCAGGCCGAGGTTGACGACGTCGATGCCCAGTTCGGGGTCGACGACGTCCATCAGGGCCTCGCGGAGCTCCTCCTCCGAGGCCGGCTTCATCTCCACGGTCTCGCTCATGCGGTCTTCCTTTCGGCGTCGGCGCCGCCCAGCGCCTGGGCCGTCGCGTCCTTCCAGGCCATCCAGCTCAACAGGGCGCACTTGACCCGGGCCGGGTACTTGGACACCCCGGCGAACGCGACCGCGTCCTCCAGGACGTCCTCCATCGCGTCGTCGGGTTCGAGCCGGCCCTTGGACTGCATCAGCTCCAGGAAGGTCTCCTGGATCCTCTGTGCCTCGGCCAGCTCCCTGCCGACGAGCAGTTCGTTCAGTACGGAGGCCGATGCCTGGCTGATCGAGCAGCCCTGGCCCTCGTACGAGACGTCCTTGATCGTCGTGCCGTCGTACTTCACTCGGAGGGTGATCTCGTCGCCGCACGTCGGGTTCACATGGTGCACCTCGGCGTCGCCATCCCTCAGACCACGCCCGTGCGGGTGCTTGTAGTGGTCCAGGATGACTTCCTGGTACATCGAATCCAGCTTCATGCGATCGCTCGTCCCGTCAGCCGAAGAAGTTCCGTACGTGCTCCAGACCGTCGACCAGAGCGTCGATCTCGGCCGGCGTGGAGTACAGATAGAACGACGCCCGCGTGGTCGCAGGAATTCCGTACCGCAGGCACACGGGCCGCGCGCAGTGGTGGCCCACGCGTACCGCGATGCCCTGCTCGTCGAGGACCTGGCCCACGTCGTGCGGGTGGATGTCACCCAGCGTGAAGGAGATCGCCGCACCCCGGTCCTCGGCCGTGGTGGGGCCGATGATCCTGAGGTCGGGGACCTCCGCCAGCCGCCGCACCGCGTACTCCGTGAGCGCGTGCTCATGGGCGAGGATCCTGTCCATCCCGATCGAGTTCAGGTAGTCGATCGCCGCGCCCAGACCGACCGCCTGCGCGATCGGCGGCGTGCCCGCCTCGAACTTGTGCGGGGCGGGGGCGTACGTCGACGAGTGCATCGACACGGTCTCGATCATCTCGCCGCCGCCGAGGAACGGAGGCAGGTCCTCGAGGAGCTCCTGGCGGCCCCAGAGCACACCGATGCCGGTCGGGCCGCACATCTTGTGGCCGGTGAAGGCCACGAAGTCGGCCTGGAGCGCCTGGACGTCCAGCGGCATGTGCGGCGCGGCCTGGGAGGCGTCGATGCAGACCAGCGCGCCGACCTCCTGGGCGCGGCGCACTATCGCCTCGACCGGGTTCACGGTGCCGAGGATGTTGGACACCAGCACGAAGGAGACGATCTTCGTCTTCTCGGTGATGACCTCGTCGATGTTCGACAGGTCGAGGCGGCCGTCATCGGTGAGGCCGAACCACTTCAGCTTCGCGCCCGTGCGCTGCGCCAGCAGCTGCCAGGGAACGATGTTGGAGTGGTGCTCCATCTCGGTGATGACGATCTCGGTCTCGTGGTCCACCCGGTAGGGCTCATCGGCCCAGCCGAGCATGTTGGCCACGAGGTTGAGCGACTCGGAGGCGTTCTTGGTGAAGATCACCTCGTCGCGGCTCGGCGCGTTGATGAACGCGGCGACCTTGTCGCGCGCGCCCTCGTACAGCGCCGTGGCCTCCTCGGCGAGCACATGCACACCGCGGTGGACGTTGGCGTTGTAGCGCTCGTAGTACTCACTCAGGGCGTCCAGCACCTGGCGCGGTTTCTGCGAGGTCGCCGCGTTGTCCAGGTACACGAGCTTCTGACCGTCGTGGACCAGCCGGTCCAGGACGGGGAAGTCCTTGCGGATCGCCTCTGTGTCGAGGAGGCCCGGCAGCTGTGTCACGCGGATGCGCCACCCTTCACGTATGCCTCGTAGCCCTCGTTCTCCAGCTTGTCCGCGAGCGCGGCGCCACCGGACTCGACGATCCGGCCGCCGGCGAACACGTGGACGTGGTCGGGCTTGATGTAGCGCAGGATGCGCGTGTAGTGGGTGATGAGCAGGGTGCCGACCCGGCCGCTCTCGCGGACCCGGTTGACGCCCTCCGACACGATGCGCAGGGCGTCGACGTCGAGGCCGGAGTCGGTCTCGTCGAGGATCGCGATCTTCGGCTTGAGCAGCTCCAGCTGGAGGATCTCGTGCCGCTTCTTCTCACCGCCGGAAAAGCCCTCGTTGACGTTGCGCTCGGCGAAGGCCGGGTCCATGGAGAGCCGCTCCATGGCCTCCTTGACCTCCTTCACCCAGGTGCGCAGCTTCGGCGCCTCGCCGCGGACGGCGGTGGCGGAGGTGCGGAGGAAGTTGGAGACCGAGACGCCGGGGACCTCGACCGGGTACTGCATCGCCAGGAACAGGCCCGCGCGGGCGCGCTCGTCGACGGACATCTCCAGGACGTCCTCGCCGTCGAGGGTGACGGAGCCGCCGGACACGGTGTACTTGGGGTGGCCCGCCAGGGCGTAGGCGAGGGTCGACTTGCCCGAGCCGTTGGGGCCCATGATGGCGTGCGTCTCGCCCTGCTTCACGGTGAGGTCGACGCCCTTGAGGATCTCCTTCGTGGCGTTGTCGGCCTCGACGGTGACGTGCAGGTCTCGGATTTCAAGCGTTGCCATGGGTGCCTCAGGACTCCTGGGTGAGGGAGACGAGCACGTCGTCCCCTTCGATCTTTACGGGGTATACGGGGACAGGGCGCGTCGCGGGGAGCGCGTCGGGCTTGCCGGAACGGAGGTCGAAGCGCGAGCCGTGCAGCCAGCACTCGATGTGGCAGTCGTCGACCTCGCCCTCGGAGAGCGAGACGTTCGCGTGGGAGCAGATGTCGTTGATGGCGAACACCTCCCCCTCGGTCTTCACGACCGAGACCGGCGTGCCGTCGAGTTCCACCCGCTTCGGGGTGTCCTCCTCCAGCTCGCTCAGCCCGCAAACGCGTACGAAGCTGTGGGTCATCCGACCGCCGCCTCCAGCTCCTCCTCGATCTTGGCGATGAGGCGCTCCTCGATGTCCTTGACACCGATCTGCTGGACCAGTTCGGCGAAGAAGCCGCGGACCACCAGACGGCGGGCCTCCTGCTCCGGGATGCCGCGGGCCATCAGGTAGAAGAGCTGCTCGTCGTCGAAGCGGCCAGTCGCGGAGGCGTGGCCGGCGCCGACGATCTCGCCGGTCTCGATCTCCAGGTTCGGCACGGAGTCGACGCGGGCGCCGTCGGTCAGCACCAGGTTGCGGTTCATCTCGTAGGTGTCCGTGCCCTCGGCCCTGGCCTCGATCAGCACGTCGCCGATCCACACCGCGTGCGCGTCGTCGCCCTGGAGCGCGCCCTTGTAGGCGACGTTCGACTTGCAGTGCGGGGTGTTGTGGGTGACCAGGAGGCGGTGCTCCTGGTGCTGGCCGGCGTCGGTGAAGTACAGGCCGTACAGCTCGGCCTCGCCGCCGGGGCCGGCGTAGGTCACGCGCGGGCTCAGGCGGACGAGGTCACCGGCGAAGGTGACGACGACCGACTTGAACGAGGCGTCCCGGCCGATCAGGGTGTTGTACTGGGCGACGTGCACGGCCTTGTCGTCCCAGTCCTGGATGGAGACGACGGTCAGCTTGGCGCCGTCCCCGAGCAGGAAGTCGACGTTGGCGGCGAGCACCGCGTCACCGGTGTGGTCGATGACGACGACGGCCTCGGCGAAGGCCCCGAGTTCGATGACCTGGTGGCCGTAGGCGACCCCGCCCTGGCCGTGCACCGCGATGCGGATCGGCTCGGTCAGGACGGCCTCCTTGGGCACGCTCACGACCGAGGCCTTCTCGAAGGCGGAGTAGGCCTGGGCGGCGACGCGGTCCACCGGGGTGCCGGCCTTGCCGAGCCGGGCGTCGTCGCGGCCGACGGTCTCGACGGTGACGCCCTCGGGGGCCTGGACGTCCACCTTGACGCCCTCGCCGGTGGCGGTCGCGGTGCCGTCGTGCAGACCGCGCAGCCGCTCCAGCGGGGTGAAGCGCCACTCCTCCTCGCGGCCGTGCGGGACCGGGAAGTCCGCCACGTCGAAGGAGGGCGGGGCGCTCATGCGCGTGGCGACGGTCGACTCGGCGGCGACCGCGATCTGGCCGGCGGTCGTCGAACCGACCGGGATGTTCTGGGCCTCAGCCATGGCTGTCGTATTGCTCGCTTTCTTGCGTATGGGCTGGACGGCGGACTGCGGGCCGGCGATTCGCGCCGGCCCGCGTCGGTGCTTAACCGACCGCGCCCTCCATCTGCAGCTCGATCAGCCGGTTGAGCTCCAGCGCGTACTCCATGGGCAGCTCCTTGGCGATCGGCTCGACGAAGCCGCGCACGATCATCGCCATCGCCTCGAACTCGCTCAGGCCGCGGCTCATCAGGTAGAAGAGCTGGTCCTCGGAGACCTTGGAGACGGTCGCCTCGTGGCCCATGGACACGTCGTCCTCGCGGACGTCCACGTAGGGGTACGTGTCGGAGCGGGAGATGGTGTCCACGAGCAGCGCGTCGCAGAGCACGTTGGACTTGGAGCCCGCGGCGCCCTCGCCGATCTCGACCAGGCCGCGGTAGGAGGTACGGCCGCCGCCGCGCGCCACCGACTTGGAGACGATGTTGGACGAGGTGTTCGGCGCCATGTGGACCATCTTGGAACCGGCGTCCTGGTGCTGGCCCTCGCCCGCGAAGGCGATGGACAGGGTCTCGCCCTTGGCGTGCTCGCCCATCAGGTAGACGGCCGGGTACTTCATCGTCACCTTGGAGCCGATGTTGCCGTCGATCCACTCCATGGTCGCGCCCTCGTACGCCACGGCGCGCTTGGTGACCAGGTTGTAGACGTTGTTCGACCAGTTCTGGATGGTCGTGTAGCGGCAGCGGGCGTTCTTCTTGACGATGATCTCGACGACCGCGCTGTGCAGGGAGTCGCTCTGGTAGATCGGCGCGGTGCAGCCCTCGACGTAGTGCACGTAGGCGCCCTCGTCGACGATGATCAGGGTCCGCTCGAACTGGCCCATGTTCTCCGTGTTGATACGGAAGTAGGCCTGGAGCGGGATCTCCACGTGGACGCCCGGCGGGACGTAGATGAAGGAGCCGCCGGACCACACCGCGCTGTTCAGCGAGGCGAACTTGTTGTCGCCGACGGGGATGACGGTGCCGAAGTACTCCTTGAAGAGCTCCGGGTGCTCCTTCAGGGCGGTGTCCGTGTCGAGGAAGATGACGCCCTGCTCCTCCAGGTCCTCACGGATCTGGTGGTAGACGACCTCCGACTCGTACTGCGCGGCGACACCGGCGACGAGGCGCTGCTTCTCCGCCTCGGGGATGCCGAGCTTGTCGTACGTGTTCTTGATGTCCTCGGGCAGGTCCTCCCAGGACTGCGCCTGCTTCTCCGTGGAGCGCACGAAGTACTTGATGTTGTCGAAGTCGATCCCCGACAGGTCCGAGCCCCAGTTCGGCATGGGCTTCTTCTCGAAGAGCCGCAGGCCCTTCAGGCGCAGCTTGGTCATCCACTCCGGCTCGGACTTCTTCGCCGAGATGTCACGGACGACCTCCTCGTTCAGACCGCGCCTGGCAGAGGCGCCGGCCGTGTCGGAGTCGGCCCAGCCGTATTCGTACTTGCCCAGGCCCTCGAGTTCGGGGTGGGCAGTCTCCGTGGGGAGAGTCATGCGGGGTTCCTCCCGGCCGTGCTTGCGGATGCGTTCTGGCTTTGGTGATCGGTCTGGGAAATCTTGGGGATGAACGTCGTGCAGACGCCGTCGCCGTGCGCGATGGTCGCCAGTCGCTGGACGTGAGTACCCAGCAACTCGGCGAAGATCTCCGTCTCCGCCTCGCATAGCTGCGGGAACTGCTCCGCGACATGGGCGACCGGGCAGTGGTGCTGGCAGAGCTGCTCACCCCGCTGCGGGAGGGGCGCGCTGCGCGCCGTAGCAGCGTACCCGTCCACGCTCAAGGCCTTGGCCAGCGCTTCGGTGCGCTGGTCGGGCGTGACGGCCTCGACCGCCTCGCGGTACGCGCTCGCCTGCGCGGCGATCCGGGCCCGGGCGAAGGCGGCGACCGCCTCCGGCCCGCCCTCCCGCTCGGCGATCCAGCGGAGCGCGTCCACGGCGAGCTTGTCGTACGACTGGTCGAAGGCGTCCCGTCCGCAGTCGGTGAGCGCGAAGACCTTGGCGGGCCGGCCGCGCGTCCGCGCTCCGTACACCCGCTGCTCCCGCGCCGCCACCACGTCGTCGGCGGCCAGGGCGTCCAGGTGGCGCCGTACGGCTGCCTGGGTGAGTCCCAGCCGGCCGGCCAGCTCGGCGACGGTCGACGGGCCGTGGTCCAGGATGGACCGCGCGACCCGGTTGCGCGTGGAACGCTCCCCGGTCGCGAACTCCTCCTGCGGGGCCCCCATGGGGGTCTCCCGAACCTCGCCGACGTTTTTCACAACGCCATTGTTGCGTAATTCCTCACGGACTGACAAGCGGCCTTGATCCGGACGGGCGGTGCCCTGCGTCACTTAGGCAAACCTAATCCGACCTGCGGAAACGATCTCCGGTCGATCAAATGGGTGGCACCCTCCGGGGCGATGCGCCAGACTCCCCGACCATGCCCACACCGCCGCCGACCGGCCCGCTCGTCACCCGGGACACGATCGCCGGGGGACTGCGCGACCTCGGCGTGCGCCCCGGCGAGACCCTTCTCGTCCACTCCTCCCTCAGTTCGCTCGGCTGGGTCTGCGGCGGCCAGGTCGCGGTCGTCCAGGCACTGCTCGACGTGCTCGGTCCCGACGGCACGCTCGTGGTCCCCACGCACTGCGGCGATCTGTCCGACCCGGCGCGCTGGAGCAGACCGCCGGTGCCCGAGGAGTGGTGGGACACCATCCGCGCCTCGATGCCCGCCTACGACCCCCGCGTCTCCCCCTCCTACGGGGTCGGGGTGATCCCGGAGACCGTGCGCACCTGGCCGGGGGCCCTGCGCAGCGCGCATCCGGACGGCTCGTTCGCCGCGATCGGCCCGCGCGCCGCCGAAGTGGTCGACGGGCACGCCGCCGACTGCCGGTTCGGTGAGCGGAGCCCGCTCGCCCGGCTGGAGGCGCTCGGCGCCCGGGTGCTGATGCTGGGCGCCGGATACGGCTCCTGCACCTGCTTCCACCTGGCCGAGTACCGGATCCCCGCGCCGCTCGCCCGGGAGGGCAGACCGGGGCCGCGCGGCTGGGAGGTCGTCACCGACGTGTCCGTCACCTCCGAGGGGTTCGAGGAACTCGGGCACGACTTCGAGCGCGACCGGCCGGTGGTCCGCGGCGCGGTGGGCGCCGCTCGGACGCGGCTCTTCCCGGTGGCGGACGCGGTGGCGTACGCGGAGCGGTGGCTCGCGGTGCACCGGCCCCGGGAGGATGACTTCCCTCACCCGGCCGCCTGAGCCGTCCGGCGCGTCCCTAGACTTTGGCCTCATGCGAAGTGAGCCCGTGGTCCAGGTCCAGGCCTTGGTGAAGCGGTACGGCACGAAGACCGCGGTGGACGGCCTCGACCTGGTGGCCCGGGCGGGCGTGACCGCCGTGCTCGGCCCCAACGGCGCGGGCAAGACGACGACGGTCGAGACCTGCGAGGGGTACAGGCGGCCGGATTCCGGCACGGTACGCGTCCTGGGCCTCGACCCCGTGAGACAGTCCGCGCAGCTCAGGCCCCGTATCGGCGTGATGCTCCAGTCCGGTGGCGTGTACTCCGGCGCGCGGGCCGACGAGATGCTGCGGCACGTCGCCGGCCTGCACGCCCACCCGCTGGACGTGGACGCCCTCATCGAACGGCTCGGGCTCGGAAGCTGCGGCCGGACCTCCTACCGCCGGCTCTCCGGCGGCCAGCAGCAGCGGCTCGCGCTCGCCATGGCCGTCGTCGGGCGGCCCGAACTGGTCTTCCTCGACGAGCCGACCGCCGGACTCGACCCGCAGGCCCGCCGGGCCACCTGGGACCTGGTGCGCGACCTGCGCGCCGACGGCGTCTCGGTGATCCTCACCACGCACCACATGGAGGAGGCCGAGCAGCTCGCCGACGACGTCGCGATCATCGACGCCGGCCGGGTCGTCGTCCAGGGCTCCCCGGAGGAGCTGTGCCGCGGCGGCGCCGAGAACACCCTGCGCTTCACCGGCCGCCCGGGACTCGACGTCGCCTCCCTGCTCAAGGCGCTGCCCACCGACTCCTCGGCCGCCGAGCTGACGCCGGGCTCCTACCGCATCGTCGGCAACGTCGACCCGCAGCTGCTCGCGACCGTGACGTCCTGGTGCGCCCAGCACGGCGTGATGCCGGACAGCATCTCCGTCGAGCGGCACACGCTGGAGGACGTTTTTCTGGAGCTGACGGGCAGGGAGCTGCGCTCATGATTCCGGTCCACCTGAAGCACGGCCGGGGGTCCGGGGGCTGTCCCCCGGGAAGAAACAGCCTGGAACCGACCGGCAAGGAGCTGCGCTCGTGACCACCGTCACCGCCACCGGTACGTACGCCCCGAAGCCGGGCGCGGCGCCGCTGACCCGCATGATCGCGGCGCAGGCGGCGCTGGAGACGAGGATGCTGCTGCGCAACGGGGAGCAGCTGCTGCTCACCGTCGTCATCCCGACGCTGCTGCTGGTGCTGTTCAGCTCCGTGGACATCGTCGACACCGGCGCGGGCAGGGCCGTGGACTTCCTCGCCCCCGGTGTCCTCGCGCTCGCCGTGATGTCGACCGCGTTCACCGGGCAGGCCATCGCGACCGGCTTCGAGCGGCGCTACGGCGTGCTGAAGCGGCTGGCCGCCTCGCCGCTGCCGCGCTGGGGTCTGATGACCGCCAAGACGGCGTCGGTGCTGGTCACCGAGGTGCTTCAGGTCGTGCTGCTGACCGTGATCGCCTTCGCGCTCGGCTGGTCGCCGCACGGCAACCCGTTCGCCGTGCTCCTGCTGATGGTCCTCGGCACGGCGGCCTTCTCCGGTCTCGGCCTGCTGATGGCGGGGACCCTGAAGGCCGAGGCCACCCTGGCCGCCGCCAACCTGGTCTTCCTGCTGCTCCTGGTCGGCGGCGGGGTGGTCGTGCCGCTGGACAAGTTCCCGCCCGTCGCCCAGGACGTGCTCGGCCTGCTGCCCATCTCGGCGCTCTCCGGCGGGCTGCGGGACGTGCTCCAGCACGGCGCCGGGATGCCGTGGGGCGACCTCGCGATCCTCGCCGTCTGGGCGGTGGCGGGTCTCGCGGCCGCCGGGAAGTTCTTCCGTTGGGAGTAGGGCGCGATGGACCCTCGTGAAACGATGCACAAGCGGGCGCCTACGATGGATCGCGTGCCGAACCTGACCCGCGCCGACGCCGTAGCCGCCGTGCGCAACCCGCTCGCCCTCATCGCCGAACGCTGGACCCCGCATCCGAGGACCGTCCAGCGGGCGGCCCTGTCCGCGCTGGTGATGGCGGTGGTCATCGTCGTCACCGGCGGCGCCGTCCGCCTGACCGGCTCGGGCCTCGGCTGCCCGACCTGGCCCACCTGCACGGACGACTCGCTGACCACCACCCGCGAGATGGGTGTGCACGGCGTGATCGAGTTCGGCAACCGGATGCTGACGTACGTGCTGTGTGCGGCCGTGGGCTGGGCGATCGTCGCCGCGCGCGCCCAGAAGCCGTGGCGGCGCAGCCTCACCCGGCTGGGCTGGGCTCAGTTCTGGGTGGTCATGGGCAACGCGGTGCTCGGCGGCATCGTCGTCCTGGTGGGTCTGAACCCGTACACCGTCGCGGCGCACTTCCTGCTCTCCTCTGCGCTGATCGCGGTCGCCACGGTGATGTGGCAGCGCACCCGCGAGGGCGACGCCGAGCCGCGCCCGCTGGTCGGCAAGCCGATCCGGCAGCTGGTCGGGTTCCTGGTCCTCGCGAGCGTGCTGCTGATCGCGGTGGGCACGGTGGTCACCGGTGCCGGGCCGCACGCGGGCGACTCCCAGGAGGTCTCCCGCATTCCGATCGACTGGCAGACGGTCGCCAAGCTGCACGCCGTGCTGGCATGGATCGTGATCACGCTGACGTTCGCGCTGTGGTTCATCCTCAAGGCCGTCGACGCGCCGCGCGGTCCGCTGGCGCGGACCCGTGAACTGTTCCTGATCCTGCTGGGCCAGGGCGTCATCGGCTATGTCCAGTCCTTCACGCATCTGCCCGAGGCCATGGTCGGCCTGCACATGCTGGGCTCGTGCGTCATGTGGATCTGGGTGCTGCGCGTGCTGCTGTCGCTGCGTGAGCGGCCGCAGGCCGTGGCCGATCTGCCGGGGCCCGCCACCGAGGCGACGCTGGCGAAGGCCTGAGGCCGCTCCCGCTCGGAAGCCGGGGCCGGCGGCCGGATGACCGCCGGCCCCGGCTTCCGTGTTCCGTCAGCGGTTGGACGGGCCGCCCACCTGGAGGCCCGCCATACGGCTCCACTCGTACGGGCCCGTCCGCACCTTGGCCGCGAGCGCGCCGTCGAACGCCTCGTGGACGGTGATCCCGGACTTCTCCACCGCCTGCTCGGCGATGGCGTACGTGGGGGCAACGAGGTCGCCCCAGGTGCCGTCCTCGCCGACCAGGACGATCCTGGCGCCGCGCTCCCCGAGGTACGCGACCTGCCCCTCGGCGCCTCCGTGGGCCTTGGAGAAGGAGCCGATCCGCCGGGCGAGACGGGCGGCCCTGCGCTCGTCCTTGGGGTCAACCTGCTGCGTGTCTGCCATGGCCAGGATGCTACCCACGAGTAGATCAAACGGCGACGGGCGGAGTGCGTGGCCTTGACCACGTACCCCGCCCGAGTGACGTCCGGAGGAGAGCTCAGCGCAGGAAGGGATCCACCGCGACCGCCACGAACAGCAGCGACACATAGGTGATGGACCAGTGGAACAGACGCATCTCCTTCAGCTTCGTGCCGGTCGCCTCGGCCTTGGCCCGGTTCTGCAGCGCGTGCGCCTCCCACAGCCACCAGCCGCCCGCGGCCAGCGCCACCGCCGTGTAGAACCAGCCGGTGTAGCCGAGCGGGGTCAGCAGCAGCGAGACCCCCACCATCACCCAGCTGTAGAGCACGATCTGGCGGGCGACCACCTTGTTGGAGGCGACGACCGGCAGCATCGGCACGCCCACGCGCGCGTAGTCGTCCTTCACCTTCATGGACAGCGGCCAGTAGTGCGGCGGCGTCCAGAAGAACATGACGAGGAAGAGGATGACGGGCGCCCAGGACATCGAGTCGGTGACCGAGGACCAGCCGATCAGCACCGGCATGCAGCCGGCGATGCCGCCCCACACGATGTTCTGCGAGGTGCGGCGCTTGAGGATCATCGTGTAGACGACGACGTAGAAGAGGAGCGCGCCGAGCGCCAGCCACGCGGACAGCCAGTTGACGGTGAGGCCGAACAGCAGCGTGGAGACGACCGCCAGCGTGATGCCGAAGGCCAGGCACTCGCGCGGGCTGACCATGCCGGTGACCAGCGGGCGCTGCGAGGTGCGGTCCATGAGCGCGTCGATGTCGCGGTCGATGTACATGTTCAGCGCGTTGGCGCCGCCCGCCGACAGATAGCCGCCGACGCAGGTGATCAGGACCAGACCCAGGTCGGGCACGCCGCGCTGAGCCAGGAACATCACCGGAACGGTGGTGATCAGCAGCAGCTCGATGATCCGCGGCTTGGTCAGCGCCACGAACGCCTTGACACGGGCCCCGAACGGCCGGTGGCTCGGGCTCTGGCTCGCACCGAGTACCCCCGCTGGACGGGATTCGACGGCCGTCACGCACACCCCTGACAGAGACTCCCAGCGAGCCGCCCGTGTGAACCGACGGTAAGGACTCGCGCGTACCACGCCACTGTAGACGTTGCCCAGACCCGGACATTCGCGGGGGTCGGATCGTGTTGGCGGGGCCCTCCGGAAGGGCGTGATCCGGCTCGATTGAGCGATCGAATGAGCAGCTCCGTATTCATGTGCCGAATGCGATTCCGACCAGCGGGGAGGCGGATCCAAGAGAGTCCCGGCACTCTGGAACGACGCGGAAAAACGCACGTTCTGACGGGATAGGCTCGACAACGTCCGGCCGACGCCGAGAAGGCCGGCAAACCGGTGCGCGGTCCCCCCGTACGCCGGCTTCCGACATGTGGAGAGGAGCCCTGACTCAGGGTGAGCACCAAGCCGACCACCACAGACCTCGACTGGACCGAGTTGGACCAGCGTGCCGTGGACACCGCGCGCGTCCTGGCCGCCGATGCCGTACAGAAGGTCGGCAACGGCCATCCCGGCACGGCGATGAGCCTGGCTCCCGTCGCCTACACCCTCTTCCAGAAGGTGATGCGGCACGACCCGGCCGATCCGCAGTGGGTGGGCCGCGACCGTTTCGTACTGTCCGCCGGTCACTCCTCCCTGACCCTCTACACCCAGCTGTACCTGGCCGGTTTCGGGCTGGAGCTGGACGACCTGAAGTCCTTCCGCACCTGGGGCTCGAAGACGCCCGGCCACCCGGAGTACGGGCACACGGCGGGCGTGGAGACCACGACCGGTCCGCTCGGCCAGGGTGTCGCCAACGCGGTGGGCATGGCGATGGCCGCCCGCTACGAGCGCGGTCTGTTCGACCCGGAGGCCCCCGCGGGCGAGTCCCCGTTCGACCACTTCATCTACTGCGTCGCCGGTGACGGCTGCCTGCAGGAGGGCATCTCCGCCGAGGCGTCCTCGCTGGCCGGCCACCAGAAGCTCGGCAACCTGATCCTGCTGTGGGACGACAACCACATCTCGATCGAGGGCGACACCGAGACGGCCGTCTCCGAGGACACCGTCAAGCGGTACGAGGCCTACGGCTGGCACGTGCAGCGCGTGGAGTCCAAGGAGGACGGCGACCTCGACCCGCAGGCGATCCACGCGGCCATCGAGGCGGCCAAGGCCGTCACCGACCGGCCGTCCTTCATCGCGATGCGCTCGATCATCGCCTGGCCGGCCCCGCACGCGCAGAACACCGAGGCCGCGCACGGCTCGGCGCTGGGCGAGGAGGAGGTCGCGGCCACCAAGCGCGTCCTCGGCTTCGACCCCGAGCAGCACTTCGAGGTCTCCGACGAGGTGCTGAACCACACCCGCGCCGCCGTCGAGCGGGGCCGCCGGGCCAGGGCCGAGTGGGAGAAGACGCTCCAGGTCTGGCGCGAGGCGAACGCCGAGCGGGCCGCCGAGTTCGACCGGATCGCCGCGGGCGAACTGCCCGCCGGCTGGGACGAGAAGATCCCCGTGTTCGAGGCGGGCAAGGGCCTGGCCACGCGCGCCGCGTCCGGCAAGGTGCTCCAGGCGCTCGGCGACGTGGTCCCGGAACTGTGGGGCGGCTCGGCGGACCTCGCCGGCTCGAACAACACCACCATCGACAAGACCTCGTCGTTCCTGCCCGAGGGCAACCCGCTGCCGGAGGCGAACCCGTACGGGCGCACCATCCACTTCGGCATCCGTGAGCACGCGATGGCCGCGGCGATGAACGGCATCACGCTGCACGGCAACACCCGCGTCTACGGCGGCACCTTCCTGGTCTTCTCCGACTACATGCGCAACGCGGTGCGCCTGTCGTCCCTGATGCACCTGCCGGTCACGTACGTCTGGACCCACGACTCCGTCGGTCTGGGCGAGGACGGCCCCACCCACCAGCCGGTCGAGCACCTGGCCTCGCTGCGCGCCATCCCGGGCCTCAACGTCGTCCGCCCGGCCGACGCCAACGAGACCGCGATCGCCTGGCGCGAGATCCTGCGCCGCTGGACCAAGGAGTTCGGCAAGGGCGTCCCGCACGGACTGGCGCTGACCCGCCAGGGCGTGCCGACGTACGAGCCCAACGACGACGCGGCGCGCGGCGGTTACGTCATGTTCGAGGCGGAGGGGTCCGACGGGCAGAGCGCCGAGGCGCAGGTCGTCCTGATCGCCACCGGTTCCGAGGTGCACGTGGCCGTGGAGGCCCGTGAACGGCTCCAGGCCGAGGGCGTGCCCACCCGGGTGGTGTCCATGCCGTCCGTGGAGTGGTTCGAGGAGCAGGACCAGGGGTACCGGGACAGCGTGCTGCCCCCGGCCGTGCGGGCGCGTGTCGCGGTCGAGGCAGGTATCGGTCTGACCTGGCACAAGTACGTGGGGGACGCGGGCCGCATCGTTTCCCTCGAGCACTTCGGTGCTTCAGCCGACGCCAAGGTGCTGTTCCGCGAGTTCGGCTTCACTGCCGAGAACGTGGCCGCCAAGGCCCGGGAATCCATCGCCGCCGCCCAGCGCTGACGCTCATATACGACCTGTAGGAGATGCATTTTCCATGACAGACGCACTGAAGCGCCTTTCCGACGAAGGCGTCGCGATCTGGCTGGACGACCTGTCGCGCAAGCGGATCACGTCCGGCAACCTCGCCGAGCTGATCGACCAGCAGCACGTCGTGGGCGTCACCACCAACCCGACGATCTTCCAGAAGGCCATCTCGCACGGTGACGGCTACGAGCAGCAGGTCTCGGACCTGGCCGCCCGCCGGGTCACGGTGGAGGAGGCCATCCGCATGATCACGACGGCGGACGTCCGTGACGCCGCCGACATCCTGCGCCCGCTCTTCGACGCCACCGGCGGCAAGGACGGCCGGGTCTCCATCGAGGTGGACCCGCGTCTGGCGCACAACACCAAGGCGACGGTCGCCGAGGCCCGCCAGCTCGCCTGGCTGGTCGACCGGCCCAACACGCTCATCAAGATCCCTGCCACCAGGGCGGGCCTGCCGGCGATCGCCGAGACCATCGGCAACGGCATCAGCGTCAACGTCACCCTGATCTTCTCGCTGGAGCGCTACCGCGCGGTGATGGACGCGTACCTGAGCGGCCTGGAGAAGGCCCGGGCGCGCGGCCTGGACCTGTCGAAGATCCACTCGGTGGCGTCCTTCTTCGTGTCCCGCGTGGACACCGAGATCGACCGGCGGATCGACGAGCTCGGCACCGACGAGGCCAAGGCGCTGCGCGGCAAGGCGGGCGTGGCCAACGCGCGTCTGGCCTACGAGGCGTACGAGGAGGTCTTCTCCTCCGAGCGGTGGATCGCGCTGGAGCGGGAGGGCGCCAACAAGCAGCGTCCGCTGTGGGCGTCCACCGGAGTGAAGGACAAGGCGTACAAGGACACCATGTACGTCGAGGAGCTGGTGGCGCCGAACACGGTGAACACCATGCCCGAGGCCACCCTCGAGGCCACCGAGGACCACGGCGCGATCCGCGGCGACGCGATCACCGGCACCTACGAGCAGGCCCGCGCGGACATCGACGCGCTGGAGCGGATCGGGATCTCCTACGACGACGTCGTCCAGGTCCTGGAGGACGAGGGCGTCGACAAGTTCGAGGCGTCCTGGAACGACCTGCTGAAGTCCACCGAGGCAGAGCTGGAGCGCCTCGCTCCCGCGGAGGGCTGAGAACCTTGGCGCCCCTTACCGTCACCGGAGCGAACCCGCTCCGTGACCCCGCCGACCGACGGCTCCCGCGTATCGCGGGGCCGTCGGGCCTGGTCATCTTCGGTGTCACGGGCGACCTGTCGCGCAAGAAGCTGATGCCCGCGGTGTACGACCTCGCCAACCGGGGTCTGCTGCCGCCGGGCTTCTCGCTCGTCGGCTTCGCCCGCCGCGACTGGGAGCACGAGGACTTCGCGCAGGTCGTGCACGACGCCGTCAAGGAGCACGCCCGCACGCCGTTCCGCGAGGAGGTCTGGCAGCAGCTCATCCAGGGGATGCGCTTCGTGCAGGGCACCTTCGACGACGACGACGCGTTCGAGCGGCTGCGCGGCACGATCGAGGAACTGGACAAGGCACAGGGCACGGGCGGCAACTTCGCCTTCTACCTGTCGGTGCCGCCGAAGTCCTTCCCGGTGGTCATCCAGCAGCTCAAGAAGCACCAGCTCGCCGACCAGAGCCACGGCTCGTGGCGGCGCGCGGTCATCGAGAAGCCCTTCGGACACGACCTGAAGTCGGCCGAGGAGCTCAACTCGATCGTGCACGAGGTCTTCGCCCCGGACCAGGTCTTCCGCATCGACCACTACCTGGGCAAGGAGACCGTCCAGAACATCCTGGCGCTGCGCTTCGCCAACACGATGTTCGAGCCGATCTGGAACCGGTCCTTCGTGGACCATGTGCAGATCACCATGGCCGAGGACATCGGCATCGGCGGCCGGGCCGGCTACTACGACGGCATCGGCGCCGCCCGTGACGTCATCCAGAACCATCTGCTGCAGCTCCTGGCGCTGACCGCCATGGAGGAGCCGGCCTCCTTCGACGCGGACGCGCTGGCCGCGGAGAAGACCAAGGTGCTCGGCGCGGTGAAGCTGCCCAAGGACCTGGGCAGGTCGACCGTGCGCGGGCAGTACGCGGCGGGCTGGCAGGGCGGCGAGAAGGTCATCGGCTACCTCGAGGAAGAGGGCATCGACAAGAAGTCGAAGACCGACACCTACGCGGCCGTCAAGCTGGGGATCGACAACCGCCGCTGGGCGGGCGTCCCCTTCTATCTGCGCACCGGAAAGCGCCTGGGCCGCCGGGTCACCGAGATCGCGGTCGTCTTCCAGCGGGCCCCGCACTCCCCCTTCGACACCTCGGCCACCGAGGAACTCGGGCAGAACGCCATCGTCATCCGCGTCCAGCCGGACGAGGGTGTCACGGTCCGCTTCGGCTCCAAGGTGCCCGGCACGTCGATGGAGATCCGGGACGTGTCGATGGACTTCGCCTACGGCGAGTCCTTCACGGAGTCCAGCCCGGAGGCGTACGAGCGGCTGATCCTGGACGTGCTGCTCGGCGACTCCAACCTCTTCCCGCGCACCGAGGAGGTCGAGCTGTCCTGGCGGATCCTCGACCCGATCGAGACGTACTGGGACAAGCACGGCAGGCCCGCGCAGTACCCGTCCGGGACATGGGGGCCCGCCGAGGCGGACGACATGCTCGCACGAGACGGACGGAGCTGGCGCCGGCCATGAAGATAGACCTGACCGACACCACGGCCAGCAAGATCAACAAGGCGCTGGTGCAGGCCCGGCGGGCGATCGGCACCCCGGCCGTGGGCATGGTGCTCACGCTGGTCATCGTCACCGACGAGGAGAACGCCTACGACGCCCTGAAGGCCGCGGGCGACGCCTCGCGCGAGCATCCCTCGCGCCTGCTGGTCGTCGTCAAGCGGCACGCCAGGACCCTGCGCGACCGCACGTCCTCGCGGCTGGACGCCGAGGTGCGGGTGGGCGCGGACGCCGGCACCGGCGAGACGGTGGTGCTGCGCCTGCACGGCGAGGTGGCCGACCACGCCCAGTCGGTGGTGCTGCCGCTGCTGCTGCCCGACGCGCCCGTCGTCGTCTGGTGGCCGGTGAACGCGCCGCTCGACCCGGCCAAGGACCCGCTGGGCGCCCTGGCGCAGCGCCGGGTCACCGACACCTACTCCTCCGAGCAGCCGGTGCGGGAGCTGTCCGCGCGGGCCGAGGCGTACACGCCCGGCGACACGGACCTGTCCTGGACCCGGATCACGCCGTGGCGCTCGATGCTGGCCGCGGCCCTCGACCAGGTCACCTGCGAGGTCAGGGCCGTGGAGGTGGAGGGCGAGGAGTTCAACCCGAGCTGCGAGCTGCTGGCGATGTGGCTCGCGGACCGGCTGGACGTACCGGTGAGGCGCTCGCAGTCCGCGGGGCCCGGTCTGACCGCGGTCCGCATGGACACCAGCTGCGGCCCGATCGCCCTGGACCGGGCCGACGGCAGGCTGGCGACCCTGTCCATCGAGGGGCAGCCGGAGCGGGCGGTGGCGCTGAAGCGGCGGGAGACGGCCGAGCTGATCGCGGAGGAGCTGCGACGGCTCGACCCGGACGACACGTACGCCTCCGCGCTGCGGTTCGGCGTGGACCGGCTGGACGGCCGCCGGGCGTCCGACGTCCCCGGGTCCGACGTCTCCAAGGCTTCGGCGCCGGAGCCGGTCGCGGTGCCCGTGCCCCAGGAGGAGGCCGCCGAGTGAGCACTCCGCAACTGGTCGTCCACCACGACAAGGAGCTGATGGCGCAGGCCGCCGCGGCCCGGCTGATCACCCGGATCGTGGACGCGCAGGCCTCGACGGGTTCGGCGTCCGTGGTCCTCACAGGTGGTCGCAACGGCAACGGTGTGCTGGCCGCGCTGGCGGCCGCGCCCGCCCGCGACGCGATCGACTGGGGCCGGCTCGACCTGTGGTGGGGCGACGAGCGGTTCCTGCCGGAGGGCGACCCGGAGCGCAATGTCACGCAGGCCCGCGAGGCCCTGCTGGACTCCGTGCCGCTGGACCCCAAGCGCGTGCACGCCATGCCCGCGTCGGACGGTCCCCATGGCGCGGACGCCGAGGCGGCGGCGGAGGCCTACGCCGAGGAGCTGGCCCGCGCGGCCGGCCCCGAGAACCACGGCGCGGTCCCGGCGTTCGACGTCCTGATGCTGGGCGTCGGCCCGGACACCCATGTCGCGTCCCTCTTCCCGGAGCATCCGGGGGTGCGTGAGACGGAGCGTACGGTGATCGGGGTGCACGGCTCCCCCAAGCCGCCGCCCACCCGCGTCTCCCTCACCCTGCCCGCCATCCGCTCGGCCCGTGAGGTCTGGCTGCTGGCGGCCGGCGAGGACAAGGCCAACGCGGTGGCGATGGCCCTGTCGGGCGCGGGCGAGATCCAGGCCCCGGCGGCCGGCGCCCGGGGCCGCGCCCGCACCCTGTGGCTCCTGGACACGGCGGCGGCCTCGCAGCTGCCGAGATCGCTGTATCCGCCGGCCTCGGCGTGAACGGCAAGGTGCGGCGGCGGTGAGAACACCGCCGCCGCACCTTGTTCCCGGCCCGTCCGGCATGCGGGGAGGAGGCCGTTCAGGCCGGACCGGAGGTCGGCTTCACTTCACCGACCCCGCCATCACCCCCTGCACGAAATGCCGCTGGAAGGCGAAGAACACGACCACCGGCACGACCAGCGACAGGAACGCCCCCGGCGCCAGCACATCGATGTTGCTGCCGAACTGGCGGATCTGCGACTGGAGTTCCACCGTCAGCGGTTGCGACGAGGTGTCGGCGAACAGCAGCGCCACCAGCATGTCGTTCCACACCCACAGGAACTGGAAGATGGCGAGGCTCGCGATCGCGGGCCGCCCCACCGGCAGCACCAGCCGGGTGAAGATCCGCCACTCGTTGCCCCCGTCCATGCGGGCCGCCTCCAGCATCTCCTTCGGCATCTCGGCGAAGTAGTTCCGCAGCAGGAACACCGCGAACGGCAGTCCGTAGGCCACGTGGAAGAGGACCACGCCGGGGATCGTGCCGAACAGGCCGAGCCGGCCGAAGAGTTTGGCGACGGGCAGCAGACCGATCTGCACGGGCACCACCAGCATGGCCACCACCAGCAGGAACAGCGGCTCACGGGCCGGGAAGTCCAGCCAGGCGAACGCGTATCCGGCCAGCGCCGCGATGACCACGACCAGGAACGTCGTGGGCACCGAGATCAGCACCGTGTTCCAGAAGGCCTTGGTGATGCCCGAGTTCCTCAGCAGCGCCGAGTAGTTGTCGAAGGACAGTTGCTGCGGGCTGGCCAGCGCCGTCCACCAGCCGCCCTTCGCGGTGTCCTTGGCCGAACGCAGCGACGACAGGAACAGCCCCGCGAGCGGGGTCATCCAGACCAGGCCGATCACCACGAGGACGGCCTGGACCAGCGCGCTGCCCAGGCCCCGCCTGACCGCGTTCATCACTGACTCCTTCGGAAGCGGCGGACGTTGAACACCATCGCCGGGATCACCAGGAGCAGCAGGAGCACGCCGAGCGCGCTGCCGAGGCCCTGGTTGTTGCCACCGCCGAAGGACACCAGCCACATCTGGGTCGCCAGCACGGTGGCGTCCTGCTGCACCGGGCCGGGCGCGATGATGTAGACGAGGTCGAAGACCTTCATCACGTTGATCACGAGGGTGACGAAGACGACGGTGAGGACGGGGGCGAGCAGCGGCACGGTGATCCGCCGGAAGATCTGCCACTCGTTGGCCCCGTCGATGCGCGCCGCCTCCAGCGCGTCACGCGGCAGCGCGGACAGTCCGGCGCCGATCAGCACCATCGCGAACCCGGTCCAGATCCACAGATAGGCGCCGATGATCATCGGGGTGACGAGCGTCGGGCCGAGCCAGGAGACGCCCTGGTAGGGCTGGGCGAAGTTGGCCTGCGGCAGCTTCACCTCGTACGAGCCCGCCTTCAGGCCCGTGAGGCGGAAGGAGCCGTCGGAGCCCGTGGTGGTGCTCGCGACCGTACGGCCGTCGCGCACCGCCTCGACCTTCATGCCGGGCATACCGCTCTCGCCGCGGTCGATCTTGCCCTGGGTGCCGCCTCCGCCGGGTGCGAAGTCCAGGTAGACGACTCCGCGCAGTTCGTCCGAAGCCGTCTTCCCGTCCTCCACCGGGCGGGCGGGCGAGGCGTCGCCGGGCAGGTCCTTGGGCAGCACGCCGACCATGGGCAGGGTCACCGTGGAGCCGGGCGAGAGGCTCGTGTTCGTGAGGTAGGAGCCGTCCCGGCCCTCGGTCAGCCCGAACCCCTCACGGGCGCGGGCGCTCGGGTAGGCCGGGGTTCCCTTGAAGGCGTCGTGCACGGAGACCACGGCGGCGTTCAGGACGCCCTTGTCCGGGTCCTCGTCGTAGGCGAGCCGGAAGATGATGCCGGCGGCGAGGAAGGACACGGCCATCGGCATGAACAGCAGCAGCTTGAACGCCGTCGCCCAGCGGACCTTCTCCACCAGCACGGCGAGGATCAGTCCGAGCCCGGTGAGCAGCGCCGGGGCGACGACGACCCAGATCGTGGTGTTCCGGACGGCCTTCAGCGTCGCCGGGTCGCTGAACATCTCGGTGTAGTTGTCCCCGCCGACGAACCGGGTGCCGGAGGCGTCGAAGAAGCTCCGGCCGACGGAGAACAGCACCGGGTAGACGACGAGGGCGCCGAGCAGCAGCAGTGCGGGGAAGACGAACAGCAGCGCGACGACCCGGCCCCGCCGCCGCGCGCGCCGAACCTGCTCGGCGCGCGCGGCGGGCGACGGGGGGCCCGCGCCCTTCTCCTTTGCGAGTGTGGGGGCGGTCATGACGGGTCAGCCCTGGTTCTTGTACGCCTTGGCCGCCGCGGCCTCCAGCTTCGCCGCGGTGCCCTTCGGGTCGGACGGGTCACGCAGGAAGTCCTGGAGCAGCTTCCATTCGCCCACGCCGCTGGTGCCGCCGAAGGCCGCCGGGGCCTGGTCGGACATGTCGAAGCGGACCGCGTCGGAGTCGCCCGCCGCGATGAGGGACTTGGCGGTGGCGCGGGTGGTGTCGTCGCCGTAGGAGGCGAGGTCGAGGTTCTTGTTCGGGGACAGGAATCCGCCGGCCTTGGCCCACACGGCCGCGGCCTCCGGGGTGGCCAGGTACTCGAGGAGCTTCATACCGGCCTTGGCGTTCTTGCCGTCCTTGAGGACGGCGGCCGCGTCACCGCCGCTGACGACCGGCGCGTTGCCGCCGTCGACCGGCGGGAAGGGGAAGAAGTCCGCGTCCTTGCCGATGGTCCGGTCGAACTGGTCGTGGGCGACGCCCGCGACGAAGTCGCCCTCGTAGACCATGCCGGCCTCGGGCTTGGGTCCGAAGACCTTCTCCACCGAGCCCGGGAAGTCGGTGTTGAGGGCGCCCTTCTGGCCGCCCGCGATCAGCTGCTTGTCCTTGAACAGCTTGCCGAGCGTGGTGAGGGCCTTGACCACGCTGTCGTCGGTCCACTTGAGGTCGTGGGCGGCGAGGGCGTCGTACTTCTCGGGGCCGGCCTGGGAGAGGTAGACGTTCTCGAACCAGTCGGTCAGGGTCCAGCCGTCCTGTCCGGCGACCGCGAACGCGGCGAGTCCGGAGTCGGAGAGGGTGTGTCCGGCCTTGAGCATCTCGTCGTACGTCGCCGGCGCCTTGACGCCGGCCTGGTCGAGCGCGTCGGGGCTGAACCAGACGGTGGACTTGTGGGCGGCCTTGAAGTAGAGGCCGTACAGGGTGTCGTCGACGCTGCCGTACTTCTTCCACACCGGCGCGAAGTTGGCGTCCACCGACTTCTGGGTGGTGTCGGACAGCGGCTCCAGCCAGCCCTTCCTGGCGAACTGCTGGAGCACGCCGACCTGCGGGACCATCACGACGTCGGGGGCGTTGCCGCCCTCGATCTTGCTGCCGACGACGGTGGAGACGTTGTCGCCGGTCGACATGAACTGGGTCTTGGCGCCGGTCTTCGCGGCGAACGCGTCCAGCACCTTCTGGAAGTTCTTCTGCTCGCTGCCGGACCAGACGCCGGCCACGGTGACCGTCTGGCCGCTGAGCGTCTTGTCGCCGCCACCGGCGGAGACGGGGTCGTCGCCGCCGCAGGCGGTGGCGCCGAGGGCGAGGACGAGGGCGGTGCAGCCGGTGAGCAGGGTGGTACGTCGTCGCATCATCGTTGATGTCCCTTCGGAAGGTGGGGAATTGACGAGGTTCAGAGATCGATGCCGTCGGTGATCCACCAGGCGGCGGTGGACCCGGAGAGCACTCCGGGCGGGCAGTCGGCGCTGGCGAGCAGCGGGGTGCCGGGGACCGGTGCGGTCGTGGGCGAGGTACCGAAGTTGACGGCGCAGACCAGGCCGTCGCCGCGGACGAAGGCGAGCACGTCCGGCGGGGTGTCCAGCCAGCGCAGCGAGCCCTCGCCCAACTGGGGGAGCGCGGAGCGCAGTTGCAGGCCGTCGCGGTACAGGTGCCAGAAGGAGCGGGTGTCGGCGAGGGCGCGTTCGGTGACGTACTCGGCGAAGTACGAGGGCTGCGGCAGCCAGGGCTTGGCGCTCTGGGTCCCGGAGGTGAAGCCGAACGGGGAGACCTGTCCCGACCAGGGCAGCGGCACCCGGCAGCCGTCGCGGACGTGGGTGCGGCTTCCGGTGCGGTGGAAGATGGGGTCGGTGAGCACGTCGTCGGGCAGGTCGACGACCTCGGGCAGGCCGAGTTCCTCGCCCTGGTAGACGTACGCGGCTCCGGGCAGCGCCAGCATCAGCAGCGCGGCGGCGCGGGCGCGGGCGGCTCCGAGTCCACTGCCCTCCACGGCGGCCTCGCCGTAGCGGGTGACGGTGCGGACCTGGTCGTGATTGTTGAGGACCCAGGTGACCGTGGAGCCGGTGCCGGCGATGTCGAGCATGGCCTCGGAGATGACCTTGCGGAAGGCGTCGGCGTCCCAGGGGGCGCCGAGCAGGTCGAAGAAGAAGGCCTGGTGCAGTTCGTCCGCGCGGACGTACTTGGCGTGTTCGCGGGCGCTGGGCACGGAGACCTCGCCGACCAGCAGGCGTTCGCGGCCGTCGCGTGCGGTGTACTCCTCGCACACCGCGCGCCAGTGCCGCCACACGTCATGCACCTCGGGCTGGTTCCAGGCGAGCGGGTTGACCGAGTCGCGGGTGCGGGCGTCGGCCTCCGGGTCCGGGGAGTCGGGCAGTTCGGGGTGCTTGAACAGGCCGGCGGCGACGTCGATGCGGAAGCCGTCCACGCCCCGGTCGAGCCAGAAGCGCAGGACACGCTCGAACTCGGCGGGTATCTCGGGGTTGCGCCAGTTCCAGTCGGGCTGCTCGGGCGTGAACATGTGCAGGTACCACTGGCCGGGGCGGCCGTCCGGTTCGGTGACCCGGCTCCAGGCGGGGCCGCCGAACATGGCGTGCCAGTTGTTGGGCGGCTCGGCGCCGTCCGGGCCGCGCCCGTCGGTGAAGTGGAAGCGGTCGCGGGCCTCGCTGCCCGGCGCGGCGGCGAGCGCCTCGCGGAACCACGGGTGCTCGCTGGAGCAGTGGTTGGGGACGATGTCGAGGAGCACCCTGATCCCCAGCCGACGGGCGGCGGCCATCAGCAGGTCGAACTCGGCGAGGTCGCCGAAGAGCGGGTCGACGCCGCAGTAGTCGGCCACGTCGTAGCCGTGGTCGTGCTGCGGGGAGGGGTAGAAGGGGCTCAGCCAGATGCCGTCGACGCCGAGCTTCTTCAGATACGGCAGCCCCGCGCGGACCCCGGCCAGATCGCCGATGCCGTCGCCGGTGCTGTCGAGGAAGCTGCGGACGTACACCTGGTAGATCACCGCGTCGCGCCACCAACCGTGCCTGTTCAATCCATTGACCTATTCCTGTGAAGGCAGCTGTTGTGCATGCATGTTAGGTAGCGGTGTCTGAAAGGTGTCAACGAACGGAACAGAAGCTACTGAGCAGTTGACCGCTCATGTCCGGACTTATCAGGACGGAGCAGGGGCAGATGTGATGGCGGCGTTACCTAACAAGTAACTAGTTCTAGCACTTCGCTGCCGACGGTACGCGTGCTACGAGCGCCCGGCGATGGCGTCGAGCTCGCGCGCCAGGCGCCGCACGGCCGCCTCGGGGGTCTGCCGCCCCGCCAGCGCGTCGTGTACGACCGCCTGCACCACCAGGCTGACCTGGTCGTAGTGCGGGCTCTTGGGGCGCGGCGCGGCGGCCAGCACGGAGGCCCGCAGGGTCGGCAGATACGGGAACCGCCGCACGAGTGCGGGGTCCTCGTAGAGCGCGGCGCGCACGGGCGGCAGCGCGCCCTCGGTGAGCACCTGGCGCTGGACGGGCTCGCTGGTGAGGTACGCGATGAGGCGCGCGGCCGAGTCGGGGTGCCGCGCGTGCGAGTTGACGGCCAGGTTGGAGCCGCCGAGGACACTGGTCCCCGGCCCGTCGGGTCCGGGCAGCGGCACGGCGCCGATCCTCCCGGCGACCTCGGAGCCCTCGGCCGAGGCGACGGCGTACGCGTAGGGCCAGTTGCGCAGAAAGAGGAGCCGGCCGTCCTGGAAGGCCTGCTTGGACTCCTCCTCCTTGTACGTCAGCGCCTCCCTGGGGATCCAGCCCTCGCGGAAGCCGCGTGCCAGGAAGCCGATGCCCTCACGGGCCGCGCGCGAGTCGACGGTGACGCGCTCGCCCTCGTCGCCGAGGATCGTGCCGCCCGCCGAGTACACGGCCTCGGCGGCGTTGACGGTCAGGCCCTCGTACGGCAGGAACTGCCCCGCGTAGCCGTCCAGTCCGTACTTGGGCGCGATGGTCCGGGCGGCGTGCTCCAGCTCGGCCCAGGTGCGCGGCGGCGCGACGCCCTCCTTGTCCAGGACGTCCTTGCGGTACAGCAGCAGGCCGGCGTTGGTGACGTAAGGGACCGCGTACAGCCGTCCGTCGTAGGTGGCCGTGTCGACGACCGGGGGCAGGAAGGTCCCCAGCGGGAAGCGCTCGCGCGGCAGCGGGCGGATCCAGCCGGCCGCGGCGAACTCCGATGTCCAGTTCACGTCGATGTTGAGCACGTCGAACCGGCTGCGGTTGCCGCCGCGCAGATCGGTGGCCATCTGCGCCCGGGTCTCGTCGGCGGCGTCGGGCAGCTCGACGAGGGTGACCCTCTCGGCGGGATGGGTACGGTTCCAGCCCTCCAGAAGCGGGCCGAGGTAACCGGTCAGATCGCCCGCGGTGGCCAGGGTGAGCGGGCCGCGGCCCTCACCGCTCCCCCCGGTCGCCCTCGCGCCCGAGGATATATAGCCGGTCATGACCACGACCAGAACCAGGAGGCCCCTACCGGCGGCGTGGATCCACCGCATAGGTTCCTCCTTGCACACCGGCGCCGGGCATCCTCGCCCGGCTCAGGCCATGTATACCTGTTAGGTATGGGCGATACTAGTGCCGCGGCAGGCAACGTTTGCCCGTGAAGGAGCGGCGTCCGGTGCGTACTCTCGGTGTGCCGACCGGAAGTCCTCGTACTGGATGTACTTGGGCTTTCGGCCGGTGCGGCGAGTGGGGGTCCCCCTGCTCGAAGAGCTTGGGGGAGTGCCGGGCGTCGCGACGGGGCGAACGTCGCCTGTCGGGGCACTAGGGCCTGGCGTCAATCTCACGTCGTCCCCCCGGAGACCCCCGCATGACGCGCCCGACGAGGACCTAGGAGGAGAGCACGCGTGCGCCTGCCCCTCCTGGCACTTCTCGCGCGCGGTCCCGCCCACGGCTACGAGCTGAAGCAGGACCTTGAGCAACTGCTGGGCTCCGCGTACCCTCAGCCGAACGTCGGCCAGATCTACGTGACCCTCGGCCGCCTCGAGAAGTCGGGACTGATCGAGGGCGAGAAGGTCGAGCAGTCCAGCCGGCCCAACAAGAAGATCTACCACCTCACCGACGCCGGGCGGGAGGAACTGCGCGTCTGGTTCGAGGAGCCCGAGGACGAACCCCGGGTGCGGGACGAGTTCTTCATGAAGCTCGCCCTGGCCCCGCAGACCGGTCTCGCGGACCAGATCGCCCTCATCAACAAGCAGCGGCGCCAGTACCTCAACACCATGCGCAGTCTGTCGAAGCTGGCCGCCGCCGAGAACCGGGACAACAGAATCGCCCAACTGCTGATCGAGGGCGCCATGCTGCACCTCCAAGCCGACCTGGACTGGCTGGAGCGGTGCCAGGAGGAACTGGAGGGGCTGGAGTGAGCGACGTCCGAGCTCCGGCGCTGCTGCGGGCCGAGGGCCTGGTCAAGACGCACCACGGCCAGGGGGCGCCCGCCCGGGCCGTGCGCGGGGTGGATCTGTCGGTGACCCGTGGCGAGTTCGTGGCGGTCACCGGACCGTCCGGGGCCGGCAAGTCGACGCTGCTGCACCTGCTCGGCGGACTGCAGCGGCCGGACGAGGGCAGCATCTGGCTGGACGGCCGGTGCACCGACTCCTACGGCGAGGCCCGCTGGGCCGAGGAGCGCCGCAACGGCATCGGGATCGTGTTCCAGTTCTTCAACCTGGTCTCCAACCTGTCCGTCGCCGACAACGTCGAGCTGCCCGCCCTGCTCGCCGGCCGCTCGCCGCGGCAGGCGCGCGCCGAGCGGGAGGAGCTCCTGGCGGAGCTGGGCCTGGAGGGCAAGGAGCGCAGCATGCCGGGCGAGCTGTCCGGCGGTGAGCAGCAGCGGGTGGCACTGGCCCGCGCGCTGGTCAACCACCCTCCGTTGCTGCTCGCCGACGAGCCCGCCGGCAGCCTCGACAGCAAGGGCACCCGCGAGGTGATGCGGCTGCTGTCCCGCTTCCACGGGCGCGGCCAGACGATCGTGCTGGTCACCCATGACGCCCGGCTGGCCAGCGCCGCGGACCGGGTGATCAGTTTCTTCGACGGCCGGATCGCCGACGACGCGGAACTGGACGGGACCACGCCGTCGCGGAGCACGGGGATCTCGGGCGTGCTGGAGCTGAGGGACTGAATGCGGTGTACGACCACCTGATGTGCTCGGGGTACGGCAGCCGGGCGTGCCCGGGTCCGCGTTCCGGACCGAAGGGCTGAGGCCCGTGCGAGCCACGTTGCGCTGGGCGCACTCCGATCTGCGCACCCATCGCGGGGAGGCGCTGTTCATCGCGCTGGCCACGGCCGGCATCGTCGCCTCTCTGCTGCTGGCCACCGCGCTGTTCGGGTACGCCACCAACCCCTGGCAGCGGGTCTTCACCCAGTCCAACGGCGCCCATGTGTGGCTCCACACGGCGCGGTCCGCCGAGACGGAACGGCTCGCCGCGCTGGACGGCGTCGAGGCGGTCACCGACGCCTACCTCATCGAGTCCGCCACCGTCGTCTCCCGCGGCACCCGCGCCACCGTGGAGCTGCGCGGCGCGCCGTCGCTGCCCACCGTGGGCCGCCCGCTGCTCACCGCCGGGCGCTGGCCGGGCGCCGGGGAGCCGGACGGGGTGGTCCTGGAGAGCCGCCTGGCCGGTGCGCTGCTGGCCGAGCCCGGTGACACGCTCGTCCTGCCCGGCACCGGGCGCACGCTGAGCGTGGTGGGCATCGCCGACAGCGCCGAGCCCCGTTACGGCCCCGGCGAGCAGCCGGGGCTGGTGTGGGCGCTACCGTCCGCGGTGCGCGAGCCCGGCGGACGGGTGGTCGGCCTGCGGCTGACCGATCCCGACGACACGGACTACGCCGTGCAGCGCGCCGTCACCGTGCTGGGCGCCGGCGTGGTCGGCGAGGTGTCCACCTGGCAGCAGGCGCGGGCCGAGGCACAGGGCGACAACCGGCTGCTCGGGCAGGTGCTGGGCCTGTTCGGGCTGGGCGCGCTGATCGCGGCCGGGCTGGCGGTGCACGGCGCGATCGGCACCCGTATCCGGGGGCATCTGCGGGACATCTCGGTGCTCAAGGCGATCGGTTTCACACCCGCCCAGGTGGTCCGGATCTTCCTGCTCCAGCATGTGGCGTACGCCGTGCTGGGCGCGGTGGCCGCGGTGGTGCTCACCGAGGGGCTGGGCGCGCGGATCCCGGGCCGGCTCGGCGACGCGGTCGGGGTGTGGCAGGGCCTGCCGGGTCACACGGTCGCGATGGTCGCGGTCCCGGTGGGAGCGGTGCTGTTCATCGGCGCGGTGACCGGGCTCGCCGCGTGGCGGGCGGGACGGGTGCCGCCGGTCCCGGTGCCGCGTCCCGCGGCGGTGCCGGGCGGCGGACTGACCGCGGCCGCCCGCGGGGCGCTGGGTCTGCGCCTGCCGCCCGCGCTCGTCCTGGGGTGGCACCGGGCCTTCTCCCGCCGTCCGCGCACCTTCGCCACGGTGGGCCGGCTGGCGCTGCCGCTGCTGCTGATGGTGGTGGCGATGAGTGCCTGGACCACGATCGACCGCTTCCACAGCAGGCCGGAGGAGCTGGGGCTGCCGGCCGCGCTCACCGTCCGCCCCGACAGCACCCTGAACGACCGCGGGGCGCGGGAGCTGCTGGCGCGGGAGCCCGGGGTCGCCGCCGTCTACCCCGGGGTGGAGGTCGCCGCGCTGGTTCCCGGCCAGACGGCCACGATCGCCCTGCGGGGCCTGGGCACCCGCGAGGCCCCCTACCCGTTCGCCCTCGCCGAGGGCCGCCGTGCGAACGGCCCCGACGAGGCGGTGGCCGGGCAGGGCCTGCTGGACCTGCTCGACGTCACGGTCGGTGACTGGGTGCGCATGACGGTGGGCGACCAGCCGCAGATCCTGCACATCGTCGGCCGCACCATCGAGCCGGAGAACGCGGGCCGGGTCATCTCCACGTCCCTGGACACCCTGCACGAGAACGACCCGAACCTCAGCCCCACCTTCTACCAGCTCCGCCTGGACCCGGGCGCCGATCCGCGTCACGTCGCCACGGCCCTGTCCGCCGCCGCCCACGGCCACCTGGACGTCCACCCGGTGACCAACCCGGCCGACGGCCTGTCGTCGATGCGCGCGGTCGTCGTGGGCCTGATCTGCGTCCTGGCCCTGATCGGTCTGATCGAGCTGCTCTCCGCGATCGGCGGCACGATCCGCGAGGGCGAGCGGGACCTCCTGGCCCTCAAGGCCATCGGTCTCTCCCCCCGCCAGATCACCGCGATCACGGTGACCTCGACCAGCTGCACCGCCCTGGCCGCGGCGGTCACCGCCACCGTTCTGGCCCTCCCGCTGTCCGGCTGGCTGATCAACGCCCAGGGCCACTCCAGCGGCATCGGCGCCGGGATCGCCCGGCCCCCCTCCCCGCTGCTGCTGCTGCTCTTCATCACCGCGGCGACCCTCGGCGCCGCGGCCCTCTCTACCCTCCCCGCCGCACGAGCCTCCCGCCACCGTCTGGCGGACACGCTGTCGGCGGTGGCCTGAGGACCCGGTGTGACGGAGTGGGTGGGAGGAGGGGTCAGCGGGAGCGCAGGGCGCGGTACTTGGCGACCAGCGTTGTCGTGGAGGGGTCCAGTCCCTCCACCCGCGCGCCCTCCGTCAGCGCCGGTTCCACCCGCTTCGCCAGGACCTTGCCCAGCTCGACCCCCCACTGGTCGAAGGAGTCGATGTTCCAGACGGCGCCCTGGACGAACACCTTGTGCTCGTACAGGGCGATCAGCTGACCCAGCACCGACGGAGTCAGCTCGCGCGCGAGGATCGTCGTCGTGGGGTGGTTCCCGCGGAAGGTCTTGTGCGGCACCAGCTCGGCGGGCACCCCCTCCGCACGTACCTCCTCCGGCGTCTTGCCGAAGGCCAGCGCCTGGGTCTGCGCGAAGAAGTTGGCCATCAGCAGATCGTGCTGCGCCCTCAGTTCGCCGCTCAGCTCGGCCACCGGCTCGGCGAAGCCGATGAAGTCCGCCGGGATCAGCTTCGTACCCTGGTGGATCAGCTGGTAGTACGCGTGCTGCCCGTTCGTGCCCGGCGTGCCCCACACCACCGGCCCGGTCTGCCAGCGCACCGGCTCGCCGTCCCGCTGCACGGACTTCCCGTTGGACTCCATGTCCAGCTGCTGGAGATACGCGGTGAACTTCGACAGATAGTGGGAGTACGGCAGCACCGCATGCGACTGCGCGTCATGGAAGTTGCCGTACCAGATCCCCAACAGCCCCAGCAGCAAGGGCACGTTGGACTCGGGCGGCGCGGTCCTGAAGTGCTCGTCGACGAGACGGAAGCCGTCCAGCATCTCCCGGAACCGGTCCGGCCCGATCGCGATCATCAGGGACAGGCCGATCGCGGAGTCGTACGAGTACCGCCCTCCGACCCAGTCCCAGAACTCGAACATGTTCTCGACGTCGATGCCGAACCCGGACACCTTCTCCGTGTTCGTGGACAGCGCCACGAAGTGCCGGGCGACCGCCTCCGGGCCGGCCTTCAGCTCGCCCAGCAGCCAGTTGCGCGCCGACGTGGCGTTGGTGATCGTCTCGATCGTGGTGAACGTCTTGGAGGCGATGACGAACAGCGTCTCCGACGCGTCCAGATCCCGCACGGCCTCGTGCAGGTCCGCGCCGTCTACGTTCGACACGAAGCGCACCGTCAGACCGCGGTCGGTATACGCCCGCAGCGCCTCGTACGCCATCGCGGGCCCCAGGTCGGAGCCACCGATGCCGACGTTGACCACATTGCGGATCCGCTTGCCGGTGTGCCCGGTCCACTCCCCCGACCGCACCCGGTTGGCGAAGTCGCTCATCTTGTCGAGGACCGCGTGCACACCCGGCACGACGTTCTCCCCGTCGACCTCGACCACCGCGTCCCGCGGCGCGCGCAACGCCGTGTGCAGCACGGCCCGGTCCTCGGTGACGTTGATCTTCGCACCGCGGAACATGGCGTCCCGCAGCCCGAACACGTCCGTCGCGGCGGCCAGCTCCCGCAGCAGCCGCAGCGTCTCGTCAGTGACGAGATGCTTGGAGTAGTCGACGTACAGATCACCGACCTGGAGCGCGTACGCCTCGCCGCGCTCCGGGTGGGCCGCGAACAGATCCCGCAGACCGGTGTCGGCGAGCTCCTCACGGTGCCTGGCCAGAGCGGTCCACTCCGGCCTCTGGTTGAGCCTGGTTCGGGCGTCTGCGTTCATTCGGACCTCAGCCTTCTTTCCTAGCTGTCCTGCGTCCTTGCCCCGCTGCCGCTCCAACCTAGTTGATCAGCGGGTGACATGAGTCGTCGTCACGCCGTCGTCCGGCGCAACAACGAGTACGTCGGCGCGGCGCACGGGTATCAGCGCGGCCACGGAAAGGACGAAGAAACCGGCCGTGAGCAGCGCCGGCCAGTTCGGCCCCCACACCGCGGCGACGGCCCCGCCGAGCACCGCACCGAGCGGCGCCCCGGCCACCGCCAGGGTGCGGAAGGCCGCGCTGACCCGGCCCAGCATCCCGGCGGGGCTGCGCTGCTGCATCAGCGTCGTCGTGTTGACGTTCCACACCATGCCCATCAGCCCGAACACGGCCAGCGCGGCCACCGCGACGGCCAGGCTGCGCACCAGTCCCACGACCGCCAGCGCGGCGATCTGCACCGTGCCCGCCAGCAGCACGGCCCGCATCCGCCCGAGCCGGGCCACGAGCGGCCGGTTGGCCACGCCACCGGCCAGGCTGCCCAGCGTGTACGCCGTCAGCACCATCGCGTACCCCTTGGTGCCCGCGCCGAGCCAGCCGGTCACGACGACCACCAGAGTGGCGATGAGCGCGCCCATCCCGACGTTGCACAGCGCGGTGGCGGCGCACATTCCGCGCAGGGCCCTGTCCCGCGCGAGGGCGCGCAGTCCGTCGGCGATCTCCCGCCGCAGCGTGCTCCCGGCGGGTCTCGGCTTCCGCTCGGGCACGGGGACCCGCAGGGAGGCCACGAGCGCGGCGGCGACCAGGAAGGTGACCGCGTCGGCCGCGAAGGGGGCGGCGGCCCCGGCGGTAATCAGCAGGGGCACGACCGGGCCGCCCAGCAGCCCGCCCGCGAGGCGCTGCCCGGTCATCAGACGGGCGTTGGCGGTGCCCAGCGCCTCGGGCTTCACCAGGACGGGCAGCAGGGCCGTGGCGGCGTTGTCGAAGAGCGTCTGGAGCGTGGTCAGCGCGAAGGCCAGCGCGATCAGCAGGCCGATCGAGGCGTGCCCGAGGGCAACGGCCACCGCGAAACCCGCGACCAGCAGGCCCCGTACCGTGTCCGCCGCCCACATCGCGCGCCGCTGGTCCACGCGGTCCGCGACGGCGCCGCCGAGCAACCCGAAGACGATCCAGGGCAGATAACCGCAGGCCGTGACCGAGGCGATGAGCAGCGGGTCGTCGGTCAGCGACAGGGCGAGCAGCGGCAGTGCGACCGTACGCAGCGCGTCGCCGAAGCTGGACAGCACGGCGCCACTCCACAGCCGTCCGAATCCACCGCGCCACGCCGGCGCGCCCGCGCCGACGGCCTCGCTCCCGGCCTCCGCCCCCGTCATGGCTTCCCCTCCGCTCACGATTCGCCGATACGCAAACCGTAGAGGGCACCACTGACAATCGGTCCGCGACGGCCGGTCCGCCCGGATACGCAACAGGTCCGGCCCCGCGCCCGAAGGCGGCCGACCGGATCTCAAGTCCTAGATCTCGCCCCGCAGTTTGGCGAGTGCCTCGGCGAGGATCGCCTCACCGTCCGCGTCGCTGCGCCGCTCCCGCACATAGGCCAGGTGCGTCTTGTAGGGCTCGGTGCGCGGCGGGGCCGGCGGGTTGTCCTGGTCCTGACCGGCCGGGAAACCACAGCGCGGGCAGTCCCAGGTGTCGGGAACCTGCGCGTCGCTGGCGAAGCTCGGCTGGGTCTCGTGTCCGTTGGAGCACCAGAAGGAGATGCGCAGACGCGGCGCGGACTCGCCACGCTCGGCCTCGCCCATCGGCCCCGCCCCGACCCGGCTTCCTCGGATCGCGTTGCCACTTGCCACGGTCGTAACTCCCTGCGTGATGGTGCCGCGAAGCGGGTCGGCCTGCCGCTCCGCCGCGAGCGCCTCAGTCTACGTAAGGCCCAACGCGCGTCCAGTGATGGGAGTTACCGCTCCCACACAGACGCAAGCCCCATGATAGGCCGCGCCCGGGAGCGCGTACCGACCATGGGGCCTTACGTACGGAATGTGCGGTACCGACCGGCGGGCAGCCGCTCGTCAGCTGCTCGTCTTCATCAGGATGCCGAGCACGATGATGCAGGCGAGCCACAGCAGGCCGATCACCACGGTGATGCGGTCGAGGTTGCGCTCGGCGACCGAGGAGCCTCCGACGGACGACTGCATGCCGCCACCGAACATGTCGGAGAGGCCGCCGCCCTTCCCCTTGTGCATCAGCACCAGCAGCATCAGCAGCAGGCTGAAGACGATCAGGGCGATCGAGAACCCCAAAACCACGGCTGGACCAACTTCCTCGGATTCGGATGGACGACAGGGTGCGGCAGGTCGTGCCTACCATGCCCCCGCAAGAGTACGACGGATCGCCGTCGGCGCATACTCACAGCCCGGCCCGCCGTGCGCGGCGGGCCCTGCCCACCGCCCGCGGCGGCCCAGGCTCACTGCTCGCCGAAGCGGACGATCTTGACGAACTCGTCCGTGTCCAGCGAGGCACCGCCGACCAGGGCGCCGTCGATGTCCTCCTGCGCCATGATCTCGGCGACGTTGCCCGACTTCACCGAGCCGCCGTACTGGATGCGCACCTGGTCGGCGACCTCCTGCGAGTACAGCTCGGCAAGCTTGCCGCGGATGGCGCCGCAGACCTCCTGGGCCTCCGCCGCTCCGCAGACCTTGCCGGTGCCGATGGCCCAGACGGGCTCGTAGGCGATCACGATCGACTCGGCCTGCTCGGCCGGGAGGTCCTTCAGACCCCCCTCGACCTGGGCGAGCGTGTGCGTGACGTGGTTGCCCGCGTCACGGACGTCCAGTTCCTCGCCGACGCACAGGATCGGGGTCAGGCCGTGCTTGTAGGCGGCCTTGACCTTGGCGTTCACCAGCTCGTCGGTCTCGTTGTGGTACTGCCGGCGCTCGGAGTGGCCGATCACCACATAGGTGCACTTCAGCTTGGCCAGCATCGGGCCCGAGATCTCGCCGGTGTAGGCGCCCGAGTCGTGCGCCGAGACGTCCTGGGCGCCGTACTTGATCTTGAGCTTGTCACCGTCGACCAGCGTCTGCACGGAGCGCAGGTCGGTGAAGGGCGGCAGGACGGCGACCTCGACGGCGTCGTAGTCCTTGTCGGCCAGGGCGAAGGCGAGCTTCTGGACGTGCGCGATGGCCTCGAGGTGGTTGAGGTTCATCTTCCAGTTGCCCGCCATCAGCGGCGTGCGCGTGCTCATACGGTTTCAGTCCTCCAGTGCGGCGAGGCCGGGGAGCGTCTTGCCCTCGAGGTATTCGAGGGAGGCGCCGCCGCCGGTCGAGATGTGGCCGAATGCCGACTCGTCGAAGCCCAGCGTACGGACGGCGGCGGCGGAGTCGCCGCCGCCCACGACGGTGAAGCCGTCCGAGTCGACCAGGGCCTGGGCGACCGCCCTGGTGCCCTCGGCGAAGTCGGGGTGCTCGAAGACGCCCATCGGGCCGTTCCAGAAGACGGTGGCGGCGTCGGCGAGCTTCGCGGCGTACAGCTTGCGGGACTCCGGGCCGATGTCCAGGCCGAGCTGGTCGGCCGGCATGGCGTCCGCGGCGACCGCGGTGGGGTGGACCGGGGCCTTGGCCTTCAGGTCCGGGAATTCGGGCGAGACCAGCGCGTCCACCGGCAGGACCAGCTCGACGCCGGTCTTCTCGGCGCGCTCGATGTACTCCAGGACGACCGGGAGCTGGTCCTCCTGCACGAGGGACTTGCCGATCTCGTGGCCCTGGGCCTTGAGGAAGGTGTACGCCATGCCGCCGCCGATGAGCAGGCGGTCGGCCCGGCCGAGCAACTCGTCGATGACGGCGAGCTTGTCGGAGACCTTGGCGCCGCCGAGCGCGACGACGTAGGGCCGCCGGACGTCCTCGGTGAGCTTCCTCAGGACGCCGACCTCGGTGGTGATGAGGTAGCCGGCGTAGTGCGGGAGGCGGGCCGGCAGGTCGTAGACGGAGGCGTGCTTGCGGTGCACGGCGCCGAATCCGTCGCCGACGTAGACGTCCGCGAGGGCGGCGAGCCGGTCGGCGAACTCGCCGCGCTCGGTGTCGTCCTTGGCCGTCTCGCCGGGGTTGAACCGCAGGTTCTCGATGACCGCGACCTGGCCGGGCTGCAGACCGTCCACGGCGTCGTGGGCGGCCGGGCCGACGGTGTCCTGGGCGAACGCCACGGGCGCGCCAAGGAGTTCGCCGAGCCGCTCGGCGGCGGGCAGCAGCGAGAAGGCCGGGTCCGGGGCGCCCTTGGGGCGGCCCAGGTGCGAGGCGACGACCACCTTGGCGCCGGCCTCGGCGAGGGCCTTGACGGTGGGCAGGACGGCGCGGATGCGGCCGTCGTCGGTGATGACACCGTCGGCCAGCGGCACGTTGAGGTCGGCGCGGACGAAGACCCGCTTGCCGTCCACGCCTTCGGAGAGAAGTTCGTCGATCGTCTTCATTGGGTTGGGACTCCTGAAGAGGGGGCTCTTGATCGTACGAGGGCTGATCGATCCGCACGTGGGCGGGTTGTGGTCGTTCGGCCCGCTGTACGTGCGTCAGGGCTCGGACGGCGCGTCGCGCGCCGCCCGAGCCCTGCACTCACATCGAGGTGCCTGCCCTGCCGCTCAGAGCTGGTTGCCGACGAAGACCGTGAGGTCGACGAGGCGGTTGGAGTAGCCCCACTCGTTGTCGTACCAGCCGATGACCTTCACGTTCCTGCCGTCCTGAACCATGGTCAGGGAGGAGTCGAACGTGCAGGACGCCGGGGCGTTGACGATGTCCGAGGAGACGATCGGGTCCTCGGTGTAGTCCAGGAGGCCCTTCAGCTCGCCCTCGGCGGCCTTCTGGAAGGCGGCGTTGACCTCTTCCTTGGTGACCTCGCGGGAGAGCTCGATGACGAGGTCGGTGACCGAGCCGGTGGGCACCGGGACGCGCATGGCGATGCCGTCCAGCTTGCCCTTGAGCTGCGGCAGGACCAGGGCGGTGGCCTTGGCGGCGCCGGTGGTGGTCGGGATGATGTTCTCGGCGGCGGCACGGGCGCGGCGCAGGTCCTTGTGCGGGAAGTCCAGGATGCGCTGGTCGTTCGTGTACGCGTGCACGGTGGTCATCAGACCCTTGACGATGCCGAAGTTCTCGTCGAGGACCTTCGCCATCGGCGCCACGCAGTTGGTGGTGCAGGAGGCGTTGGAGATGACGTGGTGGTTGGCCGGGTCGTACTGGTCCTGGTTGACGCCCATCACGATGGTGACGTCTTCGTTCTTCGCCGGGGCGGAGATGATGACCTTCTTGGCGCCGCCGGCGATGTGCTTCTCGGCGTCTTCCTTCTTGGTGAAGATGCCGGTGGACTCGATGACGATGTCGACGCCGAGTTCACCCCAGGGGATGTCGGCGGGGTTGCGCTCGGACAGCACCTTGATGGTGTGGCCGTCGACGGTGATGGTGTCGGCGGTGTGGGAGACCTCCTGCTTGAGGCGGCCCAGGATGGTGTCGTACTTCAGCAGGTGAGCGGTGGTCGCGGTGTCACCCAGGTCATTGACAGCCACGATCTCGATGTCCGCACCCTGCTCAAGGAGCGCGCGGAAGTAGTTACGACCGATGCGGCCAAAGCCGTTGATGCCTACGCGGATCGTCACGAACCGATCTCCTCGTTGGTACGCCGGTTTCGACGCCGGCGAGCTGTATTGGGATGTCCCCGACCACCCACGACCCTACCCCTCCAAGGCCCCCGAAGTGACATCCGGACGCGTCCTGGACAGCTCGGCTTCGCCAAAGGTCCGAACCCCTCGCCCAGGTCGCCTGGATCACCCGATTTCGCTATGGATTGCCCATACCAATTGACCACGTTGGTCACTCGTTCGTGAGCCCCCCAGCTCACTTGTGAAATACCCCGATCTCCATCCAATCCGGACTTCCGGCAAACCGGGCAATTGCCCCACGGGGCCGTCACGACCGCAGGCTGCGCCCGTCGCCCCGTCCACGCCTCGGCATCTCGTCCCGCGACGGTCCCGTGCCGCTCGGCGCGGCCTGTCAAGCACGACGTCGACCGGCGTCGACGGCCCGGAGTCGGTCACTGTCGGTAGTCCCCGCGTAAAACCGAGCGGCCACCACCGGCCAACCAGCATCGGCTGGTTGGCCGGTGGTGGCCGGTCGGGGTGCGGTGAGCGGGCGGTCGGCCCGTGGCGGTCAGCCCGCCAGGTTGTCCGCCAGGTCCTCGGACAGGTTCGCCTCGGTGCCGGGGATGCCGAGGTCGGAGGCCCGCTTGTCGGCCATGGCCAGCAGGCGGCGGATCCGGCCCGCGACGGCGTCCTTGGTCAGCGGGGGGTCGGCGAGGGCGCCGAGCTCTTCCAGGGAGGCCTGCTTGTGCTCCATGCGCAGGCGCCCCGCGGCGGCGAGGTGCTCGGGGACGTCGTCGGCGAGGATCTCCAGCGCCCGGGCCACCCGCGCACCGGCCGCGACGGCCGCGCGCGCCGACCGGCGCAGGTTGGCGTCGTCGAAGTTGGCGAGGCGGTTGGCCGTGGCGCGGACCTCGCGGCGCATCCGCCGCTCCTCCCAGGCGAGCACGGACTCGTGGGCGCCCAGACGGGTCAGCAGGGCCCCGATCGCGTCGCCGTCGCGGACCACCACCCGGTCCACGCCCCGCACCTCGCGGGCCTTCGCGGCGATGGACAGCCGACGCGCGGCACCGACCAGCGCGAGCGCCGCCTCCGGGCCCGGGCAGGTCACCTCCAGGGAGGAGGAGCGCCCCGGCTCGGTGAGCGAGCCGTGGGCCAGGAAGGCACCACGCCAGGCGGCCTCGGCGTCACAGGTGGCCCCCGAGACCACCTGCGGCGGCAGACCGCGGATCGGCCGGCCCCGACCGTCGACCAGACCGGTCTGACGGGCCAGCTGGTCGCCGCCCGCGACGACCCGCACGACGTAGCGCGAGCCGCGGCGCAGCCCGCCCGGCGCCATCACGATCAGCTCGGAGCTGTGACCGAAGATCTCCAGGATGTCCCGCTTCAGGCGCCGCGCAGCCATGGCGGTGTCCAGCTCCGCCTCGATCACGATCCGCCCGCTGACCAGGTGGAGGCCGCCGGCGAACCGCAGAAGGGCGGATACCTCCGCCTTCCTGCAGCAGGTCCGGGTGACGGGGAGCCGGGAGATCTCGTCCTTCACCGCTGCCGTCATCGCCATGGGCCGATCCTTCCATGCATCCGAAAAATACGGTCGTACGCGGCGGCCAGCAGCTCCGGGTCGTGCCGCGGAGTTCCGTCCCTCCGGGCCACCGGCGCGAGCTCGACCGCGGCGCCGAACCGCTTGGCGGCCTCGGTGAGCACGTCGCGGTCGGGCACGGCGGCCTCGTCGGCCAGCACCACGTCCAGGGCGAGTTTAGGGGCGTGTCGTCCCAAAACCTCCAAATGACGCTGCGGGGAGAAGCCCTCGGTTTCTCCCGGCTGCGGCGCGAGGTTCAAGGACAGGACCCGGCGCGCCCTGGTCTCGGTGAGCGCGTCGAGCAGCTCGGGCACCAGCAGGTGCGGGATGACCGAGGAGAACCAGGAGCCGGGTCCGAGTACCACCCAGTCCGCGTCCAGGACGGCGTCGACGGCCTCGGGCACGGCGGGCGGGTCGTGCGGCACCAGGTGCACGGACTGCACCTCGCCCGGGGTGAGCGCGACGGTGGCCTGCCCGCGCACGGTGTCGACGTCCTCGGGCCGCTCCGGGTCGTGCCCCTTGACCAGCGCCTGGAGCTCCAGGGGCACGGCGGACATGGGCAGCACGCGCCCGTGCGCGCCCAGCAGCTTGCCCACCAGGTCAAGGGCCTGGACGTGGTCGCCGAGCTGCTCCCACAGGGCGACGATCAGCAGGTTGCCCACCGCGTGGTCGTGCAGGTCGCCCTGGGAGGTGAAACGGTGCTGGATCACCCGGGCCCAGGTCTGGCCCCAGTCGTCGTCACCGCACAGCGCGGCCAGCGCCTTGCGCAGGTCGCCGGGCGGCAGCACGCCCAGTTCATCGCGCAGGCGCCCGCTGGAGCCCCCGTCGTCGGCCACGGTGACGACGGCGGTGAGGTCGCCGGTGATCCGGCGCAGCGCCGCGAGCGAGGCGGACAGGCCCATGCCGCCGCCGAGTGCGACCACCTTGGGCTGGGCGCCGCGGCGGCGCGGCCGGCCGCCCCGGGACTCGGCCGGGCGTCCCGCGCGCGCAGCGAGCGCCTGCCGCGCCGAACGCCCCTCCGGCACCACCCGGCGCAGGCCGCTCAGCCGCGGAGTACGTCCTCTCACTCGCGCCCCATGTCCCGGTGGACGACGACGGTCTCCACGCCCTCGGCCGCGAGCCGCGCGGCGAGCTTCTCCGACACGGCCACCGAGCGGTGCTTGCCGCCCGTGCAGCCGATCGCGATGGTCACGTACCGCTTGCCCTCGCGCCGGTAGCCGGCCGAGACGAGCCGCAGCAGCTCGGCGTAGCGGTCGAGGAACTCCTTGGCGCCGGGCTGGTTGAAGACGTAGGCGGCGACCTCGTCGTGCAGACCGGTGTACGGGCGCAGTTCGGGCACCCAGTGCGGGTTGGGCAGGAACCGCATGTCGGCGACCAGGTCGGCGTCGACCGGCAGGCCGTACTTGAAGCCGAACGACATCACGGTGGCCCGCAGTTCGGGCTCCTCCTCGCCGGCGAACTGGGCGTCCATCTTGGCCCGCAGTTCGTGCACGTTGAGGCTGGAGGTGTCGATCACCAGGTCGGCGTCGCCGCGCAGTTCGCGCAGCAGCTCGCGCTCGGCGGCGATGCCGTCGACGATGCGGCCGTCGCCCTGGAGCGGGTGGGGCCTGCGCACCGACTCGAAGCGTCGCACCAGGGCCTCTTCGGAGGACTCCAGGAACACGATCCGGCGGGTGACGTTCTTGGCCTCCAGGCCGGCCAGGGACTCGCGCAGGTTGTCGAAGAAGCGGCGGCCGCGGACGTCGACGACGACCGCGATGCGGGCCACGTTGCCCTGCGAGCGGGCACCGAGTTCCACCATGGTGGGGATCAGGGCCGGCGGCAGGTTGTCGACGACGAACCAGCCGAGGTCCTCCAGACACTTGGCGGCCGTGGACCGGCCGGCCCCGGACATGCCGGAGATGATCACCAGCTCGGGGATGGCCGTGTCGGGGACGCCGGCCGTGTCGATGCCCGTACTCACCTGTGCTCCGTTTTCCGTGGACGCGCGCTCGGGCTGTTCCTCGCGCGGTCCTTCATGGGACTGATCTCGCTCGGCGCTTCGCCGTGCGTCGTGCTCGGTCATGTCTCCTGCCCCCGTCGGTCGTCCGGGACGCTCGTGGGCACGGGCGTCTCCGCGTCACCCGCGGTCGTCGCCGCTGGCGCTTCTTCCACGTCTTCCATGATCTCTCCAGTCGCCGTGTTGACGGCGGGTCCGGCCGGGACCGCCTGGGCGAGGGCCGCGGCGATGGTCTCGGCCGTTTTTCGGCCTATACCGGGTACCCCGCAGATCTGGTCGATTGTCGCGGACCGCAGCCGCTTCACCGAGCCGAAATGCTTGATCAGCGCCTGTTTGCGTGTCTCTCCGAGGCCCGGCACGTCGTCCAGGGGCCCGGCCCGGAAGCGCTTGGCCCGTCTGGTGCGCTGGTAGGTGATCGCGAACCGGTGGGCCTCGTCGCGCACCCGCTGCAGCAGGTACAGGCCCTCGCTGCTGCGGGGCAGGACCACCGGGTCGTCCTCGCCGGGCAGCCAGATCTCCTCCAGGCGCTTGGCCAGTCCGCACACGGCGATGTCGTCGATGCCGAGTTCGTCCAGGGCCCGCTGGGCGGCCGCCACCTGGGGCTGCCCGCCGTCGACGACGACGAGCTGGGGCGGATAGGCGAAGCGCTTGGGGCGGCCGTCGTCCTCGACGAGGGCGTCGACCGGGCCCTCGGGTGCGCCGTCGAGCGAACCGTCGGGCGATCCCGCGGGCGATCCGTTCACGGGGACGTCCTCGCCGTCGGCCCACTCGCCGGTCTTCTCCTTCTCGGCGAGGTAGCGCCTGAACCGGCGGGTGATCACCTCGTGCATGGAGCGGACGTCGTCCTGGCCCTCGCCGTGCCAGAGCCGTGTGTCCCCGGCGCGGCCCTTGATCTGGAAGCGGCGGTACTCGCTCTTGCGCTGGAGGCCGTCCTCGAAGACGACCATGGAGGCCACCACGTCGTCGCCCTGGAGGTGGGAGATGTCGTAGCACTCGATCCGGAGGGGGGCGCTGTCCAGGTCGAGGGCCTCGGCGATCTCCTCCAGGGCACGCGAGCGCGTGGTGAGGTCGGAGGCGCGCCTGGTCTTGTGCAGGACGAGCCCCTGCTGGGCGTTGCGCTGCACGGTCTCCATGAGGGCCTTCTTGTCGCCGCGCTGCGGGATGCGCAGCGAGACGTTCGACCCGCGGCGCTCGGCGAGCCACTCCTGGACCGGTTCGACCGGGTCGGGCAGGGCCGGGACGAGGACCTCCTTGGGCACGGCGTCCCCGCTCTCCTCGCCGTACAGCTGCTGCAGGGCGTGCTCGACGAGGGCGCCGGTGGTGACGTCCTCCACCTTGTCGGTCACCCAGCCGCGCTGGCCGCGCACCCGCCCGCCGCGCACGTGGAAGATCTGCACCGCGGCCTCCAGCTCGTCCTCGGCGACGGCGATGAGGTCGGCGTCGGTCGCGTCGGCGAGCACGACCGCGCTCTTTTCCATGGCCTTCCTCAGGGCCTCGATGTCGTCGCGCAGGCGGGCGGCCCGCTCGTACTCCATCTCCTCGGCCGCCTCCGTCATCTGCTTCTCCAGGCGGCGCAGATACGTGCCGGTGCGGCCGGCCATGAAGTCGCTGAAGTCCTCGGCCAGTTCGCGGTGCTCCTCGGCGGAGACGCGGCCGACGCAGGGCGCGGAGCACTTGCCGATGTAGCCCAGCAGGCAGGGGCGGCCGGTGCGGGCGGCGTTCTTGAAGACACCGGCCGAGCAGGTGCGCACCGGGAAGACGCGCAGCAGCAGGTCGACGGTGTCGCGGATGGCCCACGCGTGCCCGTACGGACCGAAGTAGCGCACGCCTTTCTTCTTGTGGCCGCGCATCACCTGCACGCGGGGGAACTCCTCGTTCATCGTCACCGCGAGGTACGGGTAGCTCTTGTCGTCGCGGTACTTGACGTTGAACCGGGGGTCGAACTCCTTGATCCAGGAGTACTCCAGCTGCAGCGCCTCGACCTCCGTGGACACCACCGTCCACTCCACGGACGCGGCCGTGGTGACCATGCTGCGCGTGCGCGGGTGGAGGTTCGCGAGGTCCTGGAAGTAGTTCGCCAGGCGCTGCCGCAGGCTCTTGGCCTTTCCGACGTAGATGACCCGGCGGTGCTCGTCACGGAAGCGGTAGACCCCGGGACAGTCCGGGACGTCTCCCGGCTTGGGGCGGTAGCTGGAGGGGTCGGCCATGACTCAACCCTACTGTCGGGCGCTGACACCGCGGCGGCCCTCCACCACCTCGGCCGCGGCGCGCCCCGGCCGGGGGTGCCTCCTCGGCCGGGAACGCACGCCTGTCGGTCTCAGGTGTTGTCGGGACTTGGTCAACACGCTTCAATGCGGGGGAACTCGGGGCCGTGAACGACGGCGTCCGGATGTGCAGAGCCCTGCCTTCGCGCGGGGCGGCCCCGACGACCCGCGTGGAGGGTCCGCCGAGCCGCCCGCACCTTCACAGAAAGGCCCGCGCATGCCCCACGCCACACAGCAGGCGGAGGTCGCCACCGCGGAACTGGACACGGCCCTGCGGGGCGGCCCCTTCCATGTGGCGCTGCGCGCCGCGATCGCCGCCCGCGGACTGCCGTTGCAGCGTGTGCAGCACCATCTGACGCGCTACGGGGTGAAGGTCGGCGTCACCAGTCTCAGCTACTGGCAGCAGGGCGCCCGGCGCCCGCAGCGCCCGGAGTCGCTGCGGGCGGTACGGGCGCTGGAGGAGATCCTGCGGCTGCCGGACGAGTCGCTGATCCGGCTGCTGGCGGAGGCCGACGAGCACGTGCCGGCCGGGCGGCCCGCCGTCCGTTCCTACCGCTCCCTGGTCCGGGCCTCGGACGTGCTGCGCGGGCTGCTGGCGGAGCTGGACTGCCCGCCCGGCGGCGGGCCGCACGTGCTCGGACACCACGAGCGGGTGCTGATCGGGGCGCGGCGCGAGCTCGCGGGCCGCGAGTCCGAGCACATCGTGCGCGCCCACCGGGACGGCGTGGACCGTTTCGTGGCCGTCCACCACGGCGATCCGGGGTGCGCGCCGGAGCGGATGACCGTGCACGCCCTGGAGAACTGCCGCACCGGACGGATACGCCGGCACCACGACACCGGGGTGCTGGTCGTCGAGCTGCTCTTCGACACCCGGCTGCGGGCCGGTGACACGTTCCTGTTCCGGCACGGCGTGGAGGACGGAACGGCCGGGACGACGTGCGAGTACGTCCGGGAGTTCGCCTCCCCCGGCAGCCAGTACGCGCTTCAGGTGCGGTTCGACGCCGGCGCCCTGCCGGTGCGCTGCCACCGGTTCACCCAGGCGTCGGCGGCGGCTCCGCGCAGCGGCCGCCGGGAGCTGCCGGTGAGCGAGCGGCACCGCTCGGTGCACCTGGTGGAGCCGCGTGTCCGGTCCGGGACCGTGGGGCTCGGCTGGGAATGGGAGTGAGCGGGGAGCGATCGGCCCGGGCGGGCGGCGGCCCGCCGTCAGGCGCCGGGTCCGGCCACCAGCCTGCCGCCCTCGGCACGCACGGGCAGCGCGGGCAGCGGGGTACTGGCCGGGGAGCGCACGACCTCGCCGGTCGTGGCGTCGAACTCGCTGCCGTGGCAGGGACAGATCAGCTTCGTACCCTCGAGCTTGTTGATCGGGCACTGCGCGTGCGTGCAGATCGTGCTGAAGGCCTTCAGGGCGCCGTCCGCGTCACGGCTGACCACCACGTTGTGGTCCCGGTACAGCTTGGCGCCGCCCTCGGGGACCTCGCTCTCGGCGCCGAGGTCGACCGGCGCGGTGGGCGTGGCCGGGGCCGTGGTGCCGCCGCCGATCGGTCCGCAGGCGGTGAGCCCGAGCGCGACGGCGGGGGTGAGGGCCGCTCCCCGCAGGATCGTGCGGCGGCTCGCGGAGGGGCGGCCGGACATGAGGTCCTCCACTGGTCAAGGGGCTGGACAGGGCCGACGATACCCACCGGGTCCGGACCGGGCGGGGGCGGGTCGGGCGGACGCCGAGGACCCGGGCCGGCGTTTTACCTCCGGCGCGCAATGGGATAGCTTCCCGGCCCGAGCTGTCCGAGAGAGGAACCGACTCGTGATCGTCGTCGCCGGTGAGGCCCTGATCGACCTGGTACCGCGGGAGAGGGGCGCCCTCGCGGACCTCCAACCGGCGCTCGGTGGCGGCCCGTACAACACGGCCGTCGCGCTGGGCCGCCTCGGCTCGCCCACCGCCTTCTGCTCCCGTACGTCGTACGACGCCTTCGGCGAGGCCCTGCTCGACGGACTGCGGGGGGCCGGGGTGGACGTGTCCGGGGTGGAGCGCGGCACCGAGCCGACCACGCTTGCCGTCGCCACGGTCGGCGCCGACGGTTCCGCCGCGTACTCGTTCTACGTGGACGGCACCGCCGACCGTCTGTTCACGGCGCCCGCCGCGCTCCCCGCCGGAACCCGCGCGGTGTCCTTCGGTACCTGCTCGCTGGTGCTGGAGCCGGGCGCGAGCGCCTACGAGGAGCTGATGCGGACGGCGTCCTCGCAGGGTGTGTTCACCGCGCTGGACCCGAACATCCGCCCCGGACTGATAGCGGACGCGGACGCCTACCGGGCGCGCTTCGCGAGCTGGCTGCCCTCGGTGTCGCTGCTGAAGCTCTCCGAGGAGGACGCGGGCTGGCTGGGCGGCACTCCGCACGAGTGGCTGGCCGCCGGGCCCTCTGCGGTGGTGATCACCCACGGCGGCGACGGGCTCACCGCGTACACCCGGGACGGCGCGGAGCACTCCGTGCCGGGCGAGAAGATCGATGTCGTCGACACCATCGGCGCGGGCGACACCGTGAACGCGGCCCTGCTGCACGGACTGTCCGTCCAGGACGCCCTGTCCCCCGAGGCCCTGGCGGACCTCGGCGCCACGGGCTGGACCCGGCTTCTGCGGTTCGCGGCCCGCGCAGCGGCGATCACCTGCTCGCGGGCGGGAGCGGAGCCGCCGTACGCGTCGGAGGTCGGCGCACCGTAGCCCAGGACGCCGGGCCTTCGGCTCCTGTGGGCCTCAGACGTGAGCGGGGCCCCGCGGGAGTGTCCGCGGGGCGCCGCTCGTGCTGCTGGACGGCGTCTCAGGCCTTGCGGGCCCGCGTCGTCTTCTTCGCGGGCGTCGCCTTCTTGCTCGCCGTGCTGTTGGCGGCCTTGGCCGTCGTCCTGCGGGTCGCCGACGTGGCCGCGACGGCCTTCTTGGCGGTGGCCGCGCGCGGAGCCTTGACCGAGGAGGCAGCGTCGCTGATCCGGTCGGGCTGGAGGATCTCGCGCAGGAACTTGCCGGTGTGGCTGGTCGGGACGCCGGCGACCTGCTCGGGCGTGCCCTCGGCGACGACCAGACCGCCGCCGGCGCCGCCCTCGGGGCCCATGTCGACGACCCAGTCGGCGGTCTTGATCACATCGAGGTTGTGCTCGATGACGATGACCGTGTTGCCCTTGTCGACGAGTCCGGACAGCACCTTCAGCAGCTTGCTGATGTCCTCGAAGTGCAGACCGGTGGTGGGCTCGTCCAGGACGTAGACCGTGCGTCCGGTGGAACGGCGCTGCAGTTCGCTGGCGAGCTTCACACGCTGCGCCTCACCGCCGGACAGGGTGGTCGCGGACTGGCCCAGCCGGACATAGCCGAGGCCGACGTCCTTGAGGGTCCTGAGGTGCCGGGCGATCGCCGGGACCGCCTCGAAGAACTCGGTCGCCTCCTCGATCGGCATGTTGAGCACCTCGGCGATGGACTTGCCCTTGTAGTGCACCTCCAGCGTCTCCCGGTTGTAGCGGGCGCCGTGGCAGACCTCGCAGGGGACGTAGACGTCGGGCAGGAAGTTCATCTCGATCTTGATGGTGCCGTCGCCCGCGCAGTTCTCGCAGCGGCCGCCCTTGACGTTGAAGGAGAAGCGGCCGGGCTGGTAGCCGCGGACCTTCGCCTCGGTGGTCTCGGCGAACAGCTTGCGGATGTGATCGAAGACGCCGGTGTACGTCGCCGGGTTGGAGCGCGGAGTGCGGCCGATGGGCGACTGGTCGACGTGCACCACCTTGTCCACGAGGTCGTCGCCGTCCACGCGCGTGTGCCGGCCGGGCACATTGCGCGCGCCGTTCAGCTCGCGGGCCAGGTGGGTGTACAGGATGTCGTTGACCAGCGTCGACTTGCCGGAACCGGAGACTCCGGTGACCGCCGTGAACAGGCCGAGCGGGAAGGACACGTCGATGTCCTTCAGGTTGTTCTCCCGGGCGCCGTGCACGGTGAGCTGCCGGGACGGGTCGAGCGGGCGCCTGATGCCGGGCAGCGGGATCGCCTTCCTGCCGGACAGGTACTGCCCGGTCTGCGACTCGGCGTTGGCGAGCAGTTCCTTCAGGGAGCCGCTGTGCACGACCTTGCCGCCGTGCTCGCCCGCGCCGGGGCCGATGTCGACGATCCAGTCGGCGGTCTTGATGGTGTCCTCGTCGTGCTCGACGACGATGAGCGTGTTGCCCATGTCGCGCAGCCGGACCAGGGTCTCGATCAGCCGGTGGTTGTCGCGCTGGTGCAGGCCGATGGACGGCTCGTCGAGGACGTACAGGACGCCGACGAGGCCGGAGCCGATCTGGGTGGCCAGCCGGATGCGCTGGGCCTCGCCGCCGGAGAGCGTGCCGGCCGCGCGGTTCAGCGAGAGGTAGTCGAGGCCGACGTCGACCAGGAACCGCAGCCGCTCGTTGACCTCCTTGAGGACCCGCTCGGCGATCTTCTTGTCGCGGGCGTCGAGCTTCAGCCCGCGCAGGAACTCCGCGCAGTCGCTGATGGACATCGCGGAGATCTCGGCGATCGACCTGCCCATGAGCGTGACCGCGAGGACGACCGGCTTCAGGCGCGTGCCCTCACAGGTGGGACAGGGCACCTCGCGCATGTACCCCTCGAAGCGCTCACGGCTGGCGTCGCTCTCGGCCTCGCTGTGCCGGCGCTTGACGAACGGCACGGCGCCCTCGAACGGCGTGGTGTAGACGCGCTCGCGCCCGTACCGGTTGCGGTAGCGGACCTCGATCTGCGTCCTGTGGCCGTAGAGCAGGGCCTTCTTGGCGCGCTGCGGCAGGCCCGCGAAGGGGATGTCGGTGCGGAAGCCCAGGGCGTCGGCGAGGGCGCCGACCAGCCGGCCGAAGTAGTCCTTGGTGTGCCCGTGCGACCAGGGGTGGATGGCGCCCTCGTCGAGGCTCTTCTCCTCGTCCGGGACGATCAGCTCCGGGTCGACCTCCATGCGGGTGCCGATGCCGGTGCACTCGGGGCAGGCGCCGAAGGGCGAGTTGAAGGAGAAGGAACGCGGCTCCATCTCCTCGAAGGACAGGTCGTCGTACGGGCAGTACAGGTGCTCCGAGTACATCCGCTCGCGCTCGGGGTCGTCCTCGGGCAGGTCGACGAAGTCGAGCACGACCATGCCGCCGGACAGGCCGAGCGCGGTCTCGACGGAGTCGGTGAGGCGGCGCTTGGCGCTGTCCTTGACCGTGAGGCGGTCGATGACCACCTCGATGGTGTGCTTCTCCTGCTTCTTCAGCGTGGGCGGCTGGGAGAGCTGGATGGTCTCGCCGTCCACACGCGCGCGGGAGTAGCCCTTGGTCTGCAGGTCGGCGAAGAGGTCGACGAACTCCCCCTTGCGCTCGCGCACCAGCGGCGAGAGGACCTGGAAGCGGCTGCCCTCCGGCAGCTCCAGCACCTTGTCGACGATGGCCTGCGGCGACTGCCGCGAGATCGGGCGGCCGCACTCGGGGCAGTGCGGCTTGCCGATGCGGGCGAAGAGCAGGCGCAGGTAGTCGTAGACCTCGGTGATGGTGCCGACCGTCGAGCGCGGGTTGCGCGAGGTCGACTTCTGGTCGATGGAGACCGCCGGGGAGAGACCCTCGATGAAGTCGACGTCCGGCTTGTCCATCTGGCCGAGGAACTGGCGGGCGTACGAGGAGAGCGACTCCACGTAGCGCCGCTGGCCCTCGGCGAAGATGGTGTCGAAGGCCAGGGAGGACTTGCCCGACCCGGACAGGCCCGTGAAGACGATGAGCGAGTCCCGAGGCAGGTCGAGCGAGACGTTCTTCAGGTTGTGCTCGCGCGCGCCACGGACGATGAGACGGTCGGCCACGCCGGTCCGCACCTTTCTTGAGAGAAGTGACAGGGGCGGGGCCCCCGTGCTTTCTCAGACTAGGGGGAGCCACTGACAACGCCGGGCGGGATTCCAGGAGCCGCCCGGATACACAACAATCCCCGGCTCTCCAGCATGCCCGATGCCACACCCGACCTTATAGCACGTACATTCGATTTACGGCCGTCCTTCGCCGCCTTCACCCGAACGTGTGGCGGGGCTAGGGTCGGCGTCATGATTGATCACGCGCGCGACCTGGCCTCTGTGCAGGACGCAACCGAACGACTGCTGACCGCTGCCGGCAAGCTGGACAACGCGACTGTGACCGACGAGTCACGACTCCCCGGCTGGACGCGGGGTCACATCCTGGCCCACCTCGCCCGCAACGCCGACGCGCTGGTGAACGTCTTCGAGGGCCGCCCCATGTACGCGTCCGCCGAGGCCCGGGACGCCGACATCGAGCGGGACGCCCCGCGCCCCCTCGGCGTCCAGCTCGCCGACGTGCGCGAGAGCGGGGACCGCTTCCAGCGGACTGCGGCCGGGCCCGCGGACTGGTCGCGGACCGTGGAGCTGCGCAACGGCGTCACCGACTCCGCGTCCCGGGTGCCGTTCCGGCGCTGGGTGGAGGTCGAGCTGCACCACGTGGACCTCGGCATCGGCTACGAACTCGAGGACCTTCCGGCGGAGTTCGTCGAGCGGGAGATCGAGTTCCTGGCCCAGCGGTTCTCCGGACACCCGGACGTGCCGCCGACCCGGCTGACGGACGGCACGCACGCGTGGGACACGGGCCGCAAGGCGGACGAGCCCGCGGTCACCGTGACGGGGGGCCGGGCGGACCTGCTCGGCTGGCTCGCGGGCCGCCGCGACGGATCCGCCCTGACGGCGTCGGCCGGAACGCTCCCGGCGCTGCCCCCGCTCTAGCTAGCCGCGGGCGCGGTCCCCGGGCGGCTGCCCCCGCTATAGGCTGACGGCCATGACGTACAGCGGAGAGGTGAAGGTCGGCGGCCCGGCGGACGTGCACGAGCTGAAGGACCTGATGATCACCAAGATCGCGGTCGGCCCGATGGACAACAACGCCTATCTGCTGCGCTGCCGGGCCACGGACGAGCAACTGCTGATCGACGCGGCGAACGACGCGCACACGCTGCTCGGCTCGATCGGTGACGACGGCATCGCCTCCGTCGTCACCACCCACCGGCACGGCGACCATTGGCAGGCGCTGGCGGAGGTCGTGGCGGCCACACACGCGCGTACGTACGCGGGACGGGACGACGCCGAGGGCATCCCAGTGCCGACCGACGTCCTCCTGGACGACGGGGACACCGTCCGGGTGGGGCGGGTCGAACTCACCGCGCGCCACCTCGTCGGCCACACCCCCGGCTCGATCGCGCTGGTCTACGACGACCCGCACGGGCACCCCCACGTGTTCACGGGCGACTGCCTCTTCCCCGGCGGGGTGGGCAACACCCACAAGAACCCGAAGGCGTTCGCCCGCCTGATCCACGACGTGGAGACGAGGATCTTCGACGCCCTGCCGGACGAGACCTGGGTCTACCCGGGCCACGGCAACGACACCACCCTGGGCGCCGAACGCCCGCACCTCCCCGAGTGGCACGCGCGCGGGTGGTGAACGGTACGGGCCGCCGGTCTCCTGTTCCCGCCCTCGGCCGACGGCCCCGGTCGCACGCGGCGGGCGGCTACGCGTCCGCCCGCCGTGCCCCGGCCAGTGCCGCGACCCGCTCCACCGCGAACGCGTAGCCCTGCACTCCGCACCCCGCGATGACGCCGTCGGCCCGCAGCGAGACGTACGAGTGGTGCCGGAACTGTTCGCGCTGGTGGATGTTGGAGATGTGCACCTCCACCACCGGCAGCCCGTCACAGGTGTTGAGCGCATCCAGGATCGCGACGGAGGTGTGGGAGTAGGCGGCGGGGTTGATGACGATTCCGCAGTGGTTCAGCCGGGCCTCGTGGATCCAGTCGACCAACTCGCCCTCGTGGTTGGACTGGCGGAAGTCGACCGTGCCGCCGTGCGCGGCGGCCGCCTTCGCGCACAGCGCCTCGACGTCCGCGAGCGTGTCGGAACCGTAGATCTCCGGTTGCCGCTGCCCGAGCAGGTTCAGGTTGGGGCCGTTGAGAATCATGATCGGGGCGTTGGCCAGGGTACGGGGCACGGTTCCTCCGGTCCGTTCGTCCCGCGGCGGCCGATGGGCGACCGCCGCTCGGAACCCCGGTCTATCACGACACCTTGATCCTCCTACGGGTTGATGGCCAACTCCAGGTAGGCCGCGAAGATCACCAGGTGTACGCCGCCCTGAAGCGGCGTGGCCCGTCCCGGCACCACCGTCAGCGAACTGACCAGCACCGTGAGCAGGAGCAGCAGCATGTGGGTGGAGCCGAGGCCGAGGACGAGCGGCCCGGACAGCCACAGCGACGCCAGCGCGACGGCAGGGATGGTCAGGCCGATGCTGGCCATCGCGGATCCCAGCGCGAGGTTGAGGCTGGTCTGCACCCGGTCCCGCCGGGCGGAGCGCAGGGCGGCGATGGTCTCGGGCAGCAGCACGAGCAGGGCGATGATCACGCCGACGACCGCATGGTGCAGACCGGCCGCCTGCACCGCGGACTCGACGGTGGGCGACACGCCCTTGGCCAGTCCGACCACGCCGACCAGGGCCATGGCCAGCAGTCCCAGGCTGATCCAGGCGGTGCGGGCGGACGGTGCCGCCGCGTGGTCCTCGGAGGTGATCACCTCGCCCTGCCGGGTGATCGGCAGGAAGTAGTCGCGGTGCCGCACGGTCTGGGTGGTCACGAACAGGCCGTACAGCACGAGCGAGGAGATCGCGGCGAAGGTGAGCTGCACTCCGGAGAACCGCGGCCCCGGCTGGCTGGTGGTGAACGCCGGGAGCACCAGGCTCAGCGTGGCCAGGGTCGCCACGGTGGCAAGGGCGGCGCCCGTGCCCTCGGCGTTGAAGACGGCCGTGCCGTGTCGGAGCGAGCCGACCAGCAGGCTCAATCCCACCACGCCGTTGCAGGTGATCATCACCGCCGCGAACACCGTGTCCCTGGCGAGCGTCGAGGATTTGTCGCCGCCGTCCGCCATCAACGTCACGATGAGCGCGACCTCGATGACGGTGACGGCGATGGCGAGGACCAGGGACCCGAAGGGTTCGCCGACCCGGTGGGCGATCACCTCCGCGTGGTGCACCGCGGCCAGCACCGAGCCGGCGAGGACCAGGGTGATCACGCCGACGGCAGCGCCGGGGAGGGAACGCCCCCAGGTGAGGATCAGCAGGACGACCGCGAGCACCGGCACGACGATCGTCCACGCCGTCAAGAGTCCCCTGAGCCGCGCGATCATGCTGCGATCGTCGCAGAGTCCCGGAACGTTCGCATGCGCGATCAGAGGGCGGGTGCGCACCCGCTCGCGCTCAGGCATCGACCCGGTCCTTCTCCGTGTCCCCGTGGTGCTCGTCCCGTGCCTGCGTCTCGCGCACCTCCTCCACGGCCTGCCGCCTGGCGGCCAGCAGGCTGGTGACGGTGGTGACGGCCAGGACCGCGCAGATCACGCCGAGGGAGAGCGGTATGCCGATCTGGGGGACGTGTGCGCCGGACTCGTGCAGCGCGTGCAGCACCAGCTTGACGCCGATGAAGCCGAGGATCACCGACAGGCCGTAGGACAGGTGGACCAGCTTCTTGAGCAGGCCGCCTATCAGGAAGTACAGCTGCCGGAGGCCCATCAGCGCGAAGGCGTTGGCGGTGAAGACGATGTACGGGTCCTGGGTGAGGCCGAAGATCGCGGGGATCGAGTCGAGGGCGAAGAGGATGTCGGTGGTGCCGATCGCGAGCATCACGACCAGCATCGGCGTCATGATCCGCTTGCCGTTCCGCCGGATCCACAGCCGGGTGCCGTGGTAGCGGTCGGCCACGCCGAAGCGGCGCTCGGCTGCCTTGAGCAGCTTGTTCTCGTCGAACTCCTCTTCCTCGTCCCCGCCGGAACGGGCCTCCTGGATGAGCTTCCAGGCGGTCCAGATCAGGAAGGCGCCGAAGAGGTAGAACACCCACGAGAAGCTCGCGATGATCGCGGCTCCGGCGGCGATGAAGCCGGCCCGCAGCACGAGGGCTATGAGCACGCCGATCATCAGCACCCGTCGCTGGTACTGCGACGGCACGGCGAACTTGGCCATGATCAGGACGAAGACGAAGAGATTGTCGACGCTCAGCGACTTCTCGGTGATGAATCCGGCGAAGAACTCGCCGGCCGGCCGGCCGCCGCCGAAGACGAGCAGGCCGAGCCCGAAGAGACCGGCCAGGACGACCCAGACGGCCGTCCAGATCCCGGCTTCCTTGATCGACACGTCATGGGGCTTGCGGCCGATGAGGAAGTCGACAGCGATCAGGGCGGCCAGGCCGGCGATGGTCAGGATCCACAGGGACAACGAGACGTTCACAGGACAAAACGGTACCGGAATGACCAAGGAATGGTAAAGAGCAACGCCAAGAAAAGATCAAAGTCGCAGGTCAGGACAGCTTTGCGATTCCTTGAAGATGGGTGATCCGGGGCTCACGCCCCGGTTCAGCGGTCGCGTGGCTCAGCGGTTCCAGTCACGACGGGCCGCCGCGACCTGGGTGAGCACCAGCTGAAGCACCTGGCTGCCCGGCGGCACCACCGGCGGTTCATACGTCCAGGCGTGTCCGACCCAGGGGTCGGCGAGGTGGTCGTCGGGCACCGGGGTCAGTCGCAGCAGCGAACGCCACAGCGGGTCGAACAACGGGCCGTAGGCGGCGGCGTCCTCACGGTCGGCGACCATCATCAGGTGGACGCCCACGGCCGGGCCCTCGTCGGCGAGGTAGCGCAGCCGGGTCACGGCGCGGTCGTCGAACCCGTGCGGGAAGTCGTTGACGATCAGCAGCCGTTCACCGGCGTCGAAGCCGGGCGGCAGCGCGTCCGGCGCGCCCCCGCGCACGGCCATCTGCACCAGGTCGACACGCTCCGTGAGCCGGCTCAGGACGTCCGCGACCCCGGCCGCACCGGCCGCGGGCGGTTCCGCGAGCACACCCGTGCCCACCAGGGACGCCAGTGCCTGTGCTCCGGATCCCGCCGGGTCGATGACATGGATGCCGAACTCGCCCGGCGGATGGACGGCGATCAGCCGGGCCGCGTGCGCCACGGCCGCCTCCATCGCCAGACGGCGCCGTTGGCCCGCGTCGGCGAAGGAGTCGTCGGGGGACGCCCAGCGGCCGCTGTCGATCCACAGACCGCGCTCCAGCGGCAGCCGGATCAGCATGGGGATCCGCAGGGACGGGTCCTCGGGCAGGTGGAGGTCGCCGAGGCGGACCGCCATGGGGTTCTCCATCGGCACGCGGTAGCCGTGCCAGACCGGGTTGTCCCAGCGGGCGTACGCCGGTGGCAGGGCCGGCTCGACGACCTCGGACTCGTCGGTGAGCTGGGCGAGGTCTCTGTCGAGCACCGCTCTGGCCTGGTCGACGAGCTGCGCGTGCTTGGCGCGGGCCGCCTCCCGGGCGGCGTCGCCCTGACCGCCCATGCGGCTGCGCGGGTCGGACAGGACCTGGTCCAGCTCCCTGTCCATGCGCGAGTCGGCAAAGTCGACGGCGCTGCGGTAGGCGGCCGTGGTGCGGGCCAGGTCCTCGAACATCCCCCAGACCTGGTTGTAGAGCCGTTCCCCCATCGACCACCCGGTCGCGTCCCCCGCGACGGGCCGCGCGGGCTGCCCGTCGTGGCCGGCAGGCGCGGCGCCCGCCGCCGTCGGCGCCGCGGGTTGTCCTGACGGGGACGGGGAGGTGGGCTGTCCGGTAGCGGCCGGGGGTGGGGGTGCCGGCTGTCGCCGCGGGTGCCGGTAGTCGATGGTTCCGCCCGCGGGCGGAGAGGGCGGTGATCCGGCCGTGGGGGTCCCGCCCCCGGATCCCACCGAGCTCGCGGGCTGCGCCACCGCGGGTCCGGCAGTGCCGGAGACCTGTCCCTCATGGGAGGAACCCTCGTAGGAGGAGCCGTCGTGGGAGTGGCCGTCGTAGGAGGAGACGGCGGCAGCCGGGTCCGGCAGGGGCGGCGCCGGGGCCTGCTGCGAACGGGCGTCGTCCGTCGAGCGGGGCGGGGGTGTCGCCACCGCTCGGGCCAGCCCCCGGGCCACCGCCTCCTCCGCGGCGGCGGCCAGTTCACCGGCCTCGGTGAGCCCCAGGTCGGTGAGGAGTGCGGTGAGGCCGCCCGTGCAGCCCTGGCCGACGGCGCGCACTTTCCACGCGCCCTGGCGGCGGTACAGCTCCAGGGCGATCACGGCGGACTCCGCGTCCAGGCCGGTGATCGTGTAGCTGGCCAACTCGGTGCCGTCCAGGCCGGTGACCGCGACGAAGGGGGCGGCGACCGCACCGAACCGGGTCGGGCCTCCTCCAGAAGCGGGCAGGGCCAGCAGCACGTCGACGCGGTGCACCGCCTCGGGCATGGCACCGAGGTCGACGGCGAGCCGGTGGTCGGCGGCGGCCTGGCGGGACACCTCAAGACCGGGCAGGACGGGGGCGCCGGGGTGCACCACCCACTCGGCGCTCCTTGCCCTGCCGCTGTCGTCGCTGAGAGCGGCCGCCGCCACGACCGGCCGGCCGGCCGAGATCCGGATCTCCAGGCGGACCTCGGAGAGCGGGTGGTTCTGCCCCCGCACCAGCTCGGCCGTCATCGCCCTCGTCCCCCTGCTGTCATGTGCCGTGGTGCGCCACTCACCGGACCGCCCTGACTCGTCCGGACAGTCCGGGCCGTTCTACAGGTGCGGCAGGATCGTCGGCATCAGGTCCTGGAACGTGCGGCCGTTGGCGGGGACGCCGAGGGCCGTCATCGTCCAGGCGCCGTTCACGCGGTGCACCTTCGCCATGATCTGGGCGGTGTAGTCGCCACCACCCGCGAGGGTGTAGCGGGCGAGCTCCTGGCCGTTTGTCTCGTCGACCAGACGGCAGAACGCGTTCTGCACCTCCTGGAAAGTCTGGCCCGTGAAGGAGTTCACGGTGAAGACGATCTGGTCGATGTGGACGGGGACGCGCTGGAGGTCGACGAGGATCGACTCGTCGTCGCCGCCCTGGCCCGCGCCGCCGACCAGGTTGTCGCCGGTGTGGCGCACCGAGCCGTCGTCGCTCACCAGGTGGCGGAAGAAGACGACGTCGACCGGCTGCTTCTCGGCGAAGAGCACGGCGGAAGCGTCGAGGTCGATCTCACGCGTGCGCGAGCCGAACAGGCCCCGGCGCGGAGCTGCCTGCCAGCCGAGACCCATACGGACCGCGGTCAGGCTGCCCCCGTCGTTCTTCTGCAGACTGATGGCCTGACCCTTGGTCAAGTTGACGGTCACGGCTGATTCCCCTCTCCTACGCCCCTGTCGCCGCCGGTTCCGCGGCTGTCAAGAACCCTACGCAGAGGCACTGACAACGCCGCACACGGGTCCGCACTTTGTGTCGGTCTTGCAACACAGCGCAGTCGGTCAGGACAGCCCCGCCTCGCGCATCTGGCGCAGCTCCTTCTTCATCTCCGAGACCTCGTCGCGCAACCGGGCCGCGACCTCGAACTGGAGGTCGGCGGCGGCGGCGCGCATCCGCTCCGTCATCTCCTCGATCTGCCCGGCGAGTTCGGCGGCGGGGCGGTCGGTGGGCACCGTCTCCTTCGCCTTGCCCCTGGCGGACTTCGCGGGCTTGGCGGACGTGGCCGACTTGGCGGCACCGGCGGCCCTGGCACCGTTCTCACCGCGGGCCGGCACGGGGGTCTTCGCGCCCTTGCCGTCCTTCCCCTTGCGGTAGCCGGTGCCGAGCAGCTGCTCGGTGTCGACCTCCTCGCGGGCGATCTGCGCGACGATGTCGTTGATCTTCTTGCGCAGCGGCTGCGGGTCGATGCCGTTCGCCTTGTTGTACGCGATCTGCTTCTCCCGGCGGCGGTTGGTCTCCTCGATGGCCTTCTCCATCGCCGGGGTGATCTTGTCGGCGTACATGTGGACCTGGCCGGAGACATTGCGCGCGGCGCGGCCGATGGTCTGGATCAGCGAGGTGCCCGACCGCAGGAAGCCCTCCTTGTCGGCGTCGAGGATCGCCACCAGTGACACCTCGGGCAGGTCGAGGCCCTCACGCAGCAGGTTGATGCCGACCAGGACGTCGTACTCGCCGCTGCGCAGTTCGCGCAGCAGCTCGATCCGGCGCAGGGTGTCGACGTCGCTGTGCAGGTAGCGCACCTGGATGCCGAGTTCCAGGAAGTAGTCCGTCAGATCCTCGGCCATCTTCTTGGTCAGCGTGGTGACCAGGACGCGCTCGTCCTTCTCCACGCGCCCGCGGATCTCGTGCACCAGGTCGTCGATCTGGCCCTCGGTGGGCTTGACGACCACCTGCGGGTCGACCAGGCCGGTGGGGCGGATGATCTGCTCCACCTGACCGTCCGAGCGGGACAGCTCGTATGCGCCGGGGGTCGCCGACAGATACACCGTCTGGCCGATGCGTTCCTGGAACTCCTCCCACTTCAGCGGCCGGTTGTCCAGGGCGGACGGCAGCCGGAAGCCGTGCTCGACGAGGGTGCGCTTGCGGGAGGCGTCACCCTCGTACATCGCGCCGATCTGGGGCACGGTGACGTGCGACTCGTCGATGACGAGCAGGAAGTCGTCCGGGAAGTAGTCGAGCAGGGTGTTGGGCGGGGTGCCGGGCCCGCGGTCGTCGAAGTGCATCGAGTAGTTCTCCACGCCGGAGCAGGTGCCGATCTGGCGGAGCATCTCGATGTCGTAGGTGGTGCGCATCCGCAGCCGCTGGGCCTCCAGCAGCTTGCCCTGCTTCTCCAGTTCGGCCAGGCGCTCCTCGAGTTCCTTCTCGATGCCGCTGACCGCCCGCTCCATGCGCTCGGGACCGGCGATGTAGTGCGAGGCCGGGAAGACGTACAGCTGCTGGTCGTCGCTGATGATCTCGCCGGTGAGGGGGTGCAGGGTCGACAGCGCCTCGATCTCGTCGCCGAACATCTCGATGCGGACGGCCAGCTCCTCGTAGACCGGGAAGATCTCGATGGTGTCGCCGCGCACCCGGAAGGTGCCGCGGCTGAAGGCCATGTCGTTGCGCGTGTACTGGATGTCCACGAAGCGGCGCAGCAGCTCGTCGCGGTCGATCTCGTCGCCGACCCGGAGGGGGACCATGCGGTCCACGTACTCCTGCGGAGTGCCCAGGCCGTAGATGCAGGAGACGGAGGCGACCACGACGACGTCGCGGCGGGTGAGCAGCGAGTTGGTCGCCGAGTGGCGCAGCCGCTCGACCTCCTCGTTGATCGAGGAGTCCTTCTCGATGTAGGTGTCCGACTGCGGGACGTACGCCTCGGGCTGGTAGTAGTCGTAGTACGAGACGAAGTATTCGACCGCGTTGTTCGGCAGCAGTTCGCGGAACTCGTTGGCCAGCTGGGCGGCGAGTGTCTTGTTCGGCGCCATGACGAGGGTCGGGCGCTGAAGCTTCTCGATCATCCACGCGGTGGTGGCGGACTTGCCGGTGCCGGTCGCGCCGAGCAGGACGACGTCCGGCTCCCCCGCCTTGATGCGCTGGGCGAGTTCGGCGATGGCCTGCGGCTGGTCGCCGCTGGGCTGGTAGGGGCTGACGACCTCGAAGGGCGCCACCGTGCGTTCGATGTGAGAGACGGGCCGCATGACATCCACCGTACGACCTGCCACTGACAACGGGTTCTGATCAGCGGTTCTGCGGGGTGCGGGAGCGTTCGCGGACCGTCTCGCGGTCGGGGTCGCGGTGGGCGCGGACCGGGGAGCGGCGGGCGGAGTGGGCGACGAGTTCGCGCGCCGGGACGCCCGGCTTGTGCTCGACGGGTATCCAGCCGGACCGGCCGGTGATCATCAGCGGGTCGCACAGTACGACGGCACCGGTGAGCAGCAGGAAGATCAGCGGGCCGATCAGCATCGGCGTGAGCAGGGCTGCCGACGACTCCCCGCCGACAGCGCCGCCCGTGGTGTGCAGGTGGACGTCGAGGGCGGCCATGCTCGTGTAGTGCATGCCGACGCCGGCGAGTCCCATCACGAGGCCGGCGCCGACGCTCCAGAGCAACCCTTTCGCCCGCCCGGCGGCCCACAGGGACGCGGTCGCGGCGACGACGGCGATCAGCACGGAGGCCACGACGAGGGGAATGTCGTAGTCGACGGTGCCGTCGAGCCGCATCCCGGCCATGCCCAGGTAGTGCATGCTGGCGACGCCGAGGCCGGTGATCGTGCCGCCGGTGAACAGGGCGGAGCCGGTCGCGCCCCGGTAGCCGACGATGAAGATCCCGATCCCCGTCATGACGATGGCGACGGCCAGACTCGCGTACGTCGTCGGCCGGTCGTAGCCGATCGACACCTCTTCTACGGTGAAACCGGTCATCGCGACGAAGTGCATGGTCCAGATGCCCGAGCCGACCGCAGCCGAGCCCAGGGCGAGCCAGCCGGGGCGCCAGGAGCGGTCGACGAGCAGGGCGCGGGTGGTGCAGCGCAGGCCGAGGGCCCCGCCGAGGCAGGCCATGAGACAGGCCACCAGGGGAGTGACGAACCCGTAGCTGAATCCGTCGACGGTTCCGTGCATGCGCGGTCGCCCTTCCGCCCTCTCGAGTCCCGGAAATCGTGAATGCCCCCGTCCCAGGACCGCCACGCGGTCAGGGTTGACGCTGAGAGTATGACTGCCACCGGAATGGCCGAACGACTTTCCGGCAAAGAAGCACGGCCTCGCCGCAGATGTGCGGCATCCGTGAGCGGGCTCGGGCGGATCCGTGCGGGCTGCGATCCCACCCGTGGCCCATCTGCGAGCGCCTCGTTGACCCTGTGCTGTCAGTCTTGTGCTGACCGTGGTCGTTCGTCGCGAGGAGTACGCATGCACGCGCGCGCAGTCGCCGCCCTGGCCACCGCTCTCGCGGCGGCCGCCGCCCTGTTCCTGCCCGCCTCGGGGGCACGGGCTGCCGATACCCAACGGCCGCAGCCCGTGGTCGTCGCCCACCGGGGCGCGTCCTCGCATGCCCCGGAGAACACGCTGCCCGCCGTCGACAAGGCGAAGGCGCTCGGCTTCTCCTGGGTGGAGAACGACGTACAGCGCACCAAGGACGGCGAACTCGTGGTCGTCCACGACGCCACCTTGAAGCGGACGACCAACGTCGAGCAGCTCTTTCCCGGCCGGGCTCCCTGGAACGTGAAGGACTTCACCGCCGCCGAGATCGCCCGCCTGGACGCGGGCAGCTGGTTCTCCCCCGCCTTCGCGGGCACGCGCGTGCCGACGCTCGACCAGTACATGCGCCGGCTCGAGCACAACCACGAGAAGCTGCTCCTGGAGATCAAGAACCCCGAGCTGTACCCGGGGATCGAGACACAGACCCTCAAGGTGCTCGCCAACGACGGCTGGCTCGACCAACGGCACCTGGCGAGCCGTCTCATCGTGCAGAGCTTCAGCGCCGACAGCGTACGGATCGTGCACGCGCTGAAGCCCGCTGTCCGGACCGCCCTCCTCGGCCGTCCGGACCCGGCCGACCTGCACCGGTACGCGGCCTTCGTGGATCTGATCAACCCTTCGTACGGCACGCTGTCGGCCGATTACATGGCGGCCGTCCGCGCGCACCGGGGACCGCACGGCGCCCCGCTGGGGGTCTTCGTCTGGACGGTGGACGACGCCGCCCACGCCCGGACCGTCGCCGGCTACGGCGTGGACGGCATCATCACGAACAAGCCGGAAGTGGTGCGCGCGGCGCTCAAACCCGTCTGATCCCACGACGGCGCAGGTCGGAGGGCGTTGTCAGTGGTGGGTCGTACCGTAATCGCATGGACAGCCACGAGCAGGACGGGCAGCGGGCCGTGCGGGACGGACAGCGGGTCGTATGGGCCGTCGTCGGTACCGGCATCGGCCCACTGCTGCTGGCAGCGACCCCCGAAGGCCTGGTCAACGTCGTCTTCCACGCCACCGACGCGGTACGGGAGCGCGCGCTGGCCCGGCTGGCGTCCCGGCTGGGCACCGAACCGGTCGAGGCGCCCGACTCCCCGTTGCTCACGGAGGCGATACACCAGGTGCGGGCGTACTTCGCCGGCGAGCGGCAGGACTTCGAGCTGCCGCTGGACTGGTCGCTGATCTCCGGCTTCAACCGGCAGGTGCTGCGTGAACTGGCGTCGGGCGTGCCGTACGGCTCGGTCGTCGGGTACGGCGATCTGGCCGACCGGGTGGGGCAGCCGGGTGCCGCCCAGGCGGTGGGGGCGGCGATGGGCGCCAATCCGCTGCCGGTGGTCGTGCCGTGCCATCGGGTCGTCGAGAGCGACGGGGGCATAGGCGGCTTCGGCGGCGGCCTGGAGGCCAAGCGCAGGCTGCTCGCACTGGAAGGCGTGCTGCCCGAGCCGCTGTTCTGAGACGCCGGCCGCACCGGCAACCACGTTCACGCAGGCATGTTGCCGGTCGCGCGTCCTGGGCTGATGCCATGCGGTGCGGGCTGCAGGGGTTTGACCCGGTACGGCACCCGCCAGAGATGAGAGGAGAGCCCGACAGACGGGAGGCAGGCACGTGCTGGTGGTGTCCGAAGAGGTACGGAAGGCGCTGGCGGCGCGTCGACCCGTGGTGGCCCTGGAGTCCACGATCATCGCCCATGGGCTGCCGCGCCCACGCAATCTCCAGGTGGCGCTGGAGCTGGAGGACGCGGTACGGCAGGAGGGTGCCGTGCCCGCGACCATCGCGGTGCTGGACGGCCATCCCCATATCGGTCTGGACAAGGGGCAGTTGGAGCGGGTCGCGAACGAGGAGGGGATGCGCAAGCTCGGCCACCGCGACCTGCCGCTCGCGACGGCCGCGCGGGCGAGCGGCGCGACCACGGTGTCGGCGACGGCGCTGCTGGCCTCCCTGGCGGGCATCCGTGTGTTCGCCACGGGCGGGCTCGGCGGTGTGCACCGGGAATGGACCGTGACGCAGGACGAGTCCGCCGACCTCGGGCTGCTGGCGCGCACGCGGATCACGGTCGTGTGCGCGGGGGTCAAGTCGATCCTGGACGTTCCGGCGACCTTGCAGCGGCTGGAGACGCTGGGGGTCGCGGTGGCCGGGTACCGCACGGACCGCTTCCCCGGCTTCTACCTGTCCGACTCCGGGCACCCGGTGGACTGGACGCTGCGGACGCCGGAGGACGTGGCCGAGGTCATGCGGGCGCAGAACGCGCTCCGGGCGCCGGAGTCGGCGCTGATCGTCGCCAACCCCGTACCGCCTCAGGAGCAGTTGGACCCCGAACTGCACGCGCGGGTGCTCGCCGACGCGCTGCACGCGTGCGCGGAGGAGGGCGTCACGGGGCAGGCGGTGACCCCGTTCCTGCTCGACTACCTGGTGCGGCACACCGACGGCGCCTCACTGCGCGCCAACCTGGCGGCGGTGCGCGGCAACGTACGGCTGGCGGCGCTGATCGCGGCGGCGTGGGCCCTGCCGTGACGGCCGGCGGAGCGCTGCTGGTGGTCGGGGACGTCGTGACGGATGTTGTCGTACGGCATCGCGGGCCGCTCGCCACCGGCACCGACACCTCCGCCGCGGTCCGGATGCTGCCGGGCGGGGCGGGGGCCAACGTCGCCTGCTGGGCGGCCCACAGCGGGTGCCGGGAGGTCCGGCTGCTGGGGCGGGTGGGCGCGGAGTCGGCGGGCTGGCACGAACGGGCGCTGATCTCCTCGGGGGTGCGTCCCCACCTGGTGGTGGATCCCGGGGCGCCGACCGGGACGGCGGTCTGCCTCGTCGACTCCTCGGCGGCGGCCGAGCGCACGTTCCTCACGGACAGCGGGGCATCGCTTCGCCTGGAGGCGGGCGACTGGTCCGACCCGCTGCTCGACGGGGTGGCCCGGCTGCATCTGTCGGGCTACCTGCTGTTCTCCGGAACGGGCCGGGCACTGGTGGCGCGGGCCGTCACCGCGGCCCGCGCGTGTGGTGTGCCGGTGAGCCTGGATCCCGCGTCGGCCGGATTCCTCGTCACGCTGGGCGTGGACCGGTTCCTCGCGCTCGTCGAGGGGGTGGACGTGCTGCTGCCGAGCCGCGACGAGGCCTGCCTGCTGACGGGCCTGCCCGATCCGGCGGACGCGGCGGCCGAGCTGAGCCGCCGCGTCCCGCTGGTGGTGGTGAAGCAGGGCGCCGCCGGAGCGCGGGTGGCGTCTACGGGCACTGTCCGCGCCCATGTACCCGCGGTGCCGGCCGTCCCTCGGGACACCACGGGCGCGGGTGACGCCTTCACCGGCGCCTTCCTCGCCGCCCTGCTGGCCGGCGCCACTCCCGAGACGGCGGCGGCCCAGGGCTGCGCGGCGGGCGCGCTCGCGGTGGCACAGGTGGGCGCGAGGCCTCCGGGAGCCCGGTGCTCTTCCGAGGTTTTCCGAGCCCTGTGACCTTCGAAGGCCTTCGGAGCCGGTGACTTTTCGGGTCGGCGGGCCCGAGGCGCTACGGCTTGGTGCCCCAAGCAGAGATCATCGGCGCCGTGGTCAGGTCCATGGTGCCGGAGGCCACGTTGGCCAGGTGCTGGTCGATCTCCTCATCGGTGGCCAGACCCGCGGTGACGAGTCGGGCGCGGATCTGCCGGACCGTGGCGGACTCCAGGGCGGTACAGGCCGGGGAGGTGACCGGGAAGTAGGCGTCGGCCTCCACCTGCTGGAGGCCGGCCTCGCGCAGCAGGCGCGGGAGTCTGCGGCCGTAGGAGAGGTCGGCGCCGCGGTCGGCCAGCAGGCGGCGGAAGCCGTGGCGCAGCCGGTTGGCCAGTTCCTCCGCGGGGCCGTGCTCGTCCGGGCAGAGCAGGGGCTGGAGCGCGGGGTCGGCGTCCTCCAGCAGCAGCCGTCCACCGGGGCGCAGCGCCTTGATCATGGACCGCAGTGCCCGTTCCCGGTCCGGCACGTGGACGAGGACGAGCCGGGCGTGCACGAGGTCGAAGCCCTCCCCCGGCGGCTCCTCCGCGCCCACGTCGTGGACCCTCACCTCCACCGGCGGGCGGGCGGACCCGGCGATCAGCGAGGTGTCGATGTCGGTCGCGACGACCGTGCCGGTGGGGCCGACCCGTTCGGCCAGCCAGGAGACGACTGAGGTTCCGCCGGCGCCGACCTCCCAGCAGCGCCACCCGGGTCCGACGCCGAGTCCTTCGAGGTGGCGGAACGTCGTGGGATCGAAGAGGGCCGCGAAGGCGTCGAAGCGCTCGCCCGCCTCGGCCTGCCGGTTGGCGAGCAGATATCCACCGCCGTCCGTGCCCTCGTGACGGCCCCCGTCCCGGTCCGCGCCCTGGCTCTCGTCCCGACCCTCGCCCCCGTCCTCGCCGTGCTCCATGTCCGTGCCCGAAGGCCCCTCCGCCTGCCCGTCGCTGTTCCTCATACCGCGATCATCCCAGCCTCCTTCGACGCCGGCCGCGTTCATCCACAGGCGGGAACAAAGCGGAACGTGCGGTTTCCACAGGCTTGCCCGGCACTCATGTGAGCCTGGCAGACTGGCTCGACCAGGCGGCAAAAGGTGCACGCGAGGAGATCCGGATGTCCATGGCGGGGAATCTGCGGAAGGTGGCTCGGCTGGCCCGAGGGCGGCGCCGGGTCGACCTGAGCCATCCTGCCCGGTCCCCGCTGGGCTCCTCCGTGGTGAACTGCGTGGCCTACCAGGACGGCGAGCGGGTCCCGGACGCCGGCGATCTGGTGGAGGCCGTGACGCGGGTGCGCAAGGCCCGTGACGGTTTCGTCTGGCTGGGGCTGCACGAGCCGACGGACGAGGAGTTCGCGGGCATCGCGGACCTCTTCGACCTGCACCCGCTGGCGGTGGAGGACACGGTCAAGGCGCATCAGCGCCCGAAGGTGGAGCGGTACGGCGAGACGCTGTTCGCGGTGTTCAAGACGGTCTGCTACGTCGAGCACGAGAAGCTGACGGCGACGAGCGAGGTGGTGAGCACCGGCGAGATCATGGTGTTCACCGGGCAGGACTTCGTGATCACCGTGCGGCACGGGCGCCACGGCTCGCTCGGTCCGCTGCGCGAGGAGCTGGAGTCCGTTCCGGCGCAGCTCGCCAAGGGTCCTGCGGCGGTGTTGCACGCGATAGCGGATCACGTGGTCGACGACTATCTGAGCGTCACCGGCTCCTTCCAGGAGGACATCGACGAGGTGGAGACCGAGGTGTTCGCGGAGGACGGCGAGCGTGTCGATCCGGGGCGGATCTACCAGCTCAAGCGGGAGCTGCTGGAGCTGAAGCGGGCCGTCGTGCCGCTGGGCCGACCTCTGGAGGAGCTCTCCGCCCGTCCGATGCGGGTGGTCGGCCCGGAGATACAGGCGTACTTCCGGGACGTCCTCGACCATCAGACGCGGGCCAAGGAGCAGATCGCCGCCTTCGACGAACTGCTCAACTCGATTCTGCAGGCCCATCTCGCGCAGGTGACGGTGGCGCAGAACGAGGACATGCGCAAGATCACCGCCTGGGCCGCGGTGATCGCCGTGCCGACCATGGTGTGCGGGGTGTACGGCATGAACTTCGAGGTGATGCCGGAGCTCCACTGGCGCTACGGCTATCCGCTGGTCATCTGCCTGATATCCGCCATCTGTCTGTCGCTGTACCGCGGCTTCCGCCGCAACGGCTGGCTCTGACCCGAGGCGGCGCCGGGCTCAGCCGTTCCAGGCCGGGTGCCTGAGGTCGTCGGCGCGTACCAGGACGTCGGCGGTGCGGGCCGGGTCGGTCTCGGCGTCGTAGCGCTCGAAGGCGGGCAGCGTCCAGTGCTCGGCCTCCGGAGTGCGGCGGCGCAGGGCGCCCGGGGAGAGGAGGACGTGGACGGTCAGGTCGAAGGGGAACCAGTGCCGCAGCAGGAGGGGGCCGTGCAGCAACAACAGGGCGCCGGGCGGGAGCTGGACGTAGTCGCTGCGGGTGGCGCGGTCGGTCACCGGGTCCCGCAGGTCGGGCAGCACGCGTCCGTCACCGCCGGGTTCGAGCGGACCGAAGACCTCGCGCCACAGGGCGCCGGTGTCGAGCCAGCCGTTGTAGTAGGACTCCTCGTCCCGGTGGCCGTGCTCCAGGCGCAGGGAGGCCGGGCGCAGGAAGCCCTCGGTGCCGACCACCACCGCGGGCCGGCCGAGCGGCCGCAGTGCCTCGGCGACGCGGTGGGCCAGGTCGCCCGGGAGGGCGGCGGGGGCGCCGTCGAAGGCGATGCGGGGCCAGGGGCTGCCGTCGGCCGGCTTCAGGTCGAGCAGGCGCTCCGCGAGGAGGTCGCCGAGCCGTTCCCAGGTGATCGCTTGAAGTCGCACACGGCCCATGATGCGCCAGGGCGGGAGCGGGAGGCGGCGGGAGGGGCGTCCGGGCGCGGGCCCGGGAATGTACGACCTATGGCCCCACACACGGGCTCGCGCATGGCCTCACGTACGGTCCCGCTGCCCGTGCCTCGGCCGTCCGACGGGCTTCTCGTCGTCCAGCCGGTGCGCCGCAAGCACTGCGCCGCGTGCCGGCGCGGCCCGCTGCCGCTGCTCGTGCTGGAGGAGGGGGTGCCGCGGTGTCTGGACTGCGCCGACCTCGGGCACCTGGTCTTCCTGCCGCGGGGCGACACCGCGCTGACGCGCCGGTCGCGGGAGGAGAGCGCGCTGTCGGCGGTGGTGGTGCGGTTCAACCGGCGCAGGAGCCGTTACGAGCGGCAGGGCGTCCTCGTCGAGGAGGCGGCGCTGGCCCGCGCGGAGCAACGGTGTCTGGCGGACGCCGAGGCCCGGCGCCGGCGCCGGGCGCGCGACGCCCGGCGGCGCGCGGCGGAGGACATACGCGTCACGGACGCGTTCGCGGCGGAGGTCCTGCGGCTCTTTCCCTCCTGCCCGCCGGACCGCGCTCGGTCCATAGCCGCGCACGCCTCTCTGCGCGGCAGCGGACGGGTCGGCCGCAGCGCGTCGGGGCGCGCCCTGTCCGAGACCGCCATCACCTCGGCGGTCACGGCCTCCGTCCGCCACCAGGACACGCCCTACGACCGGCTGCTGATGAGCGGGGTGGCTCGTCCCGAGGCACGGCGGCGGATCAGGCCGGTGGTGAACTCGGTGCTGCTGGGCTGGCGGGAGCGGCGACCGCACGCCTAGCACCCACCCGAGCGGGGACCCCGTACCCCGGAGATTCCGGGCTCTGCGCCTGGTGGGCGGCGGACGTATCGTGGCCGGAAAGAGGTGGTGCCCGAGGCAAGGGGGACGGCCATGGCCGATCCCAGGGGTTTCATGACCACACCCCGCCAGGAGTGGCCCCGCAGGCCGGTCGAGGAGCGGGTACGGGACTGGCACGAGGTGTACGTGCCGGGCGGGCTGCTTCCGATCATCAGCAAGCAGGCCGACCGGTGCATGGACTGCGGGGTGCCGTTCTGCCACGAGGCCTGTCCGCTGGGCAATCTGATCCCCGAGTGGAACGACCTGGTGTCCCGGGAGGACTGGAGGGCCGCTGCCGACCGGTTGCACGCGACGAACAACTTCCCCGAGTACACCGGGCGGTTGTGTCCGGCGCCGTGCGAGGCGGGATGCGTGCTCGCGATCAACCAGCCGGCGGTCACCATCAAGAACGTCGAGTGCGCGATCGCCGACCGTGCCTGGGAGGAGGGGTTCACCCCGCCGCGCCCGCCGGACCGGCTCTCCGGGCGGACCGTCGCGGTGATCGGGTCGGGGCCGACCGGGCTCGCCGCGGCCCAGCAGCTCACCCGTGCGGGACACACGGTCGCCCTGTACGAGCGGGACGACCGGCTCGGCGGTCTGATGCGGTACGGCATCCCCGCGTTCAAGATGGAGAAGCACCATCTGGAGCGGCGGTTGGAGCAGATGCTGGCCGAGGGAACGAAGTTCCGGGCGTCGACGGAGGTCGGGCGGGACGTCGGGGCCGGGGAGGTGCGGGCGCGCTACGACGCCGTGGTGATCGCCACGGGTGCCACGGCGTGGCGTGAACTACCCGTTCCCGGTCGGGAGTTGACCGGCATCCATCAGGCGATGGAGTATCTGCCGCTGGCCAACCGGGTGTGCGAGGGCGACGTGGAGACCTCACCGGTGTGCGCGGCCGGCCGGCATGTCGTGATCGTGGGCGGCGGGGACACGGGAGCCGACTGCCTGGGCACGGCGGTGCGGCAGGGCGCCGCGTCCGTGACCCAGCTCGACATCTACGCCCAGCCGGGCGTGGAGCGCGACGAGGACCTCGAACCGTGGCCGACGTACCCGAAGATCTACCGGCTGTCGCCCGCGCACCAGGAGGCGGGCGACCTGGGCACCGCGCCGGTCGCGGACGCCGACGCGCGGCTGTTCGCCGCGTCGACGCTCCGCTTCACGGGCGACGCCGACGGGCATGTGCGCGAGCTGCACCTGGCCGAGGTGGACGTGGAACGGCGCCCGCTGCCGGGCACCGAGCGCGCCATCCCGGCCGATCTGGTGCTGCTCGCGCTGGGCTTCTCCGGTCCGTCCCGGGAGGACGGCCTCATCGAGCAGTTGGGGCTGCGGCTCACCCCCCGGGGCACGATCGCCCGGGACCCCGCCTTCGCGACGAACGTTCCCGGTGTGTTCGCCGCCGGGGACGCCGCCCGCGGCCAGTCGCTGATCGTCTGGGCCATCGCCGAGGGGCGCGCGGTCGCGGCGTCCGTGGACCACCATCTGACGGGCGCCTGGAGCCTCCCGTCCCCGATCGGCCCGTACGACCGTCCGATGCGGGTGTGACGTCCGTGGCGCCCCGCCCGGCCGGCGGGGCGCCACGGACGCCTCACTGCGCCAGGACCGCCGCGGTCGTGACCACCGCGGTCAGGGCATTCGCGGTCACGGCTTCCGCGCCACCGCTCCGTAGCCCGGGATGACTCCGTCGTCCTGGCCCGGGATCGGGTCGCCCAGTTCCGGGTGCCACTTGTGGACGACCTCCACTCCGGGCTCGACGAGTTCCAGACCGTCGAAGAAGCGGCTGAACTCCTCGCGGGAGCGCAGGGCGAGGGTGACGCCCGCCGCCTTCAGCTTGGCCGTGGCCCTCTCGGAGTCCTCCGGAGTGAAGTCCGAGGTGGCGTGGGTCATCATCAGGTAGCTGCCCGAGGGCAGTTCGGCGAGGAGACGGGCGACCAGGTCGTGGGCGCCGTCCTCGTCGGTGATGAAGTGGAGCAGCGCCACTAGGGACAGCGCCACGGGCCGGCTGAAGTCCAGGACCTTCCCGGAGCCCTCCAGGATCGTGGCCGGGTCGCGGACGTCGGCCTGCACGTACTCGGTGATGCCCTCGGGCGCGCTGCGCAGCAGGGCCGCCGCGTGGGCCAGCACGATCGGGTCGTTGTCGCAGTAGACGACACGGGCGTCCGGCGCGACCGACTGGGCGACCTGGTGCAGGTTCGGCTCGGTCGGTATGCCGGTGCCGATGTCCAGGAACTGCCGTACGCCCCGGCCGGCCAGCCAGCGCGTCGCCCGGTGCATGAACGCGCGGTTGACCTTGGCCATCACCGGCACCCGCGGGTCGAGTGCCAGCATCTGCCGGCCCAGTTCCTCGTCGACCGGGTAGTTGTCCTTGCCGCCGAGGTACCAGTCGTACATCCGCGCCGGATGCGGCTTGCTGGTGTCGATCTCGCTCATACGGCACCTCGTAAGCGTCTGAAGTGAGCAGTGGTCATGATCAAGTCGTTACCAAGATTAGGGAGTTGAGACAGTCAACAGACAGGGGTGGTTCAAGCCAGCAGGAAGTCCGCCTCTCCCGCCTTCGCGCCCTCGATGAACGCCGTCATCTCGTCGGTCGTGTAGATGAGCGCCGGTCCGTCCGGGTCGGTCGACTGACGGACCGCGATCCGGCCGTCGTCCAGCTTCATGGCCTCCAGGCAGTTGCCTCCGTTGCCCCCGCTCCACGGCTTGTGCCAGCCCTCACTGCCGAGTTCGCGGGCGGGCATGCCGTTGTAGATGCCTGCGCGCGGCCGCGGCTTGGGCTGGTACGTGATGCGTTCCATTCACAGCTCCTTGCGGAAATCCCGGAGGATCTCCTTCGTGCGATGTGCAGTAGCGGCCTGCGCCGCCATGCGGTCCATGACCTCGAGGTGGCTCGCCACCTCCTGACGCGCGTCCAGGTAGACCGCGCCGGTCAGGTACTCGCTGTAGACCATGTCCGGCAGTTCGGGCATGGCGAATCGGAACAGCACGAAGGGGCCGTACGTGCCGGCGTGCGGCCCCGCGGAGAACGGGGCGACCTGCAACGTCACGTTGGGCAGCTTCGCGGCCTCCAGCAGCCTGTCCATCTGGGCACGCATCACCTCGGGGCCGCCGACCTGGCGGCGCAGCGCGGTCTCGTCCATCACCACCCAGAACCTGGGGGCGTCCGGACGGGTGAGCAGGGCCTGGCGTTGCATGCGCAGCGCGACATGGCGCTCTATGTCCTCGGGGCTGGTCTGGCCGACGGCGCCGGACTTGAGCACCCCGCGCGCGTAGTCCTCGGTCTGGAGCAGTCCGGGGACGAAGTGCGGCTCGTAGGACCGGATGAGCGCGGCGGCGCCCTCCAGGCTGACGTACATCGAGAACCAGCCCGGCAGGATGTCGTGGAACCGCTGCCACCAGCCCGGCTGGTTGGCCTCCTCGGCCAGCCGTGTGAAGGCCTCGGCCTCCTCGTCGGAGACGCCGTAGGCCTTCAGGAGCAGCTGGAGGTACGGGATCTTGAGGGCGACCTCGGCCATCTCCATGCGGCGCACGGTGGCGGGTGCCACGTGCAGGATGCGAGCGGCTTCCTCACGCTTGAGCCCCGCCCCCTCCCGCAGGTCCCACAGGCGCCGGCCGAGTACGACCTGCCCGACGGTCGGCGCGGACCGCGGCTCACTCACACTCCACCTCCACTGACCCAGGAGCGAACTGTACGGACGGACGTGAGGATTCCGGAGGTTCCCGTCATGAATCCCGCACGACCCACGGCAATCGCTCGAAAGCCTGTTCGAAAATCCGGGGGCCCGGCGGTCTCAACTGGCGCCGTTCGACGTGCTGTTGCGAGCAGTGTGCCATGGCGCCTGAGCATGACTCCAACACTCTGCAATTTTCAGAGTGCCACTTGCCAAGTGTTCACGGCGGGGCGATAGTGGCAAGCGTGATTCCGTCTCCGCCCTTAGGAACAGACGCCGCCGCGAGCTCGCCGAGCCACGGCGCGAGTACGAGCGCGGGCCCCGGCGGGGACGTTGCCGAGCGTCGGTTCCGTTTCGAGCTGGCCGCGCACCCCGGCTCCCCCGCGCAGGCCAGACGCCTGACCCGGAACCGGCTGACCGGCTGGTCCGTGTGCGAGGACACCTGCGACGCGGCCGCCCTCGTCGTCTCGGAGCTGGTCACCAACGCCATCGTGCACACCGCCAGCACGCAGATCGTGTGCGAGCTGCACGACGGGGACGAGCGGGTGCGCATAGCCGTACGGGACGAGGGATGCGCGCCGGGCGAGCCCCAGCCGTCGCCACGGCAGCCCGAGGAGGAGCACGGAAGGGGACTGCTCCTCGTCGACGCCATGTGCCTGGCCTGGGGAGCCCAGGAGCAGGGCACCGGCCTGGTGGTGTGGGCGGAACTGCCGCGCCGCACCACGCCCGCCCGGAGCGACCTGGGCTGGGGCGCCCGCCCGAAGCCGGTACCGGCCCGCGACACCGGCGACAAGAACGGCACGCAGGTGCACGGCCAGGCGCACCGGCAGACCCACCGGCAGGCACATCACGAAACGGGGACCGCATGGCTGTGACCGACGCCGGCGCCTTGGGCGGCACCGGCCAGTCGCTCAACCTGGACACGCTCGTACGCCTGGGGCGCCGCCTGCGCACCCACGGCACACCCCGGCGACTGTCCCTGCCCGAGGGCATGACCGCACCCCTGGGCTGCGACGCGGTCGCGGTCCCCGCCCACCTCGGTCCACAGCTGATGCCCCGGCTGCCCCGCGTGGGCTGCGTCTACGCCGACCGCGGGCACTGGTGGTGGATCGTCCCCGCGGACTCCGACTACGCCCTGCGCTGGCCCGCCCCGGCCCACTACTCCCCGGGCGCGACGCTCCCGGCCTCGCCGACGGCGCCCACGCTCGTCCACCGCCCGGCGGGCACGATCCCCTACACCCCGCCGATCCCCCTCTACCTGGCCCTGTGCCGCATCACGGGGACGACCCCGGCCTGGTCCAGCACGGTCAACGCGTAAGGAGGCCGGAGGGGCGGGCAGGCGGGCGGTTCACGCCGTCGCGTCACCGCCCGGCTCTCCGCTCCGGACGATCACCAGGAACGTGTCGGTCGCGAGGTCCATGACAACCTCGGCGGGCAAGCCCTCCAGACGTCGCGCATGCGCGAACTCCTCCGCCGGCCACGACCCGCGGGGACCGCCGGCGGGAAAGCGCTCGAGCACCTTTCGCCCGTTCACGCTGCACCTCCACGTTCAATGTCGTACGTGCAGATTTAACCGCCAAGCAGGGGGCGAACGCCCCTTCTGATGACCCTACTGAGACGTACGTGACACCAGTTCACCGCCGAAGGTGCGTCGCGCCTCACATTTCCGGGCAGTACCAGCACCATCCGCGTCGATCCGCGCACAGCCCGTGTTCAGGGAGATCATGAAGACCGCCCCCGAGTCGACGCCGGTCCTCCGCACGCCGCTCAGGCTCGCGGCCTTCCGGCGGTTCGTGCTGGCCAACCTCATCTCGGCGACCGGGTCCGCGATGGCCCCGCTCGCACTGGCCTACTCGGTCATCGAGCAGGGCGGCGGAGCAGGATCCCTCGGCCTGGTCCTCGCCACGAACACCGTCCCCACGATCGTGTTCCTCCTCGTGGGAGGCGTCTTCGCGGACCGGCTGTCCCGGAGCAGGATCCTGTTCCTGGGCAATCTGCTGGCAGCCGGCGCGCAGGGCGCGCTGGCCGTCACCGTGGCCACCGGGCATGCGACGACCGCGTCGATCGCGGCATGCGGCTTCGTCTCGGGAACCGCGGCGTCCTTCACCGCGCCAGCCACGCGGGGTGCCGTCGCCCAGATCGTTCCCGCGGAGCACCTGCAGCAGGCCAACGCGCTGCTCAGACTGCCGAGCAACGCGGTCAAGGTGCTGGGGCCGGTGGTCGGCGGGTTGATCGTCGCGGCCAGTGGCGCGGCGTGGGCACTGGCCTGGGACTCGTTCACGTTCGCCACCGCGGCCGTCCTGCTTCTCGGACTGCGTCTGGACGCCCCGCCCACCAGGGCCGCCGGCGTCCTGGTGGACCTGCGTGCGGGCTGGAGCGCCTTCTGGTCGCGCACCTGGCTGTGGACCTACACGGCTGCCGGGACCGTCCTCGTCGCGGCATGGCTGGCGGGCTTCCAGCTCCTCGGCCCGCTCGTCACCGCTCAGCGGTATGCGGGGGCACGCGACTGGGGCCTGATCCAGGCGGCCCTCGCCTCCGGACTGCTGGCGGGGACCCTCGTGTGCCTGCGCTGGGAGCCGCACCGGCTGCTCACCGTCGCGGTCGCGGCGGGCGGGGCCCTCGCGCTCCCCCTGACCGCCATGGCCTGCGGCTCACCGCTGCTCCTCGTCCTGCTGAGCGCCTCGCTGGCCGGGATCGGGCTCGACATCGCGATCGTCGCCTGGAACACCGCGTTCCAACAGCACGTGCCCCGGGCCGAACAGGGCCGCATGAGCGCGTTCAACGGCGTCGGTGAACGCCTCGCCATCCCTCTCGGCTACCTCATCACCGCCCTCGCGGCCCGCTCGTGGGACACCCGGGACGTACTGCTGGCGTGCGCAGGGCTGATCGCCGCGACCACCGTCCTCAACCTCTGCGTCCCGGACGTGTACCGCGTCAACCGCCTCACGCCGGCCGATCAGTGAGTCCGCCGCCGCGCGAGACGCGGACCTGAGCCGCTCGCCCGTACCGCCGCACGGGCCCCAAGCCGACTCCGTACGCCACGACTTGGCGTGAAGTTGTCGTGAGCACGACCTTCCTTTCGTTCCCTGAGCGTTCAACTCGCCGGTCCTGCGCGCATCGTGTGCCGTCCCTACGGTCCTTGAGGGCTGCGAAGGAAGGGACTCATGGACACACTCCTCGCGATCCGGGCCCGCGGGACGACCAAGTGTTTCGGCGACGTCGTCGCGCTCGACGGCGTCGACCTGACCGTGGCGCAGGGAAGGATCCACGGCCTGGTCGGACCGAACGGCGCCGGGAAGACGACACTGCTCGGGCTCCTGCTGGGGCTGGCCGTCGCCGACAGCGGCTCCCTCGAGATCCTGGGGACGCCCGTCGGGCGGGCGCTCACTGCCCCCGACGGTGTCGCCGGGTTCGTGGACGGGCCCGGGCTCTACCCCTCGCTCACCGCCCGGCAGAACCTCGCCGCGCTGGCCGCGCTGCGCGGCCTCGACACGCGGACGGCGGGGATCGACGACGTGCTCGACCAGGTCGGGCTCACCGATGTCGCCGACGACCCGGCCCGGGGCTTCTCCCTCGGGATGCGTCAACGGCTGGGACTCGCGGCGGCACTGCTCACCCGGCCCCGGCTGCTCGTGCTCGACGAGCCCGCCAACGGCCTCGACCCGGCCGGCAAGCGGCACGTGCACGGTGTGCTCACCCGGCTCGCGGCGGACGGCACCTGCGTCGTGCTGTCGAGCCACCGCATGGAGGACCTGGAGGCGCTGTGCTCCGAGGTCACCATCCTGGCCACCGGACGGGTCGTCTTCTCCGGCCCGTTGAGCAAGCTTGCCGCCCAGAACCATGAACTCGACTACCGGCTGCTCACCTCCGATCCGCGTGCCGCCCGCCAGCTGGCCGACGGCACGCCCGGAATCCGCGTCGTCGACGACGCCGTGGCACGACACGGCGCCGGGACGCTCGTCGTACGCGCGCCGGAGCCGGCTCTCGACGAACTGGTGGTGCGGCTCGTGGGCGCGGGCGTCGCGTTGCGTGAACTCGCCCCCGTGATGTCGCCGTTGGAGGCCGCGTTCCTCGCCCTCACCGAGCAGCGGGAGGACGTCCGATGACCGCCACCGCCGTCCACGAGCACGCCACCGTCGCCCGCCGCGTCCCGGTGGCCCGCTGCTACCGCTTCGAACTGGTCAAGCTGGTCTCGCAGTGGCGGATCCGTCTGCTGGTCCTCGCCTGCTGGACCGTGCCGGGGCTCTTCGTCGCCGCGGTGAGCCTGCAGAGCACGCTCCCCTCCGACACCCTCTTCGGCCGCTGGATGCACGCCACCGGGTGGGCCGGTCCGCTGGTGATGCTCGGTTTCGCGGGCACCTGGGCGCTCCCGCTGCTGACCTCGGTGGTCGCGGGTGACGTGTTCGCCTCCGAGGACCGGCTCGGCACCTGGCGCCATCTGCTCGTCGCGGTCCGCTCGCCCCGGCGGATCTTCGCGGCGAAGGCGCTGGCCGGCCTCACCGTCGTCCTGCTGCTCGTGGCCGGGCTGGCGTGTTCCAGCACGGTCGGCGGCGTCCTCACGGCCGGCAACCGGCCACTGGTCGGCCTCGACGGCCACCTGCTGACGCCGGGGGACGCCGCCGGCAAGGTCCTGCTCGCCTGGCTCTGCGCGCTCGCCCCCACCCTGGCGCTCGCCGCGATCGGGCTGCTCGGGTCCATCGCACTGGGGCGGTCCCCGATGGGGCTGCTGCTGCCCGCGCTCACCGCGCTCGCGATGCAGCTCCTTCAGATGCTGCCGCTGCCGGTCGCCCTGCGCCTCGCCCTGCCCGGCTACGCCTTCATCGCCTGGAACGGCCTGTTCACCGGCCCGGCGCAGCTCGGCCCGCTGCTGATCGGTGTCGCGGTCGCCCTGGTGTGGGCGGTGGCCGCCACGGCCCTGGCGTATCTGCTCTTCCTGCGACGCGACTTCACCAACCCGGCCCACGACGGCTCCGGACGCCGCGCGATCACCATCGGACTCCTGCCACCGGCCGGACTGACCGCCCTCACGGTCGCGGTCATCGCCATGGCGACACCGTCGACGGGCTCCGGGATCGAGCAGGACAAGGTGCAGCGGTCGGTCGCCACGGCGTTCGCACACCTGTACCGCATGCAGACCGAGCAGCTCAACCGCCCGGAGGTCACCGAGGCGCAGCTCCGGGCCACGGCGGCGTGCGACAAGGGCGCCGGCCAGGTCGCCGCGCAGGGGCCCGGCAACGACTGGCGCTGCGTCGTCACCTGGCATCTCCCCGGCGTCGAGGCCCCGGGGACGGCCATCTACCAGCTCGACGTCACCGCGGACGGCCGGTTCGTGGCCGACGGCGACGGGCCGAAGGAAGTGAACGGCTACTTCCTGGTGCGGTCCCCGGCCGGGGACACACCGAACCCCCTCTGGCAGTTCGACGGCAACGTCGAACTGCTCCCGACCACTCCGAAGGGATGATCCATGCAGGTGACCAGGCGCCGTCGGCACGTCGAGAAGGAGCGGGCCGGCTTGTCCGGCGGACGCTTCGGCCGCCGGAACTCGCTGGTGACGGCGTGCATCGCCACGGCCACGCTGGTGGTCTCCGGTACCGCTTTCGCCGAGACACACCAGTTCGGCACCCGGCAGGTCGGCCAGATGACCGATCAGGGCCTGGTCGTCTCCGGCGACCAGTTCATCGCCCCGTACGGCGACCGCCTCGTCATCGACAACGGCAAGATCATGTCGTCCTCGGTCAGCCCGGACGGCACCCACCTCGCCGCGTCGGTCACCGACGGCGGGATGGCGCTGTCCATCGTGAACCTGAAGAACTGGAAGGTGCAGCAGCTCGTCGGCAACAGCGCCTCGGCGGATCTTCGCATCAGCGGCAACGACGTGGGCCAGGAAGGCCCCACGTACTCGCCCGACGGCTCGCAGCTGTGGCTGGGTCAGACCGACGGCTACACCCGGTTCACGGTGCGGCCGGACGGCAGCGTCGCGGACCCGACGTTCATCGGGATCCCGGCGGACGGGTCCAAGCACGCGCTGGTGGGTGCGGCGGTGTTCGCGCCCGACGGCTCCACCGTGTACTCCGCCGTCAACGGCCAGAACCGGGTGGTCGCCATCGACGCGGCGACCGGCGCCGTCCAGCGCAGCTGGGCCGTGGGCAACGCCCCGCGGGGCATCGTCAGGGCCGGCGACAAGCTCTACGTCAGCAACGAGGGCGGGCGTCCGGCGAAGCCCGGTGACACCACGATCAACTCGTACGGCACCCAGGTGCCGGCCGACCCGGTGACCGCGGCCACCACCACCGGCACGGTCAGCGTCATCGACCTGGCGCGCCCGGACTCCGCCGTCAAGAGCATCGACGTCGGTCTGCACCCGACCGCCCTGTACGCCAGGAAGGGGGCGGTGTTCGTCACCAACACCGCCACCAACGACGTGTCGGTCATCGACACCGCCCGCGGCAAGGTCGTGCAGACCATCGCCACCCGGCCGTGGCCGGAGGCGTCGGTGGGCTACGAGCCCGACGCGGTGACGCTCACCGACGACGGCCGTCTGCTGGTGACGCTCGGCCGCGCCAACGCGGTCGCCGTCTACCGGTACACGACCCCGCAGGAACCGGTCAGCTACGTCGGCCTGCTCCCGACGGACTACTTCCCCTCCGAGATCGCCACCGTCGGCGACGAGGTGGTCGTCTCCAACACCCGTGGCATCGACGCCCGCCGCCCCACCACCGCGGCCGGGCGCGGCACCCACGACACGACGTCGAGCCTCCAGCGGTTCAGGCTGCCGAACGACCGCGTCATCAAGTCCGAGACCAGGAAGGTCTTCCGGCAGAACGGCTGGACCGGCAACTCGGTCGAGCTGTCCCGGGGCAAGGGCGGCGGCAAGACGAAGGCCGTGCCGGTCCCGGACCGGATCGGCGACCCCTCGACGATCAAGCACGTCTTCCTGATCGTCAAGGAGAACCGGACCTACGACCAGGTCTTCGGTGACCTTCCGCAGGGCAACGGCGACCCCGCCCTCGCGCAGTTCGGCGAGAACGTGACGCCGAACCAGCACGCACTGGCGAAGCAGTTCGGGCTGTACGACAACACGTACGACATCGGCACGAACTCCGCCGAGGGCCACAACTGGCTGATGCAGGCGGACAACCCGGAGTACACCGAGTCCTCCGCCGGTGAGTACGCGCGCAGTTACGACACCGAGGACGACGCCCTCGGCCACCAGCGAAGCGGCTTCCTCTGGACCGGCGCGCAGGCCGCGGGCAGGTCCGTGCGGAACTTCGGCGAGTTCCAGCAGTTCCTGACCAAGCCGGCGGACGCCACCTGGCAGAACCTGTACTGCGACGCCAGGAACATGGACGCGACCGGGCAGGACACCGCCTACACCCTGCACTCGTCCTCTCCGATTCCGTCGCTCAACGACGTGTCGGTGCACGGCTTCCCGAAGTACGACCTCAGCGTCCCGGACCTCTACCGGTACCAGATCTGGAAGCGCGACTTCGAGAAGAACGGCCCGGCGAACCTGAACATGTTCTGGCTCTCCAGCGACCACACCGGCGGACCGGCGAACGCGACCGCCCAGGTCGCGGACAACGACCTCGCCACCGGCAGGATCATCGACAGGATCTCGCACAGCCCGTACTGGAAGGACTCGGCGATCTTCGTCGTCGAGGACGACTCCCAGGCCGGCCTCGACCACGTCGACGGCCACCGGGCCCCGATCCAGATCATCAGCCCCTGGGCCCGGCACGGAGTCGTCGACAGTCGCTACTACTCGCAGATCACAATGATCCGCACCATCGAGCAGATCCTCGGGATCCACCCGATGAACCAGAAGGACAGCGCGGCCAGCCCGATGACCGGGGCGTTCACGCGGAAGCCGGACCTCACGCCGTTCACGGCCGTGCCCAACCGGGTCCCGCTGACGGAAGGCCTGAAGACCCCGCCCGCCTGCGGGGTGGACACCCCGGCTCCGCAGAACCCGCGTGCGGCGGCCGTACCGTCGGTGACGGTACCGGCGGACCAGCGGGCGGTCGCGGCGAAGTGGGACGCCTGGAAGTCGAAGCAGCGCCTGACCGGACCCGACGCCAGGCCCGACTTCGCGAACCCGGCTCAGATGAACCACTTCACCTGGTACGAGACGCACGGGTGGAAGACGCCGTACCCCGGCGAGAAGAAGATCTTCACACCGGACGACGTACCTGGCGCCTACATCCCCTCACCGGAGTCCGACGGCTGACGGCTGACGGCTGTGTCATGAGCGGGGCGGCGTGAGCGGACGGGGCCGGGCCGGGCCGAGAAATTCGGCTGCGCCATCGGGGACGCGTGTGGAGGATGGAAAAGTTGCCCGGCCCCGACCGTCCGTCCGTCCGTCCGTCCAAGGAACTGCCGTGATCCGACGCGTCGCCACAGCCCCCATGAGCACTGAGAGCACCGTCGCTCTGCGTCGGGCGTGTGACACGGACGCCCGGGCCGCCGCCGACGTCTGGCTGCGGTCCTTCGCCGCCGCGCTGCCGAGTGTCGCCCGGCCGCACTCCGACGACGCGGTGCGCGCCTGGTTCCGTGACGTGTTGGTGCCTCGCGAGGAGACCTGGGTCGCCGACGCGGGCGGTGACACCGGAGTCGTGGGCCTGATGGTGCTCGGCGACGACGTGCTGGAGCAGCTGTACCTCGCCCCGGACTGGCGCGGCCACGGCCTCGGCGACCGCTTCGTCACCCTCGCCAAGGAGCGCAGGCCGCACGGCCTTTCCCTGTGGACGTTCCAGATCAACCACCCCGCCCACCGCTTCTACGAGCGCCACGGCTTCGTAGCCACCGAACACACCGACGGCAGCGGAAACGAGGAGCGGGAACCGGACGTGCGATACGTGTGGAAGCCCTGAGACCACGCCGGGGCGGCTAGCGGCGAGCGTACTTGTCCGTAGCCGCCACCAGGGCGTCCACCACTCCCGGCGCTCCCGAGTCGTGTCCGGCTTCGGTCACGAGGATCAGCTCGCTGTCCGGCCAGGCCCGGTGGAGGCGCCAGGGGGTGCCGAGAAGGTTGCCGAAGTCGAGGCTGCCCTGGACGAGGGTGCCGGGAACGCCCCTGAGCCTGCGGGCGTCACCCAGCACCACGCCCTGGTCATTGCCTTCGCCGAGGAAGTGGTCGCTGCCGAAGTAGTGCGTGACCGTACGCGCGAAGCCCATGCGGAACGCGGGATCCTCGTAGCGCCCGACGGAGCGGGGCGGAGCGGGGATGATCGCCGTCTCCCAGTCGGTCCAGGCCCGCGCGGCCCGCTCGCGCACGGCTGGGTCGGGCGACTCGATCAGCCGGTTGTAGGCGGCCGCTAGGTTTCCGGTGCGGTCCAGCTCCGGCAGTTCGGCGAGAAACCGCTCGAAGGCCTCGGGGAAGATCCTCCCCAGGCCGTGGGTCAGCAGGGTCACCTCCGGGTTGGAACCGGTCGCGATCCCTGTCAGCACCAGCTCGGAGACCACGCCGGGATGCGTCTGCGCGTAACGCAACGCCAGCACCGATCCCCACGAGCCGCCCCACACCAGCCACCGCTCGATGCCCAGGTGGCGCCGCAGCAGCTCCAGGTCGGCCATCAGGTGCGCGGTCGTGTTGACGCTCATGTCGGTGCCGTACTCGCTGGCGTGCGGTGTCGATCGGCCGCAGCCGCGCTGGTCGAGCAGCACGATCCGGTACGCGGCGGGGTCGCAGTAGCGCCGGTGGCCTGCTGTGCATCCGGAGCCCGGCCCGCCGTGCAACATCACCGCCGGCTTGCCGCGGGGGTTGCCGCAGACCTCCCAGTACATGTGGTTGCCGTCGCCGACGTCGAGCAGGCCCTGGTCGTACGCTTCGATCTCCGGGTACGCGCCCATCGGGGCACCGTAACGGCTCTACGGCGTCCGCGTCGTCTCCTTTCTCCAGGTGACCGGGGGTTACCCCGTCGGCGGCTTCACCGGCAGTCCTGCCGTTCGGGCCGCTGTGCGCAGGACGTCTCGGAGCATAGTGGGGGTGAGTCTGCCGGTGAAGGTGTTGCGTTGGCTGACGTGGAAGCAGGCGAAGAGGTCTAGGCCGTCGAGGGACACCCGGGTGCCGTGGGCGAAGGGCGGGCGGGGGCGGGGGACGGGCCAGCCGGCTTCGGCGAAGGCCGGGAGGGCCGCCTGCCAGCCGAAGGCGCCCAGGACCACCACCGCGCGGAGGGTGGGGCGCAGCAGGGTGAGTTCCTGGACGAGCCAGGGACGGCAGGTGTCGCGTTCGCCGGGGGTGGGTTTGTTGGCGGGTGGTGCGCAGTGCACGGGGGAGGTGACGCGTACCCCGTACAGTTCCAGGCCGTCGTCGGCGGACGTGGAGGTGGGCTGGGAGGCCAGCCCCAGCTCGTACAAGGCCTCGTACAGCACGTCGCCGGAACGGTCGCCGGTGAACATGCGGCCGGTGCGGTTGCCGCCGTGTGCCGCCGGGGCGAGTCCGACGATCAGCAGACGGGCGTCCGCCGGTCCGAATCCCGGCACCGGGCGGCCCCAGTACGTCCAGTCGGCGAACGCGGCCCTCTTGGTGCGCGCCACCTCCTCCCGCCAGGCGACCAGCCGTGGGCAGGCCCGGCAGTCGGCGATCCGCCCGTCGAGGGCGGCGAGGCTGCTGTCGTCCATGACTCCACGGTAATTACCTCCGGGTCGAGGCGGTCGGGCCGCTAAGGTCGGATGCATGGCTTCGCAGGACGACCAGGACCGAGACGTGGATCCGAAGACGACCGCCGCCGTCGCCGCCGCCGAGGCGGCCGGGCCGGCGAGCGGGGAGAACGTACGGATCGACAGCTGGATCTGGGCCGTCCGGCTGGTCAAGACCCGCTCCATCGGCGCCACCGCGTGCCGGGGCGGGCATGTGCGCGTGAACGGGGAGCGGGTGAAACCCGCCTACTCGGTGCGCGTCGGCGACGAGGTGCGACTGCGGCACGAGGGCCGCGAGCGGATCGTCGTCGTCAAGCGGCTGATCCGCAAGCGCGTGGGCGCCCCCATCGCCGTCCAGTGCTACGTCGACAACTCCCCGCCGCCCCCGCCCCGCGAGGCCGTCGCCCCGATCGGCATCCGCGACCGCGGCACCGGCCGCCCCACCAAGCGCGACCGCCGCGAGCTGGAGCGCCTGCGGGACCTGGGCGGCCCGGGCGGCTTCGGAGGCGCACCGGCCAGCCGTCCCAAGGACCGGTGACACCGGTCCGGGCGGTCGCGTCCGTCACGGCTGTCGCCGCACCAGCCGCAGCAACCGGGCGTTGTGGTCCCGCCGCGCCCAGGCGATGACCGCCAGCGGCACGATCAGGACGACCGGGGTCGCCGCGTTCTGCCCGTCGAAGGCGGTGAGCTGCACGATGAACGCCCCCACCATCAGCGCGCTCAGCGCCACCGCCGACACCGACTGAAGCACCGGAATCAGCAGCGCCACGCCCCCGGCCAGCTCCAGCACCCCGATGCCGTACATGCCCGAGCCGCCCCAGCCCATCCTCTCGAAGGTCTCGACCGCCGTCGAATGCGCGATGAGCTTGGGCAACGCGCCGGCGAACACGAAGAACAGCGCGAGCAGCACCTGCACGGCGCGCAGCGCGACACGAGCGGCGCGGCGGCCGGAGGCGGACGCCGGCGACGTGGTGGGTGCGGTGGGCACGGTGCGTTCGGACACGGACATGTGGGTCTCCTGCGTGCGGGGATGAGGAACGGCCGTCGTAGTCAAAGGCCGTCGTGCTGTCACAGAGGCAGACCGGTCCGCGCTCCCGAACTCATCGCTGTCCGGGCGGCTCCGTCAGAGGCGCTTGTCCGGTACCGCCCGCACCCATATCCCGTCCTCGGTCAGATACCTGTCCACCCTCAGGCCCGCCTCCCCCAGTGCCTCCTCGAACTGCTCCTTGGTCAGCGGCCGGGAGCGGAAGGTCTGGGTCCAGGTCGCGTCCGGGAAGACGTACTCCGCGCGCACCGCGTTCACCCCACCACCGACCGGGTCCGCCGACACGATCCGCACCGTGAAGTCCACCGGGTCCGCCTTCTCCCCGTCCTCGGCCGGGGGGACCCATGTGTCGCTTCGCTCGCGCGGCAGATTGACGTGGTAGTCGCCGCCCTCCCGCTGGATCAGTACGCAGCCGTCCTCCGCCACGTGCCGCGCGCAGGTGCGCAGCAGCCCTCGCCGTACCTCCGGGTCGCCCGTGTGCACCAGGAACGACGCGAGTATCACCGCGTCGAAGGTCTCCCCGGTCTCCAGTTTCTCGATCGGGCCGCACATGGTCCGCGCCCCGCGCACCCGCTCCAGCATGTCCGGTGACTCGTCCACCGCAGTGACGGTGAAGCCGCGCTCCAGCAGCGGATGGGTCACGCGGCCCACACCGCAGCCCAGCTCCAGGATGTGCGCTCCCGCGGGCACGGCCGCGGCGATGACGTCCGGCTCGCTCCCCACGGGCAGCCGCGTGTACAGCTCCACCGCGCAGCCGTCCGGCGTGATCGCTCCCGGACCCGTCCCCTGATGACCCTCGCGCATTCTCAGCTCCATGCCCGGACAACGGCCCACCTCCGCACGGCCGTTCCCCTCCCGGCGCACTTCACCCGTTCGAGTGAGGCCGAGGTGAGGCCGGGGTGAGGCCGGCACCGCCTTGGTGTGCGGGCCGGGCGAGAGTACGTTGCAAGGAGGAGTGGTGATCGGCGATGCGTACCGGCAGTGAACCCACCACCGCGCGCAGTGCCCTGCGGGCACGGTTCTGGCTGTGCGTGTGGGGGCTCGTCTGGGCGTGCTTCGGCACGGTGGTGTTCGTGCTGGTCGGACGGCCCGGATGGGCGGCGGCCTGTGGTGTGCTGTGGCTGGTGATGGCCGTCGACTTCATGCTGGTCGTCCGGCATCTGCGGCAGGGTCCGCACTACCAGCCGGGACGGGACGTGCCGCCGTACTGGCCGCCGGACGACCGGCGACGGTAGCCGTCGGCGGAGGCCGGAGGCCGGTGGCCCGCGGGCGTCAGGTGTCGAACCGGGCCCGTTGCAGGTACTCCGGGTTCGGGTCCAGCGCGGCGGCCAGCCGGAAGTGGCGCCTGGCCTCGTCGGGGCGGCCCTGCCGCTCGTAGGTGCGGGCGAGCGCGAAGTGCGCGTACGCGTTGTCCGGTTCGCGCTCCAGCACGATGGTGAACTCCAGCTCGGCGGGCCGAAGCTGGGCCGCCGCGAAGAAGGCACGGGCGCGCAGCAGCCGGGCCGAGGTGTTCTCCGGGTGGGCGCCTATGACCCGGTCGAGCAGCTTCACCGCGCCCCGCGGATCCCGCGCGGCGAGCAGCTTCTCCGCGGCGCGGTAGTCGATGATGTCGGTCTCCGGAGTACGTTCGGACACTCATGCTTCCTTCCCACGCCGCAGTGGTTCAACGCCCCGGACGGGCCAGCCCTGTTCCCGGCGCCCCTCTATGCCTGCGGTCCCTGCTGCTCCTGGGGCCCCTGGTGCTCATGTGGCCGACGAGGCCCGTGCGCCCTGTGGCCCGGCTCCGCCCGGACCAGCTCCGCCCACACCTCCCGCACCCGCCGCTCGAGGCGGTCCAACGGTACGTCGTTGTCGATGACGATGTCCGCGATCTCCAGGCGCTTCTCCCGGGTCGCCTGCGCGGCCATGCGCGCGCGTGCGTCCTCCTCGGTCATCCCGCGCAGCCGCAGGAGCCGGTCGAGTTGCGTCGCCGGGCGCGCGTCCACGACGATCACGAGGTCGTAGAGCGGGGCCAGGCCGTTCTCCGCGAGGAGGGGGACGTCGTGGACCACGACGGCGTCCTCGGCGGCGGCCTGCTCCAGTTCGCGGGAGCGGGCGCGCACCAGGGGGTGCACGATCGCGTTCAGGACGGCCAGCTTCGCGGAGTCGGCGAAGACGACGGAACCCAGCCCGGGCCGGTCCAGGCTCCCGTCCTCGGCCAGCACCTGCGGACCGAAGGCGTCGACGATCGCCGCGAGGCCGGGCGTGCCCGGGGCGACGACCTCGCGCGCGATGCGATCGGCGTCGATCAGCACGGCCCCGCACTCCACGAGGAGCCGCGACACCTCGCTCTTACCGGCACCGATGCCCCCGGTGAGGCCCACTTTCAGCATGAGCGGCAGCTTAGGCCCTGTCGGCGGCGGCCCGCCCGGCGGGCGGCACATCCCGCCTCTCCTCGTCAGTTCTCGCCCTCCCGCTCCGCGAGGAAGCGTTCGAACTCGCGGCCGATCTCGTCCGCCGACGGGATCTCGACGGGCTCGGCGAGCATGTTGCCCCGGGTCTCCGCGCCGGCGGCGGCGTCGTACTGGTGCTCGAGGCCCTGGACGAGGGAGGTGAGTTCCTCGTCGCCTTCGCGGATCTGCCGGTCGATCTCGGTCTGGGTGCGGTGGGCCTCGTTGCGCAGGGAGTGGGCGACGCCCGGCAGGACGAGTCCGGTGGCCGAGGTGATGGCCTCCAGGGCCGTCAGCGCCGCGTCCGGGTACGCGGAGCGCGCGATGTAGTGCGGCACGTGCGCGGCCACCCCGAGCACGTCGTGCCCGGCCTGCATCAGGCGGTACTCCAGCAGCGCCTCGGCGCTGCCCGGCACCTGCGCCTCCTCGAAGGGGCTCCGGTGGCCCGGCACCAGGTCACTGCGGTTGCCGTGCGGCGTCAGGCCCACCGGACGGGTGTGCGGGACGCCCATGGGGATGCCGTGGAAGTTCACCGACAGGCGTACGCCGAGACGCTCGACGATCTGCCGCACGGCCGCCGCGAAACGCTCCCACTCCACGTCGGGCTCGGGCCCGGAGAGCAGCAGGAACGGCGCGCCGGTGGCGTCCTGGACGAGGCGCACCTCGATGCCCGGCACCTCGTAGTCGGTCCAGCGGTCCCGCTGGAAGGTCAGCAGCGGGCGGCGGGCCCGGTAGTCCACGAGCCGGTCGTGGTCGAAGCGCGCCACGACCTGGTGGGGCTGCGCGTCCAGCAGCCGCTCCACGATCTGGTCGCCGGTCTCCCCCGCGTCGATGTATCCGTCGAAGTGGTAGAGCAGGACAAGGCCGGCCGACTCCTGGGCGAGCGCCATGTCGACGACGGCCAGACCCTTCGGCTCCCATGCGTACAAACCCTGCGGATCAAGCACTGTGTGACCGCCCCTCCTCGTATTCGTAGGTTCACAACGAGCTGTGGGACGTTCGCATTCCCCGCCGGACGCGGGTTCCGGCAAGAGCCTCCGAACAGCTCGAAGGGCCGCACCCGGAACGGGTGCGGCCCCTCAAGTCATCGGCTGAGCCTCAGCGGCTGGGCCCCTGTGCGGGAGCTCAGCTCTGGCCGCCGGCCAGCTTCTCGCGGAGCGCAGCCAGCGCCTCGTCCGACGCCAGGGCGCCGGAGGTGTCGCCACCCTCGGAGGAGTACGAACCGCCGGACGCGGCCGGAGCGGCGGCCTCGCCACCCTCGGCGGCGGCAGCGGCGTCCGCCTCGCGGGACTTGATGACCTGCTGCTGGTGCTGCTCGAAGCGGGACTGCGCCTCGGCGTACTGGCGCTCCCACTCCTCGCGCTGCTTCTCGTAGCCCTCGAGCCAGTCGTTGGTCTCGGGGTCGAAGCCCTCGGGGTAGATGTAGTTGCCCTGGTCGTCGTAGGACGCGGCCATGCCGTACAGGGTCGGGTCGAACTCGACCGCCGACGGGTCGGCACCGAAGGACTCGTTGGCCTGCTTCAGCGAGAGGCTGATGCGACGACGCTCGAGGTCGATGTCGATGACCTTGACGAAGATCTCGTCGTTGACCTGGACGACCTGCTCCGGGATCTCCACGTGGCGCTCGGCCAGCTCGGAGATGTGGACCAGACCCTCGATGCCCTCGTCCACGCGGACGAACGCACCGAACGGAACCAGCTTCGTGACCTTACCGGGCACGACCTGGCCGATCTGGTGGGTGCGGGCGAACTGCTGCCACGGGTCTTCCTGCGTCGCCTTCAGCGACAGGGAGACACGCTCGCGGTCCATGTCGACGTCGAGAACCTCGACGGTGACCTCCTGGCCCACCTCGACGACCTCGGACGGGTGGTCGATGTGCTTCCAGGACAGCTCGGAGACGTGCACCAGACCGTCGACGCCACCCAGGTCCACGAAGGCACCGAAGTTGACGATCGAGGAGACCACGCCGGAGCGGACCTGACCCTTCTGGAGGGTCGTGAGGAACGTCTGGCGGACCTCGGACTGGGTCTGCTCCAGCCAGGCACGGCGGGACAGGACCACGTTGTTGCGGTTCTTGTCCAGCTCGATGATCTTGGCCTCGAGCTCCTTGCCGACGTACGGCTGGAGGTCGCGGACACGGCGCATCTCGACGAGGGAGGCCGGCAGGAAGCCACGGAGGCCGATGTCGAGGATGAGACCACCCTTGACGACCTCGATGACGGTACCGGTGACGATGCCGTCCTCTTCCTTGATCTTCTCGATGGTGCCCCAGGCACGCTCGTACTGGGCGCGCTTCTTCGAGAGGATCAGGCGGCCTTCCTTGTCCTCCTTCTGGAGAACAAGGGCCTCGATCTCGTCGCCGACGGCCACGACCTCGTTCGGGTCGACGTCGTGCTTGATCGAGAGCTCGCGGCTCGGGATGACACCTTCGGTCTTGTAACCGATGTCGAGCAGGACCTCGTCCCGGTCGACCTTCACGATGACGCCGTCGACGATGTCGCCGTCGTTGAAGTACTTGATCGTCTCGTCGATCGCTGCGAGGAAGGCTTCCTCGTTACCGATGTCGTTGACCGCTACCTGCGGGGTGGTGGCGGTGGTCTCGGTGCTGCTCGTCATGTGGGAAAGGGCTCCGGTGCGGACATTGAAGTCGTAGGTACTGCATTACGCCGGGAGCCCGTTTCGCTCTGCAGAAGCCGGACAGCCAAGGAAGCGCCACACAAAACACGGTGACGCCTCGAGAACCGAGGGGACATACAACAGATGCGAGCGCAGCCTGCTCCGTCTGAGTCGCGCAGGCCCGCAGCGCAACTTGTAGCATACGGGGGCAGCCGGACAGGGTCAATGCGCGAAGCCGCACAGCCGGGGCGAATCGCCCTATTTCCGGCAGAAAAACCGTCTCCCGAGGCCACGCCGACCCGAGCGAGTCCCCGCGGTCACCACCGCGGGAACCGGTCGGACGGGAGAGCCCGCAGATTAGTACGAGGGAGCCGATCATCCAAGAGCCAGCACCGTCCGAACAGTTCGAACCGGCCGAACCGGAGGCCACCCGGCGCGAGGCCGGTGCCACGGAGAGCTCCCGGGCCAACCGGGGCTGGTGGGACCGCAACGCGGACGAGTACCAGATCGAGCACGGCACGTTCCTCGGCGACGACCGTTTCGTGTGGTGCCCGGAGGGCCTGGACGAGATCGAGGCGGGGCTGCTCGGCGACCCCGAGGACCTCAAGGACAAGGACGTCCTGGAGATCGGCGCGGGCGCGGCGCAGTGCTCGCGCTGGCTGGCCGGTCTCGGCGCGCGCCCGGTGGCTCTGGACCTGTCGCACCGGCAGCTCCAGCACGCGCTGCGCATCGGCGGCGCGTTCCCGCTGGTGTGCGCCGACGCGGGCGCGCTGCCGTTCGCGGACGGCTCCTTCGACCTGGCGTGCTCGGCGTACGGGGCGCTGCCGTTCGTCGCCGACCCGTGCGCGGTGCTGCGGGAGGTGCGGCGGGTGCTGCGGCCGGGCGGGCGGTTCGTGTTCTCGGTGACGCACCCGATCCGCTGGGCGTTCCCGGACGAGCCCGGCCCGGAGGGGCTGTCGGTGTCCGGCTCCTACTTCGACCGCACGCCGTACGTCGAGCAGGACGAGGACGGGCGCGCGGTGTACGTCGAGCACCACCGTACCGTCGGGGACCGGGTGCGGGACGTGGTGGCGTCAGGGCTGCGGCTGGTGGACCTGGTCGAGCCGGAGTGGCCGTCCTGGAACACGTCCGAGTGGGGCGGCTGGTCGCCCCTGCGCGGGAACCTGATCCCGGGGACGGCGATCTTCGTCTGCGTACGGGACTGAGCGCGTGACCGGGTGCGGGAGTACGGGGCCGAGCGCGTGATCCGTCACGACGAGCTGGACGCGCTGCCGGTGCGCGGCGCGCTGCCGGCCCTCCACGAGGCCCTGGACGGCCACGGGACCGCGGTCCTGGTGGCGCCGCCCGGCACCGGCAAGACCACGCTGGTGCCCCTCGCGCTGGCCGGGCTGCTGGGTGAGGGTCCCGCGCGGCGGGTGGTCGTGGCCGAGCCACGGCGGATCGCGGCGCGTGCGGCGGCCCGGCGGATGGCGTGGCTGCTGGGCGAGAAGGCCGGCGTCGGCGTCGGCTACACCGTGCGCGGGGAGCGCGTCGTCGGGCGCCACGCGCGCGTGGAGGTCGTCACGACCGGTGTGCTGCTCCAGCGGTTGCAGCGGGACCAGGAGCTGGCCGGAGTCGACGTGGTGGTGCTCGACGAGTGCCACGAGCGGCATCTGGACGCGGACACGGTGGCTGCGTTCCTGTGGGACGTGCGCGAGGCGCTGCGGCCGGAGCTGCGGCTCGTGGCCGCCTCGGCCACCACGGACGCGCGCGTGTGGGCGGAGCTGCTGGGCGGGGCGCCGGTGGTCGAGGCGCACGGTGTGGCGCATCCGGTGGAGGTGGTGTGGGCGCCTCCCTCCCGGCCGGTGCGCCCACCGCACGGGACGCGGGTGGACCCCGCGCTGCTGACGCATGTGGCGTCGGTGGTGCGGCGGGCGCTGGCCGAGCGCGCCGGTGACGTGCTGTGCTTCCTGCCCGGCGTGGGCGAGATCGGGCGGGTCGCGGGGCTGCTGGGGGATCTCGGAGACGTGGACGTGCTCCGGGTGCACGGTCGGGCCCCCGCGGACGTGCAGGACGCGGTGCTGGTGCCGGGGCGGCGGCGCCGTGTGGTCCTCGCGACCTCGGTCGCAGAGTCGTCGCTGACGGTGCCCGGGGTGCGGGTGGTCGTCGACTCGGGGCTCGCGCGGGAGCCCCGCGTGGACCACGCGCGCGGGCTGAGCGCGCTGACGACGGTACGGGCCTCGCGGGCCTCCGGGCGGCAGCGGGCGGGCCGTGCGGGACGTGAGGCGCCGGGCGCGGTGTACCGGTGCTGGGCGGAGGCCGAGGAGGCACGTCTGCCCGCCTTCCCCGCACCGGAGATCAAGGTGGCCGATCTGACGGCGTTCGCCCTCCAGGCGGCCTGCTGGGGCGATCCGGACGCCTCCGGGCTCGCGCTGCCCGACCCGCCGCCGGGCGGGGCGATGGCGGCGGCGCGGGAGGTGCTGACGGCCGTGGGCGCGGTGGACCGTGCCGGGCGCGCCACGGACCGCGGGCGCTCGCTGGCACGGCTGGGGGTGCATCCGAGGCTGGGGCGGGCCCTGCTCGACGCGTCCGCCGTGGGCGGGGCCGAGCGGGTCGCGGAGATCGTCGCACTGCTGAGCGAGGAGCTGCCGAGGGAGTACGGGGACGATCTCGCCGCGGCCCTGCGGGCTGCCCGGCGCGGCGGCGACGCGTACGCGGCACGCTGGCGAACGGAGGTCCGCCGCCTGCGGGCCGCGGTACCGGAGGCCTCCGGCAGCCCCGCCCACTCAGGCACGGCCCGCGAGGCGGAGCTGCTGCCCGGCGCCGGGGGCGGGGGCGGGAGCCGGTCGGGAGGCGGCGAGAACACGAGCCGCGTCGGGCTTCGCCCCACCCGTTCACGGACCGAACCGGTGGCCGCGGATGGGATCACCAGCGAGCCGGTCACCAGGGGCGGGGGCGGACGTCGGCCTGGGGCCGCGGGCCCCGTTGAGTCTCGGCCCGCCCGTGCACGGACCAGCCACGGGACGGGACCGGTGGCCCCGGGAAGGAAGGCCAGCGAGCCGGTCACCGAGAGCGGTGCCGTGCGTCGGCCGGGGGACGCGGATCCCGTTGAGCTCCGGCCCGCCCATTCACGGACCGGCCATGGGACGGAATCAGTGGCCCCGGAGGAGAAGGCCGGCGAGCCGGTCGCCGGGGGCGGGGGCGGGCTTCGGTCCGGGGACGCGGGGCTTGTCGGGCTGGTGGCCGCTCTCGCCTTTCCGGAGCGGGTGGGCCGGCTCGACGGTGGCTCGTATCTGATGGCGTCCGGGACCCGGGCGGAGCTTGCGGAGGGGTCACCCCTGTGGGGCGCGCCCTGGATCTCCGTGGCCGTGGCCGACCGGCCGGTGGGCAGACGGCACGCGCGCGTGCAGCTCGCCGCGGTCGTCGACGAGGACGTCGCCCGGCTCGCGGCCGGGGCGCTCCGTACGGAGCGGGACGAGGTGCGCTGGGGCGACGGCGACGTCGTCGCGCGGCGGGTCGAGCGGCTGGGGGCCGTCGAGCTGGCGGTGCGGCCCCTGGCGGACGCCGAGCCCGGCCTCGTACGGGAGGCGCTGCTCGACGGGTTGCGGCAGGAGGGCTTCGGGCTGCTGCGCGGGGCGGCGGAGGCGAACCTGCTGCGGCAGCGGCTCGCGTTTCTGCGCCGGCACCTCGGCGAGCCCTGGCCCGACGTGTCCGACGACGCGCTGCACGCGCGCGTGGACGAGTGGCTGGAGCCGGAGCTCGGGCGGGCCCGGCGGCGCGCCGACCTGGCGCGGATCGACGCCGGGCAGGCGCTGGCCCGGCTGCTGCCCTGGGCCTCCGGTGACGCCGCCCGGCTGGACGAGCTGGCCCCGGAGCGGCTCACCGTGCCCTCCGGGTCCCGGATCCGGATCGACTACGCGGATCCCGAACGGCCCGTGCTCGCCGTGAAGCTCCAGGAGATGTTCGGCCTGCACGACTCGCCCACGGTCGCCGGGGTCCCGGTGCTGGTGCACCTCCTCTCGCCGGCCGGGCGTCCCGCCGCCGTCACCGCCGACCTCGCCTCCTTCTGGCGGACGGGCTACCGGGACGTACGGGCGGAGCTGCGCGGGCGGTATCCGAAGCACCCCTGGCCGGAGGACCCGGCGTCCGCGGAGCCGACCCGGCACACCAACGCCCGGCTCAGGCGCTGACCGGTTCCGGCCCCCGGCGGGGATCCGCCCGCCGGAAAACGCCGAGGGCGCCCAGCCACTGCGGCGGGGCGCCCTCGGGGTGTTCGCGCCGGTGCTACGAGGATGCCGAAGGACTGGGGGACGGCGTGGCCGGGGTGTCGGCCGGCGCCACCTTCAGCTCCACGGTCAGCGTCGCGCCGCCCGCGGTGGTGACGCGCAGCAGGAACGTGCCGGCGGTGTCGTCCGCGTACAGCTTCGGCAGCTTCAGCAGGCCGTTCGCGTCCGTCTGAAGGTTCAGGGTGCGGACCGGCTTGCCGTCGGCGTCCTTGAAGTAGGGGCCCTTGTCGTTCTGGGCGGGATCGTCGGCCGACCTGACCAGGGTGGCGGTGGCCGCGACCCGGTCCGCGACGGCGCCCTTGTAGGTGGCCCTGACCTCGACCTGGCCGGCGAACTCGCCGCCCGGGACGCAGACCAGCGCGGTGTCGGTGGTGCGGGCGAGGGCGTCCGCGGCGCGCTCGGTGACCGTGGCCGTGTAGTCGATGCCAGGGAGCGTACGTCCGACGACCGCCGCCCGGACGGTGAAGTCGCCCGTCCTCTCGCCGGCCAGCAGCGCCGGCGCCACGGCCACGCCGGAGGCGTCGGTGGCGACGGTGGCGACCTTCTCGCCGCCGGTGAAGGCGGCATCGGTGTCACCGATGATCGTGAACCGGATCCGCACCTTGCCGACGGCCTTGCCGTCCCCGGTCACGGCACGGGTGCTGATCTTCTCCGTGAACGCGTCGCCCGCCATGGCGGTGAGCTTGTCCGTGCCCGCGTCCTGGAGGTGGTGCACGGTGTCGGTCGGAGTGGGCGGCGCGCTGGGCGTGCCCGGGGTGGACGGCGGGCTCGGCTCGGACGGCTGGGCCGGCGTGGAAGGGTCCGGGCTCGGCGTCGAGGAACCGCCGCCCTGCTTGCCGGGCGCGGCGGGCTTTCCGGAGCTGCCGGGTGAGGGGGTGGCCCTCGGGGTGGGCGGCTGCGGCGTCGGACCGGGGTTCGCGCCGGTGGTGTGGTCGCTGCGGTGGGACGGCAGGGGGCCGGTCCCGTCCGGGACGGAGTGGCTGCCCTCGCGGTAGAACTCAAGCCACGTCAGGACGGTGTGCAGATAGTCCGTCGAGTTGTTGTAGCTGAGGATCGCGCGCCGCAGGTCGGCGTCGGTGGACAGGTCCCAGCCGTAGCGGCACAGGTAGTGGCCGGCGGCGAGGGCGGCGTCGTAGACGTTGTTGGGGTCCTTCTTGCCGTCGCCGTTGCCGTCGCGGCCCGCCCAGGCCCAGGTGGAGGGGATGAACTGCATGGGCCCGACCGCGCGGTCGTACCTGCTGTCCCCGTCGTACAGGCCGTGGTCAGTGTCGCTGATGTGGGCGAAGCCGTTGCCGTCGAGGCGCGGGCCGAGGATCGGGGACACCGTGGTGCCGTTGGCGTCGACGTTGCCGCCGCGGGCATGTCCGGACTCCACCTTGCCTATGGCGGCGAGCAGTTGCCAGGGCAGGTTGCAGCCCGGCTTGGACGCCCGCAGTTCGGCCTCGGCCTTCTTGTAGGCGTCGAGCACGGTGGCCGGTATGCCGGCCTCGGCCGGGCCCTTGGAGATCGGCGTGCCGACGACGGGCGCCGGGCTGGGGCTGTTGAGGGGCGGCAGGTCCGTGTAGTACGGAGAATCGCCGGTCGCGCTGCCGTCGATGGTCCCCTCGGGCTGGGGCGTCGCCTCGGCGGCGGTCTGTCTGCTGTTTTCGTCGACGATGACGCCGGGAGCCTGCGAGGCGGACAGAGCCGCGACCGCCGCCGCGGCCACGGCCGTGGTTGCCGCTCCCTTGCGCAACCTGCTGCCGAAATGCGCCGCCATAGAGTGAGCCCCTCCTGTGGACGCCCGAGCGTCCGTCTCTGTCTGTCCGTTCGCCATGTTGTGACGATCGACCCGTGTGACTGGTTGCCCTCGCGGGGCCGCACAGGTTGACGAATCCAGGTGACCCTACGACAACTTCCTTGGCATCGGGACCCGTTCGCGCCCGATTTTCACCGGTTGGCCACGACTGGTTAACGGGTGCGCCCCTCGTGTGCCACGCATACTGAACGGCGATGATCACAGGGGCCCGCCGGCCCCGTCGCCGCACGCCAGGAGGAGCCCCGTTGCCGTTCACTCTGAGCCATGCGGCGGCCGTACTGCCCGCGATACGCGGCGACGGAACGGGGCGGGGCCGGCTGGTCCCCTCGGTGCTCGTGGCGGGTTCCTTCGCGCCCGACCTGATCTATTACACGGCGGGGTTCGTGCCCGGTGCGATGGAGTTCGGCGCGGTCACGCACTCCTTCCCCGGGGTCTTCACCCTCGACGTGCTGTTCGCCTGGCTGCTGGTCGGGGTGTGGCTGCTGCTGCGTGAGCCGCTCGTCGCGCTGCTGCCGCGCGCCCGGCAGGGACGGGCGGCGGCGCTGACCCGGTGCGGCACCCCCTGGACGCGACCGCGCCCGGCCTCGGTGCCGTGGTGGTACGCCTCCGCCGCGCTGGGCGCCCTGACGCACGTGGTGTGGGACGCGTTCACCCACCACGACCGGTGGGGGATGCGGCTGTTCCCCGTGCTGGGCCGGGAGTTGGCCGGGGCACCCGTCTACTGGTACCTGCAGTACGGCAGCTCGGCGGTGGCGGCCGTCGTGATCGCGGGGTTCCTGGTGCACGCGCTGCGGCGGACTCCGGCGGGCGAGCCGGTGGGAGTGCCCGGGTTGTCGGTACGGGACCGGCGGCGGGCCTGGGCCGTGATCGCGGTCTGCGCGGTCGCCGGTGCCGTCCAGCGGACCTGGCACTGGTGGACGGGCCGGGGGTCGGCAGCCGCTCTCTGGGAGCTGATTCCGACCCTGTGCTTCGGCGCGGGCGCGGGGCTGGCCGTGGGCCTGCCTCTGTACGCCCTGGACGTCAGGGTCCGGCGCGGGGCCCGGCGTGCGAGTGCCGGGGGCGAGGGCGGAGGCCGGGACGGCGTGACACGGTCGGCCGGATCGGTCGGTTCCGGCCGCGAGGGGGACTGTGCCGGTGCTTCTTCCGGTCCGGACGGCGGGAGTGGTTCTTCAGCCCCGGCGGGCTGAGCCGGGCCGCCTCTTCGCCCGGGGCCGGTTCGGCCGGGCTCAGGGGTTCCGGCGGTCCTGGCGGGAGCGGTGTGGGGACGGCTCGCCCAGCCGGTCGCCGGTGGGGGTCGCGGTGGCGACGAAGACGGTGATGCTGCGCACCGGGCGGGGGCGGTGCAGTGGGGAGAGCAGCAGGGCGAGGTAGCCGCGAGCGGTGTCCGCCCACAGGCGCCAGGCGCGTGTCTCCGCGAGGACGGGGTCGCCGGGGCCGAACCGGTCGCGCAGCCCGCTCGCGGCACGGCGCAGGGTCGCCGTCACATCCGCCGGAACGCGGGCCGTGCCGGCCCCGGGAGCGAAGGGCCGGACCGACAGAGGTGCCCCTTTGGGGGCCTCACCGATGTCCACCCGTATCACCGCCGGGCGGCGGTTGAGCATGCGTATACCCATGCCCGCATCCTGTCGGGCACGGCCCGCGGCTGCGCCTCTTCGGGGTCCACGTGAGTGACGGGCCCTGCCACGGGTGCGCCACGCGGGGGAGAACCCCGCTGTCGGCGCACCCCGCAGCGGGCGAAGCGGCCCTTCGGTGACCTGCACGCGGTGCCCACGGGACACGCAGGGCTCAGGCGTCGGCGCCGACCGGGGCTCCGTCACCGTCTCCAGCTGCGGCTGCGGCTGGAGACTGCGGCTGCGGGGTGTGCCGGGACTGGGAGCCGTTCGCCGACGTGACGCACCCGCGACAGCGGGGGGCCGAGCAGGGTGGCTGCCCGCACCGGCGCCGTCGCACGGCACCCGTACAGGGCAGGACAGCCCCGAGCCACGGCCGCAGGGCCGTCCATGTGGGCCCGGTGGCCCGGATCTGCCTCCGCACGCGCGCCGCACGGCTAGTGCGCTGCCGACTCCCAGTCCGGGCCCACGCCGACCGAGACGTCCAGCGGGGCCCTGAGCTGTACCGCGCCGGCCATCTGGTGGCGGATGATCTGCTCCACCGTCTCGCGTTCACCGGGGGCGATCTCCAGGACGATTTCGTCGTGCACCTGGAGGAGCATCCGGGAGGCGAGGCCGGCCTCGCGCAGGGCGCGGTCCACGTGCAGCATGGCGATCTTGACGATGTCGGCCGCCGTGCCCTGGATGGGCGCGTTGAGGGCCATGCGCTCGGCCATCTCACGGCGCTGGCGGTTGTCGCTGTTGAGGTCGGGCAGATAGCGGCGGCGGCCGAAGAGGGTCTCGGTGTAGCCGGTCGCCCGCGCCTCGTCGACCACGCGGCGCAGATAGTCCCGTACACCGCCGAAGCGCTCGAAGTAGGCGTCCATCAGGGCGCGTGCCTCGGCCGCCTCGATGTTCAGCTGCTGGGAGAGGCCGAAGGCCGACAGCCCGTACGCCAGGCCGTAGGACATCGCCTTGATCTTGCGCCGCATCTCCGGCTCCACCGCCGAGCGGTCGACGCCGAAGACCTGCGAGGCCGCGGTGGTGTGCAGGTCCTCGCCGGAGGTGAACGCCTCGATCAGGCCCGCGTCCTCGGACAGGTGGGCCATCACGCGCAGTTCGATCTGGCTGTAGTCGGCGGTCATCAGCGACTCGAAGCCCTCGCCGACCACGAAGCCGCGCCGGATGGCCCGGCCCTCGTCCGTGCGGACCGGGATGTTCTGCAGGTTCGGGTCCGTCGACGACAGGCGGCCCGTCGCGGCGACCGTCTGGTTGAACGTGGTGTGGATACGGCCGTCGGCGGCGATCGTCTTGATCAGGCCCTCGACGGTGACGCGCAGCTTCGCCTGCTCGCGGTGGCGGAGCATGACGACCGGCAGCTCGTTGTCCGTCTGGGTGGCCAGCCAGGCCAGGGCGTCGGCGTCGGTGGTGTAGCCGGTCTTCGTCTTCTTCGTCTTCGGCAGGGCGAGCTCGCCGAAGAGGACTTCCTGGAGCTGCTTGGGCGAGCCGAGGTTGAACTCGTGCCCCGCCGCAGCGTGGGCCTCCTTCACGGCCTGCTGCACCGCGCCCGCGAACATCTGCTCCATCGTCTCGAGGTGGGTGCGGTCCGCCGCGATGCCGTTCCGCTCCATGCGGGCCAGCAGGGCGGACGTCGGCAGCTCCACGTCGCGCAGCAGGTCAGCCGCGCCGACCTCCGGGAGACGGGCCTCGAAGGCCTCGCCGAGGTCGAGGACGGCGCGAGCCTGGATCATCAGGGCCTCGGCCTCGGCGCCCTCGTCGGCGCCGAAGGCGAGCTGACCGTCGGCCGCGGCGGCGGGGGCCAGCTCCCGGTGCAGGTACTCCAGGGACAGCGCGTCCAGGTCGAAGGAGCGACGGCCCGGCTTGACCAGGTAGGCGGCGAGCGCGGTGTCCATGGTGGCGCCCTCGATGGTCCAGCCGTGCTCGGCGAAGACCCGCATGGCGCCCTTGGCGTTGTGGAAGACCTTGGGCCGGTCCGCGTCGGCCAGCCAGGCCGCGAACGCGCTCTCGTCCGCCTCGTCGAGCTGCGACGGGTCGAACCAGGCGGCCGCTCCCCCGGGCGCGGCGAGCGCGATCTCGGCGACGGAGCCCGCGCCCAGGGCCCAGGTGTCGACGGTGGCGACGCCGAGGACCTGCGTGCCGTGCTCGGTGAGCCAGCCGGCCAGCTCGCCGGTGCCGAGCACGGTGCCGTCGAGCTGCACGCCGTCCGTCGTGATCGGGGTCGTCTCGGCCTCCTCGGCGCCCGGGTCCACGGCGAAGAGCCGCTCGCGCAGGGAGGGGTTACGGATCTCCAGGGTGTCCAGGATCATCGCGACGGCCTTGCGGTCGTACGGAGTGCGGGTGAGGTCGGTGACCGTCTTCGACAGCTCCACGCTCCGCTCCAGCTCGGTGAGCCGGCGGTTGAGCTTGACGGACTCCAGGTGGTCGCGCAGGTTCTGGCCGGCCTTGCCCTTGACCTCCTCGACCCGCTCCACGAGCTGGGCGAACGAACCGAACTGGTTGATCCACTTCGCGGCGGTCTTCTCACCGACACCGGGGATGCCCGGCAGGTTGTCCGACGGGTCGCCGCGCAGCGCCGCGAAGTCCGGGTACTGGGCCGGTGTCAGCCCGTACTTCTCGAAGACCTTCTCCGGGGTGAAGCGGGTCAGCTCGGAGACGCCCTTGGTGGGGTAGAGCACCGTCGTGTGCTCGGAGACCAGCTGGAAGGAGTCGCGGTCGCCGGTGACGATCAGCACCTCGAAGCCCTCGGCCTCGGCCTGGGTGGCGAGGGTGGCGATCACGTCGTCCGCCTCGAACCCGTCGACGGCGAAGCGGGACGCGTTCATCGCGTCGAGCAGTTCGCCGATCAGCTCGACCTGCCCCTTGAACTCGTCCGGGGTCTTGGAGCGGTTCGCCTTGTACTCGGTGAACTCCGCCGAGCGCCAGGTCTTGCGGGAGACGTCGAAGGCGACCGCGAAGTGCGTCGGCTCCTCGTCACGCAGGGTGTTGGCCAGCATCGACGCGAAGCCGTAGATGGCGTTCGTCGGCTGGCCCGTCGCGGTCGTGAAGTTCTCCGCGGGCAGCGCGAAGAACGCGCGGTAGGCCAGCGAGTGCCCGTCCATGAGCATCAGCCGCGGCCGGGCGCCGCCGGGGGTGGTGTCGGTCTTCTTCGATGCTGTCTCTGCCACGCCCCCGATCCTGCCACGTACCACTGACAGCCGAAGCCCACGCCCTGACGGCCGCGGCCTCACCGCCCACCTCTGCGGCCTCCGGGACGCCCGCCCCAGTGCCCGGCGGGCCTGTGCCGCCTGGGGCCCACCCCTGCGCCGCGCAGGAAGACAGTGCGCACGACGGCACGCTTCGCAGCCGAGGGCCCGGTCGCACGCCACGGCAGGCCCGCGCGCCTGGCCGTCGTGCCGGGCCGTGAGCCCTGCGGCGCAGTCCGCGGCCACCTCCAGGGGCCGGGGGACGCCCCGCCCCGGCCGCCGTCGCGACACCCCGCGGCGCCCAGCCACCCGGAGCCCGCCCCGCCCCGCTGGAAGACGGTCCGCGCCACGGCACGCTCCGCAGCCCGGCGGCCGGTCGTGCGGCGCGGGACAGATCTGGGGCGGACGGGGGCGCTCCTGTGGCTCGGTCCGGGCGGCAGTCGGCCGGGCGGCCCCGGGCGGCCCATGGGCGTGGTTGCCACGGTCCGTGTCCCGGGCCTAGGGGCTTTCGTACGGTCGTGCGAGGATCGGGAGCGTTCTTCATGTGCCGCGAGTCGAAGGAGAGCGTGCTATGGCCACGAAGCCGCCCAAGGGTGATCCGGTTCAGGACGCGCCGCAGGTAGCCGAGCCGCAGCACGCGGCGGCGGGGCTGCCGGCCATCGGGCACACCCTGCGGATCGCCCAGCAGCAGATGGGGGTGCGGCGCACCGCGCTCACCCTGCTGCGGGTGAACCAGAAGGACGGCTTCGACTGCCCGGGCTGCGCCTGGCCGGAGCCGGAGCACCGGCACACGGCGGAGTTCTGCGAGAACGGCGCGAAGGCGGTCGCCGAGGAGGCCACCCTGCGCCGGGTCACCCCGGAGTTCTTCGCCGCGCACTCCGTGTCCGACCTGGCGGACCGCAGCGGCTACTGGCTGGGCCAGCAGGGACGGCTCACCCACCCCATGTACCTGCCCGAGGGCGCCGATCACTACGAACCGGTCACCTGGGAGCACGCCTTCGACATCGTCGCCGAGGAGATCACCGCCCTCGACTCCCCCGACGAGGCCCTCTTCTACACCTCGGGCCGCACCAGCAACGAGGCCGCGTTCCTCTACCAGCTCTTCGCGCGCGAACTCGGCACCAACAACCTGCCCGACTGCTCCAACATGTGCCACGAGTCCTCCGGTTCGGCACTGACGGAGACGATCGGCATCGGCAAGGGCAGCGTCCTCCTGGAGGACCTGTACAAGGCCGACCTGATCATCGTCGCCGGTCAGAACCCGGGGACGAACCACCCCCGGATGCTCTCCGCGCTGGAGAAGGCCAAGGCGGGCGGCGCGAGGATCATCAGCGTCAACCCGCTGCCCGAGGCCGGCCTGGAGCGGTTCAAGAACCCGCAGACCCCGCAGGGCATGCTCAAGGGCGCCGCGCTCACCGACCTGTTCCTGCAGATCCGCATCGGCGGCGACCAGGCCCTCTTCCGCCTCCTCAACAAGCTGATCCTCGACACCGAGGGCGCGGTGGACGAGCAGTTCGTCCGCGAACACACCCATGGCTACGAGGAGTTCGCGCAGGCCGCCCGCGCCGCCGACTGGGACGAGACGCTCACCGCGACCGGCCTCACGCGCGCGGAGATTAACCGCGCGCTGGAGATGGTCCTCGCCTCCAAGCGCACGATCGTGTGCTGGGCGATGGGCCTGACCCAGCACAAGCACTCCGTGCCGACCATCCGCGAGGTCGTCAACTTCCTGCTGCTGCGCGGCAACATCGGCCGCCCGGGCGCGGGCGTGTGCCCGGTGCGCGGCCACTCCAACGTGCAGGGCGACCGCACGATGGGCATCTTCGAACGCCCCGCCCCCGCCTTCCTGGACGCCCTGGAGAAGGAGTTCGGCTTCGCACCGCCGCGCGAACACGGCTACGACGTCGTACGGGCCATCAGGGCCCTGCGCGACGGCGAGGCGAAGGTCTTCTTCGCCATGGGCGGCAACTTCGTCTCCGCCTCCCCCGACACCGACGTCACCGAGGCCGCCATGCGCCGGGCCCGGCTGACGGTGCACGTGTCGACCAAGCTCAACCGCTCCCACGTGGTCACGGGCGCGCGTGCGCTGATCCTGCCCACCCTCGGCCGCACCGAGCGGGACGTGCAGGCCGGCGGCGAGCAGTTCGTCACCGTCGAGGACTCCATGGGCATGGTGCACGCCTCCCGGGGCCGACTGCGGCCCGCGGGCACGCAGTTGAAGTCGGAACCGGCCATCGTGTGCGCTCTGGCCCGCCGCGTGCTGGGCGGCAGGAGCGTCGTGCCGTGGGAGGAGTTCGAGCAGGACTATGCCGCGATTCGCGACCGGATCGCCCGGGTGGTCCCCGGCTTCGAGGACTTCAACGCGCGCGTGGCCCACCCCGGCGGCTTCGCGCTGCCCCACGCCCCGCGCGACGAGCGCCGCTTCCCGACGGCCACCGGCAAGGCCAACTTCACCGCCGCGCCGGTGGAGTACCCCGAACTGCCCGAGGGCCGCCTGCTGTTGCAGACGCTGCGCTCGCACGACCAGTACAACACCACGGTGTACGGCCTCGACGACCGCTACCGGGGCATCAAGAACGGCCGGCGCGTGGTGCTGGTCAACCCGGAGGACGCGCGGGCGCTCGGAGTGGCCGACGGCTCGTACGTGGACCTGGTCGGCGAGTGGAAGGACGGCGTGGAGCGGCGGGCACCGGGCTTCCGGGTCGTGCACTACCCGACGGCCCGCGGCTGCGCCGCCTCCTACTACCCGGAGACCAACGTGCTGGTACCGCTCGACGCCACCGCCGACACCAGCAACACCCCGGCCAGCAAGTCCGTCGTGGTGCGTCTGGAACAATCGACGGCCGACTGAGCGTTCGCTCAGTGCATGCGGTGGCCGACCGACCACGAGCCGGTCGGCACCGAGCCGATCAAGGACGAACGGAGCCGGACCCCATGGGCGAGCAGCAGCACGTGAAGTTCCCGCAGGAAGTCCTCGCCGAGTACGCCGCACTCGGCGTCGACCTGCCCGCCCTCTTCTCCGCCGGACACCTCGGCACCCGCATGGGCGTGCAGATCCTGGAGGCGTCCGCCGACCGCGTCGTCGGCACCATGCCGGTCGAGGGCAACACCCAGCCCTACGGACTGCTGCACGGCGGCGCCTCCGCCGTCCTCGCCGAGACCCTCGGCTCGGTCGGCGCCATGCTGCACGGCGGCAGCTCCAAGATCGCCGTGGGTGTCGACCTGAACTGCACCCACCACCGCGGGGCGCGCTCCGGGCTGGTCACCGGTGTGGCCACACCCGTCCACAAGGGACGCTCGACGGCGACGTACGAGATCGTGATCAGCGACGAGGAGGGGCGGCGGGTGTGCAGTGCCCGTCTGACCTGCCTGCTGCGCGACGTGAACCCGGGCGACGGCCCCGCCGGCGCGGCCGGCTGAGCCACAAAGCCGCCTCCCCGACCGTTGCCCCCGGACACCGGGCCGCCTAGCTTCTTGCCATGACAACGGGAGGAGCGCCCCGGCCGGGGGCGCGGTCGAACCTGTCCCGCCCTCAACCGCCTTTCGCGGCAGGGGATCTGACGTGCCGCCGGGTCGAGGCGGCCCGCCCCGGCAGGAGACCGTTGCCGTGAACGGCATCGGGCCGCTCGAACCGGGCGAAGGCACGCGCGCGTGGGGCACGTCCGACCGGGACGACCCGGACGACCTGGATGCCCCGGAGCCCCCGCCCCGTACCGGCATCCTCGCGCACGGCCCCCTCGCGCCCCTCGCCCGGCTGTACCGGCGGCACCGCCGGACCGCCCTCACGACCCTGACACTCGCTCTACTCCTCGCGGGCGGCGGCTACTTGACCGCCGTCCGCCAGGACGCGCCGCCGCCCCCTCCACCACCCCCGGCGCCGCCCTACCCGTCCCTGGTGACCGACGTGTCCTATCTGGACGAGGTCGCCGCACCCCACGCGGCAGGAACCAGGACATTCAGCTTCGCGGTGCTGGTCAGCGTGCGGTCCGGCCCGCCCGTGACCGTCACCGGCATCGACCAGCCGTACGCGGGGCTTTCCCTCACCTCCGAGCCGCGGACTCCTTTCCTCATCCGGGCAGGATCCGCCCATAAAGTTGCGATCACCATGCATGTGAAGGAATGCGGAAAAGTGCCGGGGAACGCCGGACTCCCTTTCCTGGACGTAACACTGCGTAATAAACGTGCAATCCAGGTGCACAGCTTCATCCTCGGCTCACGGTATGCGCAGAGCCTCTCCCAGGCTCTGCAAGTCGCCTGCGGCAACGATTCTCGGTAATCACCAAAACCGTTGAGACGCCTGATCGCAGCAGCGTCCGTCCTGCGGGTTCTCAGAATCCGGACCGGGCGAATCTGCCTGAATTCCACACTTCCACCCGGCGCGTACCGCTCTGCATTACGTCGTGTCATAACAAGAGAGTCACAGCCTTGGCCAAGCCCTCCTCGACGTTCCCTGCACGCGCCTAGAGTCACGGCCAGTCACGGCGCGTCGGATTACCTCTTCGACTCCGCGCTCGACTCGACCTCTTCCAGGGGGGAGGGGCCGTGCCAGGGAAAGGACTGATCGTGCGTCAACGTTCACTCATCGCCGTAACCGCAGCACTGGCAGCGGGAGCACTCACCCTCACCGCCTGCGGCTCGCGGGGCGACGACAAGGGTTCGGACTCCGGCAAGGGTGACACCATCGTCACCATCGGCGTCGACGCGCCGCTGACCGGCGGCCTGTCCGCGATGGGCCTCGGCATCAAGAACTCCGCCGACCTCGCGGCCAAGACGGCCAACAAGCAGAAGTTCGTCAAGGGCGTCACCTTCAAGATCCAGGCCCTCGACGACCAGATTCAGGCCTCCGTGGGCCAGCAGAACGCCACCAAGTTCGTCGCGGACAAGTCCGTCCTCGGTGTCGTCGGCCCCCTGAACTCGTCCGTGGCCGAGGCCATGCAGAAGGTCTTCGACGACGCCCACCTCGTCGAGGTCTCCCCCGCCAACACCGGCCCCTCCCTCACCCAGGGCACGGACTGGCGCAACAAGAAGGTGCGCCAGTACAAGTCGTACTTCCGTACCGCGACCACGGACGCCATCCAGGGCCCGTTCGCCGCGCAGTACCTGTACAACACCGCCAAGAAGACCAAGGTCTTCGTCGTCGACGACAAGAAGACCTACGGCGCCGGTCTGGCCGGCACCTTCACCGAGGAGTTCAAGAAGCTCGGCGGCAAGGTCGTCGGCACCGAGCACATCAACCCTGAGAGCAAGGACTTCTCCGCGGTCGCCACCAAGGTGAAGAACTCCGGCGCCGACGTCGTCTACTACGGCGGCGAATACCCGCAGGCCGGCCCGCTCAGCAAGCAGATCAAGGCCGCCGGCGCCAAGATCCCGCTCATCGGCGGCGACGGCATCAACGACGCCAAGTTCATCGAGCTGGCCGGCGCCGACAGCGGCGGTGACCTCTCCACCTCCGTCGGCGCCCCCGTCGAGGAACTCGACTCCGCCAAGCAGTTCGTGGACGACTACAAGTCCGCGGGCTACAAGGAGGAGTACTCCGCCTACGGCGGCTACTCCTACGACTCCGCCTGGGCCATCATCGAGGCCGTCAAGAAGGTCGTCGAGGACAACGACGGCAAGCTGCCCTCCGACGCCCGCGCCAAGGTCACCGAGGCCATGCAGAACGTCTCCTTCGACGGTGTGACCGGCACGGTCTCCTTCGACGAGTTCGGCGACGCCACCAACAAGCAGATCACCGTGTACGCCGTCAAGGACGGCAAGTGGGTGTCCGTCCACTCCGGCACCTTCACTGGCTGAGCCTCACCGGCACCGCTCACCAGTCGCGCGGGGCGCTGTTCCACTGGCGCCCCGCGCGCACTCGCATCCGGCCACATTCGACAAACATCCGAAGTCTCGGAGGACATGCGGTGAACGAACTGCCGCAGCAGCTGGTCAACGGCCTGCTACTGGGATCCATGTACGGGCTGGTCGCCATCGGCTACACGATGGTCTATGGCATCGTCCAGCTCATCAACTTCGCCCATGGCGAGATCTTCATGACCGGCGCCTTCGGCGGACTCTCGGTCTATCTGTGGGTACTTCCGAACGGCACGTCCATGTGGATCGCGCTGCCGCTCATGCTCCTCGGCGCCGTCATCGTCGCCGTCCTCGTCGCCATCGGGGCGGAACGGTTCGCCTACCGTCCCCTGCGCGGCGGCCCACGCCTGGCGCCCCTGATCACCGCCATCGGTCTCTCCCTCGCCCTGCAGCAGGCGGTGTGGGCCGGGTTCCCGGGCGCCAAGGACGCCCTCACCTTCCCGCAGATCGCCGGAGGCCCCTTCGAGATCGGCAGTGTCACCATCCAGACCGGCGACATCTTCCTCGTCGTCGCCGCGCCGCTCAGCATGGCCTTCCTCGGCTACTTCGTCATGAAGACCCGCACCGGACGCGGCATGCAGGCCACCGCCCAGGACCCCGACACCGCCAGGCTCATGGGCGTCAACACCGACCGCATCATCGTGATCGCCTTCGCCCTCGGTGCCGCCTTCGCCGCCGTCGGCGGTGTCGCCTACGGCCTCAAGTACGGCCAGATCGAATTCCGCATGGGCTTCCTCCTCGGCCTCAAGGCCTTCACCGCGGCCGTCCTCGGCGGCATCGGCAACATCTACGGCGCCATGATCGGCGGCCTCGTCCTCGGCGTCGCCGAAACCCTCGCCACCGCCTACGTCGCCGACATCCCCGGCATGCACCAGTTCGGCAGCAACACCTGGGCCGACGTCTGGGCGTTCGTACTTCTCATCCTCGTGCTCCTCTTCCGGCCCCAGGGCCTGCTCGGCGAGCGCGTCGCGGACAGGGCGTGACACCGATGACCACACAGACCACGGCACCCCAGACCCCCAGCACCCCCGCCGCCGACAGCGCCCGCACCGGCCTCGTCCCGATACCGGAGCACATCGGCCGCGCCCTCGCCACCGGCGCGAGTGTCCTCACCCTCGCCGCCACCTTCCTCGCCTGGACCTGGACCGCCGAGTTCCCCGGCGACCTCACGGTCTACGGCTACCCCGGCGGCCTGCAGGTCCTCGTCCTCGTCGGCGCCGCCCTCACCACCCTGTTCGCGCTCTCCTCCTACGGCGTCAAGGGCCTGCGCTGGCTCACCCCCTCAGGCGCCGACGCGGCCATCAAGTTCGCCGCGCTGGCCACCTGCGGCACCGCGCTGTACACGGTCATCGCCATCAGCGTCGAACTCGGCGGCGTCGTCAACCTCGAACCCGGCGCCTACATCGCCGCCGTGGGCAGCCTCGCCGCCCTCACCGGCGCCCTGGCCCTGCCCTTCGAGCGCCCCGAACCGGATCCGATCGACCCCGACGACAGCGGCTGGGAGCACTTCAAGCACGAGGTGGCCCACGGCCGGGACATCGTCAAGGCGGCCTTCGCGTCCGGTACCCCCCGCCCCCTGGCCACGCTGCCGTCCTACGCCGAGATCCTGATCATCGTCGCGATCCTCGGACTGGGCCTGACCATCTTCACCTACGGGATCGGCACCGAATACGACGAACTGTTCATCGGCTTCCTCATCGTCGCCGGTTTCGGTTTCGCCGCCCTCAACAAGTCGGGCCTCATCGCCCGCGCCTCCCAGATCAGCAGCCGGCACCAGAACATCGCCATCTGCGGTGCCTTCCTGGCAGCGGCCGCCTTCCCCTTCACCCAGACCGACGACCAGTACGCCACCCTCGGCGTCTACATCCTGATCTTCGCCACCGTCGCACTCGGCCTGAACATCGTCGTCGGCCTCGCCGGCCTCCTCGACCTCGGATACGTCGCCTTCCTCGGCGTCGGCGCCTACGCCGCCTCCCTGGTCTCCGGCTCCCCCAGCTCCCCCTTCCACGTGCACTTCCCGTTCTGGGCCGCCCTTCTCGTCGGCGCCGCCGCCTCCCTGGTCTTCGGCGTCCTCATCGGCGCACCCACCCTGCGGCTGCGCGGCGACTACCTCGCCATCGTCACCCTCGGCTTCGGTGAGATCTTCCGCATCACCGCCAACAACCTCGACGGCACCTCGGGACCCAACCTCACCAACGGCTCCAACGGCGTCTCCGCCGTCCCCAACCTGAACATCTTCGGCTTCGACTTCGGCACCGAGCACGACATGGCCGGATTCACCATCGGACGCTTCGCCAACTACTTCCTCCTGATGCTGCTGATCACCGCCGTCGTCGTGCTCGTCTTCCGGCGCAGCGGCGACTCCCGCATCGGGCGCGCCTGGGTCGCCATCCGCGAGGACGAGACCGCCGCCCAGGCCATGGGCATCAACGGCTTCCGGGTCAAGCTGATCGCCTTCGCCGTCGGCGCCTGCCTGGCCGGCCTCGCCGGCACCGTACAGGCCCATGTCACCTACACCGTGACCCCCGAGCAGTACCTCTTCGCCAGCTCCACCCCGCCGAACTCCGCCTTCCTGCTCGCCGCGGTCGTCCTCGGCGGCATGGGCACCATCGCCGGACCGCTCATCGGCGCCTCACTGCTCTTCCTGATCCCGAACAAGCTCCAGTTCCTCGGCAACTCCCAGCTCCTCGTCTTCGGACTCGCGCTGGTCCTGCTCATGCGCTTCCGGCCGGAGGGCCTGATCGCCAACCGTCGCCGCCAGCTCGAATTCCACGACAAGGCCGACGCGCCCACAGTCCTCAGCAAGACGGGGGCCTGACCCACCATGACCACCGACACCACCACCAAGGACACGCCGGTGACCACCACCCCCGGCAACCCCGTCCTCGACGCACGCGGCGTCACCATGCGCTTCGGCGGCCTGACCGCCGTACGCGGAGTCGACCTCACCGTCAACAGCGGCGAGATCGTAGGACTCATCGGCCCCAACGGCGCCGGCAAGACCACCTTCTTCAACTGCCTCACCGGCCTCTACACCCCCACCGAGGGCGAGGTCCGCTACAAGGGCAACGTCCTGCCGCCCAAGTCCTTCAAAGTCACCGCCGCCGGCATCGCCCGCACCTTCCAGAACATCCGCCTGTTCGCCAACATGACGGTCCTGGAGAACGTGCTCGTCGGCCGGCACACCCGCACCAAGGAAGGACTCTGGTCCGCCCTGCTGCGTGGCCCCGGATTCCACCGCGCCGAAGCCGCCTCCCGCGCACGGGCCATGGAACTCCTGGAGTTCGTGGGCCTCGCCCACAAGGCCGAGCACCTCTCCCGCAACCTGCCCTACGGCGAGCAGCGCAAGCTGGAGATCGCCCGCGCCCTGGCCAGCGAGCCGGGCCTGCTCCTCCTGGACGAGCCCACCGCCGGCATGAACCCCCAGGAGACCCGGGCCACCGAGGAACTCGTCTTCGCCATCCGGGACATGGGCATCGCCGTACTCGTCATCGAGCACGACATGCGGTTCATCATGAACCTCTGCGACCGCGTCGCCGTGCTCGTCCAGGGCGAGAAGCTCATCGAGGGCGACAGCGCCACCGTCCAGGGCGACGAGCGTGTCATCGCCGCCTACCTCGGCGAACCCTTCGAAGGCGCGCCCGGCGCCGAGGAGGTCGCCGAGGTCGAGAACGCCGAGGCACAGGCCGAGACACAGGCTCAGGAGCAGGCCGAGACGGCCGGGACGCAGGCTCAGGAGCAGGCCGAGGCAGCCGAGACACAGGCAGAGGCGCAGGCCGAGGACGACGACACCCCGCAGGACGCCGCGCCCGGCAAGGAGAACGACCGATGACCGCACTGCTCGAAGTCGAGGACCTCCGCGTCGCCTACGGCAAGATCGAGGCCGTCAAGGGCATCTCCTTCACGGTCGAGGCCGGTCAGGTCGTCACCCTCATCGGCACCAACGGCGCCGGCAAGACCACCACGCTGCGCACCCTGTCCGGGCTGCTCAAGCCGGTCGGCGGGCAGATCAGGTTCAACGGCAAGTCGCTGAAGAAGGTCCCCGCCCACCAGATCGTCTCCCTGGGACTCGCCCACTCCCCCGAGGGGCGGCACATCTTCCCGCGGATGACGATCGAGGACAATCTCCGGCTCGGCGCCTTCCTGCGCAAGGACAGGGAAGGCATCGAAAAGGACATTCAGCACGCCTACGACCTCTTCCCCATCCTCGGCGAACGCAGAAAGCAGGCCGCGGGCACCCTCTCCGGCGGCGAACAGCAAATGCTCGCCATGGGCCGGGCGCTGATGTCCCAGCCGAAACTGCTCATGCTCGACGAGCCCTCCATGGGCCTTTCGCCGATCATGATGCAGAAGATCATGGCGACCATCGCCGAACTGAAATCCCAGGGCACGACGATTCTGCTGGTCGAGCAGAACGCCCAGGCGGCGCTTTCCCTCGCCGACCAGGGGCACGTCATGGAGGTCGGCAACATCGTGCTGTCCGGCACCGGCCAGGACCTGCTGCACGACGAGTCGGTCCGCAAGGCGTACCTGGGCGAGGACTGACCCCGCCGAGTGACCGCCGAGACGAGAACGGGCTCGCGTCCCTGCACGGGACGCGAGCCCATTCCCTTTCCGCCGTACTGTCCGGCTCAGTCCTTGTCGGGCCTGGCGCCCTTCGCGGCCTTCTTCTCCTCGCTGTCCTGGATGACCGCCTCCGCGACCTGCTGCATCGACATGCGGCGGTCCATCGAGGTCTTCTGGATCCAGCGGAACGCGGCCGGCTCGGTCAGCCCGTACTCCGTCTGAAGGATCGACTTGGCACGGTCGACCAGCTTGCGGGTCTCCAGCCGCTGGGAGAGGTCCGCGACCTCCTTCTCCAGCTCCTTCAGCTCGGTGAACCGCGAGACGGCCATCTCGATCGCCGGCACGACGTCGCTCTTGCTGAACGGCTTGACGAGATACGCCATCGCCCCGGCGTCCCGGGCCCGCTCCACCAGGTCGCGCTGCGAGAACGCGGTGAGCATGAGCACGGGTGCGATGCGCTCCTCGGCGATCCGCTCCGCGGCCGAGATGCCGTCGAGCTTGGGCATCTTCACATCGAGGATCACCAGGTCCGGGCGGTGCTCGCGGGCCAGCTCCACGGCCCGCTCCCCGTCGCCGGCCTCGCCGACGACCTGGTAGCCCTCCTCCTCGAGCATCTCTTTGAGATCGAGCCGGATCAGCGCCTCGTCCTCGGCGATGACGACCCGGGTCGTCAGCGGAGGCACGTGCGACTTGTCGTCGTCGGACACGTCTACGGGCTGGGGCGACTCGGCGGTCACGGGGGCGCTCCTTGGTCCGGGGCGGGGCAGGTACTGCTGCGTAAGCAGCCTACCTAGAGGCGCGGGGCTGAGCTCACCCGGTACACTCACCGCAGTGCCTTGCCGGGTTGGTGGAACGGTATACACGGAGGTCTCAAACACCTCTGCCTGTGAGGGCTTGCGGGTTCGAATCCCGCACCCGGCACTCCTGAAGCGGAGGATCGCGTTCGCGTGATCCTCCGTTTTTTGCCGCGTGTCGCCTTTGCTGGTCACACACCGTGCTCCTATGCACTCCCACGGCACACATGTGCGACAAAAGGCCCTGGCGCTCCTGAGGAGCGGCGCGAGGAACGCCGACGTGGCCCGTCGGCTGAACGTGCCGCTCGGCACAGTCGGCTACTGGAAGCACCTGGACCGGGCCCAACGAGACGAGTGTCCGGGCAGGCACGACCCCGAGTGCCCGCGCTGCGACGGGCGCCGTCTGGATCACGCGGCATACAGCTACCTGCTCGGCCTCTATCTCGGCGATGGCCACATCAGTCACTACTCCGGGCACCGCGTACCCAACCTGATGATCACGTGCACCGAGACATGGGGCGGGCTCATGGACGACTGCGAGCGGGCCATGCGTGCGGTCTTCCCCGACAACTCCGTATGCCGCGTCCGCAGGACGGGATGCCGCAACGTGAAGGTGTACTCCAAGCACCTGCACTGCATGTTCCCCCAGCACGGCCCCGGCAAGAAGCATGAGCGCCGGATCGCTCTGGAGCCCTGGCAGCAGGAGATCGTCGATGTGCACCCCTGGGAGTTCATCCGGGGGCTCATCCACTCCGACGGCTGCCGTGTCACCAACTGGACGACCCGCCTCGTCGGCGGCGAGCGCAAGCGCTACGAGTATCCGCGATACATCTTCTCCAACAAGTCGGACGACATCCGGATGCTCTTCACCGGCACACTCGACAAGGTGGGCGTCGAGTGGACGACGCTGGCTCGCGGCGGCGATCCGTTCAATGTCTCCGTCGCCCGCAAAGCCTCCGTGGCCCTCATGGACGCGCACGTCGGGCCCAAGTACTGAGCCGGTGCTACCGGGGGCTGTCGTCCTCTCCGATGTGGTGGACCCTGACCAGGTTCGTCGAGCCCGGTACTCCCGGGGGTGAGCCTGCCGTGATCACCACTACGTCGCCCTTCTCGCAGCGGCCGTACCGCAGGAGCAGTTCGTCGACCTGGTCGACCATGGCGTCGGTCGAGTCGACGCGTGGGCCGAGGAACGTCTCGACGCCCCAGGTGGCGCTGAGTTGGGAGCGGGTGGCCGGTTCCGGGGTGAAGGCCAGCAGCGGGATGGGTGAGCGGTAGCGGGAGAGCCGGCGGGCGGTGTCGCCCGACTGGGTGAAGGCGACCAGGAACTTCGCGCCGAGGAAGTCGCCGATCTCCGCCGCCGCACGGGCCACGGCGCCGCCCTGGGTGCGGGGCTTGTTGTGGTCGGTCAGCGGCGGCAGGCCGTTGGCCAGGAGGTCCTCCTCGGCCGCCGCGACGATGCGGGCCATCGTCCGCACCGCCGCCACCGGGTGCTTGCCCACACTGGTCTCGCCCGAGAGCATCACCGCGTCCGTGCCGTCGAGCACCGCGTTGGCCACGTCCGAGGCCTCGGCGCGGGTCGGGCGGGAGTGGCCGATCATCGAGTCGAGCATCTGCGTGGCGACGATCACCGGCTTGGCGTTCCGCCGGGCCAGTTTGATCGCGCGCTTCTGGACGATCGGAACCTGCTCCAGCGGCATCTCCACGCCCAGGTCGCCGCGGGCGACCATGATGCCGTCGAAGGCGGCCACGATGTCGTCGACGGCCTCCACCGCCTGCGGCTTCTCGATCTTGGCGATGACGGGGAGGCGGCGGCCCTCGTCGTCCATGACGCGGTGGACGTCGAGGATGTCCCGTCCGCCGCGGACGAAGGACAGTGCGACGACGTCGAAGCCCGTGCGCAGCGCCCAGCGCAGGTCGTCCTCGTCCTTCTTGGACAGGGCGGGGACCGAGACGGCGACGCCGGGCAGGTTGAGTCCCTTGTGGTCGGAGATCACGCCGCCCTCGATCACCCGGGTGCGGACGCGGGGGCCGTCGACGGCGGTGACCTCCAGGCACACCTTGCCGTCGTCGACGAGGACGCGCTCGCCTGGGGTGACGTCCTCGGCGAGGCCCGCGTGGGTGGTGCCGCAGATGTCGCCGTCGCCCTCGACGCCCTCCTCGACGGTGATGGTGAAGGTGTCGCCGCGTTCGAGGAGTACGGGTCCTTCGCGGAAGCGGCCGAGCCGGATCTTCGGGCCCTGAAGGTCGGCGAGGATTCCGACGCTGCGTCCCGTCTCGTCGGCGGCTCTGCGTACGTGCCGGTAGCGCGCCTCGTGCTCGGCGTGGTCGCCGTGGCTGAGGTTGAAGCGGGCGACGTCCATTCCGGCGTCGACCAGTGCCTTGATCTGGTCGTACGTGTCGGTGGCGGGCCCCAGAGTACAGACGATCTTTGCTCGGCGCATGATGTGAGCCTAGGCCTTACCAGTGGGTAGACGATTGGTGCGACGTGACTACTCAACAACCTTTGGATGAAGGAGTATTGACAACTGTTGAACTGTGCGGGGCGGCGATCCGGCAAGCGTTCGTCCCGTTCGCGGACCGGAAGACGCAACGGTCCGGATGACGCGACGGACGTCACGTCATCACAGTCTGGGTGGTGCCATGGTGAAGCGCGCGTCGACGTGGGCGTGGACGTGCTGCCGCTCGGGTTCGAGGTCCAGGGGCGCGGCCTCGTCCTCGGGGGCGGCGCCCGCGTAGGCCTGCCTCGATCGCATTCGCCCGGGAGCCGGTGCCCAGGGCTGGGCGATCTCCGCGCCGGTGTCGGCGAGTTCGACGAGGGCGGTGAGTGTGGTGCCGAGTGCCTCGGCGTACTCCCTGGCCCGCTGGACGGCGTCCTGTACGGCCTGCCGGCGTGCCTCCCGGTGGGCCGGTGAGCCGGGGCGCAGTGCCCACCAGGGGCCGTCCACCCGGGTGAGTTCGGAGTCGGCCAGTCGGGTGGTGAGTTCTCCGAGGGCGGTGAAGTCGCGGAGTGCGGCGGTGAGGCGGACGGCGCCGTGGTAGGTGCGGACGCGCTCGCCGCGGCCGTGCCGGGCCGGTTCGGGGGTGAGGGTGAGGGCGCCGGTCTCCAGGTTCTCCACCGCCTCGCCGTAGGACTTGACGAGGTCGAGGACGTGGGCGTTGCGCCGGGTGAGGTCGTCCAGGGTGGAACGGCGGCCCTTGCCGCGGGCGGTGACGGTGATGTCGATCCGGGCGATCTCGGGGTCGACTTCGAGGTGTGCCTCGCCGCGGACGGCTATCCGGGGCGCGTCGGGGGTGCCGTGGGGGACGGCGGGGCCGCTTTCCGGCGCGGGGGCTGAGGTCATACGCCCCACTCTGTCACCGGTGGCCGGTTTCCCGCGTCTGCCGGTCATCAGATCGCAACCTTCCGGGGGTGTTGCGGTTCGCCGCGGACCGCCAGAATCTACGCGCGTCATCGACTTGTTTCACGAGGAGAACCAGACATGCCGTTGAACCGCCGGAAGTTCCTGACGAAGTCCGCCGCCACCGGGGCGGGGGTGGCGCTGACCGGCGCCGTGGCGGCTCCGGCGGCGGAGGCCGCGCCCGCCGCTTCCGCCGCGGCGGGCCAGAAGCCCGAGAAGCCGGGCAAGCGCTACTCCCTGACCGTCATGGGCACGACCGACCTGCACGGGCACGTGTTCAACTGGGACTACTTCAAGGACGGCGAGTACAGCGACGCGGCGGGCAACGTCCAGGGCCTGGCCCGGGTCTCGGCGCTGGTGGACCAGGTCCGCAAGGAGAAGGGCCGTGACCGCACGCTGCTCCTGGACGCCGGTGACACGATTCAGGGCACCCCGCTGACGTACTACTACGCGAAGGTGGACCCGATCACCGCCAAGCGCGGTCCGGTGCACCCGATGGCCAAGGCGATGAACGCCATCGGGTACGACGCGGTGGCGCTCGGCAACCACGAGTTCAACTACGGCATCGAGACGCTGCGCAAGTTCGAGGAGCAGTGCGACTTCCCGCTGCTCGGCGCGAACGCGGTGGACCACAAGACGCAGAAGCCGGCCTTCCCGCCGTACTTCATCAAGAAGTTCCACTCGCCGGGTGCCGCTCCGGTGACGGTAGCCGTGCTGGGTCTGACCAACCCGGGCATCGCGATCTGGGACAAGGCTTACGTCCAGGGCAAGTTGGACTTCCCGGGTCTTGAGGAGCAGGCCGCGAAGTGGGTGCCCAAGCTGCGTTCGATGGGCGCGGACGTGGTCATCGTCTCGGCGCACTCGGGCACGTCCGGCACCTCGTCGTACGGCGACCAGCTCCCGTACGTGGAGGACGCCGCCGCGAACGTGGCCCGGCAGGTGCCCGGTATCGACGCCATCCTGGTGGGCCACGCGCACAAGGAGATCGCCGAGCTGAAGGTCACCAACGCCAAGACCGGCAAGACGGTCGTGCTGTCGGAGCCCCTGTGCTACGCCGAGCGGCTCTCCCTGTTCGACATCGAGCTGGTGTTCGTCAAGGGCAAGTGGGAGGTGGAGTCGGTCTCCGCCTCGCTGCGCAACACCAACACCGTCGCCGACGACCCGAAGATCACCAAGCTGCTCAAGGACGAGCACGCGAAGGTCGTGAAGTACGTCAACCAGGTGGTCGGCCGGGCGACGCAGACCCTCACCACGGTCGACGCCCGTTACAAGGACGCCCCGATCATCGACCTGATCAACAAGGTGCAGGAGGACGTGGTGAAGGCCGCGCTGGCGGGCACGCAGTACGCCGCGCTGCCGGTCGTCTCGCAGGCCTCCCCCTTCTCGCGCACCTCCGAGATCCCGGCCGGCAACGTGACGATCCGGGACCTGTCGAGCCTGTACGTGTACGACAACACGCTGGTCGCCAAGCTGATGACGGGTGGCCAGCTGCGGGCGTACCTGGAGTACTCGGCGGAGTACTTCGTGCAGACCGCCGCCGGCGCACCGGTCGACGTGGACAAGCTGACGAACGCGGGTGGCCGCCCGGACTACAACTACGACTACGTGTCGGGCCTTCAGTACGACATCGACGTCGCCCAGCCGGCCGGTTCGCGGATCAAGAACCTGACGTTCGGCGGTGCGCCGCTGGACGACGCGCAGGAGTTCGTGATGGCGGTGAACAACTACCGGGCCAACGGTGGTGGCGCCTTCCCGTACGTGGCCTCGGCCAAGGAGCTGTGGGCGGAGTCGACCGAGATCCGCACGCGGATCGCGGAGTGGGTCACGGCCAAGGGCGAGCTGGACCCGAAGGACTTCGCGTCGCTGGACTGGAAGCTGACGCGTAACGGCACGCCGGTGTTCTGATCGGTTTCCTTCTTCCGGGGACGGCCTCAGATCCCGTCCGCCAGGGGCGTCAGCGCCTTGATCTGGCGGGACGGCGGGATCTGGGGCCGTCGCCGTTCCAGGCCGAAGGTGGTGAAGGCGGTCCGGGCGGGCAGCGGGTAGGGCCGTGTGCCGGTCACCGAGTTGAGGATGGTGGCGCTGCGCCAGGCGGCGAGGCCCAGGTCGGGGGCGCCGACGCCGTGGGTGTGGCGTTCGGCGTTCTGCACGTAGACGTGGCAGCCGGTGGCGGTGATGGCCGGGTCGAGGTCGAGGCGGAACTGCTCGTCGACGCGGAGGCGTTGGCCGCTGTCGCGGCGCAGGTGGGGGTCGAGTCCGGTGAGCAGGGGTGTGACGGGGCGTTCGCGGTAGCCGGTGGCGAGGACGACGGCGTCGGTGGTGTGGCGGGTGCGGGTGCCCTGTTGCGGGTGTTCGAGGTGGAGTTCGATCCGGGAGCCGGCGACCCGGCCGGCGGTGCGGACCCGGACGCCGGGGGTCAGGACGGCGTCGGGCCAGCCGCCGTCCAGCGTGCGGCGGTAGAGCTCGTCGTGGATGGCGGCGAGGGTGTCGGTGTCGACGCCCTTGTGGAGCTGCCACTGGCCGGTGACGAGGCGGTCGCGGACGGGTTCGGCCAGGGCGTGGAAGTAGCGCATGTAGTCGGGGGTGAAGTGCTCCAGGCCGAGCTTGGAGTACTCCATCGGGGCGAAGGCCTCGGTGCGGCCGATCCAGTGCAGCCGCTCGGCGCCGGCCGGGCGGTGGCGCAGCAGGTCGAGGAAGACCTCGGCGCCGGACTGTCCGGAGCCGACGACGGTGATGTGGCCGGCGGCGAGGAGGGTGTCGCGGTGGTCGAGGTAGTCGGCGGCGTGGACGACGGGGATTCCGGGGGCGTCGGCGAGGGGCCTGAGCGGGGCGGGGACGTGGGGTGCGGTGCCGATGCCGAGGGCGACGTTGCGGGTGTGGGCGCGGCCGACGGCGTTCGCTTCGCCGTCGGCGTCGAGCTGGGTGAAGTCGACTTCGAAGAGGCGGAGTTCGGGGTTCCAGCGGACGGCGTCGACGTGGTGGCCGTAGCGCACCGCGGGCAGGTTCTCCGAGACCCAGCGGCAGTAGGCGTCGTATTCGGCGCGCTGGATGTGGAAGCGTTCGGCGAAGTAGAAGGGGAAGAGCCGGTCGCGGGTCTTCAGGTAGTTGAGGAAGGACCAGGGGCTGGCCGGGTCGGCGAGGGTGACGAGGTCGGCGAGGAAGGGCACTTGGAGGCGTGAGCCGTCGATGAGCAGGCCGGGGTGCCAGTGGAAGCGGGGGCGCTGTTCGTAGAAGACGGTGTCGAGGCCGGTGAGCGGGTGGGCGAGCGCGGCCAGGGAGAGGTTGAACGGTCCGATGCCGATGCCGACCAGGTCGTGGGAAGCCCGGGGGGTGTGGGGCGCGGGTTGGTTCATCTGGGGATGCTTCCTTCCACCAGTTTCAGCAGGGTGGCCAGGTCTTCGGTCCGGGTGTCCGGGTTGAGCAGGGTGGCCTTGAGCCAGAGCCGGTCGTCGAGGCGGGCGCGGCCGAGGACGGCGCGGCCTTCGGTGAGGAGCGTGCGGCGGACGGCGGCGACGGTGTCGTCGGTGGCGCCGGCGGGCCGGAACAGGACGGTGCTGATGGTGGGCCGGTCGTGGAGCTCGAAGCGGGGGTGGTCGTGGATGAGGTCGGCGAACTCGCGGGCGCGGGCGCAGACCTGGTCGACGAGGGCGCCGAGGCCGCTGCGGCCGAGGGTCTTGAGGGTGACGGCGATCTTGAGGACGTCGGGGCGGCGGGTGGTGCGCAGGGAGCGGCCGAGCAGGTCGGGCAGGCCGGCCTCGGTGTCGTCGTCGGCGTTGAGGTAGTCGGCGCGCTGGTGCAGGACGGTGAGGTCGCGGGGGTGGCGGACGGCGAGGAGTCCGGCGGCGACCGGCTGCCAGCCGAGTTTGTGCAGGTCGAGGGTGACGGTGTGGGCGGCTTCGAGTCCGGTGAGCTTGTCCCGGTGGCGTTCGCTGAACAGCAGTCCCCCGCCGTGGGCGGCGTCGATGTGCAGCCGGGCGCCGTGGGCGGCGCACAGTCCGGCGATCTCCGGGAGGGGGTCGATGAGTCCGGCGTCGGTGGTGCCTGCGGTGGCGGCTACGACGACGGAGCCGCGGGAGCCGCGGGGGCCGCCGAGGTCGGTGAGGGCGCTGTGCAGGGCGGCGGGGTCGAGGGTGCCGGAGGGGGCGGGCACGATCACGGGTTCGGGCAGGCCGAGCAGCCAGGCGGCGCGGGGCAGGGAGTGGTGGGCGTTGGCGCCGCAGACCAGGCGGACGCCGCCGCCGTGGGACTCGCGGGCGAGGAGCAGGGCGAGCTGGTTGGACTCGGTGCCGCCGGTGGTGACGACGGAGTCGGCGAGGCCGGTCTCGTGGGCGAGTGTCCGTGTGACGAGGGCTTCGAGCTCGGAGGCGGCGGGTGCCTGGTCCCAGGAGTCCAGGGAGGGGTTGAGGGCGCTGACGGCGAGGTCGGCGGCGGTGGCCGTGGCGAGGGGCGGGCAGTGCAGGTGGGCCGCGCACAGGGGGTCGGCGGGGTCGGCGGCGCCTTCGGCGAGGGCGTGGACGAGGTCGCGCAGGGCGTCGGGGTCGCCGTGCTCGGGCAGGACGTCGCCGACGACGTCGCGTATGCGGGCGGCCACGGCGTCGGGGCCGCCGGCGGGCAGGGGGCCGCCGCGGGCGCGGCGGCCGCTGTCGAGGGCGTCGAGCACGGTGTCGAGCAGGGGCCGCAGCGCGTGCGGGCCGTCGGGACCGGAGGCGAGGCGGGCGGGGCGGGCCGGGGGCGGCGGGGTGCTCATGGGACTGTCCTCCTTGACATCCTCCCCCTCTTTCGCAAGAGGGGGATTCCAACCCGGGCGGGTTGAGGTTCACGGGCACTCGAGCGGCTGGTGGTCACTGTCACCCCTCCGGCACCGGCTGTGCGCCGGGGGCGGGGAATGCCGCCCTGTCCTGCCGCGACGTTGTGTGCCGCATTCTCATCGGCGTTGCAGCTGAACCCGCAGGACACGCAGACAAACTCGGCTTGGCTCTTGCGCGAGTTCTTCTCGATCCATCCGCAGGCACTGCAGCGTAAAGAGGTGTACTGGGCGGGTACGTCTTCGACCCGGCCAGGGGCCTTCTCCTGCGTCCGACGACGCAGCAGGCCCCAGCCCTGGGCGAGGATCGCCCGGTTCAGCCCAGCCTTGGCCCGTACGTTCCTGCCGGGCTGCTCGATGGTCCCCTTCGCTGAGGCGGTCATGTTCTTGATGTTCAGCTTTTCGAACCGCACCAGATCGTAGCTGCGGGCGAGCATCGTCGAGGTCTTCTCGCACCAGTCCTTGCATCGGCTGGCGTCGCGGGCCTTGAGCTTGGCCACCTGACCGTGCTCGGCCCGCTTGCGCTCGCTTCCCTTCGGGGTGCGGGCCGCCCGGCGCTGGTGCTTACGGATTTGGGCACGCTCCCGGACGGTGAGCTGCGGGCAGTTCAGCTTCCGCCCGTCGGACAGCGCGGCAGTGATCCTCACTCCCCGGTCGACACCGATGACCCCACCCGTACCCGATGCGCCGATCGGCTCGGGGATGACCGCGAACGCGATGTGCCACTGACCGTTGCGGAAGGTGACACGGAACGTCTTCGCTCTGGGCAGGTCCGGGCGGGTGAGCCTGAACCGTACCCAGGCACAGCCGGGAATTCTCACCTGAGCCCAGCGCCGGTTGAGTTCTGAACCACCACCAACCGGCTCATGACCTGCCTGCCCTTGGCGTTCGGCTTCGGCCTTCCGTCGCCCTCGAACTCCGGCACCCGATCCGTGCCGATCACGCGGAAACCCTCATGCAGGAACTTCTTCCGCCATGTCGGCTCTCCGAGCCCGGAGGTGAACCGCGCGTTCTTCGCCCTGGCGAAATCCTTCAATGCCTGCCGCTGCACATCGGCGTTCCCCGCGCGCAGCCACTCGCTTGCCCGGCGCGCCTCGGTCAGCTGGCGGCACTGCTGTGCAAACCCCGGGGCGTTGTTCCTGCCCGGCGCCCAGTGCGCGTGCTGCTCGACGGCCAGGTTCCACACGTACCGAGCGTGCGCGCAGTGTTCGAGCATGATGCCCGCTTGCTCGCTCGTCGGATACATACGGAAACGTGACATGCCGTCAACGTAATCCCGCGACTCGTTCCCCTCTTCGAATCCCACCAGGCCCACACGAACGAGTGACCACCGCGCCACTGCCCTGAACGCCGGGCACCCCCCTGGTCGCCGACGGCCCGCAAACCGTCGGCGACCGGCCGTGTTTTCTATGCCTCCCGTACCTTCAGCGTCCGGGCCAGGTCGTCGAGCTGGTCGATGAGTTTGCGGCGCAGGGCCGGGGTCGGGTCGCCCTCGTGCAGGCAGGTTTCGCCCAGGCGCAGGTGGTCGGGGTCGATGGCGTGCACCGGGAACGCCCAGCGGCCGGCGGCCTCGGCGATGGCGGGGCCCCGGCGCTCGGCGAGGGCGACCGCGTCCTGGTAGAAGCGGGCGACGTAGTCCCGTACGAGGTCGGCCTGTTCGGGCTGCCAGAAGCCCTTCGCGGTGGCGGTGAACAGGTAGTTCGACAGGTCGGTGCGCTCGTCCGTGGCGAACATCGACTCCCAGGCGGCGCGCTTGGCCCCGGGGTCGGGCAGCGCGGCCCGGCAACGGGCGGCGCCCTCCTGTCCGGTGGCGGACGGGTCGCGGTCGAGTTCCGCGGCGATGGCGGCCTCGTCGACGGCGCCGAGGACGGCGAGGCGGCCGAGGACGCGCCAGCGCAGCTCGGGGTCGAGTTCGGGCCCGCCGGGGACGGTGCCGTCGGCGAACCAGGCGGCGATGGTGTCCGGCTGGGCGGCGACGTCGATGACATGGCGCACGGCGATCAGCCGCAGGCCGGGGTTGTCGCCGTCCTCGGTGCGGCGGATGAGGTCGCGGCACAGGGCGCCGAGGGTGGCGAGGGCGGCGGGCCGCTGCTCGGGGTGGACGTACCGGTCGGCGATCTGCGCGGTGGCGAAGGCGAGGACGCCCTCGACGACGGCGAGGTCGGTCTCCTCGGGCAGGTGGGCGGAGGCGGCCGCCAGGTAGTCGGCGGGGGCGAGTTCGCCGTCGCGGACCATGTCGCGCAGCGCGTTCCACACCACGGCGCGGGTGAGCGCGTCGGGGATGCCGGACAGTCCGCGCAGGGCGGTCTCCAGGGAGGTCTCGTCCAGGCGGATCTTGGCGTAGGTCAGGTCCTGGTCGTTGGGCACGACCAGGGCGGGCCGGGTGCCGGGGCGGGGCAGGCCGGTGCCGTCCTGCGGGACGTCGGTGTCGTAGCGCTCCCGGACGACGAGGCTGCGGCCGTCGCCGAGGTCGTGGTCGTAGACGCCGACGGTGACGCGGTGCGGCCGGCTGCCGTCGCGGTCGAGGGCGAGGGTCCACTGGCCGGGCACGGCGTCGACGGACGCGGTGAGCGTGTCCACGCCGGTGGTGCGCAGCCAGGCCTCGGCCCAGGCGTGCACGTCGCGGTCGGTCGCGGAGGCGAGGGAGTCGATGAAGTCGGCGAGGGTGGCGTTGGCGAACCGGTGCCGCTTGAAGTGGGTGTTGATGCCGGCCAGGAAGTCCTTCTCGCCGAGCCAGGCGACCAGTTGCCGCAGGGCGGAGGCGCCCTTGGCGTAGGAGATGCCGTCGAAGTTGAGCAGTGCGGAGGCGGTGTCGTCGACGGCGTCGGGGGCGACGGGGTGGGTCGAGGGGCGCTGGTCGGCGTCGTAGCCCCAGGCCTTGCGGGCGACGCCGAAGTCGGTCCAGGTGTCGGTGAAGCGGGTGGCTTCGGCGGTGGTCTGGTAGCCCATGTACTCGGCGAAGGACTCGTTCAGCCAGATGTCGTCCCACCACTTGAGGGTGACGAGGTCGCCGAACCACATGTGGGCCATCTCGTGGGCGATGACCATGGCGCGGGTCTGCCGCTCGGTGTCGGTGACGGCGGAGCGGTAGACGAACTCGTCGCGGAAGGTGACCAGGCCCGGGTTCTCCATGGCGCCCGCGTTGAACTCGGGCACGAAGGCCTGGTCGTAGGAGTCGAAGGGGTAGGGCTCGTCGAACTTCTCGTGGTAGCGGTCGAAGCAGCCGCGGGTGACGTCGAGGATCTCGTCGGCGTCGGCGTCGAGGTGGGGCGCCAGCGAGCGGCGGCAGTGGATGCCGAAGGGCAGGCCGCGGTGCTCGGTGCGTACGGAGTGCCAGGGGCCGGCGGCGACGGCGACGAGGTAGGTGGAGATCAGCGGGGTGGGCGCGGCCTTCCAGACGCCGTCGCCGGTGTGCTCGGTGACGCTGTTGGCGAGGACGGTCCAGCCGTCGGGGGCGGTGACGGTGAGGTCGAAGACGGCCTTGAGGTCGGGCTGGTCGAAGGCGGCGAAGACGCGCTGGACGTCTTCCATGAACAGCTGGGTGTAGAGGTAGGTCTCGCCGTCGGTGGGGTCGGTGAAGCGGTGCATGCCCTCGCCGGTGCGGGAGTAGCGCATGGCGGCGTCGACGCGCAGTTCGTGCTCGCCGGGGGCGAGGTTCCTCAGCGGCAGGCGGTTGCCGGTGAGGTCCCGCGGGTCGAGGGGCTGTCCGTCGAGGGTGGCGGAGCGCAGCTCGGCGGGCTTGAGCTCGACGAACGTGTCCGTGGTGTCCCGGCCTGCCCGTACGGTGAACCGGATCACGGTCCGGGAGTCGAAGGTGTCGTCCCCGCCGGTCAGGTCGAGGTCGACGCTGTAGCGGTGGACGTCGAGGAGCTTGGCACGGGTTTGCGCTTCGTCGCGCGTGAGTACGGACATGGACGCCATGCTGCCTGATGGCCGGGGCCGGGCACGAGGGGGTGTCGCCGACGGACGCAGGGCTTTGCGGTCCTCGGGGGGGCGCGTTGGGCGGCGCGCGGGGCCGGGGGGCCTGCGGTCAGGTCGCGGGGGTCTCGCCGTTGCCCGCGTCCTCGGCGATGCGCTCGTGGTGGCGGATGACCTCCGCGATGATGAAGTTCAGGAATTTCTCGGCGAACGCCGGGTCGAGTTTGGCGTCCTCGGCGAGGGCGCGCAGCCGGGCGATCTGCCGGGCCTCGCGGGACGGGTCGGCGGGCGGCAGCTGGTGGGCGGCCTTGAGGTGGCCGACCTGCTGGGTCGCCTTGAACCGTTCGGCGAGCATGTGGACGACGGCCGCGTCGATGTTGTCGATGCTGTCGCGCAGCCGCGCGAGCTCCTCCTGGACGGCGGGGGCGGCGTCACCGGTGCCGGTGTTGCTGGTGGTCATGGGCGCCCACCCTACGGGGTGGTCGGTGTTCGGATCGTGAGCGTCCGACGGATGGTACGGCGGGTGGCGGACGGCGGCGGGGGGTGCGGGCACCCGGGCGGAACGAGGGTTCCCGCGCCTAGAGTGGGAGTGGGTTCAGGGCCGTCTTTGGGGGTTCGGACGTGGCGAACGGCGGACCGGTGGTGCACGGCTTCCCGCATCTGGAGACGGTGCGGGCGGCGATCACGGCGCTCTACAAGCGGCTCTCGTACGGCACGGTGCAGACGTTCGCGGCCAGTGTGGCCCCGGCCGACGTGGCCTTCTGCGACACCGACGATCTGCATCTGGGGGCCCAGCGCGTGGCGCACGAGCTGGTCACCCACTACCGGCTGCCGGACGCCCGCATGATCGTCAGCTTCCGTGAGATGACGCATGCGGCGAGCGTCGAGCTGACGGACGGCCCCGAGTACTTCGTCGAGCTGAACGACCGTTTCCGCACCCATCGTCGGGACATCGGGGCGGCCCTCGCCCACGAGGTGGCCCACGTCTACCTGCACCGCCTGGACCTGTCCTTTCCCGGCACCCGCGACAACGAGATCCTCACGGACACGGTGGCGGCGTACCTGGGCGCGGGCTGGCTGCTTCTCGACGCCTTCCGGGAGGACGGTGTGTCGTCGCAGAAGCTCGGCTACCTCACCCCGGAGGAGTTCGGCTATGTGCTGGCCAAGCGGGCGCTGGTGTTCGGCGAGGACCCTTCGACGTGGTTCACCAGCGCGCAGGGCTACGAGGCGTACGTCCAGGGCATGGCCCGGGCCCGCCGTGACGAGCAGCAGCCGCCCCTGACGGCGGCGGGCTGGGCGGGCCGCCGCCGGTACGCCCGCGACCGCCGGAACGCCCAGGACCACGGCCGGGAGCCGCTCCCCCGGGCGGAGGTGCCGTACTCCTTCAGTTCCGTGGGCCGCGAGCCGCTGCGGGTGTCCTTCTCCTGTCCCACCTGCCACCAGCGCATCAGGGTCCCGGTCGGGGGCCGTATGCGCGCCCGGTGCGCCCTGTGCCGCACGGTTCTGGAGTGCGACACCTGAGCCCGTCCTGACCATGTTCCGGCCGCTTCGCGGTTCCGGAATCGCGGGCCCCACCTTTACCATCTGTCACACTAGCTCGCTATTTTGTTCGCGCCGTCCCCCACCGGCTCAGCCATGTCCCCACGTTTCACCGAGGAGCCGGCCGTGGATGCCGAGTCCGTCGTCACCACCTGCTATCGCCACAGCCGGGTGGAGTGCCACGTCCGCTGTGTCCGCTGCGACCGGTACATCTGCCCGGACTGCATGCGGGAGGCCGCCGTGGGCCACCAGTGCGTGGAGTGCGTGCGGGAGGGCGCCCGGTCGGTGCGGCAGGCGCGGACGGCGTTCGGCGGCCGGATCAACGCGGTGCCGGTCGTCACCTACGTCCTCATCGGGCTCAACATCCTCGCCTATCTGGGCGAGTTGGTGCGCCCGGCGATCGTGGACCGGTTCGGGATGCTCGGGAGCGGTCTGGTGGGGCCCGACGGCGGGCACTACCTGTGGGAGTTCCCGTACAGCTCCGACCTGCACGCGGAGGGGCTGGTCGGCGGCGAGTGGTACCGGCTGCTGACCGGCGCGTTCCTGCATGTGCCGGCCACCGAGGGGACGTTCGGCATCCTGCACATCGTGATGAACATGGCGGCGCTGTGGAGCACCGGCCGGGTGGTCGAGGCGCAGTTGGGCCGCGCCCGCTACCTCGCCCTGTATCTGCTGTCGGCGCTCGGCGGCTCGGTCCTGGTCCTGCTGATCGACCCGGACGCGCTGACGGTCGGCGCGTCCGGCGCCATCTTCGGTCTCGGCGCCGCGTACTACGTCATGGCCCGCCGCCTGGGCTACGACATGAGCGCCGTCAACCGGTACATGGCGGGCCTGCTGCTGTGGCTGGTGGCCTCGGCCTGGCTCACGTCCTGGCAGGCGCACCTGGGCGGTCTGCTGACGGGCGGGCTGGTGACGCTGGCGTACGCGTACGCGCCGCGCGACGGCCGTCGCACCCTGGTCCAGGCGTGCGTGTGCGTGGCCCTGCTGGTCCTGCTGGTGGCGCTCGGCTGGGCGAAGGTCTCGGAACTGTCTGGAGGGGCGGCCTGATCAGGGCCGTACGGGTGTCTGATGCCATGAAACGTCCTGGAATACTGCTTCTGGTGGCCGTCCCGGCCCTTGTGCTGGTGGCGCTGCTCGCCTTCGATCCGCGGGACCCGGAGCCGCCCCCGGCGAAGCGGCACTCGACCGCGCACGAGTCCCGCGAGGACACCAGGGCGCGGGCCGAACAGTCCAAGAAGGACCAGGACGACAAGGTGGTCGCCGAGGCGCCGCCGGGTCTGGCCGCGCCCGCGAAGAAGGAACTCGCCCAGCGGCTCGTGGCGAGCGCCGAGAACGCCACACTCGACTGGCGCGGCACCTACGGCTCCATCGAGGACGCCGGCGACGGCGACGGGTACACCGCGGGGATCATCGGCTACTGCACCGGCACCCACGACCTGCTCACCCTGGTCGAGCGGTACACCAGGGCCCACCCGGACAACGGCCTCGCCCGGTACCTGCCCGCGCTGCGCGAGGTCGACGGCACCGACTCCCACGAGGGCCTGGATCCGGGCTTCACCGCGGCGTGGAAGACGGAGTCGGAGCGTCCGGCCTTCCGCGAGGCGCAGGAGGAGGAGCGCGACCGCGCCTACTTCGACCCGGCCGTCCGTCTCGCCAAGCTCGACGGCCTGGGCACGCTGGGCCAGTTCATCTACTACGACGCGATGGTCTTCCACGGCCCCGGCGTCGACAGGGACGGCTTCTACGCCCTGCGCGAGCGCGCCCTGAAGGAGGCCGACACCCCGGCAGCGGGCGGCCGGGAGAAGACCTACCTCGACGTCTTCCTCGACATTCGCCGCGAGGCCATGAAGGCCCGCAGGACGAACCGCGACACCAGCCGTATCGACACCGCCCAGCGGCAGTTCCTGTACGACGGCAACATGGATCTGGAGACGCCGCTGGTGTGGAAGACGTACGGGGAGACCTACAGGATCCCCTGAGACGTACGGCGGCGCCTGCCCGTTGTCCGGTCGGGGACTGGGCAGGCGCCGCCTCGGGGGGTCCGGGGGTGTCCCCGGATATCCCGCCCCCACACGCCTTTGTGCGGGACGTACATGAGTGGCCGTCAGGTCACGGTCCTGGCGGTCAGGCCGTCAGCGAGCGGTCCGTCGGCCGGATCGGGGCCGGCAGGTCGCCGGCTCCCCTGAGGTGGCGGTCGACGCCGCGGGCGGCCGAGCGGCCCTCGGCGATCGCCCACACGATGAGGGACTGGCCGCGGCCGGCGTCACCGGCGACGAAGACACCCGGCACGTTGGTCTGGAAGTCCGCGTCACGGGCGATGTTACCGCGCGCGTCGAGTTCCAGGCCGAACTGGTCGACGAGGCCGTTCTCCCGGTCGGTGCCGGTGAAGCCCATGGCGAGGGTGACCAGCTGGGCCGGGATCCTGCGCTCGCTGCCCGGCTTGGGGGCCGGCCTGCCGTCCACGAACTCGACCTCGGCCAGGTGCAGCCACCGCACATTGCCGTCCTCGTCGCCCTCGAAGCGGGTCGTGGACGCCGAGTAGATCCGTTCGCCTCCCTCCTCGTGGGCCGAGGTGACCTTGTAGAGGAGCGGGAAGGTCGGCCAGGGCTGGTCGACCGGGTGCCGCTCGTCGTTCGGGCGGGGCATGATCTCCAGCTGGGTGACGGAGGCGGCGCCCTGGCGGTGGGCGGTGCCCACGCAGTCGGCGCCCGTGTCACCGCCGCCGATGACGACGACGTGCTTGCCCCGGGCCGAGATCGGCGCCACCACGTAGTCGCCCTCCTGGACCTTGTTGGCCAGGGGCAGGTACTCCATCGCCTGGTGGACGCCGCCCAGTTCGCGCCCGGGGACGGGCAGGTCGCGGGCGGTGGTGGAGCCGGCGGCGACGACGACCGCGTCGTAGCGCTTCTTCAGGTCGGTCGCCGTCAGGTCGCGGCCGATCTCGACGCCCGTACGGAACCGGGTACCCTCCGCGCGCATCTGCTCGATACGGCGGTTGATGTGCCGCTTCTCCATCTTGAACTCGGGGATGCCGTAGCGCAGCAGGCCTCCGACGCGGTCGGCGCGCTCGTAGACGGCGACCGTGTGGCCCGCCCTGGTGAGCTGCTGGGCGGCGGCCAGGCCCGCCGGTCCCGAGCCGATGACCGCGACGGTCTTGCCGGACAGCCGCTCGGGGACGCGCGGGGCGACGTCGCCGTTCTCCCACGCCTTGTCGATGATCGAGACCTCGACGTTCTTGATGGTGACCGGCTGCTGGCTGATGCCGAGCACGCACGCCGACTCGCAGGGCGCCGGGCACAGCCGGCCGGTGAACTCGGGGAAGTTGTTCGTCGCGTGCAGCCGTTCGGAGGCGGCGGCCCAGTCCTCGCGGTAGGCGTAGTCGTTCCACTCCGGGATCAGGTTCCCGAGCGGGCAGCCGTTGTGGCAGAACGGGATGCCGCAGTCCATGCACCGGCCGGCCTGCTTGCTGATGATCGGCAGCAGCGAGCCGGGGACGTGGACCTCGTTCCAGTCCTTCGTGCGCTCCTCGACCGGACGGTACGCGGCGACCTCGCGGCCGTGGTTCAGAAAGCCCTTCGGGTCAGCCATGGATCGCCGCCTCCATCATCTTCTCGGTGATCTCGGTCTCGGTCAGACCGGCCCGCTCGGCGGCGTCCTTGGCGGCGAGCACTGCCTTGTACGTACGGGGGATGATCCTGCTGAAGCGCTCCACCGCGGTGTCCCACTCGGCGAGCAACTTCTCGGCGACGGTCGAGCCCGTCTCCTCCTGGTGCCGGCGCACGACGTCGTGCAGCCACCGCCGGTCGGAGTCGTCCAGCGCCTCGACGGCGTCGGCGTTGCCGGGGTTGACGTTGTCCCGGTCGAGGTCGATGACGTAGGCGATGCCGCCGGACATGCCGGCCGCGAAGTTGCGGCCGGTCTCGCCGAGGACCACCGCGTGTCCGCCGGTCATGTACTCGCAGCCGTGGTCGCCCACGCCCTCGGAGACGACCAGCGCGCCGGAGTTGCGCACGCAGAACCGCTCACCGGTCCGGCCGCGCAGGAACATCTCGCCGCCGGTCGCGCCGTAGGCGAGGGTGTTGCCCGCGATGACGCTGTACTCGGCGAGGTGTTCGGCGGCGCGGTCCGGGCGGACCACGATCCGGCCGCCCGACAGGCCCTTGCCGACGTAGTCGTTGGCGTCGCCCTCCAGGCGCAGCGTGATGCCGCGCGGGACGAAGGCGCCGAAGGACTGGCCGGCGGAGCCGGTGAAGGTGATGTCGATGGTGTCGTCGGGCAGTCCCGCGCCGCCGAACTTCTTCGTCACCTCGTGGCCGAGCATGGTGCCGACCGTGCGGTTGATGTTGCGGATGGCGACCTGGGCGCGCACCGGCTGGGCGCCGGCGGCGCCGGGCGCGGCCAGGGAGTCGGCGGCGAGCCTGATCAGCTCGTTGTCGAGCGCCTTCTCCAGGCCGTGGTCCTGGGCGGTCACCTGGTGGCGCACCGCGCCCTCGGGCAGTTCGGGCACGTGGAGCAGCGGTTCCAGGTCCAGGCCCTGTGCCTTCCAGTGGTCGACCGCGCGGGTCACGTCGAGGGCCTCGGCGTGGCCGACGGCCTCCTCGATCGAGCGGAAGCCCAGTTCGGCGAGGAGTTCGCGGACCTCCTCGGCGATGAAGCGGAAGAAGTTCACCACGTGCTCGGCCTGGCCGGTGAACCGCTCGCGCAGCACCGGGTTCTGGGTGGCGATGCCGACCGGGCAGGTGTCCAGGTGGCAGACGCGCATCATGATGCAGCCGGAGACGACCAGCGGCGCGGTCGCGAAGCCGAACTCCTCGGCGCCGAGCAGCGCGGCGATCACCACGTCGCGGCCGGTCTTGAGCTGGCCGTCGGTCTGCACGACGATCCGGTCCCGCAGTCCGTTGAGGAGGAGCGTCTGCTGGGTCTCGGCCAGGCCGAGTTCCCAGGGGCCGCCCGCGTGCTTCAGTGAGGTCAGCGGGGAGGCGCCGGTGCCGCCGTCATGGCCGGAGATCAGGACCACGTCCGCGTGGGCCTTGGAGACGCCCGCGGCGACCGTGCCGACGCCGACCTCGGAAACCAGCTTGACGTGGATCCGGGCCCGCGGGTTGGCGTTCTTCAGGTCGTGGATCAGCTGGGCCAGGTCCTCGATGGAGTAGATGTCGTGGTGCGGCGGCGGGGAGATCAGGCCGACGCCGGGGGTGGAGTGACGGGTCCCGGCGATCCACGGGTAGACCTTGTGGCCGGGCAGCTGGCCGCCCTCGCCGGGCTTGGCGCCCTGGGCCATCTTGATCTGGATGTCGTCGGAGTTGACGAGGTACTCGCTGGTCACTCCGAAGCGGCCGGAGGCGACCTGCTTGATGGCGGACCGGCGGGCCGGGTCGTAGAGGCGGTCCGCGTCCTCGCCGCCCTCACCGGTGTTGGACTTGCCGCCGAGCTGGTTCATGGCGATGGCGAGGGTCTCGTGCGCCTCCTTGGAGATGGAGCCGTACGACATGGCGCCGGTGGAGAAGCGCCTGACGATCTCGGAGACCGGCTCGACCTCGTCGACGGGGACCGGCGTCCGGCCGGAGGCGAAGCCGAACAGGCCGCGGAGCGTCATCAGGCGCTCGGACTGCTCGTTCACCCGGTCCGTGTACTTCTTGAAGATGTCGTAGCGGCCGGTGCGCGTGGAGTGCTGGAGGCGGAAGACCGTCTCCGGGTCGAACAGGTGCGGCTCGCCCTCGCGGCGCCACTGGTACTCGCCGCCGATCTCCAGCGCGCGGTGCGCGGGGGCGATGCCGGAGGCCGGGTAGGCCTTGGCGTGGCGGGCGGCGACCTCCTTGGCGATGACGTCGATGCCGACCCCGCCGATCTTGGTGGCGGTGCCGTCGAAGTACTTGCCGACGAAGGTCTCGTCCAGGCCGACGGCCTCGAAGACCTGGGCGCCGCGGTAGGAGGCGACGGTGGAGATGCCCATCTTGGACATGACCTTCAGTACGCCCTTGCCGAGGGCGTGGATCAGGTTGCGGATGGCGTTCTCGGGTTCGCCGCCCGGCAGGAAGGTGCCCGCGCGGACCAGGTCCTCGACGGACTCCATCGCCAGGTACGGGTTGACCGCGGCGGCGCCGTAGCCGATCAGCAGGGCGACGTGGTGGACCTCGCGGACGTCGCCGGCCTCGACGAGCAGGCCCACGTGGGTGCGCTGCTTGGTGCGGATGAGGTGGTGGTGGACGGCCGCGGTGAGCAGCAGCGACGGGATCGGGGCGTGTTCGGCGTCCGAGTGGCGGTCGGACAGGACGATCAGGCGGGCGCCGTTGCCGATGGCGGCGTCGGCCTCGGCGCAGACCTCCTCGAGGCGCGCGGCGAGCGCGTCGCCGCCGCCGGAGACCCGGTACAGGCCGGAGAGGGTGGCGGCCTTGAAGCCGGGCATGTCGCCGTCGGCGTTGATGTGGATGAGCTTGGCCAGCTCGTCGTTGTCGATCACCGGGAAGGGCAGGACGACGCTGCGGCAGGAGGCCGCGGTGGGCTCCAGGAGGTTGCCCTGCGGGCCGAGCGAGCTGCGCAGGGAGGTGACCAGTTCCTCGCGGATCGCGTCCAGCGGCGGGTTGGTGACCTGCGCGAACAGCTGGGTGAAGTAGTCGAAGAGCAGCCGCGGGCGCTCGGAGAGGGCCGCGATCGGACTGTCGGTGCCCATGGAGCCGATCGGCTCGGCTCCGCTCTTGGCCATCGGCGCGAGCAGGACGCGCAGTTCCTCCTCGGTGTAGCCGAAGGTCTGCTGGCGGCGGGTGACGGAGGCGTGGGTGTGCACGATGTGCTCGCGCTCGGGCAGGTCGCCCAGGGCGATCTCGCCGGCCTGGACCCATTCGGCGTAGGGCTGCTCGACGGCGAGGGCCGCCTTGATCTCGTCGTCCTCGATGATGCGGTGCTCGGCGGTGTCGACGAGGAACATGCGGCCGGGCTGGAGCCGGCCCTTGCGGACGACCCTGGCCGGGTCGATGTCGAGGACGCCGACCTCGGAGCCGAGGACGACGAGTCCGTCGTCGGTGACCCAGTAGCGGCCGGGGCGCAGGCCGTTGCGGTCGAGGACGGCGCCGACCTGGGTGCCGTCGGTGAAGGTGACGCAGGCCGGGCCGTCCCAGGGCTCCATCATCGTGGAGTGGTACTCGTAGAAGGCGCGCCGGGTCGGGTCCATGGCGTCGTGGTTCTCCCACGCCTCCGGGATCATCATCAGCACGGAGTGCGGCAGTGAGCGTCCGCCGAGGTGGAGCAGTTCCAGGACCTCGTCGAAGGTGGCGGAGTCGGAGGCGCCGGGTGTGCACACCGGGAAGATCCGCTCCAGCCTCTCCCGGGGGCCGAACAGGTCGGAGGCCAGCCGGGACTCGCGGGCGCGCATCCAGTTGCGGTTGCCCTGGACGGTGTTGATCTCGCCGTTGTGGGCGACGAAGCGGTACGGGTGCGCGAGCGGCCAGCTCGGGAAGGTGTTCGTGGAGAAGCGGGAGTGGACGAGCGCGATGGCCGAGGCGAAGCGGCGGTCGGACAGGTCCGGGAAGAAGGGCTCGAGCTGGCCGGTGGTGAGCATGCCCTTGTAGACGAGGGTGCGGGCCGACAGCGACGGGAAGTAGACGCCGGCCTCGCGTTCGGCGCGCTTGCGCAGCACGAACGCCTTGCGGTCCAGGGCGATGCCCTCGCTCGCGCCTCCCCCGGACTCCGTCCGGGAGGTGCCCCCAGTGACGAAGAGCTGGCGGAAGACGGGCATGGTGGAGCGGGCGGTGGCGCCGAGCAGTTCGGGGGCGACGGGGACCTCGCGCCAGCCGAGGACGGTCAGGTCCTCGTCGTCCGCGATGGCCTCGATGCGCGCGACGGCGTCCTCGGTGCCGTCGCCGGGCAGGAAGGCGATGCCGACGGCGTAGGCGCCGGCCGCGGGAAGTCCGAATCCGGCCACCTCGCGCAGGAAGGCGTCGGGCACCTGGGACAGCAGGCCGGCGCCGTCGCCGGAGTCGGGCTCCGAGCCGGTCGCGCCGCGGTGTTCCAGGTTGCGCAGAACCGTGAGCGCCTGCTCGACCAGCGCATGGCTCGCCTCGCCGGTGAGGGTGGCCACGAAGCCGACGCCGCAGGCGTCGTGCTCGTCGCGGGGGTCGTACATGCCCTGCGCGGCAGGGCGGGCATCCATGAAGGACCAGTTCTGGCCGTTCGAGGGATGCTGGGACGGCTGGCGCGGCATACGCATCGGCTCTCCCGTCGTCGTCATGTGGCTGGGGGTCCCTCCCAGGCCGTTCAGGCTTTGGGGGGAAGTGCCGAGGGACGACGCTGGCCCTCTGCCGGAAATGCGAGATTTCGTGCAGATTACATGATGGACGGTTTCTCAAGAATCGGAAACCGGGTTCCAGCATGCGGGCACCTCGGGCTGACGGCGGGGGTACCGCGCCCGGCGGTGAAGGCTGTGGGGGCGGCGGACGAGATCGGTCGGATCGGTGTCCGTCGGCCCGGAGGGGACAGGGAGGGCGGCGTCGCCCGGCCCTGCGCATGCGCGACAGGCCTCGTTGCCTGAGGGTGCCTACGGCTCATGCCCCGTGGTCACACGGCCGAAACCAGGGGATGAGCGACTGTTGGCTCACTTGTGACACCGACACCGTACAAGTCCGGCGCGTCATCCCACGGCGGCGCCGAACAGGGTGCCCAGCGCGTAGGTCACGCCGGCGGCGGCACCGCCCAGAGCGAGCTGCCGCAGACCGCTGTACCACCAGCTCCGCGCCGTCACCCGGGCCACCACGGCGCCGCAGGCGAACAGTCCCACGAGAGCGAGCAGCACGGCCGGCCACAGCACGGTGGCCCCCAGCAGGTAGGGCAGCACCGGCAGGAGCGCGCCGAGCGCGAACGAGCCGAACGACGACACCGCGGCGACCAGCGGGGACGGCAGGTCGCCGGGGTCGATCCCCAGCTCCTCCCTGGCGTGTATCTCAAGGGCCTGCTCGGGGTCCTTCGACAGCTGCCGTGCCACTTCCTGGGCGAGTGCGGGCTCCACTCCGCGCGAGACGTACAGGGCGGCGAGTTCCCGCTCCTCGTCCTCGGGGTGCTTGCGCAGCTCGCGGCGCTCGACGTCCAGCTCGGCCTCGACGAGCTCGCGCTGCGAGGCGACGGAGGTGTACTCGCCGGCGGCCATGGAGAAGGCACCCGCGGCCAGGCCCGCGAGGCCGGTGAGGACAATGGTCTGCCGGCCCAGCGCGCCGCCCGCCACACCGGTCATCAGGGCGAGGTTGGAGACCAGGCCGTCCATCGCGCCGAAGACCGCGGGGCGCAGCCAGCCACCGTTCACGTCGCGGTGCGTGTGGTTGTCGCGGTGCGCCTCGTGGAGCGTCGCTTCGGTGTCGATGATGGCCATGGCGTGGTCCCCCTGGGAGCTGGGCGAGAACTTAGGTAAGGCTGACTTTTGGACGAGTTCTATTTTTCGACAACACTGAATCTACGCTCCGCATTTCACGGCCGCCAGCAAGGGAAGGCTGTGCTTACCTGCGGTTTTGCACTGGAACGCTCACCCGTGAATCCATCCGCACACATGTCGTACGGGTGATGGTGAGGTGCCGGAGGCTGCACCGGGCCCCGCGCCGGGGACAGTTTCCGCTGGGGTGCTCCCGCGCTGCGGGTCGCCCCGAGAGGAGCGCCCGCCATGGGATCGACCATCCGTGCCCCGCAGACCCCGGCGCCGGCCGTCTCGCGCGAACGGGCCCGCGGCGCGCTGCTCGGTCTCGCCGTCGGAGACGCTCTCGGGGCGCCCGCGGAGAATCTGACGCCGTCCGAGATCCGCGCCCGCTGGGGCCGGATCACCGGTTACGTCGCCGACCGGCCGGCCGGCACGGACGACACCGAGTACGCGATCTTCTCCGGGCTGCTGCTGGCCCGGCACGGCCACGCGCTCACCACGGACCGGGTGGAGGCGGCCTGGCACGAGTTCATCGCCGACCGCGAGGAGGGCCCCTTCCGCGGGGCCGGGTTCAGCGAGCGGGGCACGCTGGAGAACCTGCGCCGGGGGCTGGCCGCTCCCTTCTCCGCCCAGCACCGGCACGCCTGGAGCGACGGGCTGGCCATGCGGGCGGCGCCGTTCGGCGTGTTCGCGGCCGGGCGGCCCGCCGAGGCGGCCCGGCTGGTGGCGATCGACGGCTCGGTCAGCCACGAGGGCGAGGGCATCCACGGCGGCCGGGCGGTGGCGGCCGGGGTCGCGGCGGCGATGGCGGGCGCGCCGCCGGTCGCGGTCGTGGCCGCCGCCCTCGCCGTGGTCCCCGACGGCTCCTGGACGGCCCGCTCGCTGCGCCGGGCCACGGCCGCCGCCCACCGCGGCGAACGCGCGATCCGCTCCGCGGTGGTCGTCGACGGCTATCCGTGGACCGACCTGGCCCCCGAGGCGGTCGCCCTCGCCTTCGGCGCGTACGCCGCCGCCGACGGCGACTTCCGCGAGGCGGTCCTCACCGCCGTCAACATGGGCCGCGACGCCGACACCACGGCGGCGGTCGCGGGCGCGCTGGCCGGCGCGACGCAGGGTCTCCCGGCCGTCCCCGACGAGTGGGCGAGCGTCATCGGCCCCGCCCGGGGAAGCTGCCTGCCGGCGATGGCGGGGCGGCACGTACTGGACGTCGCCGACCTGCTGGTGGCCGCGAGTACCTCCGCGTGGCTCCCCCGTCACGAAGCCCCCGCACGTCATGGGGCACCCCCCGTTCCCGACCGCGCGGCCCACGCCCTCATCGCGGGCGACGAGGAGATCCGGACATGAGCCATCAGACCGAGGTGCCGGTCACCGATCCCCCGGTGCACCGCGACCACACGCTCGCGACGCCCGGCCCGCACGCGCGCCCCGAGCCACGGCTCCCCGGACGGCCGCGGGGGGAGACGGTCGTGACGCGGCGGGTCGAGGGGCTGCTGCTGGGGCTGGCCGCCGGGGACGCCGCCGGGTGGCCCTCCGCGCGGCACCGGGCCGCCCGGCTGCCGGAGTGGACCCGTCGTCTCACCCGGGAGCTGGACGCCTTCGCCGAGCTGAACGCGACGACGACCCTTCCGGTACCCCTCGCGCTGAACCAGCCGCCCGAGCCGCTGTGCCTCGGCCCCTCCGACGACGCCGAGTGGGCGGTGTTCACCGCGCAGGCCCTGCTGCGGGCGGGGGACGACGAGGCGTTCGGCGACCTCGGCCGGGAGCGGCGGGTCCGGGCCGCGATCGACCTGACCTGGAACGCCGTCGCCGGCGAGGTCGCGGCGGCGGCCGAACGCGCCCCCGAGGCCGAGTCGGTGGTGCTGCCGCTGCGCGCCCGCATCTCCGTGCGGGCCGGGCTCGGCAACCTGGCGACCGGACTGCGCCCGCCCGCCAGCGGGCACGACAACCCGCACTACTTCGACGACGCCGCCTGCGTACGGGCCTGTGTGCTGGCCACCGCCCACCCGGGCGACCCCCGGCGCGCGGCCTGCCTGGCCGAGTTCGACGCCCGCTACACCCAGGACGGCGACGGCGTCCACGGGGCCCGCGCGATGGCGGCGGCGCTCGCCGAGGCGCTGGCGGGCGCGAAGGTCGGGGTGTGCGTCGCGGCGGCGCTGGCCGAGCTGCCCGAGCGGACGGAGATCGGCCGCAACGCCCGGCTGGCGCTGCGCCTGGCCCGGGACACGGAGGGCACGTTCGCGCTCGTGCCGCTGCTCGAACACCGGATCGTCGACCACGTCTACAGCTACGGTGTCGCCGCCGCCGAGACCGTACCGGTCGCCCTCGCCCTGGCCACGGCCGCGGACGGCCGGATCGCCGAGGCGCTGCCGGCCGCGGCCTGCCTGTCCCGGGTCGCCGACTCAGCCCCGGCCCTGGCGGGCGCGCTGACCGGCGCGCTCGGCGGCGGCGAGGCGATCCCGGCGTCCTGGCGGGAGGCCTGCCGCACCCTGTCCGGCTGCGTGCTGCCCCGCCTCACCGGAACCGACCTGGTGGAACTCGCCGAACTCCTGGAAGCCGCACAACCGGCCCCTCCAGGAGGAGGATTCCGGGCATGACGCCCAAAAGAGAACAGAGCCGAGGCGCGCTCCGGGACGCGGACCTGGAGGAGCGGATCACCGGCGCGCTCGTCGGAGCGGCCGTCGGCGACGCGCTCGGCGGCCCCGTCGAGGGCTACTCCCCCGACCAGATCCTGGAGCGGCACGGCGGCCGCGTGCACGGCGTCGTCGGCCCCTGGCACGGCGAGCGGTGGCGCACCGCCCGCCCCATCGCCCCGTACCACAAGGGCGACGGCCACGTCACCGACGACACCTTGATGACACACGCCCTGGTCCGGGTGTACGGGCGCGTCCGCGACCACCTCGACGCCCACGCGGTCGCCGACCACCTGGTGCCCGACCTGATGACGAACCCGCGCTGGATCCCGGAGCTCCAGGCGGAGGCGCTGCCGCTGCACCGGGTGTTCCTGGCGGAGAAGTGGCTGGTGGCGCGGCTGCACTACGGCCACGTCGATCCGCGCGAGGCAGGCGTCGGAAACATCGTCAACTGCGGTGCCGCGATGTACATGGCGCCGGTGGGCCTGGTCAACGCGGCCAACCCGGCGGCCGCGTACGCCGAGGGCCTGGACATCGCGGGCGCCCACCAGTCCTCCTACGGCCGGGAGGCGGCGGGCGTGCTGGCGGCCGCGGTGGCGGCGGCGTGCGCGCCGGGGGCGAGCCCGGACTCGGTGGTGGCGGCGTGCCTGTCGTCGGCGAAGGACGGCACCCGCGCCGCGATCGAGCGGGTCTGCGAAGTGGCCCGCGGCTGCCCGGACTTCGAGTCGGCGCTCGGCCCGCTGCGGGAGGCGGTGGCGCCGTACGACACGGTCGGGCCGGACTACCGCAACCCGTCCCTTGGCGCCCGCCGCCCCTCCCGGCTGCACGCGATCGAGGAACTGCCCGTCGCGCTCGGCATGTTGACGGTGGCGCGCGGCGACTTCCGGCAGGCCGTGCTCGGCGCGGTGAACTACGGCCGCGACTGCGACTCCATCGCGACGATGGCCGGGGCGCTGGCGGGCGCGCTGGGCTCGCCCGTTCCCGGGGACTGGGCGAAGACGGTGGCCGAGGCCAGCCGCCTGGACCTGTGGGAACCGGCGCGCACACTGGCCGGGGTGACCCGGGAGATCTTCGAGAAGGACGTACGGCGGCGGCGCGCGCACGAGCGGGCGTTCGCCGGGATGGGAGGCCCGGAATGCTCCGACTGACCTGGGTCCAGCCGGAGGACCTGCTCGGCCACGAACTGCGCCAGGCGGTGCAGGACGGCCGCGAACCGTCGGCGATCGCCGCCCGCTGGCGCGCGGCGGGCGGCCCCGAGGCCCCGGCCCGCGCGGGCGCCTCCCCGGGGCGCGCCTCCCGCTATCTGCGCCTCCTGGCGGAGGACCTGCTGGACGAACTGGCCGAACTGCCCAGCCGGTTGGCGGACGCGGAACCGACGGACCCGGCCGCGATCAAGGCGCTGTGCCCGGACTGGCCGCAGCCGCCAAAAGGTCCCGCCCCCTCGGTGACCGCCGAGCGCCTGGAGGCTGCCTGGCTCGGCCGGGCCGCGGGCTGTCTGCTGGGCAAGCCCGTGGAGAAGCTGCCCCTCACCGGTATCCGCCAACTCGCCCGGGCCACCGGCAACTGGCCCCTGCGCACCTGGTTCACCGCCAGGGGCGTGCCCGAGGACCTGGCCGCCCAGTATCCCTGGAACCGCCGCTCGGCGGCCGATTCCCTGGCCGAGAACATCGACGGCATGCCCGAGGACGACGACCTCAACTACCCGCTGCTCAACCTCCTTCTGCTGCAACGGCACGGGAAGCGGTTCACGACCGCCGACACCGCCCGCCTCTGGCTGGACGAACTCCCCGCCGGCCGCGCCTTCACCGCCGAACGCGTCGCCTACCGCAATCTGCTGCTCGGCATCGAACCCCCGTACACCGCCCGGTACCGCAACCCCTTCCGCGAGTGGATCGGCGCCCTGACCCGCGCCGACGTGCACGGCTGGACCAACCCGGGCGATCCGGCGGCTGCGGCGGCTCAGGCCCACCGCGACGCCGCCCTGACGCACACCGCGAACGGCGTCTACGCCGCGATGTTCGCCGCCGCCGTCATCGCCGCCGCGGCGACCGGAACCCACGACGTCCACACCTGCCTGGCCACCGGGCTTTCCGTCGTACCGCCCGGCTCCCGCCTCGCCCGCGCGGTGCGCCATGCCGTCCGACTGGCGCGGGAACACGAGGACTTCGACAGGGTCGTGGACGAACTCCACGCCGTCCACGCCGACTTCCACTGGGTGCACGCCGTGCCCAACACCGCGTTGATCGCCGCCGCGCTGACCCACGCCGGCGGCGACTTCACCGGTTCCGTCTGCCGTGCCGTCTCCGGCGGCTGGGACACCGACTCCAACGGTGCCACGGCCGGCGGTGTCGCGGCCCTCCTCGCCGGTTCCCCGGGCGCGCTGCCCGACCGCTGGACGGCGCCGCTCAAGAACCGGCTGGCCACTTCGGTGGGCGACTTCGACGGCACCGGCTTCGACACGCTGGCCCGCCTCACGCACCTGGAGGCCTCCCGCCCCATGGGCGACGCCGACGGGTCCGCCTCATGACCGGACCCGACGACACCGCGTCCGACGGCGGCGGCCCGCTCGCCGGTCTGCGCGTGCTCGACCTCGCCACCCTTTTCGCCGGGCCCATCGCCGCCACCATGCTCGGTGACTTCGGCGCCGAGGTGATCAAGGTCGAGCACCCGGTGAAGCCGGACCCGTCCCGGGGCCACGGGCCGTCGAAGGACGGGGTGGGCCTGTGGTGGAAGCTGCTCGGCCGCAACAAGCGCACCATCACACTGGACCTGTCGAAACCCGGTGGCCGCGACACCCTGCTGCGGCTGGCGGCCACCGCCGACGTGATCGTCGAGAACTTCCGGCCCGGCACCCTGGAGAAGTGGGAGCTCGGCTGGCCGGAGCTGGCGGCGGCCAATCCGCGCCTGGTGCTGGCCCGGGTCACCGGGTTCGGGCAGTTCGGCCCGTACGCTTCCCGGCCCGGGTTCGGCACCCTGGCGGAGGCGCTGAGCGGGTTCGCGGCGATCACCGGCGAGCCGGACGCGCCCCCGACGCTCCCGCCGTTCGGGCTCGCCGACTCGATCGCGGGCCTGGCCACGGCGTACGCGGTGATGACCGCGCTCACGGCACGGGAGCGCACCGGGACCGGCCAGATCGTGGACATGGCGATCATCGAGCCGATCCTGACCGTCCTCGGCCCGCAGCCCCTGTGGTACGACCAGCTCGGCTACATCCAGCCCCGCACCGGCAACCGCACCGGGAACAACGCCCCACGCAACACCTACCGCACCAGCGACGGCACGTGGGTGGCGGTCTCCACCTCGGCCCAGTCGGTCGCGGAACGCGTGATGCGGCTGGTGGGCCGCCCGGAGCTGATCGACGAGCCCTGGTTCGCGAGCGGCGAGGAGCGGGCCGCGCACGCCGACCTGCTCGACGAGGCGGTCGGCGGCTGGATCGCCCGGCACACCCGCACCGAGGTCCTGGCCGCCTTCGCGAAGGCCCAGGCGGCGATCGCGCCGATCCAGGACGTACGGGACGTGATGGCCGACCCGCAGTACCGGGCCCTCGGTACCCTGACCACCCTGCACGACCCGGAGCTCGGCCGGATGCGCATGCAGAACGTCCTCTTCCGGCTCTCCGCCACCCCGGGCGCGATCCGCTGGGCGGGCCGCCCGCACGGCGCGGACACGGACGCGGTCCTGACCGAGCTCGGCCTCACCGTGGAGGAGCTGGCCGCGCTGCGTGCGGAGGGCGCCCTGTGACGGCCACCGCCTTCTGCCCGCTCACCTGGCTGTACGCCCCGGGCGACCGCCCGCACGTCGTGGCCAAGGCGCTGGCCTCCGGCGCCGACGTGGTGGTCGTCGACCTGGAGGACGCGGTCGCCCCGGAGCGCAAGGAGTACGCCCGCGCGGCCACCGCCGAGCTGCTGACCGAGCCGCCGCCGGTCCCGGTGCATGTGCGGATCAACGCGGTCGACGGGCCGCTGGCCGCCGCGGACCTGGCGGCGGTGGCGCCCCGGCCGGGCCTCGCGGGGCTGCGGCTGCCGAAGGTGACGTCCGCCGGGCAGGTCGCCCGGGTCGTGGCACGGACGGAGACCGCGCAGGACCCGCCAGCGGACGGTTCGGGGCCTCCGCTGTACGCCCTCCTGGAGACCGCGCTGGCCATCGAGCGCGCCCACACCATCGCCTGCGCGCACCCCGCTCTGCGCGGCATCTCGATCGGCGAGGCCGACCTCCGCGCCGACCTGGGGGTACGGCAGGACTCCGGGCTGGACTGGTGCCGCGCCCGGGTCGTCGTCGCCGCCCGCGCGGCCGGTCTCGCCCCGCCGACCCAGTCCGTGCACCCCGACATCCGCGATCTGGAGGGCCTGGCGGCCTCCTGCGCGCACGGCCGCGCCCTCGGCTTCCTCGGCCGCGCGGCCATCCACCCGCGACAGCTCCCGATCATCGAGCGCGCCTATCTGCCGACCGACCGGGAGCTGGAGGAGGCCGAGACGGTCGTCAAGGCGGCCGCCGCGGACCGGGGGGCGCAGGCCCTTCCGGACGGCCGTTTCGTCGACGCGGCGGTGGTGGCGGCGGCCCGGCGCACCCTCGCCCTGGCCCGGCGGTGCTGACGCGACGAGGGCGCCCGGGTGATCCGGGCGCCCTCGTAGCCGTATGTCCGGCCGGACTCAGTTCTTGCGAACCGTCTCGGCCCCGTCCTTCCCGCCGTCGGCCGCGCCGTCCTCCGCGTCGGGGGACTTGTCGGCGGCCGCTCGCGTGTCCTCGGTGCCCGGCGCGTCCTCCGCGTCCTGCTCCCGGGCCGGCTTCTCGTCCTCGGTGTCCGTCCCGGCCGCGGTCGTGGCGCTCTCCTCGGAGGACGGCAGGTCCGGCTCGACCGTCTCCTCGCGGCCGGGCCGGAGCCGGGCCGAGACGATCATGTAGGCCACGGCCGCGAGGAAGAGGATCAGCGCGGTCCAGTTGTTCAGCCGCAGGCCGAGGATGTGGTGGGCCTCGTCGACCCGCATGTACTCGATCCAGAACCGGCCCGTGCAGTACGCGGCGACGTACAGCGCGAACGCCCGTCCGTGACCCAGCTTGAAACGGCGGTCGGCCCAGATCACCAGCAGCGCGACACCGACGCACCACAGCGACTCGTACAGGAACGTCGGGTGGTAGTACCCCGGAACGCGGCCGTCCGCCGAGGACGTGATGTGCAGCGCCCACGGGACGTGCGTCTCCCGGCCGTACAGCTCCTGGTTGAACCAGTTGCCCCAGCGCCCGAACGCCTGCGCGATCGCCAGTCCGGGGGCCACGGCGTCGGCGTACGGCGGCAGCGCGATGCCCCGGCGCCGGCAGCCGACCCAGGCACCGAGCGCGCCCAGCGCGACGGCGCCCCAGATGCCGAGTCCGCCCTCCCAGACCTTGAAGGCGTCGACCCAGTTCCGCCCGTCACCGAAATAGAGCTCGTAGTCGGTGATGACGTGGTAGAGGCGACCGCCCACCAGGCCGAACGGGACGGCCCAGACGGCGATGTCCCAGGCGGTGCCCTTCTTGCCACCACGCGCGACCCACCGGCGGTCGACGATCCAGAGGGCGACGAAGAGGCCGACGAGGATGCTGAAGGCGTAGCCGCGCAGCGGAATGGGACCGAGGTACAGCACCCCGCGCGACGGGCTGGGAATGTAGGCAAGTTCCATGGCAGGGTCGACGCTACCGCAGCCGGTGCGGGGCCACGGCAAGCGGCCCGGCTACGGGTCCATAACGGGCGGCTCGTGCCTCACTCATTTGCTGGCGGCCGCTTCCACCATCTGCTTCAGCTTCGCCGGGGTCATCGTCCGGTCCTGGAGGATGTTCTTCCCGTTCAGCAGGACGGTCGGGGTGCCCGAGAAGCTGCCGGACTGGAAGGCCTGGTGGGACTTGTCGACCCAGCTGTCGTGCGTGCCGTCGCGTACGCACTTGTCGAAGGCCGGGGTGTTCAGGCCGCTCACCTTGCCCGCGAGCCCGATGAGCTTGTCGTTGTCCGCGAAGGCGTCGTCGGTCTCGTGGGGCTGGTGCTGGTAGAGCACGTCGTGGTAGGCGGGGAACTTTCCGGCGTCCTGGGCGCAGGCCGCCGCGTTGGCCGCGCGCAGGGAGCCCGTGCCCCCGAGGTTGCCGTCGATCAGTCTGACCAGGTGGTACTCGACCCTGAGCTTGCCGGCCTCGGTCAGCTCCCGGATCGTCGGCCGGTACATCGTCTCGAAGGCCTGGCAGGCCGGGCAGCGGAAGTCCTCCCACACGGTGAGCGTCGACCTGGCTCCGCCCGGGCCGACCGGGATCGCCAGGCTGTCCTTGCCCTGAGCGCCGGAGGGCACCACGACCGGGCCCGCCGCGCCGCTGCTCCTGTGCTTGCCGGAGTTGGCGGCGACGACGCCGATCACCGCCGCCAGGCCCAGGACGCAGACGACGGTCGCGGCCACGATCAGCGTCCGCCGTCGCCTCTCCGAGGCCTTCTGCTTCTCACGCTCGGCCGCCAGACGCTGCCGGGCGCCGCGCTTTCCCTGATGGTTCTTCTCGCTCACACCCCCTGAACGAACCGGGGAGGCGCATTGCGCCTCCCCGGTGCCAGGACCACCCGTTCGGGCGATCGAAGGATGTGCCGCGGCCGTCGGTTACGCCTGTCCGCGCACCCCGCTCGCCAGCTCGCCCGCGAGGGCGCGGACTGCCTCGACGCCGGCGGCCGGGTCCGGGGCCTCCAGCATCCGCTTGACGAAGGCCGAACCGACGATCACTCCGTCGGCGAAGCCGGCGACCTCGGCGGCCTGGGCGCGGTTGGACACGCCGAGGCCGACGCAGACGGGCAGGCCGGTGCCGGTGGCCCGGGTGCGTTCCACCAGGTCCTGGGCCTGTGTGCCCACCGACTCACGGGTGCCGGTGACGCCCATCAGGGAGGCGGCGTAGACGAATCCGGAGCCGGCCGCGGTGATCTCGGCGAGGCGCTCGTCCCTGCTGCTGGGCGCGACGACGAACACCGTCGCCAGGCCGTGCTTCTCGGCGTGCTCCCGCCACAGGGCCGACTCCTGGACCGGCAGGTCCGGCAGGATGCAGCCGGCGCCGCCCGCCGCGGCGAGTTCGGCGGTGAACCGCTCGACGCCGTAGCGGTCGACCGGGTTCCAGTACGTCATGACGAGCACCGGCTTGCCGGTGGCCGCGTGGGCCTCCTTCACCGTGCGCATGACGTCCGCGATCCTGACACCGCCGCGCAGCGCGATGTCGTCCGCGGTCTGGATGACCGGACCGTCCAGGACCGGGTCGCTGTGCGGCAGCCCGACCTCGACGACGTCGGCGCCGCCGTCGAAGACGGCCTTGATCGCCTCGATGCCGCCGTCCACGGTCGGGAACCCGGCCGGAAGATAGGCGATGAGGGCGGACCGGCCCTCCGCCTTGGCGGTGGCCAGGGTGTCGGCCAGCAGCCGGGCCTGTCCACCGGTCGTCACGGTCCCGCTCACTTGGCGTCCCCCTCGATCTCGGCGGTGTCGGCTGCGTCGGCGGCCACCTCGGCGTCGGTGTCGTAGAGGCCGAAGTAGCGGGCGGCGGTGTCCATGTCCTTGTCGCCGCGGCCGGAGAGGTTGACCACGATCAGCCCGTCCCGGCCCAGTTCACGGCCCACTTCCAGGGCGCCGGCCAGCGCGTGCGCGCTCTCGATCGCCGGGATGATGCCCTCGGTCCGCGACAGCAGGCGCAGCGCCTGCATGGCCGCGTCGTCGGTGATCGCGCGGTACTCGCCGCGGCCGGAGTCCTTGAGGTAGGAGTGCTCGGGGCCGATGCCGGGGTAGTCGAGGCCGGCGGAGATGGAGTACGGCTCGGTGATCTGGCCCTCGTCGTCCTGGAGGACGTAGGAGCGCGAGCCGTGCAGGATGCCGGGCTCGCCCGCGGTCAGGGTGGCCGCGTGCTCGCCGGTGTCGACGCCGTGCCCGGCGGGCTCGCAGCCGATGAGGCGGACGCCGCCGTCCGGGATGAAGGCGTGGAAGAGGCCGATGGCGTTGGAGCCGCCGCCGACACAGGCGACGGCCGCGTCGGGCAGGCGTCCGGCGCGCTCGAGGAGCTGGCGGCGCGCCTCGACGCCGATGACCCGGTGGAAGTCGCGGACCATGGCCGGGAAGGGGTGCGGTCCGGCGACGGTCCCGAACAGGTAGTGGGTGTGGTCGACGTTGGCGACCCAGTCGCGGAACGCCTCGTTGATGGCGTCCTTCAGGGTGCGGCTGCCGGACTTCACGGCGACGACCTCGGCGCCGAGCATCCGCATCCGGGCCACGTTCAGGGCCTGCCGCTCCGTGTCGATCTCACCCATGTAGATCGTGCACTGGAGGCCGAAGAGCGCGCAGGCGGTGGCGGTGGCGACGCCGTGCTGTCCGGCGCCGGTCTCGGCGATCACCCGGGTCTTGCCCATGCGCCGGGTGAGCAGGGCCTGGCCGAGCACGTTGTTGATCTTGTGGGAGCCGGTGTGGTTGAGGTCCTCGCGCTTGAGGAACACACGGGCGCCGCCCGCGTGCTCGGCGAAGCGGGGCACCTCGGTCAGCGCGCTGGGGCGGCCGGTGTAGTGGGCGAGCAGGTCGTCGAGCTCGCGCGCGAACTCGGGGTCGGCCTTGGCCTTGTCGTACTCGACGGCGACCTCGTCCACGGCGGCGACGAGCGCCTCCGGGATGAACTTGCCGCCGAACGCGCCGAAGTAGCCCTCGGCGCTCGGCACCTGGCCCTCCGGGTCGGGAATGAAGAACTCACTGGGCATGCGGATACCTCACAGGGGCGTCTGCCCCGGGATCGGTCGGTCTGAGGGTCACGGTGGTCGCGTGCGCGTGCCGTGCTCCGGCTGTGCGGGCACGGGTGCCGGCGGGCGGGCCACCGGGCCGGCGGCCGGACCGCGGTCGCGGTACGGCGGCAGGGGCCGGGAGCGGCGGAGACCGGCGGGGGTCCTCGGACCGGACGACGGGGCTCAGCTCACCGCTGGTGGCGCGCACGCGGGCGACGCCATCGCATGCCGTTGACCTGGCCCGGTTCGTCGCCGATGACGTACCGCACCCGGCGGCCGTGCACACGGCGTGCGGGCGCGCGGCAGCCCCGGGGCCGGCAGCCGCGCGCGAGGCGGGCGTACGGGTCCCTGGCGGGTTCGGCGATCGGGAGGGTCATCGGGGCACACTCTACCGGCGTACGGCCGCTCGGGTGAGCGGCGTGCTCAGCTCCGGCCGTGCCGCAGCGCGGGGTGCGCCCCGGCCGCCACCAGGTCGGCGACCGCCGTCTTCGGGTCGCGGCCGGTGACGAGGGACTCCCCGACCAGGACCGCGTCGGCCCCGGCGTTGGCGTAGGCGATGAGGTCGTGCGGGCCGCGCACGCCGGACTCGGCGATCTTGACGAGGCCGTCGGGGATCTCCGGGGCCACCCGCTCGAAGGTGTCGCGGTCGACCTCGAGGGTCTTCAGGTTGCGCGCGTTGACGCCGATCACCTTGGCGCCCGCGTCCACCGCACGCTCGACCTCCTCCTCGTCGTGGACCTCGACGAGCGGGGTGAGTCCGATGGACACCGCGCGCTCGATCAGCGACTCCAGGGCCGGCTGGTCCAGGGCGGCGACGATCAGCAGGGCGAGGTCGGCGCCGTGGGCGCGGGCCTCCCAGAGCTGGTACGAGGTGACGATGAAGTCCTTGCGCAGGACCGGGATGTCCACGCGCGCGCGGACCGCCTCCAGGTCGGCGAGGGAGCCGCCGAAGCGGCGCTGCTCGGTCAGCACGGAGATGACGGCGGCGCCGCCCGCCTCGTAGTCCGCGGCGAGCCCGGCCGGGTCGGCGATCGCGGCCAGCGCGCCCTTGGACGGGCTGGAGCGCTTGACCTCGCAGATGACCTTGACGCCGTCGCCGCGCAGCGCGGCCGCGCCGTCCTTGGCCGCGGGTGCCTTCGCCGCGCGCTCCTTGAGCTCGTCGAGGCTGACGCGCGCCTGCCGCTCCGAAAGGTCGGCACGGACTCCGTCGATGATCTCGTCGAGCACACTCACGCGAGCGGCCCCCTTCCGGGCGGTGGACTGTTCCAGCGGGTCTTGCGGCCCCCGGTGGCCCGCCGCGAAACCGATCAGGCGGGCGGGACCGGTGGTACTTGCGATGGTATCCGGAGGCGGGCACCGACCTCGCATCCGGTGGACGGCGGTCCCACTACCTGGACATACCGTGCCCGATCAAGGGTGCAGCCGGCCACCGAACGGCAGGTTGCGGACAACGGTGAATGCCAGCACCAGGGCACCGAGGCCCCACAGGTGCGCCGGTCCGAGCACGGGGCGCGGCGGCCGTCCGCGCGCGGCGCGCAGGGCCCACAGCGTCCAGGCCACGGCGAAGACCAGATAGCCCGTGACGGCCAGGGCGTTGTCGTGCAGGGCCGTCGCGAAGTCCCCGTGGACGAAGGCGTGGGCGCTGCGCAGCCCGCCGCAGCCCGGGCAGTAGACACCGGCGTAGCGCAGCAGGGGGCAGACCGGGTAGTGGCCTGGCTGGTTGGGGTCCACGGCCCCGACGTAGGCGAAGGCGCCGGCGACGGCGGTCAGCACCCCGGCGGGGACCGCGAGCCGCCTGAGGACGGCGGTGATGTGCGGGGGGACGGCGGTGGCGTCCGGGCTGCGCCGGGGGCGGGGTACGGGCGTCCGGTCCTGCGTCACCCTCTGGCTGTCGGGGTTCACGCCTCGCATTGTGCCCCGGAGCGGGCGCCCACGCGCGCGAGGGGCGGCACCGGGCCGCCCCTGGGGCTTTCGGGTCGTGCGGGCCCGCCCCCGCGCGGGCCTCAGCTCTCGGCGCGGGCCGCCTCGCGCGGGCCGACCTGGTGGACCGGGTGCTCGTTCTTCTGGCCGAGGCCCATCATGCGCATGACCCCGCCGACGACGCCGCCGGCCAGCACGACCCCGATGCCGACCCAGAAGCCGACCGGCTGGGCCATCACCATGAAGGCGCCCGCGACGCAGAAACCGATGAAGGCGATGATGACACCGGTCCAGGCGGCCGGGGTGTGACCGTGGCTGCTGCCCGCCATGACTTGCTCCTCGTTGCTGTGTTCTTGTCTGAGCCGGACGCTCGGCTCCATTGTCCCGCACGCGCGCACGCGACGTGAGCGGGGGTGGCTCCTCGCGACCGCCGTTCGGGTGCGGGCGGGACGCGCGCCCCGGCCGGGGCCGGTCGGGGCGGGTCAGGAGCCGGTCGGGTCCTCGCCGCGGTCCAGGGCCTTCCACAGGTCCTCGGGGCGGTCGGGGTCGGCCGGGCGGGGCGCGCGGGAGCGGGGGGGGCCGGAGCGCTCGTAGCGGCCGGACATGGCGGGCCACAGGCGGCCGTAGCGCAGGGCGAGCAGGCCGGCCAGGAGCAGCAGCACCCCGCCGGCGGCCGCGACGTAGGGCCAGCCGGTGTGGCTGAGCGCGGCGGCGGTGGCGGCGGTGTCGCCGGAGACCTGGGCGGCCTTGTCGTCGAGGGCGGCGCCGCCGGTGGCGCCGAACAGGGCGGCGGCGACCGTGCCCGCGCCGGAGAGGGCGAGCAGCACGGCGACCAGGACGCGGCCGGAGCGGCGGACGGCGAAGACGGCGACGAGCGCGGCCAGGCCCACTATGGCGAGCGCGGCGGGCACGCCGGTGACCTCGCTGCCCCTGGCGGTCAGCGGGAAGGCGCCGCCGGCCACCGTCGCGGTGCCCTCCGCCCAGCGCTGCCGGGTGGCGAGCAGCGCCACGGCCGCGCCGAGCGCGCCGCAGAGCAGGGCGACGGCGAGGCTGCGGCGGCCGGACCGGGCGGGGTCGGCTTCGGAACGGGGGTGAGGTAGGGCAGTCACGTACTCCACTATCGCTCGGACCGCGGGCGTGGCGTCATCCGGGGTTCATGTGCCGGACGTGAGAAACGCCCTACTGTCCCAGCCGGTTCGCGGTGTGCACCGCCCGCAGCACGGCCGCCGCCTTGTTGCGGCACTCGGTGTCCTCGGCCACCGGGTCGGAGTCGGCGACGATGCCGGCGCCGGCCTGGACGTAGGCGGTGCCGTCGCGCAGCAGGGCGGTGCGGATGGCGATGGCGGTGTCGGAGTCGCCGGCGAAGTCCAGGTAGCCGACGCAGCCGCCGTACAACCCCCGCCGGGACGGCTCGAGTTCGTCGATGATCTGCATGGCCCGCGGCTTCGGCGCGCCCGAGAGGGTGCCGGCCGGGAAGCATGCGGTCAGTACGTCGAAGGCGGTGCGGCCCGCCGCGACCCGTCCGGTCACGGTGGAGACGATGTGCATGACGTGCGAGTACCGCTCGACGGACATGAAGTCGACGACCTCGACGGAGCCCGGCTCGCAGACCCGGCCCAGGTCGTTGCGTCCGAGGTCGACGAGCATCAGGTGCTCGGCGCGCTCCTTGGGGTCGGCGAGCAGTTCCTCGGCGAGGGCCTGGTCCTGCTGCGGGGTGGTACCGCGCGGCCGGGTGCCGGCGATGGGGTGGACCATGGCCCGCCCGTCCTCGACCTTCACCAGGGCCTCCGGGCTGGATCCGACGACGTCGAAGGCGTCTCCGTCCCCGCAGGGGAACCGGAACAGGTACATGTACGGCGAGGGGTTGGTGGCCCTGAGCACCCGGTAGACGTCCAGCGCGCTCGCCGTGCACGGCGTCTCGAAGCGCTGCGAGGGGACGACCTGGAAGGCCTCGCCCGCGCGGATGCGTTCCTTGACGTCCTCCACGGCCGTCCGGAAGTCCTCGCCGCCCCACAGCGCGGTGTACTCGGGCAGTTCGGAGGCGGGCAGCGCGGCGGCCGGCTGGGCGACCGGGCGGGACAGGTCCGCCTCCATGGCGTCCAGGCGGGCCACCGCGTCGGCGTACGCCTCGTCGACACCGGTGTCCAGGTCGTTGTGGTTGATCGCGTTGGCGATCAGCAGGACCGTGCCGTCCCAGTGGTCGAGGACCGCGAGGTCGGAGGTGAGCAGCATGGTCAGCTCGGGCAGCCGCAGGTCGTCGCGTTCGCCGGGGCCGATCTTCTCCAGGCGGCGCACGATGTCGTAGCCGAGGTAGCCGACCATGCCGCCGGTGAAGGGCGGCAGGCCCAGGTCGTGGGCGAGGTCGCGGGGGGTGTGCAGGGTCTCGACGGTGGTGCGCAGGGCGGCGAGCGGGTCGCCCTCGGCGGGGACGCCGACCGGCGGGTTGCCGAGCCAGTGGGCCTGGCCGCCGCGCTCGGTGAGGGTGGCGTCGCTGCGGACGCCGACGAAGGAGTACCGGGACCATGTGAACGCGGTACGGCCGTTCTCCGCGGACTCCAGCAGGAAGGTGCCGGGGCGTTCGGCGGCGAGCTTGCGGTAGAGCCCGACCGGGGTGTCGCCGTCGGCGAGGAGCTTGCGGGTGACCGGGATGACGCGTCGGTCGGTGGCGAGCTTGCGGAACGTCTCGAGGTCCATGGCGGCTGACCCTACTGACCTTCGGTGCCCGCGCCGGAACCGGCGTCCTTCAGCAGGACGTCGGCGTCGAAGCAGGTGCGGTCGCCGGTGTGGCAGGCGGCGCCGACCTGGTCGACCTTGACCAGCACGGTGTCGGCGTCGCAGTCCAGGGCGACGGACTTGACGTGCTGCACGTGCCCGGAGGTGTCGCCCTTGACCCAGTACTCGCGGCGGCTGCGCGACCAGTAGGTGCATCGGCCGGTGGTCAGTGTGCGGTGCAGCGCCTCGTCGTCCATCCAGCCGAGCATCAGTACCTCGCCGGTGTCGTACTGCTGGGCGATGGCGGGCAGGAGTCCGTCGGCGCTGCGCTTGAGGCGGCGGGCGATCTCCTGGTCGAGGCTGCTGGGTGCGGGAGTGCCGGGCGTGCTGCTCATGGGTGCCATTGTGCCGCGCGGGACCGGGGGCCGGGGCCGCGTTCCAGTGGGTGGGCGCGGCGGTGCGACGGGGGTGCCGCGGGGCTTCCGCGGGGGTGCCTCGTCGGCATGGGGCGGCCTGTCGACGGGTGGGCGGACGCGGTACGTGGTCGTAGGCTGACCACATGTCGACCTTTGCCAAGCGTGAACGGCTCCTCCTCGCCGATCTCTTGGAGACCGCCGGTCCTGAGGCGCCGACCCTCTGCGAGGGGTGGCTCACCCGTGATCTGGCGGCGCACGTGGTGGTGCGCGAGCGGCGTCCCGACGCCGCCGGCGGCGTGCTGATCAAGCCGCTGGCGCCGCGCCTCCAGAAGGTGCTGGACGAGTACGCGGCGAAGCCGTACGAGGAGCTGATCCAGCTGATCCGTACGGGCCCGCCGCGCTTCTCACCCTTCCAGCTCAAGCAGCTCGACGAGATGGCCAACACCGTCGAGTTCTACGTCCACACCGAGGACGTGCGCCGCGCCCAGCCCGACTGGTCGCCGCGCGAGCTCGACCCGGTCTTCCAGGAGACCCTGTGGTCCCGGCTGGAGCGCACCGCCCGGCTGCTGGGCCGGGGCATCCCCACCGGTCTGGTCCTGCGCCGCCCCGACGGCCGCACGGCCGTCGCGCACCGGGGGACGCCGGTGGTGACGGTGACGGGCGAGCCGTCGGAGCTGCTGCTGTTCGCGTTCGGCCGGCAGAACGCGGCCCGGGTCGAGAAGGTCGGCGACCAGGACGCGATCACGAAGCTGACGGAGACCAAGCAGCTCGGGCTCTGATCCCCGCCGCTCCGGCGGGGATCAGTGGGGCAGTTCGGCGCGGCGCAGGGCGGGGGAGGCCAGGGCGACGACCCCGCCCAGAGCGCACACCGCCGCGCTGACGGCGAACACCGGGCCGGTCCCCCAGGTCCCGATCGCGGCGGCTGACAGCGGCATGCTGAGCGGGGCGAAACCCAGGCTGACCAGACCCGCGACGGCGGTGACCCGGCCGAGGTAGGCGGGTTCGGACTGGGTCTGCAGCAGCGCGCCGCACAGGGCGCCGCTGAGCCCGGTGAGGAGGCCGACGAGCACGGCCGTTCCGGCGGCGCCGAGGACGTTCGGCACATGGGCGAGGGCGCCGACGGCCGCGGAGCCGGCGAGGATCGAGCAGCCGGCCAGGCTGCCCGCGCGGGGCAGCCGTCCCCGTACGGTCAGCAGCAGGGAGGCGGCTCCGGCGCCGACGCTGAACCCGGCCAGCACCCAGCCCATGCCGGAGGCGCCCCAGCCGCGCCGGTCGGCCAGCAGGGCCAGGCCCACGTTGAGCGGGCCGACGAAGCCGAGGTCGCCGAGGGCGATGGCCAGCATCAGCGGGGCGAGGACGCGGTGGTGGCGGATGTACCGCAGGCCGCCCACCAGGTCCCGCCAGGCGGTGGAGTCGCCGGCCGCGGCGGTGTCGTCCGGCGGCAGTTCTCCGATCCGTACGGAGACCAGCAGCGGCACGGACACGGCGATCAGCAGCCCGGCGATCCCGAACGCCGCGGCGGCGCCTCCGAGGGCGACGCCGAGACCGCCGAGCGGGGCGCCGGCGACGCTCGCGAAGCGGATCGCCAGCCCGCGCATGCCCTGCACGCGCGCGAGCTGGCCCCGGCTCGTCACGCGCGCGGGGAGGGCGCCCACGGCGGGCATGAACACGGCGTCCACGGCACCGAAGACCAGGGCCAGCGCGGCCAGCGGCCACAGGCCGGGTCCTGCGAGCCACAGCAGCGCGGCGACGCCGAGCACGGCCGCGCAGCGCACCGCGTCGCTGCCGATGACGACCCTGCGCGGGCCGAGCCGGTCGGCGACCACTCCCCCGCCCAGCATCAGCAGGGCCCTGGGCAGCGCGCTGACCGCCATCACCACCCCGGCCTGCGCGGGCGTCCCGGCACGGACGGCCGCCCAGGCGAGGGCGAGGTAGTAGACGTTGTCGCCCACCATCGAAGCGGTGTAGGCCGCGAGCCATCGCAGTACGTTGCCGTCGCGGTGGGCGGGACGCTCGACGGGGAGTGCCTCTGCGGACGTCGCGGAGACGGTGGTCACGTGGGTGGCCTCTCTCCAGGACTACCGGACGGGGTGCCCCGCCTCCCGCAGGGTCTCCTTGACCTGGCCGATGCGCAGGTCGCCGAAGTGGAAGACCGAGGCGGCCAGGACCGCGTCCGCGCCCGCCGTGACGGCCGGGGCGAAGTCGGCGAGCCGGCCGGCGCCGCCCGAGGCGATCACCGGTACGGTCACGTGCTTGCGGACGGCCGCGATCATCTCCAGGTCGTAGCCGTCCTTGGTGCCGTCCGCGTCCATCGAGTTGAGCAGGATCTCGCCCGCGCCCAGCTCCGCCGCGCGGTGCGCCCACTCCACCGCGTCGATGCCGGTGCCCCGGCGGCCGCCGTGGGTGGTCACCTCGAAGCTCCCGGACGGGGTGCGGCGGGCGTCCACCGACAGGACCAGCACCTGGCGGCCGAAGCGCTCGGCGATCTCCCGGATCAGCTCCGGGCGGGCGATCGCGGCCGTGTTGACGCCCACCTTGTCCGCGCCCGCCCGCAGCAGCTTGTCGACGTCCTCGGCGGTGCGGACGCCGCCGCCCACCGTCAGCGGGATGAACACCTGCTCGGCGGTGCGGCGCACCACGTCGTACGTCGTCTCCCGGTCGCCCGAGGACGCGGTGATGTCCAGGAACGTCAACTCGTCGGCGCCCTCGGCGTCGTACACCTTGGCCATCTCGACGGGGTCGCCGGCGTCGCGCAGGTTCTGGAAGTTGACGCCCTTGACCACCCGGCCGCCGTCCACGTCCAGGCAGGGGATGACTCGGACCGCCAGGGTCATGAATCCACGGCTCCTCTGTATGCCTCTAGCTCGATCTCGACCAGGATGCGCGGATCCACGAAGCCCTCGACCACCAGCAGGGTCGAGACCGGACGCACCGAGTCGAACAGTTCCTTGTGGGCCCTGCCCACCTCGTCCACGTCCCGCGGATGGGTCAGGTACATCCGGGTCCTGACCACCGCGTCGGGGCCCAGCCCGAACTCGGTGATCGCTTCCAGCGCGCTGGTGAACGCGACCTTCGCCTGCTCGTAGGGATCGCCCTCCCCGTACAGCACGCGGCCCTTGAAGCCCGTTGTGCCGGCCACCAGGACCCGGTCACCCGCCGCGACGGCGCGTGCGTAACCGAATTCCTCTTCCCAAGGACTTCCACTCTGCACGCGCCGCACGGCTTCCGACGTCATGACGCCACTGCCTCCAAGGCCTCTTCCAGGGTGAACGCCTTCGCATACAGGGCCTTCCCGACGATGGCGCCCTCGACACCGAGCGGCACGAGGCCGGCGAGCGCCCGCAGGTCGTCGAGCGAGGAGACACCGCCCGACGCGACCACCGGGCGGTCGGTGGCCGCGCAGACGTTCCTCAGCAGTTCCAGGTTGGGGCCCTGGAGGGTGCCGTCCTTGGCGATGTCGGTGACGACGTAGCGCGCGCAGCCCTCCTTGTCGAGGCGGTCCAGCGTCTCGTACAGGTCGCCGCCGTCGCGGGTCCAGCCGCGGCCGCGCAGCGTGGTGCCCCGCACGTCCAGGCCGACCGCGATCCGGTCGCCGTGCCGGCCGATGACCTCGGCGACCCACTCGGGGGACTCCAGGGCGGCGGTGCCGAGGTTCACGCGGGTGCAGCCGGTGGCCAGGGCGGCGGCGAGGGTGTCGTCGTCGCGGATGCCGCCGGACAGCTCCACCTTGATGTCCATGGCCCGGGCGACCTCGGAGATCAGCTCGCGGTTGTCGCCGGTGCCGAACGCGGCGTCCAGGTCCACCAGGTGCAGCCACTCGGCGCCCGCGCGCTGCCAGGCCAGGGCGGCCTCCAGCGGGGAGCCGTAGGAGGTCTCCGTGCCGGACTCGCCGTGCACGAGGCGCACGGCCTGGCCGTCACGGACGTCGACGGCGGGGAGGAGTTCGAGCTTGGCCATGTCTCTACAGGGTTCCGATCCAGTTGGTGAGCAGCTGCGCTCCGGCGTCGCCGGACTTCTCGGGGTGGAACTGGGTGGCCCACAGGGCGTCGTTCTCCACGGCGGCCACGAAGGGCTTGCCGTGCGTCGCCCAGGTCACCCTGGGGGCGCGCAGCGCCGGGTTGTTGGTCTCCAGCCGCCAGTCGTGGACGGCGTAGGAGTGCACGAAGTAGAACCGGGCGTCCTCGTCCAGGCCGGCGAACAGCTCCGAGCCGGCCGGCGCCTGCACGGTGTTCCAGCCCATGTGGGGCACGACGTCCGCCTGGAGCGGCTCGACCGTGCCGGGCCACTCGTCCAGGCCCTCGGCCTCCACCCCGTGCTCGATGCCGCGTGCGAAGAGGACCTGCATGCCGACGCAGATGCCCAGGACCGGGCGCCCGCCGGACAGCCGGCGGTCGATGATCCAGTCGCCGCGCACGTCCTTCAGTCCGCGCATGCAGGCGGCGAAGGCACCCACGCCCGGCACCAGCAGACCGTCGGCGTTCATCGCCGCGTCGTAGTCGCGGGTGATCTCGACGTCGGCTCCCGCGCGGGCGAGGGCCCGCTCGGCGGAACGGACGTTGCCGAAGCCGTAGTCGAGGACCACCACCTTTTTCGCACCGGTGCTCAATTCCACACCCCCAGCCGCATCACGCCCGCGACGAGGCACATCGCCGCACCGACGGACAGCAGCACGATGAGGCTCTTCGGCATCTGCTGCTTGACGAAGGAGATGATGCCGCCGAGCAGGAACAGGCCGACGACGATCAGCAGGGTCGACAGACCGGTCACAGTGCCCCTCCGTTCGCTTCTCCGCCCGCGCGGCGCAGAGGCGCGGCCATCTCCCCCAGTGCCTTGACAGCCTGGGAGGTGCCCCCGGTCGTCTGCGGCCCGGCGGCCGCGCGTGCGTCGCTCACAGGGCGCCCTTCGTGGAGGGGATGATGCCGGCCGCGCGCGTGTCGCGCTCGGACGCGTACCGCAGCGCCCGGGCCAGGGCCTTGAACTGGCACTCCACGATGTGGTGCGCGTTGCGCCCGTAGGGCACGTGCACGTGCAGCGCGATCCGCGCCTGGGCGACGAAGGACTCCAGGATGTGCCGAGTCATCGTGGTGTCGTACTCGCCGATCATCGGCGCCATGTTCTCGGGCTCGGTGTGCACGAGGTACGGGCGGCCGGACAGGTCGACGGTGACCTGGGCGAGGGACTCGTCCAGCGGGACCGTGCAGTTGCCGAAGCGGTAGATGCCGACCTTGTCGCCGAGCGCCTGCTTGAAGGCGGCGCCCAGCGCGAGGGCGGTGTCCTCGATGGTGTGGTGGGAGTCGATGTGCAGATCGCCGTCGGTCTTCACGGTCAGGTCGAACAGACCGTGCCGGCCGAGCTGGTCGAGCATGTGGTCGTAGAAGCCGACGCCGGTGGCGATGTCGGTCCTGCCGGTGCCGTCGAGGTCGATCTCGACCAGGACCGAGGTCTCCTTGGTGGTGCGCTCGACCCTGCCGACGCGTCCCTCGCGAGTCATCAGCTCTGCTCCTGTTCCTTCTTCAGTTCCCGTACCGCGTCGAGGAACGCGTCGTTCTCCTCCGGCGTTCCGGCGGTGACCCGCAGCCACCCCGGTACGCCGTTGTCCCGGACCAGGACGCCCCGGTCCAGGATCCGCCGCCAGGCGGTGTGGGCGTCCTCGAACCGCCCGAACTGGATGAAGTTGGCGTCCGACTCGACCACGTCGTAGCCGATGGCGCGCAGTTCGCCGACGAGCCGGTCCCGCTCGGCCTTGAGCTGCTCGACATAGCCGAGCAGCGTGTCGGTGTGCTCCAGGGCGGCCAGCGCCGTCGCCTGGGTGATCGCCGAGAGGTGGTACGGCAGCCGGACCAGCTGCACGGCGTCCACGACCGCCGGGTGCGCCGCGAAGTAGCCGAGGCGCAGTCCGGCGGCGCCGAACGCCTTGGACATGGTGCGGGAGACGACCAGGTGCGGCCGGTCCCGGAGCAGCGGCAGCAGTGAGGCGCCGTGGCTGAACTCGATGTACGCCTCGTCCACGATCACCATGGACGGCTTGGCCGCCTGTGCCGCCTCGTACAGCGCGAGGACCGTCTCGGGCGGCACCGCGTTGCCGGTGGGGTTGTTGGGGGTGGTGACGAAGACGACGTCCGGGCGGTGCTCCGCGATCGCCCGCTCGGCGGCGGCGAGGTCGATCGTGAAGTCCTCGCGGCGCGGCCCGGAGATCCAGCCCGTGCCCGTGCCGCGCGCGATGAGCGCGTGCATGGAGTACGAGGGCTCGAAGCCGATCGCGGTGCGGCCAGGACCGCCGAAGGTCTGCAGCAGCTGCTGGATGACCTCGTTGGAGCCGTTGGCCGCCCAGACGTTCTCGGCGCCGACCCGGTGGCCGCCCGTCCTCGTCAGGTACTCGGCGAGCCGGGTGCGCAGCTCCACCGCGTCCCGGTCGGGGTAGCGGTTGAGGTGGCGGGCCGCCTCGCGGACCCGCTGGGTGATCCGCTCGACCAGCGGCTCGGGCAGCGGGTAGGGGTTCTCGTTCGTGTTCAGCCGTACGGGGACGTCCAGCTGGGGCGCGCCGTAGGGGGACTTGCCGCGCAGCTCGTCCCGTACGGGAAGATCGTCGATTCCGAAGCTCACTTGCTCGCCGGTACCTTCCAGCCGAACCTCGCCTTGATCGCCGCGCCGTGCGCGGGCAGGTCCTCCGCCTCCGCCAGCGTCACCACGTGGTGGGCGACCTCGGCGAGGGCGTCCTCGGTGTAGTCCACGATGTGGATGCCGCGCAGGAAGGACTGGACGGACAGGCCCGAGGAGTGGCAGGCGCAGCCGCCGGTGGGCAGCACGTGGTTGGAGCCGGCCGCGTAGTCGCCGAGCGAGACCGGCGCCCAGGGGCCGACGAAGACGGCGCCCGCGTTGCGCACCCGGTCGGCGACCGCGGCCGCGCCGGCGGTCTGGATCTCCAGGTGCTCGGCGCCGTAGGCGTCGACCACCCTCAGACCCTCGTCGAGGCCGTCGACGAGGACGATCGCGGACTGCTTGCCGGACAGGGCCGGGCGGATCCGGTCCTCGATGTGCTTGGTCGCCGCGACCTGCGGCTCCAGCTCCTTCTCGACCGCGTCCGCGAGCTCCGCGGAGTCGGTGACCAGGACGGCGGCGGCCAGCGGGTCGTGCTCGGCCTGGCTGATCAGGTCGGAGGCGACGTGCACGGGGTCGGCGCCTGCGTCCGCGAGGATCGCGATCTCGGTGGGGCCGGCCTCGGTGTCGATGCCGATCCTGCCGGTGAAGTAGCGCTTGGCGGCGGCGACCCAGATGTTGCCGGGGCCGGTCACCATGTTCGCGGGCGGGCAGGACTCGGTGCCGTACGCGAACATCGCGACGGCCTGGGCGCCGCCGGCCGCGTACACCTCGTCGACGCCGAGCAGGGCGCAGGCGGCGAGGATCGTGGGGTGCGGCAGGCCACCGAACTCCGCCTGCGGCGGCGAGGCGAGCGCGATCGACTCGACGCCGGCCTCCTGGGCGGGCACGACGTTCATGACCACGGAGGACGGGTAGACCGACCGGCCGCCGGGCGCGTACAGCCCGACGCGCTCGACCGGCACCCATTTCTCGGTCACCGAGCCGCCGGGCACCACCTGGGTGGTGTGCGTGGCGCGGCACTGCTCGCGGTGGACGAGCCGGGCGCGCCGGACGGACTCCTCCAGGGCCGCGCGCACGGCCGGGTCGAGCTGCTCCAGGGCGTCCTTGAGTGCCTGGGCGGGGACCCGCACCGACTCCAGTCGCACGCCGTCGAACCGCTCGGCGAAGTCGATCAGCGCCGCGTCGCCACGATGATGCACGGCCTCGCAGATCGGACGCACCTTCTCCAGGGCGGCCGAGACGTCGAAGTCGGCTCGGGGCAGCAGGTCGCGCAGGGCGGGGCCCTCGGGGAGGGCGTCGCCGCGCAGATCGATTCGGGAGATCACGGTGTCAATTCTCTCAGACCGCGCGCGGACACTGTCCGTCCGTATCAGTGACTGATACGGACCGCCGTGCCGGTGGCCGGTGCCGGGCACGGAAGGAGCCGCTCACATTTCGTGTTCAGAGCGTCACCGATCGGGCATGACCGGTTGTACGAAGCGTAGTCATCCCGCGAGCAGCCGGGGAGGGAGGGAGGATCGTGACGGAGGGGGCCGACTTACACTCCGGGGACCTGTCCGACGACCTGACCGCCACCGAGGCGGGAATGTGGCAGGCCTTCCGCAACGGCAGCGTGTACGACCTGCGCGGCGGCGACGCGGCGGTGGACGATCCGCACGGCGGGCATCCGTGGGGGCCCGAGCGGACCGTGCGAGCGCGTGTCGTGTGCTGGCTGCTCCTCGACGGGCCGCCCGCGCTCGCCGGGCGCGTGTCGTCCCTGAAGCTCCGCGGTCTGCGGATCACGGGCGCCCTGGACCTCGCCGGGGGCGCGGTGCTGCCGTACGTGGAGCTGAACGGGTGCCGGTTCGACCAGGAGGTGCTGCTGCCGGAGGCGCGTTTCACCACCGTGCGGCTGGTGGACTGCGCGGTGCCGCGGCTGGAGGCGGCCCGGGTGCGCACCGAGGGCGACCTGCATCTGCCGCGCTGCCGGTTCACCGGCGGGATACGGCTGACCGACGCGCACATCGGCACGGACCTGCTGCTCAACCAGGCGGTCGTGCACCGGGACCGCGCCGGCCGCTCGATCGCCGCCGACGGGATGACGGTGGGCCAGGACCTCCAGGCGGAGCTGCTGGAGTCGTACGGCGAGTTCAGTCTGCGCAGCGCGAAGATCGGCGTGTCGCTGAGCCTGCGCGGCGCCCGGCTGGCGAACCCGCGGGAGCGGTTCGCGCTGAACGCGCCGCAGCTCACCGTCGAACGCACCCTGTACCTCACCCCGGCAGGCGTGGGCGGCCCGCTGAGCGGGGTGACGCCCGCGCGCGGGACGCGGATCCAGCCCTTCGAGTGCCGGGGCGGAATGCGCCTGGACGACGGGCGGTTCGGCGACGCGGTCGATCTGGAGCGGGCCCTTTTCATCCTCACGGACGAGCAGGTGCTGTCGCTGCGCCGGGTGCAGACGCCGGAGCTGCGCTTCCTCGGGGAGCGGCCGCCGCGCGGACAGGTGCTGCTGTCCGGGGCGCGGGTCGTCACCCTCGTCGACCGGGCGGACAGCTGGCCCGGCCCGGGCAGCCTGCACATGGGCGGCTTCGTCTACGAGAACCTGGTGCCGCGGGGACCGTTCCCGCTGAACGAGCGGCTGGACTGGGTGGCGGCGGCGACCCCCGAGTACAACCCGGAACCGTACGAGCGGCTGGCCGCGGTGCTGCGGGAGTCGGGCGAGGACGTGGACGCGCGCGAGGTGCTGCTCGCCAAGCAGCGGCGCCGCCGCGAGACGCTGCCGCTCGCCGCCAAGCTGGTGGGCTACGTCCAGGACTGGACGGTGGCCTACGGGTACCGGCCGGGCCGGGCCGCGGTGTGGATGGCGGTGCTGTGGGCGGCCGGCTCGCTGGCCTTCGCACGCCTGGGGCCGCCGCCGGCCGACCCCGGCGGCCACCCGGAGTGGAACCCCGCCCTGTTCGCCCTCGACCTGCTGCTGCCGGTCGTCGACCTGGGCCAGGTCGACCGCTGGCAACTACGCGGCGGCTGGCAGTGGCTCGCCGCGGCCCTGATCGTGGTCGGCTGGATCCTGGCCACGACGGTGGCAGCAGGCGCGACACGCCTGCTGCGACGGAACTAGGACGCACGGCGCCTTGCGGGCGGAGCCCCGGAGTACGCGACACCTGCGCGCGGAGGCCACGGGCGCGCGGGTGGCTACGCGCGGGGGCGTGGGGTGGCTTTGGTGGAGCCGTTCTTGTCGAACCACAGTTTGTGCACGGCGACCTCGAGGGTGCACTCGGTCTCCAGCACGCCGTCGAGGGGGCGCACCCGCTCCTGGAGGAACCGCCACAGCTCGGTGTCGTCGGCGGTGAGGACCTGGGCGAAGACGTCGGCCCTGCCGAGCGTCGTGGAGACGTAGCTGACCTCGGCGCACGCCGTCAGCTCCGTCACGACGTGGTCGTGGTGCCCGGGGGCCACCTTGAGGAACAGCAGCGCCAGCCGGGCGCTGCTGAAGCGGCCCGGGTCCGCGAAGGCCGTGATCTTGAGGATGCCGCCGTCCTCGAGCCGGCGGAACCGGCTGCGCACGGTGCCCTCGGAGACGTCCAGCGACCGCGCGATCTCCCGGAAGGCCCGGCGTCCGTCCTGCTCCAGCTCCGCGATGATCGCCCGGTCGAGGCTGTCGAGTTCGATGGTCATGGCCAGATCCTAGGCCGCCCGGACGGCCCGCGGACCACGCATTGCGCGGCTCGAAGGGCCTCCACCCCACCTTTGCACACCACCACGGCGTAAAATTTTTCGCATTACGCAGCACAGACCCCTTGCGTTCACGCATTGCGCGCCCTAGCGTCCCGGATTAACGCAATGCGCATCCCCGGAGGCCATTCACTGCCCGGATGCGCAGTGTCACGCATCTTCGGTTACGCAAGGAGCAGGCCATGCCGCTGCCCGCACCCGCCCCGCCCCCCGTTCCGTCCGGGACGGACTTCGCCTGGCCCTCGGGAGCCGAGGCCGCCGTGTCGTTCACCTTCGACGTGGATGCCGAGGCGGGCTGGCTCGGCGAGGGCGAGGCGTACGCCCGCCGTCTGACGACCCTGTCCGAGGGCCGCTACGGCGTCGTGCGCGGGATGCCGCGCATCCTGCGGCTGCTCGCCGAGCACGGCGTCCGGGGCACGTTCTTCGTGCCCGGTCACACCGCCGGGCTGTACCCGGGCACCGTGGCCGACATCCTGGAGGCCGGTCACGAGATCGCCCACCACGGCCACCTGCACCTGCGCAGCGACCAGGTGTCCGCGGCCGAGCAGCGCGCCGAGATCGAGAAGGGGCTGGCCGCGCTCACCGCCGCCGGGGCGCCCGTACCGGCCGGCTACCGCTCGACGTCCTGGGAGCTGACCCCGGAGACGTTCGAGCTGCTCGTCGAGCACGGCTTCGGCTACGACTCGTCCTGCATGGGCGACGACCGGCCCTACTACGAGACGTACGGGGGCCGCTCCATCCTGGAACTGCCCGTGCACTGGTCGCTGGACGACTGGCCGCGCTACGGCTGGAACATCGACACCGGCGGCAACACGGCCGCGCCCGGGGAGCTGTTCACCTCCTGGCTCGCCGAGTACGAGTGGGCCAGGGCCGAACGGCGGCACGTCTGTTACACCATGCACCCCGAGGTGATCGGCCGGCCGCAGCGCTTCGCCGAACTGGCCCGGCTCGTCGAGGCCGTGGCCGGGGACGGCCGTGCCTGGACCGCGCCGCTCGCCGATGTCGCCGCCCATGTGCGGCCGCTGCTGCCGCCGCCTCCCGTCCCGGCTCCGGCGGTGGACCGGTGAACGGCAAGGGCACGGACACCGGCACGGATGCCGGCACCGGCACCCACACCCGGTTCGTCTCGACCGCGACCGAGCCGCGCGCGCGGGGACGGGAGTTCGGCGAGACCTGGCGCGCACGGGTCGCCGCCACCGCCGACGGTTACCGGGAGCTGTTCGCCCGCGGCGGTATGCGGGACCTGTCAGGACCCGGGTCCCGCGCGCTGGCCGCCGTCGAGGCCTGGGCCCCGTACCTGGCCGCCGAGATCCGGGGCATCGCGGAGGGCGCCGCCCTGCCGGTCGAGACCGTCGCGGCGGTCAACGCCCGTACCGAGATCCTGGCGAGCACCCGCGCGGGGGGCGAGTGCTCGACGGTCGTCGCGCTGCGCGAGGGCGACGCGGAGCCGGTGGCCGCGCAGAACTGGGACTGGTACGCGGGACACGCGGCGAACTGGCTGGAGTGGGAGATCCCGCACGCGAACGGCGGGCGCTCCACGACGCTCACCGAGTACGGGATCGTCGGCAAGATCGGCGTCAACGACCGCGGCGTGGGCTGCCTGTTCAACATCCTCCACCACCGCGCCGACACCGGCGCCCACGGTGTTCCCGTGCACGTCGTCGCCCGCCGTCTGCTGGACGAGGCCGGCACCGTCGCCGACGGGCTGCGGATCATCGGCGGGGCCCGGAACTCCGCGTCCACCACGATCACCGTCGTCGGCGGACGCCGGGCCGGACGCAGCGCGGTGGCCGCCGAGTTGTGGCCCGGCGGCCCCGGACACGTCCTGCCGGACCCCGACGGGCTGCTGCTGCACACCAACCACTTCCTGAGCCGTCCCGGCGCGGACGGCGACACCGAGCCGCGCACCGACCCCGACACGCTCGTGCGCTACGAGGTGCTGCGCCGGGCCCTGCACGGGCGCGGCCGGGACCTGTCCCCCGCGCAGGCGCTGGCGGCGCTGGCCGGTCACGACGGAGGCGTGTGCGTGCACGCCCCCGAGGGGGACGACCACGCCTTCCGGACCCTGGCCGCCGTCCGTATCGACTTCGCCACCCGTCGGCTGGACATCCACACCGGCCCGCCCTGCCGCACCCACGGCGACCGGCCCGGCCCTGACGGCGACCGGTCCGGCACCGACGGCAACTGACCCAGCCCACCAAACACTTCGACCAGAGGAGCAAGCAGTGCTTCAGCTCAAGCGCATCGACAACACGGACATCCTCACCCATGACGTCCAACGGCTCGTGGACTTCTACCACGGCGTCCTGGGACTGCCCTTCCATCTGCCGTACGTGCCCGAGGAGAAGTGGGCCGCCATCGACCTGGGCAATCTGACGCTCTACCTGTTCGCCTCCGAGGCGGGCGAGCACGCCCCGCGCCGCACCGAGGTCAACGCCGAGAACCCGCCCGGTCTGGACTCGTTCGCCTTCGAGGTGGACGACCTCGACGCAGCGTACGCCGCGCTGGACGGCCGGGTCGAGTGGGTCACCGGGCAGGAGATCGTCTGGAACCACCCGTCGGGCGTGTGGTACCGCTACCGGCCGTTCTACGACCCGGACGGCAACATGCTGTACATCACCGAGCCGCACCGGGCGCGGGCGTGAGCGCCCCCGCCGCCGGCTCGCTGGCCGGCCGCAGCGCCCTGATCACCGGTGCCGCCCGCGGCATGGGCCGCACCCACGCCCTCGCGCTCGCCGCCCGCGGCGCGGCCCTCGCCCTGGCCGATCTGGACACGGAGGAACTGGACCGCACGGTCGCCGAGGTCCGGGCGGCCGGTGGGCGGGCCGAGCCCTTCACCACCGACATCACCGCGCGCGACCACGCCGAGGACCTGGTCTCCCGCGCCGCCGAAGCGCTGGGCGGGCTGGACGTCCTGGTGCACAACGCCGGGCTGATGTTCTCCATGACGGGCCTGGCCGAGACCGACGACGCCGACTTCGAGCGGCTGCTCGCGGTCAACGTCCGGGCGCCGCTGTACCTGACCCGGGCCGCCCTGCCGCACCTGCGGGCGAGCCGGGCGGGGCGCGTCGTCTTCGTCTCGTCCCAGTGGGGCCAGGTCCCCGACGGGCACTCCTACGGCTACATGGTCTCCAAGGCCGCCCAGCTCGGGCTGATGAAGACCCTCGCCCGGGAGTTCGCGAGCGAGCGGATCATGGTCAACGCCGTGGCCCCCGGCGCCGTCGCCACCCGCATGGTGCCCGACTCCCACTACGAGGCGGAGGTCGCGGCCGTGCCCATCGGGCGGCTCGCCGAGCCGTCGGAGATCTCCGAGGTGGTGGCCTTCCTCGCCGCCGACACGGGCTCCTTCATCACCGGCCAGACCATCCCCGTCAACGGCGGCGCGCTCGTCGTCGGCATCTGACCCTCCCAAGGACGCCCTCATGTCTACATCCACCTCCACCCCGACCACACGCGAACAGGCCGAGCGCGCCATGCGCCACTCCTGGTTCCCCGTCGCCCGTTCCACCGACCTCGCCACCCCGCGGCCCGCGACGCTGCTCGGCGAGAAGCTCGTGGTGTGGCGCTCGGCCGACGGCACCGCCCGCGTCAGCGCGCTGCGCTGCCCGCACCGCGGCGCCGACCTGTCGCAGGGCGTCGTCACCGGCGGCTCCCTCGGCTGCCCCTACCACGGCTGGCGGTTCGACGGTACGGACGGCCACTGCTCCTACGTACCCTCGCTCGCGGACCAGTCGGGCGTCCCGCCGAAGGCCGCGATCCGCACCTACCCGGCCGTGGAGCGGTTCGGCCATGTGTGGACGGTCCTCGAGAACCCGGTCACCGAGCTGTACGACCCCGAGGAGTGGCGCGACCGGGACCTGGTGTGGCTCGCCGCGGAGCCGCTGTCGTCGCCCACCGGTGTCGCCGTGGCGATCGAGAACTTCCGCGACGTGGCGCACTTCCCCTTCGTCCACCAGGTGTCGATGGGCCCCACGCCCGAGGTCGTCGCCCCGCTGACGGTGCGCCGCGACGGGCTCGACGTGTACATGGAGCACCAGTTGGACGCCGGCTCGGGCGACTGGGCCGCGCAGGGCGACTGCCTGATGGCGTACCACTGCGCGGCCCCGGGCTTCGCGTCCATCAGCTACCACTACGAGAACGCCGGTCTGCGCGTGGTCGCGGGCTTCCCCTCCCCCGTGTCCTACGAGGAGGTGCGGATCTTCTGGGGCGTCGCCAACGAGCGGGACTTCAGTGGCGCCTCGCTGGAGGAGTGCCTGCGGGTCGAGGAGATGGTCTACCTGGAGGACCTGCCGATCACCGCGAACATCGAGCCGCGCGAGGTGCCCTGGGACGCCGAGGTTCCGGAGTTCTCCGCGCCCGCGGACCTGTTCACGCTCAACTACCGGCGGGCCTTCCACGAGTTGATGCGCCGCACCGCCGGCCTGGCGGGCGCGGAAGGCACGCGGACATGAGCCGTTCCTCCGAGGCGCCGCGCGAACTGCGCGTCACGGCAAGGGAGGAGGCCGCCGACGGCGTCGTCGCGCTCACCCTGGCCGACTCCGGCGGCGGCCGGCTGCCGGCGTGGACGCCCGGCGCCCACCTGGACGTGCATCTGGCCGGCGGACTGGTGCGGCAGTACTCGCTGTGCTCCGACCCGGGGGACCTGTCCCACTACCGGATCGGGGTGCTGCGGGTCGAGGACGGCCGCGGCGGCTCGCGGCTGGTGCACTCCGCGCTGCGTCCGGGCACGGTGCTGCCGGTCTCGGCGCCGCGCAACAACTTCCCGCTGGTCGAGGACGCGGACGAGTACGTGCTGATCGCGGGCGGGATCGGCATCACCCCGCTCCTTCCCATGGCCGGGCGCCTCACGGCGCTCGGCCGGCCCTGGCGGATGCTGTACGCGGGCCGCTCGCGCACCACGATGGCGTTCCTCGGCGAGCTGCCGCCGCGGCAGGTCACGGTCGTCCCGGAGGACGAGGCGGGCCGCCCGGACCTCGCCGCCCACCTCGCCCCGAGCCCCGGTGCGACGGTGTACGCCTGCGGTCCGGGCGGACTGCTCGACGCCGTACGCGCCCTGCACCCCGGCCCGGTGCACACCGAGCGCTTCACGCCCGCCCCGGCGGCGCCCGGCCCGGCCGGTGCCGGCGCCTTCACCGTGGAGCTGGCCCGCTCCGGCACCGAGGTGACCGTCCCGCCCGGCCGCAGCGTCCTCGACGCGGTGCGCGAGGCGGGGACCCCGGTCCCGTCCTCCTGCGAAATGGGCATCTGCGGCACCTGCGAGACCAAGGTCATCGCCGGCACGCCGGACCACCGCGACGACCTGCTCACCCCCGAGGAGCGGGCCGCCGGCGACACGATGCTGATCTGCGTCTCGCGCAGCGCGGGCGCACGGCTCGTCCTCGATCTGTAAGACCCCTCCCGAGCACCACGAGCACCCCTGAAGGGGGATCTCCATGCCTGTCGCGTCACACCCCGAGCCGCCCGTGCGAGGGGGAACAGAGGACGGGGCCGCGCCCGCGCTGCCGAGGAAGATGCGCTGGTACGACGGTTTCGCGCTGTCCCTGACCATGCCGGCCGCGCTGGTCGCCTCGCTGGGCGGCTCCATCGGCGGACTCGGCGGCTGGGGCGCGGTCGCGCTGTGGGCGACCGCGATGGTGCTGGCCGCCGTCACCAACTGGATCTACACCGAACTGGCGGCGATGTTCCCCGAGTCCTCCGGGGGCATCGCGCACTACGCGACGGAGGGCTGGAAACGGCGCGCGCCGGTCGTCGGGCCGCTGGCGTCCTTCGGCTACTGGTTCCCGTGGACGACCGCGCTGTCGGTGTACGCCGGGATCGTGGGCTCCCTGGTCCAGGCGCAGTGGTTCCCCGGGCAGCGGTGGAGCCTGACGTTCGGCCCGGTGCAGCTCACCTTCCCGATCGCCGTCGGACTCGGCGTGATCGTGCTGCTGTTCGCGGCGGCCCTGGTCGGCCTGCACGCGGCGATGTGGGTGGTGTACCTGACCGGCGGGATGCTGCTCGTGCCCCTGCTGGTGTTCATGGTCGGACCCTTCCTCAGCGGCCGCTGGGACGCCTCCCGGCTGCACTGGGACCTGCACGGCGCGGCCGGTCTGCACGAGGCGCTGGTCTGGCTGTACATCATGGCGTGGACCTGCTTCTGCGTGGAGGTGTGCGCCACCTTCGCGCCGGAGTACCGGGACACCGTGAAGGACACCTCGCGGGCGCTGCGGGCGGGCGCGCTGTTCGGTCTCGGCGTGTTCGTGCTGATGCCGCTGTCCCTCGCCGGCTACGTGGGCGAGAAACCGATCGCCGACGAGCCGACGACGTTCTACGTCCGGGCCTTCCAGGACCTGATCGGCGGCGGGGCCGACCTGATGGTGGTGTTCCTGATCGGCTCGCTGCTGCTCATCATGGTCACCGGTCTCGCGGACGGCTCCCGGGTGCTCTACACGATGGGGGTCGAGGGGACGACGATCCGCCAGTTCGGCGTGCTGAACGGGCGGGGCGTGCCGGTACGGGCGCTGGTCGTCGCCCTGGTCCTGAACGTCGTCACCCTGACGGTGCTGAGGACACCGCTGGCGATCATCGTGGCGGGCAACCTGGGCTACATCCTCACGCACGTCCTGGCGTTGTCGGCCTTCGCTCTGCTGCGCCGGGACCGGCCGGACGCGGCGCGGCCGATCCGCCTGCCGTCGTTCCTCGTGCCGGTGGCGTGGGTGCTGGCCGCGCTGCTGAGCGTGATCCTCGTCGTCGGCGCGACCGGGTTCTCGGTGAGCGGGTACGGCGGTTTCACGGAGCTGGGCGTCGCGGTCGGGGTACTGGCGACGGGCGTCTGCCTGTGGCTGTACCGGACCCGCGTGCAGGACCGCGGGAGTGCGGGCGGGCGCGGGGAGGCGGCCGGTTCCACTGCTCCCGCACAGCGCGCGGACAGTTGTTGAAACCAACACCTTTTACTCTACCTTGACCATCCCGCGTACAACTTTCCACTCCTTGCCCGAACCCCCTGGCGCGCGTGCGACCTGCGTCTTTCAATGGTCGACACCATGGCATCGCTGCCCGCGTTCATCCGCCCTGCCCGGATGACAAGAACCGTGCCCAGCCCCGCCGCCGGGCTCACCGCCGCCGGGCTCCCCTCCGACGACGAGGTCCTCCTCGACGCGCCGGACGAACCCCTCGGCCCGGCGCTGGTCGCCGCCGCCCAGGGCGCGTACCGGCCCGCCGCGGCGCTGCTCGCCGGCACCCGGGAGGGGGCCCGCTGGGAGGAGCGCGACCGGTACACGACACGGCTGGCCGCCATCGCCCGCTCCCGCCCGGAGTGGCTGGACGTCTGGCTCGCCACCGCCCCGCGCGACCCGGACGCGCTGCTGGTCGCCGCCCAGCTCGCGGTCGACCGCGCCTGGCCCTCGCCCGCGCGGGCCGAGCTGCTGCGCGGCGTCAGCCCCCTGATCACGGCCGCCGCCCGCGCCGACGCCCGTGACCCGGTGCCGTGGCGGGTCGCGCTGGACCACGCGCGCGGCAGCCGCGCCGGGCACCGGTACTTCGAGGAGCTGTGGGAGGCCGCGGTCCGCCGCGCCCCGCACCACTACGGCTGCCATGTGGCCGCCCTGCGCTATCTGGCGACCTCCTGGCACGGCTCGCACCGCGAGTGCTTCGACTTCGCCGATCTGGCCGCCCAGGACGCCCCGGCCGGTTCGCTCGTCCAGGCGCTGCCCGTGCGGGCCGCCTTCGCGTATCTGACCGACGGCTGCGGGCCTCCGGTGCCGCGGGCCCGGCTGCACGCGGCGGCCGACCGGGCGATCGTGTTCTCCGCCCGCTTCCCGGCGGCCGTGACCTGGCCCGCGGAGATCCGCAACCTGCTGGCCTGCGTCCTGCTGCGGCTGGAGCGCCCCGAGGAGGCCCTCGTGCAGCTGCGCCTCATCGGCCCGTACGCCACCTCCTTCCCCTGGGAACGGCAGTCGGACGACCCGCTGGGGTTCTTCCTGAAACTGCGCGCCGACCTGGGGGCGGCACCGCCCGCGGGACCGTCCCGGCGCCCGCGATACGGGCTCGGCGGACGCGCCCGTCGCGGCGAGCACTAGGCTTTTGCGCCGTGACCACCGTCCGCCTTCCGCTCTTCCCCCTGAACACGGTGCTGTTCCCGGGGCTGGTGCTGCCCCTGAACGTCTTCGAGGAGCGCTACCGCGCCATGATGCGCGCGCTGCTGAAGACGCCCGAGGACGAACCGCGCCGGTTCGCCGTCGTGGCGATCCGCGACGGCCACGAAGTGGCCGAGAGCTCCCCCGGCATGCCCGATCCGACCACACAGCCCGTACGCGGCCCCGCCGCCGGCTTCGGCCCCGACCCGGCCAAGGCCTTCCACTCCGTGGGCTGTGTGGCGGACGCGGCGACGATCCGGGAGCGGGCCGACGGCACCTTCGAGGTACTGGCCACGGGCACGACCCGGGTCCGGCTGCTGTCCGTGGACGCCTCCGGTCCGTACCTCGTGGCGGAGCTGCGGGAGCTGACCGAGGAGCCCGGGGACGAGGCGGGCGCGCTGGCCGAGGGGGTGCTGCGGTCCTTCCGGCAGTACCAGAAGCGGCTGGCGGGCGCGCGGGAGCGGTCGCTGTCGACGGCCGCGGAGCTGCCGGACGAGCCGAGCGTGGTGTCGTACCTGGTGGCGGCGGCGATGATGCTCGACATTCCGACGAAGCAGCGGCTGCTCCAGGCGCCCGACATCTCCTCCCGGCTGCGTGACGAGCTGAAACTCCTGCGCAGGGAGACGGCGATCCTCCGTAGTCTGCCGTCGTTGCCGGCCGCGGAGCTGACCCGCGGGCCGACGAGTCTCAACTGAAGGACCGAGGGAACGGGTCGGGATGGCCAAGAAGGCGAAGAAGCAGCAGGACAAAGGGGCGGGCGGCACTCCGGCGACGGTGGCGCTGACCGCGGCGGGCGTGCCGTACACCGTGCACTCCTACGACCACGACCCCTCGCACCCCTCCTACGGCGAGGAGGCGGCCGAGGCGATGGGTGTCTCCCCCGACCGGGTCTTCAAGACGCTGGTGGCGGACGTCGACGGCGCCCTGACGGTGGCCGTGGTGCCGGTCGCGGGCTCCCTGGACCTCAAGGCCCTGGCGGCGGCGGTCGGCGGCAAGCGGGCGGCGATGGCCGACCCGGCCCTCGCGGAGCGCACCACCGGCTACGTCCGCGGCGGCATCTCCCCGCTCGGCCAGCGCAAGAGACTCCCCACGGTCCTGGACGACTCGGCCCCCACCCACGCCACCATCTGCGTCTCGGCAGGCCGCCGCGGCCTGGAGGTCGAACTGTCCCCGGTCGACCTGGCAGGCCTCACCAACGCCGTCCTCGCCCCGATCGGCCGCGCCTGACCGCCCGGTCCTGTCCGGCTGGCGCGGTGGGAGGCTTACCGTGCCGCCCACCCGCGTCCGCCACGCGGCCTCCGGACACCGAACAGGGGCCCCGGCCGGGCTAGTGCGCCGAGGACTCCCCGTGTCCGTGGGTGCCGTCTCCGTGGGTGTCGTCTCCGTGCGGGCCGCCCTCGGGCGTGCCGTCCCCGACTGTGCCGTCTCCGTGCGCGCCGGACTCGTAATACATCTCCGGGTCACGTGGCCCGAACAGGGCCGTCAGTCCCAGGTGGACGAGCAGTGCGGCCAGTGGCCAGGCCAGCAGTGCTCCCTTGGCGTCGAGCTTCAGCGGGGCCGGGAACGTCACACCCTTGCCGACCGCCTTGGCGTGGACGATCACGTCCTGCTCGGGTCCGAGCCACACTCCGAGCCGCCACGCCAGCAGCGACGCGAGCAGTCCTCCGACGCACAGGGCCACCACCAGCGGCACACCGCCGCGCCTGCGCACCAGGAAGACGGCCGTCGCGCACACCACGCCGAAGGCCAGGGCCAGCAGCGTGAACGTGCCGTCCACGCCGATCGCCTGCTCGCCCTCGGTGTCCTTGAGGTAGACGACCCAGTTGTTCCCGGACACTTCGGCGACCAGCGGCACCTTCGGTGCCAGCCGCAGCCAGAGCAGTCCCAGCGGCACCCCGCAGAGCGCCACGGCGACCATGACGAGGACGGCCTCCCGGATCTCGGCCGCCCAGCCGGGCCCGTCCTGTTCGTAGGCGCTCTTCGGCGGGACGGGCGGCACCTGCCAGGACTGCCAGGGCTGGACCGGCCCCGGCCCCGACTGCGGGGCGTGCCCGGACTCCGACGGCCCCGAAGACCCCGAGGACTCTGAGGGCCCGGAGGAGCCGGAAGGCTGTGAGGAGCGCCGGTGCGGCGGTGGTGGCGGAGTCAACGGAGCTGTCACCTTGTCATCCTGCCAGTTGCGGGGGAAGGCCGCGTCACCGGACGGCGGCCCGGCGGTAGGCCCAGGTGGCGGCGGCCAGCGAGACCACCCCGACCACGGCGCAGACGGCCATGTCACCGGCCACCAGAGCCCAGTCGGGACGGGCCGCGAAGGTGTGCGCGTAGGCCTCCACGCCGTACGTGGAAGGCAGCAGGTCACGCACCAGCCGTACCGCCTCCGGCATACGGTCGGGGGGCAGCACACCCAGCAGCAGCGCCGCCGACATGCCCAACTGACCCAGCAGCGTGGCCAGTTCCGGGCGCGGTGCGAGCAGCCCGCAGGCCGCGCCGAGCCCGGAGAGCGCGGCACCGGCCAGCGGGATCACCGCCAACAGCACCCACAGGTTGCCGAGTGGCAGCCCGAACAGCACGCACCCGAACACGGCGGTCACGAGCGTGCCCGGCACCGTGAAGGAGGCGTACGCGGCCGCCGCGCCCAGCACCACGGCCGCGGGCGGCACCGGGAGCGTCGCGTAGTGGTCGAGCCCGCCGCTGGCCCGCAGCTGCCCGAAGTACTGGGCGAGCAGGTTCAGCGCGACGAAGGCGACCACGACGACCGAGGCGCCGGACACCACGTATCGGGCCTCGCTGCCGCCGTCGACCACGCCCCGCATCATGACCATGATGCCGGCGGACTGGAAGGTCGCCACGAACAGCAGCGGGATCCTCGCCACCCGCGCCCGGGACAGCTGGGCCCGGTACACGGCGGCCAGCGACGGCCACAGCCGAGCCCGCGGCCCGAGCACGGCCGCGTCACCGGAACCGCCGTCCTGTACGGCCGTCGCGCCCGGCAGCACACCGGCGGGTACGACACTCACGTCGAACTGCTCCCTTTCCCTGCGGCAGCACACGCGGCCGGCTTCTCCGTCGTGGCGGGCGCGGCGGGTGCGGTCGTGTCTCCCGCGCCGCACGGGTTCCCCCCGGCGCCCGTGTACTCCTCCACGGATCCGCCGGTCCCCGCGCTCATGCCGCTGATCCCGGTCATGCCTTCACCAGCCCCTGCCGGGCGGCGCCGCCCAGCGCCAGGTACACGTCCTCCAGGCTGGGCGTGGTCAGTGTGAAGTCGTCCAGGGCGGCGAACGCGGCACCGCCGGTGACCGTGGCGACGGCGGCACGGGCCTCCTCGGGCGCCAGCCGCAGCGTCCAGCGGCGGCCCGCCTCCACGGCCCGTTCCCTGAGCGCGGCGACCTCCGCCACCTCCAGGGGCGCCCGGTCCCGCCACACCAGCTCGACCCGCACCTCGCCGGAGACCCGCTCCTTGAGCCGGGCCGGGGTGTCGCAGGCGATGACGCGGCCCCGGTCCAGGACGGCGACCCGGTCCAGGACGGTCTCGGCCTCGATGACGTTGTGGGTGACCAGGACGACGGTCGTGCCGCGTTCGGCGCGCCGCCGGTCGACGGCGGACCACACCGCCCGCCGGGCCACCGGGTCCATTCCGGCGGTCGGCTCGTCGAGCACCAGCAGCGGGCGCTCTCCGACCAGCGCGGCCGCGAAGCAGGCGAGCCGCCGCTGCCCGCCGGAGAGCTTCTTCAGCGGACGCCCGGCGATCGGTGTGAGACCCAGTTCGTCGAGGACGGCGTCCCGCTCGGCACGCGCCTGCCGGAGGTCCAGGCCGCGCAGCCGCCCGGTGGTCTCGGCGGCGAGCGAGACGGTCAGCTCGTCCAGGGCGGTGGACTCCTGCCCGAGGTAGGCGAGGATCCGCGCGGCCCGCTCGGGGTGCGCGACGATGTCGTGGCCGAGGATCTCGACCGTGCCGCTGTCGGGGCGCAGCAGCCCGGTGAGCTGGCGTACGAGGGTGGACTTTCCGGCGCCGTTCGGCCCGAGCAGCCCGAAGATCTCACCGCGCCGTACGTCGAGCTCGACCGCGTCGGTGGCCAGCACCTCGGGCGTTCCCGGGACCCCGCGCCGGCCCCGCAGCGCGGGGTAGGTCCGGGTCAGTCCGCGCACCGCGCACACGACGTCGTCCCCGGGGCGAAGTGCCTGTGCCGTGCGCGTACTCACAAGGGACGAGGGTACGGGGTCGCGGAGCCCCACTCGTCCTCGGGGCGTCCCGAGCAGGCCCGGTGAGCGGTTCAGTCGCCGGCCGGGGCGCGCTCGGTGGAGGTCCGTACGTCGATCTCCCGCCAGAACCCGGCACGGATGGCGTAACGGTCGTGCTCGTCGATCTGGTCGTCCTTGTGCGCGAGCAGCCCGAAGCGGGCGGCGTAGCGCAGCAGCTCGCCGTCGACGCGGTGCGGGACGCGCGGGTACATCGACGACAGTTTCTGCAGGTGCGCCTGGTCGCCCAGCCGGTCCACCCAGCGCCTGGCGAAGACCTGTCCCACCTCGTACGGGTCGCCGCCGACGGTCGTGATGTCCTCCTCCCGGTCCGCCCACCGCTGCTCGGCCGTCGTCAGCTGGGCGAGCGTCGGCATGGATGCGGCCTCGGGGGGCTCGGCGGGCATGCCCGGCCGGTCCACCCAGCCCCGGTCGGAGGACCAGCGCAGGGTCGCCGAGGAGGGGTGCTGCGCGGGCGGGGTGCCGGGGGCGCGCAGGGCGGCGAGGTCCTTGGGCGTGGGCACGCCCTTGGTGGTGGGCACCCGCTCCTCGGTGCCGCCGCGCCCCGGGGCGGCCTCCGGGTGCTGCCGCGGTTCGGAGCGGCTCTCGGTGCCCGGGCTGAGCGCGGACTCGGGCAGCGGCGCGGAGAGGATCGCGGCGATCTCGGGGCGGGGTGCGGGCGGCGGCGCGCAGACACCGCCGAGCTCCTTGGCGCGCACGGCCTTGGTGATCCAGGTGCGGTCCAGCACGCGCCGTTCGTCGGCCTCGGCGACCAGGTCCTCGGACTGGTTGTAGTCGCCGTCGGCGGCCTGCACCGCCCACAGGTGCACGGCGACGCCGTGCTCCTTGGCGGCCATCATGCCGGGCAGCAGATCGCCGTCGCCGGTGACGAGGACGACGTCGGAGCAGGCGCGGTTGCGGGCCAGTTCGGTCAGTTCGGCGTGCATCGCGGCGTCGACGCCCTTCTGCGCCCAGCGTCCGTCGCTGCGGGTGAGCGCGCCGAGCCGGACGGTGACCCGGGGCATCACCCGCAGCCGGCGGTGCTCGGGCTGCGGCACACGGTCGGGCGCGCCGTCGAACCAGTAGATGCGCAGCAGGGGCCGCTCCGTGTCGGACTCGGCCTGTTCACGCAGCCCCTGCACGAGAGCGGTGTGGTCGACGGTGATCCGGGACCGCGACGGCTCCCCGGCGAGGAGACTGGCCGCGGCGCCCAGCAGATACCCGGCGTCCACCAGGACGATGCAGCGGTCCACGCGATCCACCCTCTTTCCGGGAGGTTGCTTCGGGATGTGCTCGGGGATGTACTTCGGGATGTGCTTCGAGTCTGCCCGACCCGGGCGGGGTTAACGGCCCGAACTCGATCTTCGGCGTGGCGTTTCGGGAGCCCGCGCCCCGACGCCCCGCGTTACATACGGTAATTATCCAACATGCGTTCATTGTCGGCCTATGTGAATCTGGTCCCGGCCCTGGCCCCGAGATCCCCCACAGGAGGCTGATCACCATGGCCAAGAACCGCAAGCAGGACCGCAGCCGGCAGAAGACGTCCGTGGCCGCGAACGGCCCGCAGGAGACGGAGCAGTCCGTGTCGGAACCGCAGGCCGAGCACCACGCCCACGGGCCGCAGACAAGTCCGACTGCCATGGCCCGCAAGGGACGTCAGAAGCGCTTCGGCCACAACTGACTCCGGTCCATGGACTGTTGAGCAAGTGCGGTAATCAGCGAGGGGCGTACCCGATGCGCACGGGCACGCCCCTCGTTCATGTCAGCCCGCCAGGCAGGACGGGCCGAGCAGGACCTTCAGATCGCCGAACAGCGCCGGATCCGGCTTGACCCGGTGCCGGTCCAGCCGCAGCACCGTCGTCCGGCTGGGCCCCTGGAGCCTGATGCGGACCTCGCTGTCGCCCTTGTGGTGGCTGAGGATCTCGCCGAGCCGGCTGACCATGGGCGGGGTCACCTTCAGTGCCGGGATGGTGAGGATCACCGGCGCGTTGGCCCCCGCGTTCGACAGGTCGGGGATCATCAGTTCCATCGCCACCAGGCGGGGCACGTCCTCCCGCTTGTCGAGGCGGCCCTTGACGAACACCACCGCGTCCTCGACGAGTTGGGTGGACACCAACTGGTAGGTCGCCGGGAAGAACATGCACTCGATGGAGCCGGCGAGGTCCTCGACGGTGGCGATCGCCCAGGCGTTGCCCTGCTTGGTCATCTTGCGCTGGAGGCCGGAGATGATGCCGCCGATGGTGACGACCGCGCCGTCGGCGTGCTCGCCGCCGGTGAGCTGGGAGATGCCCGCGTCGGCCTTGTCCGCGAGCACGTGCTCGAGTCCGAACAGCGGGTGGTCGGAGACGTAGAGGCCGAGCATCTCCCGCTCCTGGGCGAGCAGATACGTCTTGTCCCACTCCTCGGAGGAGAACTCCACGTCGAGACCGAAGCCGGGCTCGCCGCTGGTCTCCTCGCCCATGCCGCCGAAGAGGTCGAACTGGCCCTCGGCCTCCTTGCGCTTGACCGCGACCACGTTGTCGATCATCGGCTCGTACTGCGCGGTGAGGCCCTTGCGGGTGTGCCCCATCTCGTCGAAGGCGCCGGCCTTGATCAGCGATTCGGTGGTGCGCTTGTTGCAGACCACCGCCTCGACCTTGTCGAGGTAGTCGGGGAACGACGAGTACTTGCCCTTGGCCTTGCGGGACTTGATGATCGACTCGACGACGTTGGTGCCGACGTTGCGCACCGCGGAGAGGCCGAAGAGGATCACGTCGTCGCCCTGGGCGGCGAAGTTCGACTGGGACTCGTTGACGTTGGGCGGGAGCACCCGGATGCCCATGCGGCGGCACTCGTTGAGGTAGACCGCCGACTTGTCCTTGTCGTCCTTGACGGAGGTGAGCAGGGCGGCCATGTACTCGGCGGGGTGGTTGGCCTTGAGGTAGGCGGTCCAGTACGACACCAGGCCGTACGCGGCCGAGTGGGCCTTGTTGAACGCGTAGCCGGCGAAGGGGACCAGCACGTCCCACAGGGCCTGGATGGCCTCGTCGCTGTAGCCGTTCTTCTGGGCACCGGCCTGGAAGATGGTGAAGTTCTTCGCCAGTTCCTCGGGCTTCTTCTTGCCCATCACGCGGCGGAGGATGTCGGCCTCGCCGAGCGAGTAGCCCGCGATGATCTGGGCGGCCTTCTGCACCTGCTCCTGGTAGACGATCAGGCCGTAGGTGACCGCGAGGACCTCCTCGAGGGGCTCCTCGAGCTCCTTGTGGATCGGCGTGATCTCCTGGAGCTTGTTCTTGCGCAGCGCGTAGTTGGTGTGCGAGTCCATGCCCATCGGGCCGGGACGGTAGAGCGCCGACACGGCCGAGATGTCTTCGAAGTTGTCGGGCTTCATCAGGCGCAGCAGCGAGCGCATGGGGCCGCCGTCGAACTGGAACACACCGAGTGTGTCGCCGCGCTGGAGCAGTTCGAAGGTCTTGGGGTCGTCCAGCGGGAGGCCGAGGAGATCGATGTCGATCCCCTTGTTGGACTTCACCATCTTGACGGCGTCATCCATGATCGTCAGGTTGCGCAGGCCGAGGAAGTCCATCTTCAGCAGGCCGAGCGACTCGCAGCTCGGGTAGTCCCACTGCGTGATGGTCACGCCGTCGGTGTGCCGGACCCAGACGGGCACGTGCTCGGTGATGGTCTCGCTGGACATGATCACGCCGGCGGCATGCACGCCCATCTGCCGGACCAGGCCCTCGACGCCCTTGGCGGTGTCGATGACCTTCTTCACGTCCGGCTCGTTCTCGTACATCCCCCGGATCTCGCCCGCCTCGTTGTAGCGCGGGTGCGAGGGGTTGGTGATGCCGTCCAGGTCGATGCCCTTGCCGAGGACATCGGCGGGCATCGCCTTGGTGAGCCGGTCGCCCATCGCGTACGGGTAGCCCAGCACACGCGCGGAGTCCTTGATCGCGTTCTTGGCCTTGATCTTGCCGTACGTGCCGATCATGGCGACCTTGTCGGCGCCGTACTTCTCCGTCACGTACCTGATCACCTCGACGCGCCTGCGCTCGTCGAAGTCGATGTCGACGTCGGGCATCGAGATGCGCTCGGGGTTGAGGAACCGCTCGAAGATCAGGCCGTGCGGGATCGGATCGAGGTCGGTGATGCCCATGGCGTACGCGACGATCGAGCCGGCCGCGGAGCCGCGGCCGGGACCGACCGCGATGCCGTTGTTCTTGGCCCACATGATGAAGTCGGCGACCACGAGGAAGTAGCCGGGGAAGCCCATCGAGATGATGACGTCCATCTCGTAGTCCGCCTGCTTCTGGCGGTCCTCGGGGATGCCGCCGGGGAAACGGCGCTCCATGCCGCGGCGGACCTCCTCCTTGAACCAGGTGATCTCCGTGTAGCCGTCGGGGATGTCGAACTTCGGCATCAGGTTCTTCTCGACGAACATGCCCGTGGTGTCGACCATCTCGGCGACGAGGAGCGTGTTGGCGCAGCCCTCCTGCCAGGCGTCCGAGGAGTCGATGGCGTACATCTCCTCGGTCGACTTCAGGTAGTAGCCGGTGCCGTCGAACCTGAAGCGGTCGGGGTCGGAGAGGTTCTTGCCGGTCTGGATGCACAGCAGGGCGTCGTGGGCGGTCGCCTCGTGCGCGTAGGTGTAGTGCGAGTCGTTGGTGACCAGGGGCGGGATGCCGAGCTTCCGGCCGATCTCCAGCAGGCCGTCGCGGACCTTGCGCTCGATGTCGATGCCGTGGTCCATCAGCTCCAGGAAGTAGCGGTCCTTGCCGAAGATGTCCTGGTAGTCGGAGGCGGCCTTCAGGGCCTCGTCGAAGTGGCCGAGGCGCAACCGGGTCTGCACCTCGCCGGAGGGGCAGCCGGTGGAGGCGACGACGCCCTCGGACCACTGGGCGATCGTCTCCTTGTCCATCCGGGGCCACTTCTGCAGCCAGCCCTCGGCGTAGGCGTCGGAGGACAGGCGGAAGATGTTGTGCAGGCCGGTCCTGTTCACCGCCCACATCGTCTTGTGGGTGTAACCGCCGGAACCGGAGACGTCGTCGCGCTTCTGATGCGGCTGGCCCCACAGGATCTTGCGCTTGTTGCGCCGGGACTCGGGGGCGACATACGCCTCGATCCCGATGATCGGGGTGACTCCGGCCTTCTTCGCGGTGTGGAAGAAGTCGTACGCCCCGTGGAGGTTGCCGTGGTCGGACATCGCGATGTGCGTCATGCCCATCTCGTTGCACGCGTCGAACATGTCCTTCAGCCGCGCGGCACCGTCCAGCAGCGAGTACTGGGTGTGGACGTGCAGGTGCGTGAACGGCGGCTTCGACACGGTTCGGCCTCCATGGACAACATAGACGACGGGCTGCGGACAGTCCGGTGAACAGCGTCGAAGTCTATGCCCCGGCACTGACACGCGACCGCGTTCCAGCCGTACCTTCATGCGGGACAACGCGGGCACTCCGCCGCACCGCCGGACGTTGGTGTGGAGGAACGCCCCTGCCGGACCCACTCCACACGTCACGCACCACCTGCACCAGGAGGCACTCCGCGATGTCAGCGATGTCGGTCCCCCAGCTCAGCGACGAGCAGCGCGGCAAGGAGATCATCGCCGTCCTCGACACCGCCTTCGGCGAGCTCCTGGCCGACGATCCGGCCGCGTTCGGCACGAAGTTGCGGAGGATGGCGTCCTCGGCCCTCGCGTTCCACCGGGGCACGGCCTGTCTCTTCCACCACGACCTGAGCGCCGACCGGCGCGGCGGCCCGTACCTGGACGACCGCGCCTCGCGGGTGTGGATCCACGGCGACCTGCACGCGGAGAGCTTCGGCACCTATATGGACGCCGACGGCCGGCTGGTCTTCAGCGCCACCGGCTTCGACGAGGCGTACGTCGGACCCTTCACCCTGGACCTCAAGCGGTTCGCCGCCTCCCTCGCCCTGATCGGGTACGCCAAGGCGCTCAGCGACGAGCGGATCACCGAGCTGGTGACGCTGTACGCGAGCGCGTACCGCGACCGGATCCACGCCCTGGCCACCGGCGCCAAGAGCGACGAGGTGCCGCCCTTCACCCTGGACACCGCAGACGGCCCCCTGCTGGACACGCTGCGCGACGCGCGCTCGCTGACCCGTGCCGGGCTGCTGGAGTCGATGACCGGGATCCGCGACTTCGAGCGCCGCTTCGCGCCCGGCGGCGGCGCGGTCGAGCTGGACGCCGCCACCCGCTACAAGGTCCTCGCGGCCTTCGACGGCTATCTGGAGACCCTGCCGGAGGCGTCGCTGGCCCGCCCGGAGTCCTACCGGGTCAAGGACGTCGTCGGCCGCCGCGGGATCGACCCGGCCGGGCTGTCGTACGACATCCTCCTGGAGGGGCCCAGCGACGCCCTGGAGCACGACGTGGTGATCTCCGTCCAGCGGGCCCGGACCCCGGCGGCCTCCCGGCACATCACGGACCAGGCGATCCAGGACCACTTCCAGCACGAGGGCCACCGCACGGTGGTCTGCCGCCGCGCCCTCCAGGCGCACACCGACCCGTGGCTGGGCTGGACCGAGCTGGACGGCGCGGGCCGGCTGGTCACGGAGGTCTCGCCGTACGCCGTGGACCTCGACTGGGACGACATCGACGACCCGGAGGAGATCGCGCAGGTGGTCGCCGACCTGGGCCGGGCCACGGCGGCCATGCACGCGGCGGCGGACGACGCCTCGGGCGAGTCGCTGGTGCCGTTCTCCACCGAGCGGGCCATCGACGCGGCGATCGCCGGCGACGAGGAGGGCTTCGCGCCGCTGCTCGTCGACTTCGCGCACGCGTACGGCGCACGCGCGCGTGCCGACCACCGCCTCTTCGTGGAGCTGCTGCGCAACGGGGGCATTCCGGGTCTGTGACGGATGGGCCGCACAGGAACCCTTTAGGGGTCTCTTACCGGCCCGCATGACAGACTCTTTTCTCGCTATGGACATATCCGGGACCAGACTCAGAGCCGTGCGCGCGGCGCTGTTCACGGCCGTGGTCGTGACGCTCAGCACCGCGTCGCACGTGCTGCTGTCCCGGGCCCCCCTGCCGCTGAACACGGTGGCCGCGGTCGCGGCCGCCGTGTTCCTGCTCGCCTACGCCCTGGCCGGCCGCGAGCGCGGCTTCGGGCGGATCGCCGCCCTGCTGGTACCCCTGGAGCTGGCGGCCGACACCGTCTTCACCACCGGCCAGCACCTGTGCTACGGCCCCGCGGGCGGCCCGGTCGCCGGTCCTCTGCGCTCGGTCGGCTTCGACGTGCTGTGCGGCGGGCACACCGACGTCGGCACCCCGCTGGCCCAGATGACCGGCGCCGACACCGGCCGGCTGACCGCCCTGCTCGCGCACGCCGACCCGGCGACGGCCTGGCTGCTGCTGGCCGCGCACATCGGCGTCGGCCTGCTCGCGGCCGGCTGGCTGCGCCGCGGCGAGCGGGCGCTCGCCCAGCTGCTGCGCGCGGTGGCCGTCACGACCTTCCGGCCGCTGCTGCTCGCGGTGGCGGCCGTCGCGGTGCGCCGTGCCCGCCCGGTGGTCCGGCCGGCGCGTCCGGCGCCGCGGACCGCCGCGCTGCGCGCCCGGCTCCTCGTGTACTCCCTGGGACGGCGCGGACCGCCGTGCCCGGACGCCCTCGCGCTCGTCTGAGCGACGACCCCGGGCGCCCCGAGCACGACCAGTCCCCCTTCGTACCCGCGCACGAAGCTGCGCGTCCCACAGGAGAACACCATCATGAGCAAGCGGAACAGCCAGTCGGAGAAGACGGCGGCCCGGGAGCGCCTGCGCGCCGAGCGGGAGCGCGAGGCCAAGCGGGCCAAGATCAAGCGGCAGATCACCGTGGCCTGCGCGGTCGTGGTCGTGCTGGCCGCGGCCGGCGGCATCGGCTACGCCGTCGTCCAGGCCAACAAGCCCGGCCACTGGGAGGCCGTGAAGGACCAGAAGGTCGTCGCCCCGGCCAACACCACCGGCACCGACGGCACGACCGTGGTCATCGGCAAGAGCTCCGCCCAGAAGACCCTCAAGATCTACGAGGACCCGCGCTGCCCGATCTGCGGCCAGTTCGAGGAAGCGGTCGGCGCGACCGTCAAGAAGGACGTCGACGACGGCAAGTTCAAGCTCCAGTACATCGGCGGCACCTTCATCGACAACCACGACAACGGCGAGGGCTCCAAGAACGCGATGAGCGCCATGGGCGCCGCGCTCGACGTCAGCCCCGAGGCGTTCCTCGAGTACAAGTCCGCCCTGTACTCGCAGAAGTGGCACCCGGAGGAGACCGACGACAAGTTCAAGAACGACGACTACCTCCTCAAGGTGGCCGACACCGTGCCGCCCCTGAAGGGCAACGCGTCGTTCCGCGACGCCGTCAAGAGCGGCACGTACGACGCCTGGGCGGTCGCCATGTCGAAGACCTTCGACAACAACAAGGACGGGGTGACCGGCACCCCGAGCCTGGTCATGGACGGCAAGAAGGTGACCACGCCCGGCACCGACAACCCGCCGATGACGGTGGACGAGTTCAACGCGGCGGTGGACGCGGCCCTCAAGGGCTGATCCCGGCCGGGAGCGCCTACGCGCCCCGGTCGTTCCCGTCGAGCTCCGCGAGGAAGCCGAGCGCCACCCGCCAGGTGGCCTCGGCGGCCTCCTCGTCGTAGTCCGGCAGGCCGGGGTCGGTGTAGAGGTGGCCGGCCCCGGCGTAGCGGTAGACCTCCACGTCGGCCCCGGTCCGGCCCATCTGGAGGTACCAGGCGCTCAGCCAGTCGTCCGGCTCGAACGGGTCGGGTTCGGCCACGTGCAGCTGGACGGGCAGGCCGTCGGCGCTCGCGTTCGGCGCAACGTCCGAGGTGCCGTGCAGCAGAAGCAACCCGCGGGCCTTCTCGTCACCGAGGGCGAGCGTCTGGGCGATGGCGGCCCCGAAGGAGAACCCGGCGTAGACCAGGCCGCGCTCCGAGTAGGGCGCCGCGGCCAGCACGGCCAGTTTGAGCAGCTCGTCCTTGCCGATGGCCTCCTTGCCGGCCGTGCCCTCCTCGACCGTCTCGAACGTACGGCCCTCGAAGAGATCCGGCGTCCACACCTGGTGCCCGGCGGAACGCAGCCGGTCCGCGGCCCGGCGCACCGCGGGTCCGAGGCCGTAGGTCGAGTGGAAGAGCACGATGTTCATGAGCCCATGGTGCCAGCCGGGTACGACGGCTCCCGCCCGGCCCGGTGCGCGGCCGTCCGGAGCGGGACCCGTGGACCGGCAGGTGGAGAGGATCGTCACACCGCCCCCGGCCCTACCCGCGATCTTCACGCTCACACATGTTCACACCGCGCGTCGCGGGTTAGGTTCGCAGGCATGGAGAACGTACTCCGCCCCCTGATCGTTGTCGGCGGCTCGGTCGTCCTCACTCTGGTCATCGGCTGGGCCACCGACCTGCTGCTGCGCAAGGCCGACGAACGGCACCACGACAAACCGCTGTGGGGCCTGCTGCGCCGTGCCCGCGCCCCCTTCCAGCTCGTGCTGTGCGCCGCCCTGCTGCGCGGCTCCTACGACCAGGCCGAGCTGCTGGAGGAGCACCGGGTCGGGATCGGCCGGACGCTGACCCTGGTGCTGATCGGGTCGGCGGCCTGGCTGGTGATCCGGATCGCGGGGGCCGTCGTCGAGACCACGTACACCCGGTACGCGAACTCCCGCGCCCACCGGGATCCGGCCCGGGTGCGGCGGGTGCGCACCCAGGTCGAGCTGATCATGCGGGTGGTCTCGGCGGTGGTCATCGTGGTGGCGGCGGCCTCGATGCTGCTGACCTTCCCCGCGATGCGCGCGGCCGGTGCCTCGCTGCTGGCCTCGGCCGGCCTTCTCGGCATCGTCGCCGGTGTCGCCGCGCAGTCCACGCTGAGCAACATGTTCGCGGGGCTGCAGATCGCCTTCGGCGACATGGTGCGCATCGGCGACACCGTGGTCGTCAACGGCGAGTGGGGCACGGTCGAGGAGATCACGCTGACCTTCCTGACGGTACGGACCTGGGACGAGCGCCGGATCACCATGCCGGTGTCGTACTTCACGTCCAACCCGTTCGAGAACTGGTCGCGCGGCACCCCGCAGATGACCGGCACCGTCTACTTCCACCTCGACCACTGCACGCCGATGGACGCGATGCGCGAGAAGCTGCGCGACATCCTGCGCGAGTGCCCGGCCTGGGACGGCCGCGCCTACAACCTGGTGGTCACGGACACGACGCCGACGACGATGCAGGTACGGGCCCTGGTGACGGCGAAGGACGCCGGAGACATCTGGACGGTGCGGGTCGTGGTCCGCGAGCAGCTGCTGCGCTGGCTCTCCGAGCACCACCCCTACGCTCTGCCCCGCATCAACACGTCCGGCGCCGTGCCGCCCCCGGCACGCCACGACGGGACGCCGCGCCCCGCCTTCGAGGACTCCCGGACCGGCCCCGCCTGACCCCCGGCCCGGGAGCGAGTCCCCGGACCGCCGCCTGCGGTCACCGCGGGCGGCGGGGTCAGTGGCCGCGTTCCGCGCCGCCGTTGACCTGGATGATCTGGGAGGTGATGTGGGCGGCGGACGGTGAGGCCAGCCAGTGGAGGGTGGCCGCGATGTCGCCCGGGGTTCCGGGGCGGCCGGTGGAGGTCTCGGCGACGAGGCGGGCGCGGCGGGCGTCGTCCATCGAGTCGCCGAAGAAGTCGGTGTCCTCGACGTATCCGGGCGCGACCAGGTTCACCGTGATCCCACGCGGGCCCAACTGGCGGGCCAGGTCGTGGGCGTAGGGGTGCAGGGCGGCCTTGGAGGCGGCGTAGGCGCCGCTGCCCGAACCGCGGTAGGCGGCGATGGAGCTGAGGAACAGCACCCGGCCGCCCGGTTCGGCGAGCCGTTCCTTGAGGGCCTCCGTGAGCAGCACCGCGGTCAGGGTGTTGATCCGGAAGTTCACCGTCCAGTTGTCGGCGACGAGTTCGAGCGGGTCCTCCCGCTCCACCCGCGGCTCCAGCCGCCCCGATCCCCCAGCGCTGTGGATCAGCACGTCCACCGCCCCGAGTTCGTCGCCCACGAACCGGGCGACCGACCGCGCCCCGGCCACCTCACCCACGTCGGCGGCGAACGTCAGCGCGCCCGGCACCCCGGCCCGGTGCAGCACCTCACCCCGCCGCCCGAGCAGCAGCACCCGGTCCCCGCCTGCCGCGAAGGTCCGCGCCGCGGCGAGCCCGATCCCCGTACCGCCCCCGCTGATGACGACGTTGCGACTCATGGACCGGAGCGTACCGAGACGGCACCGGCCGGTCCCGGACGCCGGGCGCGGCTCACCGCAGACTGCGTACGTCCAGGTGGCGCAGGACCCGGTCGACGATCTCCGGGTCGGCCCCCGGCTCCCTGCGCGCGGCCAGTACCTCGTGCCGCGCCGCGCTCAGCATCTCGCTCTGGATCCGCCGCAGCCGCTTCAGCCGCCGTACGCGCTTGTCGTGGCCCTCCCTGCGTTCCTCCTCCCCCCACTGCGGGCTGATCCGCAGCCCGATGTCGAAGGCCCGCCGCAGCATCTGCTCGGACAGCTCCTCCGGCAGTTCCTCGACCGCCTCGATCTCCCGCAGCCGCCGCCTGGCCGCCCGCGCCGCCCGCGCCGCCAGTTCCTCCTCGAACTCCTTCTCCCGTTCGGAGTCCGCCCGCACCCCCAGCCGTTTGACCAGCCACGGCAAAGTGAGTCCCTGGAGCACGAGCGTCGCCATGATCACCCCGAAGGCGATGAACACGATCTCGTCCCGGTCGGGGAAGGGCGCGCCGCTGTCCGTCTTCAGCGGAATGGCCAGGGCGAGCGCCACCGAGGCCACACCGCGCATCCCGGACCACCACATGACGACGGTCTCCCGCCAGGTCATGGGGATGTCCTCCTCGTAGTCCCGCAGCGCGTGCAGCCGTTTGGTGAGCCAGGTGGCCGGCAGCAGCCACACCAGCCGTACGAGCACCACCACGCCCACGACCACGCCCGCCCAGCCCAGCAGCTCGCCCCACCGGCCCGAGGCGGTGCGCAGCGCGTTGTGCAGTTCGAGACCGATCAGCCCGAACGCGACGCCGGTGACGAGCGTGTCCACGACGTCCCAGACGGTGTGCCCGGCCAGCCGGGTCAGCACGTCGTCGGCGTCGGAGGCGTACTCCGCCAGGAACAGCGCGGTGGTGAGCACGGCGAGGACCCCGGAGCCGTGCAGCTCCTCGGCCAGCACATAGGAGGCGTACGGCACGAGCAGCGTCAGCCCGATCTGCAGGGTCGGGTCCCCGAGCAGGTCCAGGACCTTGTTCGTGCCCCAGCCGAGCAGCATGCCGATGGCCACCGCCACCACCGCGGACAGCACCAGGTCGAGCCCGGCCCGCCAGGCGGAGAACTCGCCGCTGACGGCGGCGGCGATGGCCACGTGGTAGAGGACGATGGCGGTGACGTCGTTGAACAGCCCCTCGCCCTCCAGGATCGACACCAGGCGGCGCGGCAGCCCGAGCTGCCCGGCCACCGCGGTCGCCGCGACCGGGTCGGGCGGCGCGACCAGCGCGCCCAGGGCCACGGCGGCGGCGACGGACAGCCCCGGCACGATGGCGTGCGAGACCAGGGCGACGCAGAAGGTCGTGACGAACACCAGTGCCACGGCCAGCAGGAAGATCGGCCGTTTGTGCGCCGTGAACTGCCGCCAGGACGTGCGCCGTACGGCGGCGTAGAGCAGCGGCGGCAGCAGGGTGGGCAGGATCAGGGCGGGCGGGATGTCGACGTTGGGCACGAAGTGGAGCACGGCGAGGACGATCCCGAGCAGCGTCATCAGCACCGGCGCGGGCAGCCCGAGCCGGTCGCCGACCGGGACGCTGATCACGGCCCCCAGCAACACGACGAACAGCAGGGCCAACTGATCCACGCTCAGCGCTCCGGGACGTCGGACGTTCACACGGCAGGCTTCAAGCCTGCCATGCCGCCCCGCTCACCGGCCGTTTCGGACCCGCTGCTGTACCGCGCGCCGCATCGCTCGGTGCGGGATGCCCGCGTCGGGGAACTCCGGTCCGTAGGCCGTGTACCCCAGCCGCTCGTAGAAGCCGAGCGCGTGGGTCTGCGCGTGCAGGTCCACCGCCGTGAGGCCGCGCGCGCGTGCCGCGTCCTCGATCGCGCGCACCAGGGCCGCGCCGACGCCGAGACCGCGCGCCTCCTCGGTCACGGCGAGCCGTCCCAGGGAGCCGACCGCCGGGTCGCCGCCGGTCTTCGCGGCGGCCTCCGCGCCGTGCAGCAGCCGCCCGGTACCGAGCGGCACGCCGTCCTCGCGGACCGCCAGCACGTGCAGGGCGACGGCGTCGTACTCGTCGTACTCGATGTCCTGCGGGACGCCCTGCTCGACGACGAAGACCTCCTTGCGCACCGCGAAACACGCCTCGCGGTCGGTGAGGTCCCCGGCGACGCGCACCTCGTACGGCACGCTCATGCGTACGTCTCCTCGCGGACCTGGTCCAGGGCCTTCTGGAGGTCCTCGGGGTAGTCGCTGGCGAACTCCACCCACCGGCCGTCGCCGGGGTGCTCGAAACCGAGCCGGACCGCGTGCAGCCACTGGCGGGTCAGCCTCAGCCGCTTGGCGAGGGTGGGGTCGGCGCCGTAGGTCAGGTCGCCGACGCAGGGGTGGCGGTGGGCGGCCATGTGCACGCGGATCTGGTGGGTGCGCCCGGTCTCCAGCTTGACGTCGAGCAGGGACGCGGCGCGGAACGCCTCGATCAGGTCGTAGTGCGTGACGGACGGCTTGCCGTCGGCGGTGACCGCCCACTTGTAGTCGTGGTTCGGGTGGCGGCCGATGGGCGCGTCGATGGTGCCGCTGGTCGGGTCCGGGTGGCCCTGGACCAGGGTGTGGTAGCGCTTGTCGACCGTGCGCTCCTTGAACTGGCGCTTGAGCGACGTGTACGCGTACTCGGACTTGGCGACCACCATCAGGCCCGAGGTGCCGACGTCGAGGCGGTGCACGATGCCCTGGCGCTCGGCGGCGCCGGAGGTGGAGATGCGGTAGCCGGCCGCCGCGAGGCCGCCGATCACGGTCGGGCCCGACCAGCCGGGGCTGGGGTGCGCGGCGACGCCGACCGGCTTGACGATCACGACGATGTCGTCGTCGTCGTGCACGATCTCCATGCCCTCGACCGGCTCGGCGACCACCTGCACGGGCGCGGGTGCCTGCGGCATCTCGACCTCGAGCCAGGCACCGCCGTGCACCCGCTCGGACTTGCCGGCCACCGTGCCGTCGACCAGCACCTTGCCCGTGGCGGCCAGCTCCGCCGCCTTCGTACGGGAGAAGCCGAACATCCGGGAGATGGCGGCGTCGACGCGCTCGCCCTCCAGGCCGTCGGGCACGGGCAGGGTACGGATCTCGGGAAGCGTGCTCACCCGTCGAGTATGCCGGACGGGTCCGGCTGTCCCGTCCCGGGCTCAGTCCTTGTGGACGGTCCCGTCCGGGTCCAGACCGCGGAAGGAGAGCAGCACGATCAGGATGCCGCCGCACACGATCGCCGAGTCGGCGAGGTTGAACACGGCGAAGTGCTTGGGCGAGATGAAGTCGACGACGGCGCCCTCGAAGACGCCCGGCGCGCGGAAGAGCCGGTCGGTGAGGTTGCCCAGCGCGCCGCCGAGCAGCAGGCCCAGCGCGATGGCCCAGGGCAGGCTGTAGAGCTTGCGCGCGAGGCGGGCGATCACCACGATCACGGCGGCCGCGATGACCGTGAAGATCACGGTGAAGGCCTCGCCGAAGCCGAAGGCCGCGCCCGCGTTGCGGATCGCCTCCAGCTGCAGCCAGTCGCCGACGATCCGGATCGGCGGGCGGTGCTCCAGCTTGGCGACCACGAGCATCTTGCTGGCGAGGTCGAGGGCGTAGGCGATGGCCGCGACCGTGAACAGCACCGCGATGCGGCGCCGGCCGCGGGGCCGCTCGGCGGCGGATGCCCGTCCGTCCGCGCCGGCCGGTGTCCCGCTCGTCCCGTCCGGGCCCGCCGCCGTGTCGCCGGTGCCGGGCCCGCCGACCGGGGCCTGTGCCCCTTCGGCGCCGGACGGGACGCCCGGGGCGGCGTCCCCTCCGGGTCGCTGCCGCCCCGCTCCCGCCGCCCCCGGAGTGTCCGGCGTACCGATGATGCGCTCCGCCTCTGCCACGTGAGTCCCTTGACCTAGGTACCTGACTGAGGACGAGACTACGGCACGCCTCGTACCCGGTTCAGTACCGGCGTTCCTGCTTCTGCTTGCACTCCACGCAGAGGGTGGCGCGCGGGAAGGCCTGCATGCGGGCCTTGCCGATGGGGTTGCCGCAGGTCTCGCACAGGCCGTAGGTGCCCGTGTCGAGCCCTTGCAGGGCCCGCTCGGTCTGCGTGAGCATCTCGCGCGCGTTGGCGGCCAGGGCCATCTCGTGCTCGCGGGTGATGTTCTTGCTGCCGGTGTCCGCCTCGTCGTCGCCCGCGCCGTCGCCGGAGTCCCGCATCAGGCCCGCGAGGGACTCCTCGGAGGAGGTGATCTCGGCGCTCAGCCGCTCCATCTCGGACTCCAGCTCCGCGCGGGCCTCCGAGACCTCCTCCAGGGTCCAGGGGTCCTCGCCCGGGCGCACCGGGAGGTCGCCCGGATCCACCACCGCGGCGATGCGTGCCTTGGGCACGGCGGTCTTGGCCGCCGCGGCCGTGCCAGGGGTCTTCTTCGCAACCACCGTCGTGGCTCCCGTCTGCTTCGCGGTCCGCGCCGCGCCCGCCTTCTTGGCCGTCCTCTTCCTGCCCGCACCAGCACCGGAGACACCAGGAGCCATCACACGCCCCGCACCGTCCCCGCCTCCCGCCCCACCACCCCGGTCCCGCACGGTCCCCCCACTCCCCTTCGCCTCCCCGTCGCCCCCCGACTCCCCACCGCCGGCGACAGCAGACCCACGTGTGCCCTTCACACCCGCCTTCCGAGCACCCCCACGCCCACTGGCCTTCCCCGCACCGGGCTCCTCCACGACACCGCTGTCGACGGTCTCCATCGCGCCCTCGCCGACCACCTGGCGAACGGCCCGCTCACCCTCGGCGACCTCACCCCCGCCACCGGCGACCACAGACCCACGTGTGCCCTTCGCACCCGTCTTCCGAGCACCCCCACGCCCACCGGCCTTCCCCGCACCGGACTCCTCCACGACACCGCTGTCGACGGTCGTCATCGCGTCCTCGCCAACGCCCCGGCCGGCGGCCCGTTCCGTCTCGTCGGCCGCGCCCCCACCGGTGGCGACCACCGTCCGCCGAGCGCCCTTTCCGCCCGCCTTGCGGGTGGCTGCACTCCGGGCGCCCGGCTTCTCGGCGGCGCTGCGGGTACCCGCGCTTCCGCTGTCGACGTGCTTGCCCCCGGGCCTTGCGGCCACGGCACGTCCAGCCGCCGTCTCGGCGCCCGCTTCCTCGCCTGCGGCGTCCTTCTCCGCGGCCCCCACGCCACGTCCGACGGCGGCCGGGCCCGGCCGCTCGGCAGCGGCCTTCTTCGCGGCTGTCCGGGCACTGCGCGCGCCCCTGCCGGCGGCATTCGCCCCGGAGGGGATCCCGGCCGCCTTCTCGCCCGTGTCCAAGGCCTCCACGGGCCTCGGCTCCGCAGGGGGCTTCCCCGGCGCGGTCCGCTTGCCAGGGGGCTTCTTCGCCGTCGCGTCCTTGGAGCGGGGCTCCGCGGCGGCGGGGCGCTTCTGCGACGCCGCCCTGCCCGCCGCCGGCTTCTTCGCGGCGGCCTTCCGCGTGCCCTTCGTGGGAGCCGCCGTCCGCTCCGCCACGGCGGCCGTCGCCTCACCGGCCGGCCCCTGGGCGTGCCCGGCCGTGTGCGCCCTGGCCGCCGGGCCCCCGCGCCCGCGTCCGGTCGTCGGCCCGGCCTCGGCCGTCCGCTTCTGCTTCGGCGTGACCGGCTCCTTCATGGCCACCGCCTCCTTCACGGCCCTGCCTGATGCCCTGGCCGCCGCTCGGGTGGTCTTCCTGGCCGCTCCGGCGGCGGCACCGGGGCCGGTGCCCCGGGACCTGCCGGACGCCGACTGCTCGGCGGTCTGCTTCGCCACCATGGCCGCGGCCCCTTCACATATTGTGATCTTGCTCGCGAATCGTGCTGGGACGATAAATCGACTCGAGTCCCGCGGCAACGGGGCACGCCGCCCGATTCGCCCGCCTCGCGCGGATCGCGCGGCCGGCATGCATGCGTTGTGCCCAGCTCGCCGCCACGTAATCCGACCAGCCGTACGTCCTACGATCCGGACGGCACCGCCGCGCCAACCGGGTCACCACCGGTCCGGAAATCGGTTCGGCCCCGGCCGCCGGGGCGCCGTACACTGGGCGGAGCGAAAAGCGTGGATGGGGACGAGTAGCGGCGTACGCAGCCAAGAGCGACCCGGGGACGGTGTGAGCCCGGGGGCGAGCGCGACGTGAAGATCACCCCGGAGCCGCCGGAAGAAAGCCCCCAGCACCGAGCAGGGGGCCGTAGAACCGGCATCGCGACCCCAATGAGGGGGCTCGTCGGAGCGTACGGCGCACCGGTGGGCCAAGGAGGGTGGTACCGCGGGAGCGCGCCGCACACGGCGTGGACAGCACAAGGCTCTCGTCCCTCCGACGGAAGGCAGCACATCCGCCGGAGGAAGCTCGTTGAATACGCAGCCGCAGTACCGCCAGGTGCCCGCGCAGGTCGACCTGCCCGCCCTCGAGCACGCCGTGCTCGACTTCTGGCGCGAGCAGAAGATCTTCGCGAAGAGCCTGGAGCAGTCCGAGGGCCGCCCCGAGTGGGTGTTCTACGAGGGCCCGCCCACCGCCAACGGCATGCCGGGCGCCCACCACATCGAGGCGCGCGTCTTCAAGGACGTCTTCCCCCGCTTCCGCACCATGCGCGGCTACCACGTGGCCCGCAAGGCCGGCTGGGACTGCCACGGCCTCCCGGTGGAGCTGGCGGTCGAGAAGGAGCTCGGCTTCAGCGGCAAGAAGGACATCGAGGCGTACGGCATCGCCGAGTTCAACGACAAGTGCCGCGAGTCCGTACTCCGCCACACCGACGCGTTCTCCGAGCTGACGACCCGCATGGGCTACTGGGTCGACCTCGACGAGGCGTACGTCACCATGGAGCCCGAGTACATCGAGTCCGTCTGGTGGTCGCTGAAGGAGATCTTCAACAAGGGCCTGCTGGTCCAGGACCACCGCGTCGCCCCCTGGTGCCCGCGCTGCGGCACGGGACTGTCGGACCACGAGCTGGCCCAGGGCTACGAGACGGTCGTCGACCCGTCCGTCTACGTCCGCTTCCCGCTCACCTCCGGCCCACTCGCCGGCCGGGCCTCGCTCCTGGTGTGGACGACGACCCCGTGGACGCTGGTGTCCAACACCGCGGTCGCCGCGCACCCCGAGGTCACCTACGTGGTCGCGACCGACGGCGAGGAGAAGCTGGTCGTCGCCGAACCGCTCGTCGCCAAGGCGCTCGGCGAGGGCTGGGAGACCACGGGCGAGACCTTCACCGGCGCCGAGATGGAGCGCTGGACCTACCAGCGCCCGTTCGAGCTGGTGGAGTTCCCGAGCGCCGGCGAGGGAACCAACGGGCACAGCACGGAGCCGGCACACTACGTCGTCAACGCCGAGTACGTCACCACCGAGGACGGCACCGGTCTGGTCCACCAGTCCCCCGCCTTCGGTGAGGACGACCTGAGGGTCTGCCGCTCCTACGGCCTCCCGGTGGTCAACCCCGTCCGCCCCGACGGCACGTTCGAGGAGGACATCCCGCTGGTCGGCGGCGTCTTCTTCAAGAAGGCGGACGAGAGGCTCACCGAGGACCTCGGCGAGCGCGGCCTGCTCTTCAGGCACGTCCCGTACGAGCACAGCTACCCGCACTGCTGGCGCTGCCACACCGCGCTGCTGTACTACGCGCAGCCGTCCTGGTACATCCGCACCACCGCGATCAAGGACCGGCTGCTCGAGGAGAACGAGAAGACCAACTGGTTCCCCGAGAACGTCAAGCACGGCCGGTACGGCGACTGGCTGAACAACAACATCGACTGGGCGCTGTCCCGCAACCGCTACTGGGGCACCCCGCTGCCGATCTGGCACTGCGAGGACGGCCACCTCACCTGTGTCGGCTCCCGCGCGGAGCTGACCTCCCTGACCGGCAGCGACCAGTCGGAGCTCGACCCGCACCGCCCGTTCATCGACGACGTCGTCTTCCCGTGCCCGCAGTGCGAGAAGACGGCCACGCGCGTGCCCGAGGTCATCGACGCCTGGTACGACTCGGGCTCGATGCCGTTCGCGCAGTGGGGCTACCCGTACAAGAACAAGGAGCTGTTCGAGAGCCGGTACCCGGCGCAGTTCATCTCCGAGGCGATCGACCAGACCCGCGGCTGGTTCTACACGCTGATGGCGATCGGCACGCTGGTCTTCGACAAGTCCTCGTACGAGAACGTCGTGTGCCTGGGCCACATCCTCGCCGAGGACGGCCGGAAGATGTCCAAGCACCTGGGCAACATCCTCCAGCCGATCCCGCTCATGGACCAGCACGGCGCGGACGCGGTGCGCTGGTTCATGGCGGCCGGCGGCTCGCCGTGGGCGGCCCGCCGGGTGGGCCACGGCACCATCCAGGAGGTCGTCCGCAAGACGCTCCTGACCTACTGGAACACGGTCGCCTTCCAGGCCCTGTACGCCCGTACGTCGGCCTGGACGCCCACCGGGGCGGACCCGGCCCCGGCCGACCGTCCGCTGCTCGACCGCTGGCTGCTCAGTGAGCTGCACGCGCTGACCGACCAGGTCACGCAGGCCCTGGAGGCGTACGACACGCAGCGCGCGGGCAAGCTGCTGTCCGCGTTCGTCGACGACCTGTCGAACTGGTACGTCCGCCGCTCGCGCCGCCGGTTCTGGCAGGGCGACAAGGCCGCGCTGCGGACGCTGCACGAGGTGCTGGAGACGGTGACCCGGCTGATGGCGCCGATCACCCCGTTCATCACCGAGCGGGTCTGGCAGGACCTGGTCGTGCCGGTGGCCCCGGGCGCTCCCGAGTCGGTGCACCTGGCCACCTGGCCGGAGGCGGACCTCGGGGCGATCGACCCGGAGCTGTCGAAGCAGATGGTGCTGGTGCGCCGCCTGGTGGAGCTGGGCCGTGCCACGCGCGCGGAGTCGGGCGTCAAGACCCGCCAGCCGCTGTCCCGTGCGCTGGTCGCGGTGGCCGGCTTCGAGTCCCTGGACCGGGAGCTGCACGCGCAGATCACGGAGGAGCTCAACGTCTCCTCCCTGGCGTCGCTGAGCGAGGTCGGCGGGTCCCTGGTGGACACCACCGCCAAGGTCAACTTCCGTGCGCTGGGCAAGCGGTTCGGCAAGCGGGTGCAGGACGTCGCCAAGGCCGTCGCCGGCGCGGACGCGGCGGCACTGTCGCTGGCGCTGCGCGAGGGCACGGCATCGGTGGAGGTCGACGGCGAGACGGTGACGCTCGCGCCGGACGAGGTGATCATCACCGAGACGCCGCGCGAGGGCTGGTCGGTGGCGTCCGACTCCGGTGCCACGGTCGCCCTGGACCTGGAGATCACGGAGGAGCTGCGCCGGGCCGGGCTGGCCCGGGACGCGATCCGGCTGATCCAGGAGGCCCGCAAGAACAGCGGCCTCGACGTGGCCGACCGGATCGCGCTGCGCTGGACCGCGACGGACCCGGCGACCATCGCCGCCCTGAGCGAGCACGCGTCGCTGATCGCCGAGGAGGTCCTGGCGACGGACTTCGCCCAGGGCGAGGCCGACGCCTCCTACGGCGATCCCTTCACCGACGAGGGCCTGTCCCTCACCTTCCGCCTCCACAAGGCGTGAGCCACCGGGGGAGCGGCACCCGAGGGCGCCGCTCCCCCACCCCGACGGGGAGTCCACCGGTCACGAACCGGCGGGCTCCCCGCACCGCTTTCAGGGGCGCCGCACACGGGAACGGCCCCGGAGGGATGTCCCTCCGGGGCCGTTCTCTCAGGCTGCCGATGCCTAGTCAGAACCCTTCAGAGTTCCCTCAGTTGTCGTCCTCGTCGATCAGGAAGCCGCGCATGGGCGACGGCGCCTGACCCATCGGGGCCGGACCCTGCGGACGCACGGGGGCCATCGGCTGGGTCATCGCCGGGGCCATCTGCTGCTGACCGCCGTAGGACGGACCGGACGGGCCGGGCGCACCGCCCATCGGCTGACCGCCGTAGGACGGGGCACTCGCGCCGGCCGGGGCCATGGAGGGCGCCGGGGACGGCGGCAGGGACGGGGCCGCGGGCGTGCGCGGCGGGGCGAGGGAGTCGTCGGCCTGCGTCTCCAGCTGGCGCAGCTGGGACTCCAGGTACGACTTCAGGCGCGTGCGGTACTCGCGCTCGAAGCCGCGCAGGTCCTCGACCTTGCGCTCCAGCGTGGCGCGGGCGGACTCCAGGGAGCCCATAGCGACGCGGTGCTTCTCCTGCGCGTCCCGCTCCAGGGCGTCGGCCTTGGCACGGGCGTCACGCTCCAGACCCTCGGCACGCGAACGCGCCTCGCCGACGATCTTGTTGGCCTCGGACCGCGCCTCGGCGATCGCCTGGTCGGCGGTCTGCTGGGCCAGCGACAGGACGCGCGCGGCGCTGTCGCCACCGGGACCCTGACCCATCGGGCCGGGACCCTGGCCCATCGGACCGGGACCCATCGGACCGGGGCCGCCCATCTGGCCGGGGCCGCCCATGGGACCGGGACCGCCCATCGGGCCGGGACCCATCTGACCCTGCATCGGGCTCTGCATCTGACCCTGCATCTGCCCCTGCATCTGACCCTGCATCGGGCCGGGACCCTGACCCATCGGACCGGGACCCATCGGACCCGGACCGCCAGGACCGCCCGGACCCTGGGGACCCTGACCGCCGGGACCGGCCGGAAGCTGCGGGGCACCGCTCGGCAGCTGGGGCGGGCCACCCATGGGGCCGCCCATCTGCTGCTGCGGCGGGCCCGATATCCCGGCGGGCACAGGCGCGCCGGGACCTCGCATGCCCTGCTGCTGAGGATGGGGTGGCTGCTGCTGGTCCTCCGGAGGCTTGCGCATGTTCTGCTGGTTCTGGGCAGCAGCACGCGTGGCCGCGGCCAGCTTGGCGCGCAGGTCCTCGTTCTCGCGGAGCAGTCGGGTCAGCTCGGCTTCGACCTCGTCGAGGAAGGCATCGACCTCGTCCTCGTCATAGCCTTCTCGGAGGCGGACGGTCGTGAACTGCTTGTTCCGCACGTCCTCGGGGGTCAACGGCATCTCTTCACCTCAACGTAGTCATCGGCAGTCGGCAAGACCGTATCGTCCACAGTCACGTCGCGAGGTTCCCCACGAAGTAGATCAGGATGTAGACGATGATCATCAGTACGAAGAAGGACAGGTCGAGCGCCACGCCCCCGAGACGCAGCGGCGGGATGAACCGCCGCAGAAGCTTCAGCGGTGGATCGGTGACAGTGTAGGTGGCCTCCAGAACGACCACCATCGCCTTGCCGGGTTGCCACGAGCGGGCGAACTGGAACACATAGTCCATGACCAGCCGGAAGATCAGCACGATGAGGAACACCGTCAGTGCGATGTAGAGAACCTCCATGGCCACACGCATGATCGGTGCTTCCCTCTCCCCTGTTCCGTGCCTGTTCTACGGTGGTGCGTCTCAGCTCTGGTTGAAGAACCCGCCCTCTGCGATGCGGGCCTTGTCCTCCGCCGTGACATCGACGTTAGCAGGCGACAACAGGAACACCTTCTGCGTCACCCGCTCGATACTGCCGTGAAGACCAAACACCAAACCGGCGGCAAAGTCGACAAGTCGCTTCGCGTCTGTGTCATCCATCTCAGTCAGATTCATGATCACCGGGGTGCCCTCACGGAAGTGTTCCCCGATGGTACGGGCCTCGTTGTAGGTCCGGGGGTGAAGTGTGGTGATCCGGTACGGCTCTCGTTCCGACACGACCTTGGGCATGATCACCGGTGCGTTCTTCTCCAGGCTTGCGCGGTCTTGTGTGATGGACGCCACGGGCGCGATGCGCGCCGGGCGCCCGGATTCCGCCGGGAGCGAAGCGGAATGCGACACCGGTTCGCGGGGCGCCGGAGGCTGCGCCACTCGCACCGGTTCATCCCTTTGGGGCTGATGTGCCCCATGCGACTGGTGCGGCGGCTCGTGCCGTCGGCGGTCCCGCTCGGGTTCCGGGTCAAGCTCGGGTTCGAAGTCGTCGTCGGGGTCGAATCCCCGGCCGTCGTATCCATCGTCCTCCACGAGGCCGAGGTAGACCGCCATCTTGCGCATCGCGCCGGCCATGCTCTGAGTCCTCCGCTCTGTGGTGGATCCGCTGACGACCGCCAAGTGCCTGCGATCCACGAGGTCGTTGCGCCCCGTTGGGCGATATTGACCATATTTTCTGCTGTGGTCCGACTTCTTGGCGACGTTACCCGAGCCTGGGGCGGACTCCGAGTACCGCGCTGCCGACGCGCACATGTGTCGCCCCGGCGGCCACGGCCTGTTCGAGGTCCCCGCTCATCCCTGCCGAGACCATGGTGGCAGCCGGATGAGTCGCGCGCAGGTCGGTCGACAAATCCATGAGGCGCTCGAAGGCGGCCTGTTGCCGGCCGGCGTACTCCCCGGTCAGCGGGGCGACGGTCATCAGTCCGTCGAGGCGCAGTCCCTCGGAGCGGGCGACGAGGTCGGCCAACTCTTCGATTCCGCCGGGCCCCACGCCCCCTCGTTCCCCGCGTCCGTTCTCCCCCGCGTCGAGGGCCACCTGGATGAGGCAGCCGAGCTCCCGCTCCGCCCGCACGGCCTCCCTGGAGAGCGCGGTGACGAGCCGGGAGCGGTCGATCGACTGGACGACATCGGCGTAACCGACCACGGATCGCACTTTATTGGTTTGAAGTTGACCAACAAAATGCCACGTCAGGGGCAGATCGGCACACTCGGCGGCCTTGGGCGCCGCCTCCTGGTCCCGGTTCTCGGCGGTGTGACGCACACCGAGTTCCGAGAGGATCCGCACATCCGACGCCGGGTACGTCTTGGTGACCACGATGAGGGTCACCTCCTCCCGTGCCCGGCCCGCGGCCGCGCACGCGGCGGCGATACGCCGCTCCACCTTCGCCAGGTTTCCGGCGAGTTCGTTCCTACGGTCCGTCATGCCCCATCAGTCCAGCCAGACATAGCCCGCGAGCCGACCGGTGGTGCGGTCGCGGCGGTACGAGAAGTGATCGCCCGACTCCCGCGTGCACACCGGCGACTGCTCCCGGTCGTGCACCCCGAGGCGCTCGAGCTGTGCGTGCACGCCGGCGCTCACGTCGACGGCCGGCGTGCCCCAACTCGTCTCGGCGTACGCCGCCGGTTCGATCGCGGCCACCTCGGCGCGCAGATCCTCCGGCACCTCGTAGCACCGGCCGCAGACGGCGGGCCCGGTGCGGGCGGCAATACGGTCCGGCCGGGCGCCGAGCGACTCCATCGCGTCGACCGCGGCCGGGACGACGCCCTTGATCATGCCGGGCCGTCCGGCGTGGACGGCGGCGGCCACACCGGCGACCGGGTCGGCCAGCAGCACCGGGACGCAGTCGGCGGTGAGCACGGCGAGGGCGAGCCCGCGGGTCGCGGTCACCAGTCCGTCGACCGGCGGGGTGAGCCTCGTGGTCCACGGCCCGTCGACCTCGGCGATGTCGTTGCCGTGCACCTGGTTCATCCAGACCACCCGGTCCGGGTCGAGTCCGAGCGAGGCGGCGGCCAGGTCGCGGTTGGTGCGTACCGCGCCGGGATCGTCGCCGACCGCGCCGCCGAGATTGAGCTCCTCGTACGGAACGGCGCTCACCCCGCCCCACCGGTCGGTGAAGGCGAAGTGCGCGCCGCTCACGGTGTCGCGCCGACCTATCACTTGAGGAAGTCCGGTACGTCCAGCTCCTCGGCCGCGCTGTCGGAGTAGCTGCGCGGCGACGGCGTGACGGGCGGGGCCACCGGCGGCAGGTCCTGCACCGGCTCGGGGGCGACGGGCTCCGGGTCCTCCTTCGGCGTCACGCTGCCGAGCGAGCCGAAGGTCGGGCGGCTCTCGGGCTGCCGGACCGGGGCGGGCTCCTCGCGGCGGGCCGGGGGCGGGGTGGAGGCCGAACCGAGGACGTTGTCCCGGCGGGCCGGAGGCTGGCCGCCGTCGAAGCCGGCCGCGATCACGGTGACCCGGACCTCGTCGCCGAGGGCGTCGTCGATGACCGCGCCGAAGATGATGTTGGCCTCGGGGTGCGCCGCCTCGCTGACGAGCTGGGCGGCCTCGTTGATCTCGAACAGACCGAGGTCGCTGCCGCCGGAGATGGACAGGAGCACGCCCCGGGCGCCGTCGATGGATGCCTCGAGGAGGGGAGAGGAGATGGCCATCTCGGCCGCGGCCACCGCGCGGTCGTCGCCGCGGGCCGAGCCGATGCCCATGAGCGCCGATCCGGCCTCGGACATGACGGACTTGACGTCGGCGAAGTCGAGGTTGATCAGGCCGGGGGTGGTGATCAGGTCGGTGATGCCCTGCACACCGGACAGCAGCACCTGGTCCGCGGACTTGAACGCGTCGAGGACGCTGACCTGGCGGTCCGAGATGGACAGCAGCCGGTCGTTGGGGATGACGATGAGGGTGTCGACCTCTTCGCGGAGCTCGGCGATGCCGTCCTCGGCCTGGTTCGCGCGGCGCCGCCCCTCGAAGGTGAACGGGCGCGTGACCACGCCGATGGTGAGGGCACCCAGCGAACGCGCGATGTTGGCCACGACGGGCGCGCCGCCGGTACCGGTGCCGCCGCCCTCACCGGCCGTCACGAAGACCATGTCGGCCCCCTTGAGGACCTCCTCGATCTCCTCACGGTGGTCCTCGGCGGCCTTGCGGCCGACGGCCGGGTTGGCCCCGGCGCCGAGTCCGCGCGTGAGTTCGCGGCCGACATCGAGCTTGACGTCGGCGTCGCTCATCAACAGCGCCTGCGCGTCGGTGTTGATGGCGATGAACTCGACGCCCTTGAGACCGACCTCGATCATCCGGTTGATGGCATTGACACCACCGCCGCCGACACCGATGACTTTGATGACTGCGAGGTAGTTCTGCGGTGCTGCCACGTCGAAGGCCTCTCGCCTCGAGTTACGTGTCGCCGCCTCGCGGTCCTGCCGCGATCCGACGACTGATGCCGAATGGGACGGTCCGAACGCCGACCCGAACCCTAACCCTGAAGTTTAGGGTTACCAGTGTGTCTGTTCCTTGAAGTCTTCGGAACAGGACACTAAGTCGACAAGTGGCGCCCGTTCAACGAACACGCCGAACCTCCCGTTTTTCTTTTCACCCTATGTGATCAGCCATAGCGCCGCCCAACCAGGGGGTTGGCCTGCGCAGATGTGCGTCAACTCCCCGATGACGCCGGGGCGGTGGGAACCCTGACGTCGAAGTGCCGGGCCCCGGGGGCCGCTTTCATCAGCGCGGTCAGGGTGCGGGCCTTCAGCCGGCCGTTCTCGCTGCTGCCCCAGGCGACGGTCCGGCCGCCGCTCAACTCCAGTGAGATGTCGTCGTAGGTACGGACCTTGACGACCCTGGTCTGGTGGGCGACCGCGGCGGGAATCCGTCCGGCGACCGCGACCGCCTCGCGCACCAGCCGGTCCTCGCCGAAGCGGCGCAGACTCGCGGCGGCCGTGCTGGAGCGGGAAAGTGACAATTCCAGCAGGGGCACACCTTTCGGCACCTGGGAAACCGTGGCGAACCGGACACCCTTCGCATCCACTTCGACGAACTTTCCGCCCTTTTCCTCCACCATGACCGGAGTGCGCTCGACCACTTTCAACCCGATTCCGTGGGGCCATGAGCGCACCACGTCGACCGAGTCAATTCGGGGCAATTCACGGCGCAGCCGGGCCTCGACCGCGTCGGTGTCGACGGAAATCAACTGTGTCCCGAGCCGCACCGCGGCGGCGGCCCGCACCTGAGCGGGCGTCAGGACCGTGGTGCCGGAGACGGATACGTGCTCCACACGCGTCCACTGCGAGCCGTACAGCACCCACAGGGAGCCGACACCGAGGCAGGCCAGGGCCAGCGAAAGAACGATGATCGTACGAGGGCGCAGCCGTCTCAGCCGGCGGACCAGAGGCGGGCCGGACGACGACTCCTGCTGGCGTTCACCGCGCTCCGCGGTCGTCGCTCCGGCCACGCTCTCAAGCCCTTCCGTGCATACGGTCCTAACGGTTCGAGGCGATGGCCTCGTACACCATGCCGACGAGCAGCTCATCGGCGTCCCGGCGACCGAATTCCCCGGCGGCGCGGGACATCTCGTACAGCCGGTGCGGATCGGCGAGCACGGGCAGGACGTTCTGCTGCACCCACTCGGGGGTGAGTTCCGCGTCGTCGACCAGCAGTCCGCCGCCGGCCTTGACCACCGGCTGGGCGTTCAGCCGCTGTTCACCGTTGCCGATGGGCAGCGGGACGTAGACGGCCGGGAGCCCGACGGCGGAGAGTTCGGCGACGGTCATCGCGCCGGCGCGGCAGAGCATCATGTCGGCCGCGGCGTACGCGAGGTCCATACGATCAAGGTAACTTACCGGGATGTAGGGCGGCATTCCCGGCATCTGCTGCACCTGGGGCAGGTCGTTCTTCGGGCCGACCGCGTGCAGGATCTGGATGCCGGCCTGCTGGAGCCAGGGCGCGACCTGCTGGACCACCTCGTTGAGCCGGCGGGCGCCCTGCGAGCCGCCGGAGACCAGCAGGGTGGGCAGGTTCGGGTCGAGCCCGAACGCCGCGCGGGCCTCGGGGCGCACGGCCGCCCGGTCCAGGGTGGCGATGGCGCGGCGCAGCGGGATGCCGATGTAACGGGCACCGCGCAGCTTGCTGTCGGGCGTGGAGACGGCGACCTGGGCGGCGTACCGCGAACCGATCTTGTTGGCCAGGCCCGGCCGGGCGTTGGCCTCGTGGATGACGATGGGCACACCGAGCCGCTTGGCCGCCAGGTAGCCGGGCAGGGCGACGTAGCCGCCGAATCCGACCACGGCGTCCGCCTTGGTGCGCTCCATGATCTGCTCGGCCGCCTTGATCGTGCCGCGCAGCCGTCCCGGGACGGTGATCAGTTCCGGGGTGGGTTTGCGCGGCAGCGGCACCGCCGGGATGAGCGCGAGCTCGTAGCCCCGCTCGGGTACGAGACGGGTCTCCAGGCCGCGCTCCGTGCCCAGGGCCGTGATCCCCACGGTCGGGTCCTGCCTGCGCAGGGCGTCCGCGAGGGCGAGCGCGGGCTCGATGTGGCCCGCGGTACCTCCGCCGGCGAGTACGACATGCACCGAAATTCACCGCTCTCCGGACGAACGCGCCGCCGAGGCACGCCGTCGCATCGTGTTCCATCTCCGAGGCTCGCGACCGGATCCGTGGTCGGATCTCCGGCCGGGCGCGGAGCCTCCTGCCCGCTTTCTACCAAAGCGAGGTTGCCGCATGGCAAGCGCCGCCCGCGCAGCGGGCTCGTCACGCGCGAAGGCGATCAGCAGCCCGATGGCGAACATGGTCGGCAGCAGGGCGGATCCTCCGTAGGAGAACAGCGGGAGCGGGACGCCGGCGATCGGCAGCAGACCGAGCACCGCACCGATGTTGATCACCGCCTGCACGGTGATCCAGGTGGTCACGCCTCCCGCGGCGTACCTCACGAAGGGGTCCTCCGTGCGTCCGGCCACGCGGATGCCCGCATAGCCTAGAGCGGCGAACAGAGTGAGCACCGACAGCGTCCCCGCGAGGCCCAGTTCCTCGCCGGTGACGGCGAAGATGAAGTCGGTGTGGGCTTCGGGGAGTTGGCCCCATTTCTCCACACTGGCACCGAGTCCGGAACCGAACAGCCCACCGGAGGCCAGGGCGTAGATGCCGTGCACCGCCTGCCAGCACTTGGTCGCGTCGGTCGAGCCGACGCAGGCGAACCGGCCGAGGCGGTTGGGGCTCATCTGGATCAGCAGGAAGCCGATCACCCCGGCGAACGACAGCACCCCCACGAAGAGCCGGGTGGGCGCCCCCGCCAGCCACAGCAGGCCGAACAGGATCGCGGTGAGGATGATCGCGGTGCCCATGTCGCCGCCGAGCATGATCAGTCCGAGCAGCATGAAGGCGACCGGGACGAGCGGCACCAGCATGTGCTTCCACTGGGTCAGCAGCCGCTTGTCCTGTTTGCGCGCGATCAGGTCGGCGCCCCACAGCACCAGCGCCAGCTTGCCGATCTCGCTGGGCTGGATCTGGAAGGAGCCGCCCAGCGCGATCCAGTTCTGGTTGCCGTTGACCGCCATCCCTATCCCCGGCACCTGGACCAGCGCCATCAGGACCACCGCGCCCGCCAGGATCGGGTAGGCCAGTGCCCGGTGCAGCCTGACCGGCATCCGGGCGGCGAGCAGCAGCAGCCCGGCGCCGATCGCGGCCGCGAGGAGCTGTTTGCGGAAGAAGTACGAGCCCGGCAGCGCCTTCTGCAGCGCGGTGATCTGGGAGGCCGAGTAGACCATCACCAGACCCAGCACGGTGAGCAGCAGGCTGCCGCCGAGGATCAGGTAGTAGGCGGTCAGCGGCCGGTCCCAGGCCCGGCGCGCGCGGACGACCAGGCTCGCCGCGGAGCGCCCGCCCTGAGGCCGGTCGGGCGCCGGTCCCCGGACGGTCCGCTGCACGGGCGGCCGGCCGGTGCGGCTGCTGCCGGGGCTACCGGGCATCGGGTCCTCCGCTGTACGTCGGCCGCGCGGGTACGGCTCGGCTCACGGGTCCCACGCCTCCCTCCCGAGGTCGCCCGGCAGCGGGGGCGGCCGGGATCAGGCGCCGAGTCCGGATACGGCCTCCGCGAACGCCTCGCCGCGCCTGTTGTAGTTGGCGAACATGTCCATGGAGGCGCAGGCCGGGGCCAGCAGTACCGTGTCGCCGGGCCGTGCGAGCCGCCGCGCCTCCTGGACGGCCTGGAGCATCGCCCCAGTGTCGGTCCGGTCGAGGTCGACGACGGGTACCTCCGGGGCGTGTCGCGCGAGGGCGTCACGGATGAGCGCGCGATCGGCGCCGATGAGGACGACGCCGCGCAGCCGCTTCGCCGAGTTCGCGACGAGCTCGTCGAAGGTCGCGCCCTTCGCCAGGCCGCCCGCGATCCACACGATCGACTCGTAGGCCGCCAACGAGGCCTGCGCCGCGTGGGTGTTGGTGGCCTTGGAGTCGTCGACCCAGGCCACGCCGTCCACGTCGGCCACGTGCGCGATGCGGTGGGCGTCCGGGGTGAAGGCCCGCAGGCCGTCCCGGACGGCCTGCGCCGGGACGCCGAAGGCGCGTGCCAGGGCCGCCGCGGCGAGGGCGTTGGCGATGTTGTGCGGGGCGGGCGGACGGACGTCGGAGACCTCGGCGAGCTCCTGGGCGTTCTTCTGCCGGTTCTCGACGAAGGCGCGGTCGACGAGGATGCCGTCCACGACGCCGAGTTGGGAGGGGCCGGGTGTGCCGAGCGTGAACCCGACGGCTCGGCAGCCCTCCTCGACGTCCGCCTCGCGCACCAGGTCCTCGGTCGCGCGGTCGGCGGCGTTGTAGACGCAGGCGACGCGGTTGCCCTCGTAGATCCGGCCCTTGTCGGCCGCGTAGGCCTCCATGGAGCCGTGCCAGTCGAGGTGGTCGGGGGCGAGGTTGAGGACGGCGGCGGAGTGGGCGCGCAGCGAGGGCGCCCAGTGGAGCTGGTAGCTCGACAGCTCGACCGCCAAGACGTCGTAGGGCTCGTCGCCGAGGACGGCGTCGAGCAGGGAGACGCCGATGTTGCCGACGGCCGCCGTGCGCAGGCCCGCCGCCCTGAGGATGGAGGCGAGCATCTGCACGGTGGTGGTCTTGCCGTTGGTGCCGGTCACGGCGAGCCACGGGGCTGCTTTTCTGCCGTCCAGGCCGCGCAGCCGCCAGGCGAGTTCGACGTCCCCCCAGACGGGTACGCCGGCCTGCCCGGCGGCGCGGAAGAGCGGCTTGTCCGGCCGCCAGCCGGGCGCGGTGACGATCAGCTCGGTGCCCTTGGGCAGGGTGTCCCCGTCACCGAGGCGCACGGTGACCCCGAGGGCCTCCAGCTCGGCCGCCTGGGCCCGGGCGCGCTCGTCGTCGCCGTCGTTGACGACGGTGACGTGCGCGCCGAGACCGTGCAGGACCCTGGCCGCCGGGACACCGGAGACCCCGAGTCCCGCGACGGTGACGTTCCTACCCTGCCAGTCGGTCACTTGTCCGCTGCCCATCCCGCGTAGAAGAGGCCCAGTCCGACAATCACACAGATGCCCTGGATGATCCAGAAACGGACCACGACGAGCACTTCGGACCAGCCCTTGAGTTCGAAGTGGTGCTGGAGCGGCGCCATCCGGAAGACCCGCTTCCCGGTGAGCCGGAAGGAGCCGACCTGGATGACCACCGACATGGTGATGAGCACGAACAGGCCGCCGAGCAGCGCGAGCAGGAGCTCGGTGCGGGAGCAGATCGCCAGACCCGCGAGCACACCGCCGAGCGCGAGCGAACCGGTGTCGCCCATGAAGATCTTGGCCGGCGAGGTGTTCCACCACAGGAAGCCGAGGCAGGCGCCCATCAGCGCGGAGGCCACGACCGCGAGGTCGAGCGGGTCGCGCACCTCGTAGCAGGCGTTGGGGTTGGTCAGGGTCTGCGCGTTGGCGCAGGACTCCTGGAACTGCCAGACGCCGATGAAGGTGTAGGCGCCGAAGACGAGCACGGAGGCGCCGGTGGCCAGACCGTCCAGGCCGTCGGTGAGGTTCACGCCGTTCGACATCGCGAGGATCATGAACAGCGCCCAGATCACGAACAGCACCGGACCGATCGTCCAGCCGAAGTCGGTGATGAACGACAGCTTCGTGGAGGCCGGGGTGTTGCCGCGGTTGTCGGAGAACTGCAGCGCGAGCACCGCGAAGGCGATGCCGACGATCAGCTGGCCGGCCATCTTCGCCTTGGCGCGCAGGCCCAGCGAACGACGCTTGACGATCTTGATGTAGTCGTCGAGGAAGCCGACCAGGCCCATGCCGACCATCAGGCCGAGCACCAGCAGGCCCGAGTAGGTCGGGGTGTAACCGGTGATCACCTTGGACAGGAAGTAGGCGGCGACCGTGGCCAGGATGAAGGCGATACCACCCATGGTCGGCGTACCGCGCTTGCTGGCGTGCTCGCGCGGGCCGTCGTCGCGGATGTACTGGCCGTAGCCCTTGCGGGCCAGGAGCTTGATCAGCAGCGGGGTGCCGACCAGCGTCAGGAAGAGGCCAATGACTCCCGCGAACAGGATCTGCTTCATCATCGGGCGGCGACCTCACCCTCGGCACCGTTCTCGAGCAGCGCCTGGGCGACACTCTCGAGGCCGACCGAACGGGACGCCTTCACGAGGACGACGTCCCCCGGGCGCAACTCGCTGCGCAACAGGTCGATCGCCGCCTGTGCGTCGGACACGTGCACCGACTCCTCACCCCACGAACCCTCGTTATATGCGCCCAGTTGCAGCCAGGACGCTTCCCTGCCCCCGACCGCGACGAGCTTGCTGACGTTGAGCCGGACGGCCAGCCGTCCGACCGCGTCGTGCTCGGCGAGCGCCTCGTCCCCGAGCTCGGCCATCTTGCCGAGCACCGCCCAGGTCCGCCGTCCCGCGCCCATGGCCGCGAGCGCGCGCAGAGCGGCCCGCATGGACTCGGGGTTGGCGTTGTAGGCGTCGTTGACGACCGTCACGCCGTCCGGGCGCTCGGTGACCTCCATCCGCCAGCGGGAGAGGGAGCCCGCCTCGGAGAGCGCGGTCGCGATCTCAGTTGCGGACATGCCCAACTCATGGGCGACGGCGGCCGCGGCGAGCGCGTTCGACACGTGATGCTCACCGTACAGGCGCATGGTCACATCGCTTGCACCGGAGGGTGTGTGAAGCCTGAAGGCGGGCTGTCCGCTGTCCGTGAGTCTCACGTTCTCGGCGCGTACGTCCGCTTCGCCGGACTCTCCGAAAAGGATCACCTTCGCCTTCGTACGGGAGGCCATGGCCCGTACCAACGGGTCGTCGGCGTTGAGGATCGCGGTTCCGCCGTCCTCGGCCGCGGGCAGGCTCTCCACCAACTCGCCCTTCGCCTGGGCGATCTGCTCACGGCCGCCGAACTCGCCGATGTGGGCGGTGCCGACGTTGAGCACCAGGCCGACCCTCGGCGGGGTCAGTTCGGTCAGGTAGCGGATGTGGCCGATGCCGCGGGCGCCCATCTCCAGCACGAGGAACCTGGTCTCCTCGGTGGCGCTCAGCGCGGTCAGCGGCAGCCCGATCTCGTTGTTGAGGGAGCCGGGCGTGAACACGGTCGGCGCCTTGCGCCGCAGCACCTGCGCGACGAGGTCCTTGGTACTGGTCTTGCCCGCGGAGCCGGTGAGGGCGACGAGGGTCGCGCCCAGCCGTTCGACGACGTGACGGGCGAGGGCGCCGAGGGCGGTCTGCACGTCCTCGACGACGATCGCGGGCACGCCGACGGGGCGGGACGCCAGCACGGCGGCCGCGCCCGCCTCGACGACGGCCGCGGCGAAGTCGTGGCCGTCCACGCGCTCGCCGACGAAGGCGACGAAGAGGCTGCCGGGCACCACCTCGCGGGAGTCACGGACCACCGGCCCGGTGACCTCCGCGGACGGATCCGGTATGTCGTGCGTCTGCCCGCCGACGACTGCTGCGATCTCGGCGAGGGAGAGGGCGATCACAAGTTCATCCCTGGGTCTTCTGGATAGCTTCGCGAAGCACCTGGCGGTCGTCGAAGGGACGGACCACTCCGGCGATGTCCTGGCCCTGTTCATGGCCCTTGCCCGCGACCAGCACGGTGTCGCCGGGCTGCGCGCGGTCGACGGCGGCGGCGATCGCGGCGGCCCGCTCCTCGAAGAGGAGCACCTCGCCGCGCTCGTGCGCGGGCACCGAGGCCGCTCCGCCGAGCATGGTGGCGAGGATCGCCAGGGGATCCTCGGAGCGGGGGTTGTCGGAGGTCAGCACGACGATGTCGGCGAGCCGGGCCGCGGCGGCGCCCATGGGCGCGCGTTTGGTCTGGTCGCGGTCGCCGCCGCAGCCGAGCACGATGTGCAGCCGGCCCTTGGTCACCTTGCGCAGCGCCTTGAGCACCGACTCGACGGCGTCCGTCTTGTGCGCGTAGTCGACGACCGCGAGGTACGGCTGGCCGACGTCGACGCGCTCCAGACGGCCCGGTACGCCCGCAACGGCGGCGATGCCGTCGGCGGCGGACTGCGGGTCGAGGCCCGCGGCGGCCAGGGCGACCACGGCGGCCAGCGTGTTGGCGACGTTGAACGGGCCCGGCAGCGGCGATCTGGCGGCGATCCGCCGGCCCTCGGGGCCGACCACGGTGAAGGCGGAGTCGACCGGCCCGACCTGGACGTCCTCGGCGCGCCAGTCGGCGTCGGGGTGGCCCTCGGCGGAGTAGGTGACGACCGGGACCGTGGCCTCCCTGATCAGCCGGCGCCCGTACTCGTCGTCGAAGTTGACCACGCCGAGCCTGCTGCGCTCGGGCGTGAACAGCTGCGCCTTGGCCTGGAAGTAGTCCTCCATGCCGGAGTGGAACTCCATGTGCTCCGGGCTGAGGTTCGTGAAGACGGCGATGTCGAAGACGCAGCCGTCGACGCGGCCGAGCACCAGGGCGTGGCTGGAGACCTCCATGGCGACCGCCTCGACCCCGCGCTCGCGCATGACCGCGAACAGGGCCTGGAGGTCGGTTGCCTCGGGGGTGGTGCGCTCGGACTTGATGCGCTCGTCGCCGATGCGCATCTCGACGGTGCCGATCAGTCCGGTGGACTTCACGGTCCTCAGGCCGCCCTCGACGAGGTAGGCGGTGGTGGTCTTGCCGGAGGTGCCGGTGATGCCGATCTGGAGCAGGTCGCGCCCGGGCCGGCCGTAGATCGTGGCCGCCAGCTCGCCCATCCGCCCGCGCGGGTCGTCCACGGCCAGGACCGGCAGGCCGCCGGCGGCGGCGCGCTCGGCGCCGGACGGGTCGGTGAGCACGGCGACCGCGCCCAGGCTGGTCGCCTGGGTGACGAAGTCGGCGCCGTGGGTGCGGGCGCCGGGCAGGGCCGCGTACAGGTCACCGGGGCGCACGGCGCGCGAGTCATGGGTGATGCCCGTGACCTCGGCGGCGCCGTCCGGAGCGGTGACCCCCAGCTGATCGGCGAGCTCCGCGAGGGGGGAGGCGGAGACCCGAGCCGGTCGCGGCGGTCCCGGATATGTCACGGAAGCGCCCTTCTGGGTGGTTTGGTACTGATCAGCGTGTGGCACGGCGGTGAGCGTACCGGGCGTACCCGCCGTCGGGCTAAAAAGGGGATCGCGCGCAGCGCCGTCCGGCGCGGACGAGGGCCGGTGCGACGGGCGTTTCCCGGGGCCGGGAGTGATCGTTGTCACGGGCTGGTTCCTGGTCGTTCTGTTGCGGTCACGGCTTGAAGTCGACGGGCAGGTTCGCGGCCTGCGCGCCGGTGGGCGGCACCTGGAGCGTCTTCAGCGCGAACTCCATGACCTCCTTGTAGATCGGGCCGCAGATCTGGCCGCCGAAGTAGCTGCCCTTGGTGGCGTTCTGGATCGCGCAGTAGACGGTGACGCGCGGGTTGTCGGCGGGCGCGAACCCGGCGAAGGAGGAGGTGTACCCGTGGTACCTGCCGGTGTCCGGATCCACGCGGTTGGCCGTGCCGGTCTTGCCCGCCACCCGGTAGCCGGGGATGCGCGCCTTGACGCCGGTGCCCTGCTCGTCGTCCACCACGGACTCCAGCATCTGCGCGAGCGTCTTCGCCGTCCCGGCGCTCACGACCCGTGTGCTCTCCGGCTTGGCGGCCGGCGTGAAGCGGCCGTCGGCGCCCTTGGTGCCGCGCACCAGTGTCGGCTGCACGCGCACTCCGCCGTTCGCGATCGTGGAGTAGACGGAGGCCGCCTGTACGGCGTTGATGGAGAAGCCCTGGCCGAAAGGGATCGTGTACTGCTGCGAGGTGGACCACTTGTCGGGCGGGGCGAGGATGCCCCTGGTCTCGCCGGGGAAACCGAGTCCGGTCGGCTCGCCGATGCCGAACTTGCGCAGATAGGAGTGGAGGACCCTGTTGGCCTCCGGCTGCGTCTTCCCGAGCTGCCCGGTGGCCAGGATGGTGCCGATGTTGCTGGACTTGGCGAGCACGCCGTTCAGGGTGAGGTACCAGGTGGCGTGGTCGACGTCGTCCTGGAAGAGGCGGTCGCCGCGGTGCAGCCGGTTGGGCACGACGACATGGGTGAGCGGTGTCGCCGCGTTCTCCTCCAGTACGGCGGCCATGGACATGACCTTGGCGGTGGAGCCGGGCTCGTAGGCGTCCTGGAGGGCCGCGTTGCCCAGCGCGGACGGGTTGGCATGGGCCAGGTCGCCCGGGTCGAACCCCGGGGAGTTGGCCATGGCGAGGATCTCGCCGGTGCGGGTGTCCTGGACGATGACGTAGCCGCGGTCCGCCCCGGACTTCGCCACCTGCTCGGCGATGGCGTTCTGGGCGGCCCACTGGATGTCGCGGTCGATGGTGAGCTCGGTGTCGGAGCCGGGCACCGCGCGGGTCTCGGTGGAGCCGGCGGTGGGCACCTCGCGGCCGCCGGACTGGGCGTAGCGGATCTTGCCGGGCTTGCCGGCCAGCTGCTCGTTCAGCTGCTGCTCCACGCCGCCGCCGCCCTTGCCCTCGGCGTTGACCCAGCCCAGTATCCCGGCGGCGAGGTCGCCGTTGGGGTAGACCCGCTTGCTGCTGGGGTCGGAGAAGACGCCGGCGAGCACGTTGACGGTGGCCTTGTCGTTCTGTGCCTTCTTCACGAGGGCCGTCTTCAGGTCCTTGATCTGCTTCCAGACCTGCGGGGTCTCGCGGCGGGCGAGCAGGACGTAGCGGGTGTTCGGTGTGCGGAGCCTGGCGGCGAGGGCCGCCTGGTCCTGGCCGAGGATCGGGGCGAGCAGCGCGGCCGCCTGCTCGGGGCCGTCGCCGATGCCGAGCTGGGCGCGGGTGAACATGGTGGGGTCGGCGGTGATGTCGTCGGCGTCCACGCTGGTCGCCAGGTCGACGCCGTTGCGGTCGGTGATGCGGCCCCGCTCGGCGGCCAGGGTGTGCACCACGTACCGGTTCTCCTCGGCCTTGGCGGCGTACGCGCTCGCGTCGAAGGCCTGCACCTGGAGCAGCCTCACGGCGAAGACGAGCAGCACCAGGGTCAGCGCCAGGGCGACCAGGCGCAACCGCGGGCGGGGGCTGCCGAGCCGGATGCGCACGGCCTGCGGGCGGGCCGGGACCGGGCGGCGGACCGGACGGGCACCGGGGCCGGGGCGCTGCCGGGCGGCCGGCCGTGCCTGCCTGGGGGGTCCGGGCACCCGGCGACGCGGCGGTTCCCTGTCGGACACTTCCGTCACCTGCCGAGAGTCGAAATCGAAACGAACCGAAACACAACGACACCCACCGAGCCGGCACCCGCGCCCCACCCGCCGAGCGAACGGTCCCGAGCCCTCGCCCCGGCACTCCCGGCCGGAACGGACACCCGGCGACGCAGCCGTCCCGTTGCGGGCGTCTCCGGCGGGACCGGGGCGAGTTGGGATGCGGCTGTGACCGTCGGGGCGGGGTGTACGGCTGGCCCGCACGCCGGGGGCAGCGGGCCGGTGGGCCCGGGCAGGCGGGGCGGTTTGGCGGCGGGCACGGCCGTCACCTGCCGGGGGTCGAGGTCGGGGCCGTGGTGTTCGCCGGGGACGGGGCGGGGCCCTGGGCGGGTGGTGGGGCCGCGTTCGTGGTGGGGGGTGTCAGGTCCGTGGCCGCCGGGGCCGTGGCGTCCGTGGTGGACGGCGAAGGGGTGAGCGCCTCGGGCGGCAGGAGCGAGAGCGGCGTCTCCTCCGCGGGAGGCGGCTCCGGGGCGGCCGAGGGGACGCCCTTCACGGTTCCGTCGGCGCCCAGGAAGGCCGGGTCGCCGCCGGGCACCATGCCCAGTTGCCGGGCGCGGCGCTGGAGGGCGTCCGGGGCGGAGTAGGAGTCGATGTCCCGCTGGAGGGCCTGCTCCTCGTCGGTGAGGTTCTTGGCGTCCTTCTGGAGTCCCTCCCGCTGGAACGCGCCCTCACTGAGCGCGGAGTTCAGCATCAGCAGCCCGATGAGGCCACCGCCGAGCAGCAGCACGACGAGGAGGACGAACGGGGTGCGGGCGGCCTGCCCCCGGCCCGCCGGGAAGAGCCGGGCGAGCCGGGCGGCCCGGCCCCTCAGTTCGGGTTTCCTGCTCACTGCGCCCCCTGGCTCACTCGACGTCCTCCCTGACGCGCTCGGCGCCGCGCAGCCGGGCCGGCGCCGCCCGCCGGTTCTCGGCGATCTCTTCCTCGGTGGGAAGTTCGGCACCGCGGGTGAGCAGCTTGAGCCGGGGCTGGTAGCGCTCGGGCACGACCGGGAGCCCCGGCGGCGCGCTCGACGCCGCACCGGCCGCGAACACCTGCTTGACCAGGCGGTCCTCCAGGGAGTGGTACGACAGCACGGCGATCCGCCCGCCGACCTCCAGCGCCTTCACCGCGGCCGGGATCGCCCGCTCCAGCACGGCGAGCTCACCGTTGACCTCGATCCGCAGCGCCTGGAAGGTGCGCTTGGCCGGGTTGCCGCCGGTGCGCTTGGCGGCCTGCGGCAGCGCGTCGCGGATCAGCTCCACCAGCCGGGCGCTGTTGGTGAACGGCTCCTTCTCGCGCTCGCGCACGACGGCGGCCACGATCCGCTTGGCCTGCTTCTCCTCGCCGTACGCCCGCAGCAGGCGCACCAGCTCGCCGGGCGGGTAGGTGTTGAGGACCTCGGCGGCGCTGATCCCGGTGCTCTGGTCCATGCGCATGTCCAGGGGCGCGTCCTGCGCGTAGGCGAAACCGCGGTCGGCCTCGTCGAGCTGCATCGAGGACACCCCGAGGTCGAACAGGACACCCCGTACCCGCGGAACGCCCAGCCGGTCGAGTACGTCGGGCAGCTCGTCGTAGACGGCGTGCACCAGGGTGGCCCGGTCGCCGAAGGGGGCCAGGCGCTCCCCGGACAGGCGCAGGGCCTCCTTGTCCCGGTCGAGGGCCACCAGCCGCGCCTCGGGGAAGCGGGCGAGCAGCGCCTCGCTGTGCCCGCCGAGGCCGAGTGTGCAGTCGACGACCACCGCTCCCGGCCGCTCCAGGGCGGGCGCCAGCAGGTCCAGGCACCGCTGGAGCATCACGGGGACGTGTCGGCTGTCGGTCAAGGAGCCCTCTCAGTCCGGCGCGTCCCGCACGCACCGCCGGGTCCGCGACCGCTCGGTGAGGAAAAGGGCCAGCCGGCGCCGGAAGCGTCAGCCGACCGGAAGCGGGAGGGGGCCGAGCCGTACGTACGCGCCGCGCACGTGGGGAGGCCGCCGGCGCGTCGGCCGGGACCTGTGGGGAATGCAGTCCAGCAGGGAGGCCCACGCCTCCCGCTTCGCGTCACTTTAGTGCACCCTGTCTCGCGGTCAATCAACCGGCCTGCGCGTCGCCCGTCGGAGCGGCGGCGGCACCGTGAGACGAAGATTCACTCGTACGGGTGCGGGTTCGACGTAGGTGTGGGGTCCCTCACAACAAGCCATGACGGGGTTCTTTGTACCGTCTCACGACAGGACCCGGGCCCCGGCGCCCACTAACGTCATGAGTATGACGACTTCTGCATCAGTTCCTGCCGGGTCCGAGGGCGCCATAGACCGTCGCGGCACCGTCACCGACCGTCTCGCGGAGGCCAACCAGCAGTACGCCGCCGCGTTCACCGATCCGGGGATGGACGCCCGGCCCGTGCTGCGGGTCGCGGTCGTGGCCTGCATGGACGCCCGTCTCGACCTGCACGCCGCGCTCGGCCTGGAACTCGGCGACTGCCACACCATCCGCAACGCGGGCGGTGTGGTCACCGACGACGTCATCCGCTCCCTCACCATCAGCCAGCGGGCCCTGGGCACCCGCAGCGTCGTGCTGATCCACCACACCAACTGCGGCCTGGAGTCGCTCACCGAGGAGTTCCGGCACGAACTGGAGATGGAGGTCGGGCAGCGTCCGGCCTGGGCCGTGGAGGCCTTCCGGGACGTCGACCAGGACGTGCGGCAGTCGATGCAGCGCGTGCGCACCTCGCCGTTCCTGGTGCACACCGACGACGTACGCGGTTTCGTCTTCGACGTCAGGACGGGCCGGCTGCGCGAGATCGACCCCGCCTGACCGCCGCACGCGCGCCGGGCCGACCGGTGCGCGGCAAGCCGCCGTCACCAGCGAAAGCCGCAAGAACCGACATATCGCGGCCAGTTGTCCACAGGCGAGTGACACGAATCGGTAACGGCGGCAAGAATGCGGGGGTGGCCTCACGTGCTTTCCTTCGCGCGTGGTGCCTCATTCGGGGTGGGCCGGTCCGCACAGCAGAGCGTCGGCCCGGAAAGTTGGGGTACCCCCGCTCGTCGACGAGCGCGGGGAAGGGCCGAGGAGGGCCGCCGGGTGACGACCTATGACGATCGAGCGAGACATGGGGGCGTCCCCGCTCGAGCGCAGCCGGGCGTGGGGGGTGATCTCGCCGCCACCGTGGAGCGGATCCGCCGTTCGGTGGAAGAAGTGATCGAGGGCAAGCCCGAGGTCGTACGGCTCTCGCTGACCGTGCTGCTCGCCGAGGGGCATCTTCTGATCGAGGACGTTCCCGGGGTGGGCAAGACGATGCTCGCCAAGGCGCTGGCGCGGTCCATCGACTGTTCGGTGCGACGCATCCAGTTCACGCCCGACCTGCTGCCGTCGGACATCACGGGCGTGTCCATCTGGGACCAGCAGCGCCGGGACTTCGAGTTCAAGCCGGGCGCCATCTTCGCGCAGATCGTGATCGGCGACGAGATCAACCGGGCCTCGCCCAAGACCCAGTCGGCGCTGCTGGAGTCCCTGGAGGAGCGGCAGGTCACCATCGACGGGCAGACCTACGAACTGCCCTCGCCGTTCATGGTGGTGGCCACCCAGAACCCGGTCGAGATGGAGGGCACGTATCCGCTGCCCGAGGCCCAGCGCGACCGCTTCATGGCCCGCGTGTCCATCGGTTACCCGAGTCCGGACGCCGAGTTGCAGATGCTGGACGTGCACGGCGGGGTGAACCCGCTGGACGACCTCCAGCCGGTGGCGCACGCGCACGAGATCGTGAAGCTGATCGAGGCCGTGCGCGGGGTGCACGTCGCCGAGACGGTCCGGCGGTACGCGGTGGACCTGGTCTCCGCCACCCGCACCCATCCCGACCTCAGACTCGGCGCCTCGCCGCGCGCGACGCTGCACCTGCTGCGCGCGGCGAAGGCGTCCGCCGCCCTGAGCGGCCGGGAGTACGCGCTGCCCGACGACCTGCAGGCGCTGGCCGTGGCCGTCCTGGCCCACCGGCTGCTGCCCACCGCGCAGGCCCAGCTCAACCGGCGCACCGCCGAGGAGGTCGTCCAGGAGATCCTCCAGCACACCCCGGTGCCTGCGGCGCCCCAGCAGTCCGGCGGCTTCGGCCTGGGCCGCGGCGCGCCCGCGTACGACCAGCGGCAGCCGCGGGGCCTGTGATGGCGGACGCGGGGACGGCGCGCGCGGAGGACGATGGCGGGGAACGGGGCGGCGTCCGCACCGCGCTGGCCGGTCTGACCACCCGCGGACGTTCCTTCCTGGCCGCCGGCATCGCCGCCGCGATCTGCGCCTACGTCCTCGGCCAGGGCGACCTGCTGCGGGTGGGGCTGCTGCTGGCGGCGCTGCCGCTGGTGTGCGCCACGGTGCTCCTGCGCACGCGTTACCGGGTCGCCGGCAGCCGCCGGCTGTCCCCCGCGCGCGTGCCCGCCGGCAGCGAGGCCCGGGTGCACCTGCGGATGGACAACGTCTCGCGGCTGCCCACCGGCCTGCTGATGCTCCAGGACCGGGTGCCGTACGTGCTCGGCCCGCGGCCCCGTTTCGTGCTCGACCGGGTCGAGCCGGGCGGCCGCCGCGAGGTGTCCTACCGGGTCCGCTCCGACCTGCGCGGACGGTATCCGCTGGGCCCGCTGCAACTGCGGCTGACCGACCCCTTCGGGATGTGCGAACTGACCCGTTCCTTCTCGGCCCACGACACCCTGACCGTGATCCCGCGGGTGGAGCCGCTGCCGCCGCTGCGCCTGGGCGGCGACGCCAAGGGGTACGGCGACGGGCGGCAGCGCTCGCTCGCCCTGGCGGGCGAGGACGACGTCATCCCGCGCGGCTACCGCTACGGCGACGATCTGCGCCGCGTGCACTGGCGGTCCACCGCGCGCTACGGCGAACTGATGGTGCGACGCGAGGAACAGCCGCAGCGCGCCCGCTGCACGGTGCTCCTCGACACCCGGGCGCTCGCCTACCGGGGCGCGGGCCCCGACGCGGCCTTCGAGTGGGCCGTCTCCGGCGCCGCGTCGGTCCTGGTGCACATGCTGGAGCGGGGCTTCTCGGTGCGGCTGCTGACCGACACCGGCAGCTCCGTGCCCGGCGAGGGCGGCGACGGGTTCGCGGGGTCCGGCCAGGAGCCGGCGGACGCGGCCGGGCTGATGATGGACACCCTCGCCGTGATCGACCACTCCGACGGAGCGGGCCTGTCCCGCGCCTACGACGTGCTGCGCGGCGGCAACGAGGGACTGCTGGTGGCCTTCCTCGGCGACCTCGACGAGACGCAGGCCGCGGTCGCCGCCAGGATGCGGCAGCGCGGCGGCGGCGCGGTCGCCTTCACTCTGGACGGCGAGGCCTGGGCCCGGGAGCCGGGCGACGTGCCCGGTCCCGTGTCCGGGGCCGACGACCGCCTCCGGCTGCTGCGCGACGCGGGCTGGACGGCCGTGCCCGTGTCCAGGGGCGCCCGCCTGGACGAGCTGTGGCGCCGGGCGGACCAGGAGCGCACGAGCGCGGGCGCGGCCGGCGGGACGGGACTGGGCGGGGGACGGTCATGAGCGGCGTGACGAGCCGGGCGGTACCGAGCCGGTGCCGGGGCCGGCACGAGGTGCCCGCGGGCGGCACCGGCGGCGGGGAGGGTTCGGCATGAGCGGGCGCACGCGGTTGACGCTGTGCGCGGCGGCGGCGACGGTGATGGCGTCGTGCGCGCTGCTGCCGCTGGTCTCCCCGGCCTCGTGGATCCTCCAGGTCGTCCTGATGCTGGCGGTGCAGTCGGGGGTCGGCGTGGTGGCCCGGCGGATACCGCTGGCGCGGCCGCTGACCGTGGTGGCACAGGCCCTGGCCACGCTGATGCTGCTCACCCTGGTCTTCGCCCGGGCGCATGCCTTCGCGGGGCTGATCCCCGGCCCCGAGGCCTTCCGGCACCTGGCCGAACTGCTGCGCGAGGGCGCGGAGGACGTCGGCCGGTACGCCATCCCGGCGCCGCAGACCGACGGCATCCGCCTGATGCTCGTCGCCGGCGTCCTGGTGATCGGGCTGATCGTGGACGCCCTCGCGGTGACGTTCCGCAGCGCGGCCCCCGCGGGCCTGCCGCTGCTCGCCGTGTACTCCGTGGCCGCGGGCCTGTCCGACGGCGGCACCGGCTGGTGGTGGTTCCTGGTCGCGGCCGCCGGTTATCTGATGCTGCTGCTGGCCGAGGGCCGCGACCGGCTCTCGCAGTGGGGGCGGGTGTTCGCCGGGGCGCCGCGCCCGGGAGACCGCGAGACGAGCGGCGCGACCGCGCCGGTGCGCACCGGGCGCCGGATCGGCGCACTCGCCCTCGGCATCGCCCTGGTGGCGCCGCTCGCGCTGCCGTCGATGGGAGGCGGGCTGCTCGGCACCGCCGAAGACGGCGTCGGCCGGGGCAGCGGGGACGGCGGCACGATCTCCGCGGTGAACCCGCTGGTGTCCCTGCGCGACAGCCTGAACGTCGACGAGGACCACACGGTCATCACCCTGCGCACGGACACGTCCGACACCTCGAACCTGTACCTGCGGATCGTGTCCCTGGACGACTTCGACGGGACCACCTGGAAGCCGGCCCAGCGGCACATCGTGGCCGTGCCCGACCGGCTGCCCGCCCCCCTGGGCCTGGACGGCGGCGTCAAGCGCACGGAGATCACCACGACGATCTCGACGTCCACGTCGTACGTGCAGGACTGGCTGCCGATGCCGTACCCGCCGAGTGCCGTGCGGGTCAAGGGCAGTTGGCGCTACGAGCCCGTCGGCATGACCCTCGTCGGCGACCACCGGCAGACCACGCGCGACCTGACCTACGAGGTGAAGAGCCTTCAGGTACGGCCGACCGCCGAGCAGCTCGCCACGGCGCCCGAGCCGCCGGCGGCGCTGAGGCGCGAGTACACCAAGGTGCCCCCGTCGCTCCCGGCGGACGTCGCGAGCACCGCCCGCCGGGTCACCCGGGGCGCGGCGAACCACTACGAGCAGGCGGTCGACCTCCAGGACTGGTTCGCCCTCGAAGGCGGCTTCCGGTACGACACACAGGTCGAGGCGGGCAGCGGACCGCAGGCCATCTCGCGGTTCCTGAGGGACAAGCGCGGTTTCTGCGTGCACTTCTCCTTCTCGATGGCCGCCATGGCCCGCACGCTGGGCATACCGGCCCGCGTCGCGGTGGGCTTCGGGCCGGGCTCCGCGCAGAGCGACGGGACCGTGGCGGTGGGTCTGAAGGACGCGCACGCCTGGCCCGAGCTGTACTTCGAGGGCGTCGGCTGGACGCGCTTCGAGCCGACCCCGACACGGGGCACGACGCCCTCGTACACCCAGCCGGACACGCCCGGCACCAGCCTGCCGGAGCAGTCGGCGCCGTCCCAGGACGCGAGCACGGCGCCCTCCGCCGCGCCGTCCGCGGACCAGAGCTGCCCCCCGGAGCTGCGAAAGCTCCAGGAGTGCGGGGGCCCGTCCGCGCAGGCCGTGCCGGTCGGGGGCGGCGGCCCCAGGTGGTACGCCCTGCTGGGCTGGACGCTGGGCGGCCTGCTGCTCGTCGCCCTGCCGCTGTCGCCGCTGCTGTGGCGCCGGCGGACGCGCTCCGTGCGGCTGGGCGCACACGGGCGCGGCGAGGGGGACGCGGGGTCTCACGTCCTGGCGGTCTGGCAGGAACTGGGCGACACCGCCTGGGACTTCGGGATCCTGCCGGACGATTCGCTGACCCCGCGCAAGGCGGCCGCCCGGATCGTCCGCCTCGGGCGTCTCGACGAGGTGGCCGCGGCCTCGGCGCACCGGCTGGCGGACGCGGTGGAGCAGGTCCTCTACGCGCCGCGACCGCGTCCGGTATCAGGGCTCGCCGAGGACGTCCGGCGGGTCACCGCCGGCCTGCGGGGCACGGCGTCACGCCGCACCAGGCTGCGGGCCGCGCTGGCTCCCCGCTCGACCGTGCGCGTGGTCTGGGCGGCGTCGGCCCGGTGGAACGCGTTCCGGTCCCGCGCCGCCGCCCGCGTCGCCGCCGTCCGGGCAGCGCTGCGCCGGCCGTCGGGGCGGCGGGACCCGGGGGACGGGGCCGAGGCCTCCGGCTGAGGAGTCACGAGGAATCACACGCGTGAGGGGCTCACCACCGTCGGTGGTCAGCCCCTCAACGCGGAACTGTCGGTGTGCGGCGCGCTAGCGGCCGCCCTGCTCGTCGCGGCGACGCTGCCAGCGCTCCTCGATGCGGTCCATCATGGAGCGCTTCTGACGGGCCGGACGACGGGCCTGCGGAGCGCCGGTCGCCTGCTCGCCCGGCTTGGGAGCCTTGCGCCAGCCGGTCACGACCAGTACGGCACAGCCCAGCATGACCAGGAAGCCCACCACACTGACCCAGATGAGCTTCTGGACGACCATTCCTGCCATGAGGAGCGCGATACCTACGAGGAAGCCCACGACCGCCTGGTAGACCCGCCGCCGGGTGTACGTACGCAGCCCGCTTCCCTCGAGCGCCGACGCGAACTTGGGATCTTCGGCGTACAGCGCTCGCTCCATCTGCTCGAGCATGCGCTGCTCGTGCTCCGAGAGCGGCACGGAGTCCTCCTCATCGTGCAGTCGCCGGGGCGACTCGGGGGGTCCCTTAAGAATAGGCGGGAATCGCCCCCGTGAAACCCGCCCCTCTGCGCCAATTGGCCAACCGGAATCCGCCATGTCGATCCCGGTCCGCTGAGGCTTCCATTCCCCGGCGGGCGGGCCGTCATGCCGGACCGTCTCCTTCGATCATACGGCGCCGAGCCCGCGTCCGGGCGGCCTGTGGCGGACTGCATGCCCGGCCACGGCCCCGGTCGGCGGCCCGTCCCGTGCGGCGGCTCAGGCCTCCGCCGCGCCCCTGGTCTCACCGAGTACGTGGAGCTGCGTGGCCACGGAGTGGAACGCGGGCCGTTCGGCCGCCGCCGCCTCCAGCTTCAGCAGGGCGTCCAGCGCCCCGGGCTCGGTGTCCACGAGCACTCCGGGCACCAGGTCGGCGAAGATCCGCACCCCATGCACGGCGGCGACCCGCAGGCCCGCGCCCTCGACGAGCGCGGTGAGCTGCTCGGCGGTGAAGCGGCGCGGCACCGGGTCGCCCTCGCCCCAGCGGCCCTCGGGGTCGTCGAGTGCGTGCCGGGCCTCCTTGAAGTGCCCGGCCAGGGCCCGCGCGAGCACGGCGCCGCCGAGACCGGCGGCGAGCACGCTCAGAATGCCCTCGGGGCGCAGGGCGGCCACCGCGTTGCGCACGCCCTCGGCGGGGTCGTCGACGTACTCCAGGACGCCGTGGCACAGCACGGCGTCGTAGCCGCCGCGCTCGACCACGTCGAAGAGGCCGTGGGCGTCGCCCTGGACGCCCCGCACCCGCTCGGCGACACCGGCCTCGGCGGCGCGGCGCTCCAGGGCGAACAGGGCGTTGGGGCTGGGGTCGACGACGGTGACCCGGTGGCCGAGCCGGGCGGCGGGCACGGCGAAGTTGCCGCTGCCGCCGCCGGTGTCGAGGACGTCCAGGCAGTCCCGGCCGGAGGCCTTGACCCGGTGGTCGAGGGCGTCGTGCAGGACCTCCCAGACCACGGCGGTACGGAGAGAGGCGCGTGGACGGGAGGGGTCGGAGCGCAGCGACGCCGGTTGAGCGTGATGGTGGGAGACGGGCGGGCGCATCGGGTCCGACACGGTTGACTCCTCGGCGCGGCACCGCCTCTTGCACGGCGGAGCGATCGGACTGCCCCTCCCCGCCCGGTACACGGGAACTGGAAGGGCTTCAGGCGCCCTCCACCCTATTGCCTCCACCCCCCGACCTGCCCCTCGGCTCCACGGCCCCCGCGGTCGCCGCGCTCGCCGCCCCGCCGGGCGCGGGGCGGGGGACGACCGGCTGGAGGAGGAGCAGGCGCTCGACCAGGCGGATGAACACCGCCACGTCCCGTATCAGGTCGTCGGCGTCCCGTTGGCCGGCCGCGCCCCGGATCCCGGCCTCGGCACGGGCGCGGCGCGCGGCGCCCGCGGCGAACAGCGCACTCCACTCGGCGAGTTCGGGCGCGATCTCGGGGAGTACTTCCCAGGCGCTCCTGATGCGGGCCCGGCGGCGCGGGGTGGGATCCGGGCGCCCCCGCGCGGCGAGCACGGCGGCCGCGGTGCGCAGCGCGGCAAGGTGGGCCGTCGCGTACCGCTCGTTCGGGGTGCGGAGGGCGGTGGCCTCCTCCAGGCCGTCGCGGGCCTGGGCGAGCAGGCCGAGGGCGGCGGGCGGGGCCGAGGCTCGGCGCGGGACGGGGTGCACGTCGCTCGCCGGGCCGGTCAGTGAGGGGGCAGGGCCGGTGGCGCGGTGCCGACGGGCGGCGGCTGCGGACGAGTTGGCCATGACGAACCTCCTGTCGTCTGGGTGACGGCACGGGTGCCGTATGTGCACATCGTGAGGTATGGCACTGACAATCCGTTCCGACCTGGGGTTTTGCCGCGGCTGCGCTTGGAGGGAGGCTCGCGCGCCGGGCCCGCGGCGCGGCCGCCGGCCTCCCTCGCCGAGCCCTCCGCAAGGCACCGACCTGTGACAATCAGGGCCATGGAACGCAGCAGCGCCACGCCGGGCGCCCGTACCCGCCGCGAGGCCACCCGGCAGAAGCTCTACGAGGCCGCCGTCACGCTCATCGCCGAGCAGGGCTTCTCCGCCACCACGGTGGACGAGATCGCCGAGCGGGCGGGGGTCGCCAAGGGCACCGTCTACTACAACTTCGCCAGCAAGTCCGTCCTCTTCGAAGAGCTGCTGCGGCACGGCGTGGGACTGCTCACCGCCTCCCTGCGCGAGGCGGCCGACCGGACGGCGCGGGAGGGCGGCAGCCGGGTCGACGCCCTCGACGCCATGGTCCGCGCCGGGCTCGTCTTCATCGACCGCTACCCGGCCTTCACCCAGCTCTACGTGGCCGAGCTGTGGCGCACCAACCGTTCCTGGCAGGCCACGCTCCTGGTGGTGCGGCAGGAGGCGGTCGCGGTCGTCGAGGGCGTACTGCGCGACGGCATGGCGGACGGGGAGTTCAGCGAGGACGTCGACGTGCCGCTGACCGCGGCCGCGCTGGTCGGCATGGTGCTGGTGGCCGCGCTGGACTGGAAGTCCTTCCAGCCGCAGCGTTCCCTGGACGACGTGCACGCGGCGCTGTCCCGGCTCCTTCAGGGTCGGGTCAGCGGACGCCTCTGAGGCCGCGGCCTCCCGGGAACGCCCGGCGCGGGCCGCGCGCAGGAAGACACCGGTGCGCCCTGGCCGCGTCCCCCGCGGGCCACCACGCACCGGCGTCTCCCGGTCGAGGGCCACGCCGTTCCGCCGCCCCGTGTCGGCGGTGCCGGCGTGCCCTTTCCCGTGCCCCTCGACTCTCTCGTCCGCAGGGGTCGCGTGACATCCGTACGCGTACTCATCCCGCCTGCTAGGTACGGATACTCAGTCCCGCGTCCCCGACCCCGGGACTCCGCGCGGCGCGCTGGCTACGATCGCCTCCGTGTCCGTACTCCCCATGGTGTTCACAAGCGGCTGGGCCAGCGGCATCAACGCGTACGCGGTGGTGCTGCTCCTCGGTGTGTTCGGTGCGACGGGACTGAGCGACGACGTCCCCGCCGCCCTGCAACGGCCGGAGGTGCTGATCGCGGCGGCGGTGCTGTTCGCGCTGGAGGCGGTCGCCGACAAGATCCCCTATGTGGACTCGGTGTGGGACACGGCGCACACCGTGATCCGCCCGGTCGCCGGTGCCTGGGTCGGCGCGCTGCTCGCGGGGCAGAGCGGTTCGCTGTCGGATGTCACGGCGGGCCTGGTCGGCGGCGGTACGGCACTGGCCAGCCACTTGGTGAAGGCCGGGACGCGGATGGCGGTCAACACCTCCCCCGAGCCCGTGAGCAACATGGTCGTGAGCCTGGCCGAGGACCTCGGCGTGGCCGGACTCGTCACGTTCGCGATCTTCCATCCGCTGGCCGCGGCGATCGTCGCGGGCGTCCTGCTGCTCGCCGGGATCGTGGTCGTCGTCTTCCTGGTCTCCCGGATCCGGCGCTTCCTGCGCCGCAGGGCCCAGCGCCGGGAGGAGAAACGCCGGCTCGCGGCCGGGGCGGGGTCCCCGCCGGGCTGAGCCCGCCTGCGGCCAACTCATCCGGGAAACCGCTGGTCAGCGCCCCCGCGGCCGGGATTGTCGGTGGCGGTCGATAAAGTCGCGCACATGGCACGGATTGCGGTGATCGGCGCCGGGATGGGCGCGATGGCGGCCGCCGCCCGGCTGGCCGTCGCGGGCCACCGGGTGGCGGTGTACGAGCGTACGGACACGTACGGCGGCGCGCTGCGCCGGTTCGAGCGGGACGGCTTCGCCTTCGACACCGGCCCCGGGCTGCTCCCGCTGCCCGCCGTCCACCGCGATCTGTTCGTCAAGACCGGCAAGGAGCCGCTGGAGGACCGGGTCGAGCTGGTCCAGGTGGACCCGTCCGCACGGCACGTCTTCGCCGACGGCACGGAGGTGTCCCTGCCGAACGTCTCGCGCGCGGGTGTCGTCGCCGCTCTGGACGAAGCCCTCGGCGCGGGCGCCGGACAGCGCTGGGGCGACTTCCTGGTGCGGGCCCGCGAGGCCTGGGACCGGGCCCGCCGCCCGCTCCTGGAGGAGCCGCTGTGGCCCAACTGGCAGGTGCTGGCCGAGCGCGAGCCCTACCCGGCGGTGCCGCACAAGCGCCTGCTGCGCACCCGCCGGGCCGGGACGCTCGCCGAGGTGGGTGCCTGGGAGCTGCGCGATCCGCGGCTCGCCGCCCTCCTGGAGAGCCACGCGCTCGCCTACGGCCTCGATCCGCGGACCGCCCCGGCGAGCGCGGCCGTACTGCCGTACCTGGACCACGCCTTCGGCACCTGGTACGTGCGCGGCGGCCTGCGCGAGCTGGCGCGCGCGGTGTACGAGCGGTGCCTGGCCCGCCGGGTCGAGTTCACCTTCGGCGCCGAGGTCGGGCGAATCGTCGACAAGGACGGCCGGGCGGCGGGCGTGGAGTTCGCCGACGGGACCGTGGCCGAGGCGGAGTTCGTGGTCGCGGGTGTGCCTCCCCGGGTGCTGGCCGGCATGGTCCGTGGCACGGCCCCGCGCGGTGCGGGCGAGGTGCCGCCGCAGCCCGGGGCGCCCAGCCGCCTGACCGTACTGCTGGCTCTGCGCGGCGGCCGTCCGGAGGGGACGGCCCACCGGACCGTGGTGCACACCGAGGACCGCGCGGGCGAACTCGACGCGCTGTTCGGTGCGGCCCCCGGGCTGCCCGGGCGGCCCACCGTCTCGGTGTCGCGTCCCGGCGATCCGGCGCTCGTCCCGGACCCGGAGCACGAGGCGGTGACGCTCACGGCGACGGTCCCCGCGTCCCCCTCGGGGGACCTCCAGGCACAGGCCGACCGGATGATCGCCGTCGCCGCGCGGGCGATACCCGGGCTCCGCGACCGCCTGCTGTGGCACGAGGTGCGCACCCCGGCCGACATCGCCCGGGTGACGGGCGCGGAGGGCGGGGCCGTCCCCGCGCCGGCGCTCGCGGCCGCCCAGGGGCGCCTGCTGCACCCGGCGAACACCACGGGGCTCGCGGGCCTGTTCACCGTGGGCGGCTGGTCGCACCCCGGCGGCGGGCTGCCGCACGCCGGGATGTCGGGGGCGCTGGTGGCCGGACTGATCGTGGAGGGACCGGAGTTCCGCGGCTCCCAGTGAGCCGGGGAGCGTTCAGAAACGGTACTGCTCGTCGTAGCCCGTGCCGTGCTGCGGCTGGCCCTGGTTGTCGCCCTGGTACGGGTAGGCCTGCTCCGGCGGGAGTTCGCCGCCGTAGGACTCGTCGGTGCGCTGCTGCGGGACCCAGACCCCGCCGGCCGGGGTCTCCGCGGCGTAGCCGGCGTAGGCGTCCTGGGTGCCGTAGGCCTGCTGGCCGTACCCCTGCTGGCCCTGCTGGGCGTAGCCGGTGTCGTAGGAGCCGTCGTAGGTCTGGGCGCCGGCGTACGGGTCGGCGTAGGCGGCGTACTGCTGCTGGCCGGAGGCGTCGTAGCCGTAGCCCTGCTGCCCGTAGCCTGAGTAGTCGTACGCATTGCCCTGGTCGGCGTCCTGGGCCACGGTGGCGTACTGGTCCTGGGTCTGGCCGGCCCCCGGGTAGGGCGACTGCGTGCCGCCCTGGTGGGCGGAGCGGTCGTAGACGCCGTAGGAACCGGTCTCGTCGGGCAGGGGCTGCGGCTCGTACACGGCGGTGGCCTCGGCGGCCGCGGGCTCGGAGACGGGGGCCCCGTCGCTCGGAAGCGGCTGGGAGTGGAGTGCGGCGGGGGTGAAGACGTCGTCGCGGTCGTCGTCGCCCTGGCCGTAGGACTGACCCTCGTAGCCGGGCAGGGCCCGCATGGTGCCGGTGTCGCCGTCGGACGCTTCCAGGCCGGAGACCTCCAGGGCAGGGTCCTGGTGCTCGGCCTTGCCGCGGCGGCGCGGCTTGCCCTCCTCGGCCTCGGGGCGGTTGACCGCCCAGCCCGCCGCGAAACCGCGCCGGAAGGACAGCGTCACGTAGGTCTGGCCGACCGCGAAGGCGGCCGCGCCGAGACCGATCACGATGACGGAGGGGATCAGGACCCCGAGGACGACACCGAGGAAGCCGCCGAAGGCCAGCAGCCGCCAGCGCAACCGTGCCTTGTACTGCAGCAGCACCTCGCCCAGCAGCCACAGCGCGACAATGCCGAACGCGATGTAGAGGACCGTCCAGCCCATGTACGCCCCTCTCCCAGTGGCCGCTACGCAGTGTGTCGTACGCGGGTGCGGCCGGTCTAGGTCCGCGGCCGTTGGTGCAGACCCAGGTTCTCGTAGATTTCCAGCGTCGCCGTGGAGTTGTTGAGCGTGATGAAGTGCAGCCCGGGCACTCCCTCGGCCCGCAGTCGCGCACAGAACTCGGTGGCGAACTCGATCCCAAGGGAGCGTACCGCCGCCGGATCGTCCGCCGCCGAGCGGATCCGCTCTTCGAGGTCGTCCGGGATGGCGGCGTTGCTGAGTTGGGGCAGACGCTCGAGCATTTTCACGCTCGTGACCGGCATGATCTCGGGAATGACGGGTGTCGCGCAACCGGCGGCGGCGACGCGGTCGCGCAGGCGGAGGTACGACTCGGGCTCGAAGAACATCTGCGTGATCGCGTAGTCGGCGCCCGCCCTGCACTTGTCGACGAAGTGCGCGACGTCGGTGTCCCAGTCGGCGGAGCGCGGGTGCATCTCGGGGAAGGCCGCCACGCCGACGCAGAAGTCGCCCGACTCCTTGATGAGCCGGACGAGTTCGGCGGCGTAGGTCAGTCCGCGGGGGTGCGGGACCCACTCGGCCATCGGGTCGCCGGGCGGGTCGCCGCGCACGGCGAGCATGTTGCGGATCCCGGCGTCGGCGTACTGGCCGATGATGTTGCGCAGTTCGGCGACGGAGTGGTTGACGGCGGTGAGGTGCGCGACCGGGGTGAGCGTCGTGTCGGAGACGATCTGCTCGGTCGCCTTGACGGTGCCCGCGCGGGTGGAGCCGCCGGCGCCGTACGTCACCGAGACGAAGTCGGGGGCGACGGCCTCGACCCTGCGCAGCGCGTTCCACAGGTTGCGCTCGCCCTTCGCCGTCTTCGGCGCCCAGAACTCGAAGGAGTAGGTGCTCTTGCCGGTGGCGAGCATGTCACGCACGGTGCGTGCGCGATCAGTCCTGGTGGATGCGGTTCCGAGGGCCATACAGGCAGGCTATCCACGGCATGGCGGTCTCCCAACCGAGCATCGGAAATTTGCCTGGATTGTCGGCTTCTTGTCCACACTTCGGACAGTGGGGCCGGAAATCAGCGGGTCGGACCCGGCCACCTGTCCGAAAAGTGAGACGCCGGGCGGCCGGCCTCCGGCCGTACCGCGCCCCTACCCCGCCTGCCGCAGCCGCTCGGCGAACTCGGCCGCCGCTGCTCCGGGGTCGTCGGCCTCGGTGATCGCCCGGACCACGACGACGCGGCGGGCGCCGGCCTCCAGGACCTGGTCCAGGTTGCCGAGGTCGATGCCGCCGATGGCGAACCAGGGCCGGTCGGTGCCCAGCGAGGCGGTGTACCGGACGAGGTCGAGGCCGGGGGCGGGGCGCCCCGGCTTGGTGGGCGTGGGCCAGCAGGGTCCGGTGCAGAAGTAGTCCACGCCGTCCTGCACGGCCGCGGCGGCGGCCTCGCCCTCGGCGTGCGTGGACCGGCCGATCAGGACACCTTCGCCGAGAATGGCGCGGGCGGCGGGCACCGGAAGGTCCCCCTGCCCCAGGTGCAGGACATCGGCGCGGGCCGCGTGGGCGACGTCCGCCCGGTCGTTGACCGCGAGCAGCTTCCCGTGCCGTGCGCACGCGTCGGCGAACACCTCCAGCAGGTCCAGTTCCTGCGCCGCCTCCATGCCCTTGTCCCGCAATTGCACGACGTCGACGCCCGCCGCCAGCACCGCGTCCAGGAACCCGGCCAGGTCCCCCTGCCGCCTGCGGGCGTCCGTGCACAGATAAAGGCGCGCGGCACCGAGCCGGTCACGGGCGCCGGCCGCGACGTCGGCAACGGCTGCGGCAGCGGCAGCGGTCTCAGGCATACGCGGGTCCCCCCGGCTCGACGGTTGCGTGGTCCGTCCGACCACTCGGACGGACCCTATCCGCCCCTCCCGGCCGGGCCTGTCGCGGCCACCGCCCGCCCGGCCGCCAGGACCGCGGCCGGGGAGCGTGGAGGAGCGGCCGGGTCAGACGGCGAGGGCCTGGGCGCGGCGCTTCACCTCGGTGCCGCGGTTCTCACTCAGGGCCTGGGCGGGGGTGCCCGGCAGGGTCGGGTCGGGGGTGAAAAGCCATTCGATCATCTCTTCGACCGTGAAGCCGTCGTCCCTCAGGAGCGTCAGGGTGCCGGACAGGCCCTTGACGACCTTGTCGCCGTCGATGAAGGCGGCGGGAACGTGCAGCGCGCGGTTCTCACCCCGGCGCACGGCGATGAGCTGGCCCTCCTTGACCAGCTGCCGCACACGTGTCACCTCGACGCCGAGCTGTTCGGCGATGTCGGGAAGGGTGAGCCAGGCAGGGACGAGAGCGTCGATCTTCGTGTCAATCTCGGTCACGAGGACAAGCGTGCCATCTGCCACTGACACTCGGAAGCCAGGCCCGTCCACCCGGGGACGCGCGCCTCACGCGGTCGCCGCCTTCAGAGGCTTCGCCGGGTCCGCCAGCAGCCGCGGATCCATGGGCGTGCCGGACTCGATCAGCCGCCGCCCCTGCGCCAGATCCCGCGGCCGGCCGACGGCCAGCAGGGCGACGAGCCGGCCCTCGCGGAGCCAGCAGACCGTCCACGCCGGTCCGGTGCGATCGCCGCGCCAGACGACGGCGTCGGCCGACGTGTGGTGCCCCGCGTACTGCACGAAGCGTCCGAACTGCTCGGACCAGAAGTACGGCACCGGGTCGTAGACCACGGGGGTGAGGCCGACGATGTCGGCCGCGACCGTGCGCGGGCCCTGGAGCGCGTTGTCCCAGTGGTGGATCAGCAGGCGCTCGCCGTACCGCCCCGAGGGGAAGGAGGCGCAGTCGCCGACCGCGTACACGTCCGGCACCGACGTGCGCAGATGGTCGTCCGCCAGGACGTCCCCGTGCGGGCCCAGCTCGATGCCGGAGCCGGCCAGCCAGTCCGTGGCGGGGCGTGCGCCGATGCCGACCACGACGGCGCCCGCGGGCAGCCGGGAGCCGTCGTCGAGCACGACCGCGCCGGGTTCGACGCGCTCCACGCGCGCGTGGGTGCGCAGTTCGGTGCCGCTGTCGGCGTACCAGGCGGTCATCGGCTCGGCCACCTCCGCGGGCAGCGCCCCGGCGAGCGGACGGTCCGCGGCCTCCACGACGGTCACGGCGCAGCCCGCCTCGCGCGCGGCGGTGGCGAACTCGGCGCCGATCCAGCCGGCGCCCACGACCACGATGTCGTGCTGCTCGGTGAGCACCGGCCGCAGCCGTTCGGCGTCGTCCAGGGTGCGCAGCAGGTGGACTCCCCGCACGCCCTCCGTGCCGGGCAGCCGGATCGGTTCGGCGCCGGTGGCCAGGACGAGGACGTCGTACGGCACCGGTCCGGCCGAGGTCTCCAGCACGCGCGTGCCGGGCCGCACGGCCAGTGCCTCGCAGCCGAGCCGCAGTTCGAGGCCGAGCGCCTCGAAGTCGATGTCGAAGGCGGAGCCCTCGGCCTTGCCGAGCAGGACGGCCTTGGACAGCGGCGGCCGGTCGTAGGGCTGGTGGGGTTCGGCGCCGATCAGTGTCACGGTGCCGGTGAAGCCCTGCTCGCGCAGGGCGACCGCGGTCTGCACACCGGCCATGCCGGCGCCCGCGACGACCACGCGCCGCGGCGCCGATGTGCCCTGTTCCTGCGTCTGGTCGCTCACCTGATCACCATAAGTCAACTGACACGGCGTCAGTCAGGGGCGTGCGGGGTGACCCGCTCCACGACCGGCTCCCGCAACCTGCCCCACCCGGGCTAGGGTGGCGACCGTACACGCACTCGCGGGAGCCCGGACGCACCGGGCTGAGAGGGAGGCTGGCGGCCTCCGACCGTACGAACCTGATCCGGGTCATGCCGGCGAAGGGAGGGGCTGGACGCCCATGTCGTCGTCACGTACGTCCGACGTCCTCGTCGTGGGGGGCGGAATCATCGGCCTGGTGACGGCCTGGCGCTCGGCGCAGCGCGGGTTCGCCACGGCCGTGGTGGACCCCGAGCCGGGCGGCGGGGCCGCACAGGTGGCCGCCGGGATGCTGGCCGCCGTCACCGAACTGCACTACGGCGAGCAGACCCTGCTCGCGCTCAACCTGGCCTCCGCCCGCCGGTACCCGGACTTCGCGGCCGAGCTGACCGAGCTGACCGGCCACGACCTCGGCTACCGCCGCTGCGGCACCCTCGCCGTCGCGCTGGACGCCGACGACCGCGCCCACCTGCGGGAACTGCACGACCTCCAGCGCCGTTCGGGCCTGGAGTCCGAGTGGCTGTCCGGGCGGGACTGCCGCCGCCTCGAACCGATGCTCGCGCCGGGCGTGCGCGGCGGGCTGCGGGTGGACGGCGACCACCAGATCGACCCGCGGCGGCTTGCCCGCGCCCTGGTCGCGGCCTGCGAGCGGGCGGGCGTGGTCTTCCACCGCGGCTGGGCCGAGCGGCTCACCGTGGCCCGCGGCCGGGCCACGGGCTGTGTGCTGCGCGACGGCACCGCGCCGGCCGCGGACCGGGTGGTGCTCGCCGCGGGCAGCCTCAGCGGACGGCTCGCGGGCGTCCCGGACGAGGTGCTGCCGCCGGTGCGGCCGGTGAAGGGACAGGTGCTGCGGCTGACGGTGCCGAAGCGGTACGCGCCGTTCCTGAGCCGTACTGTGCGGGCCGTGGTGCGCGGCAGCCAGGTCTACCTGGTGCCGCGGCTCGACGGGGAGCTGGTCGTCGGGGCCACGAGCGAGGAACTGGGCTGGGACACGACGGTGACGGCGGGCGGCGTGTACGAGCTGCTGCGCGACGCGCACGAGCTGGTGCCGGGGATCACCGAGCTGCCGCTCACGGAGACCAGGGCGGGACTGCGGCCCGGCTCCCCCGACAACGCGCCGCTGCTCGGCCCGACCGGCCTCGCCGGCCTGCTGCTCGCCACCGGGCACTACCGCAACGGTGTCCTGCTCACGCCGGTCACCGGTGACGCCATGGCGCACGTCCTGACCACCGGCGACCTGCCGGACGAGGTCCGCCCCTTCTCCCCCAGGCGTTTCCACGCCGCGGCACTCACGGAGCAGCCCGTATGAACATCTCCGTCAACGGTGAGGCCCGCCGGGTCGCGCCCGGCACGTCACTCGGCACCGTCGTGCGGACCCTGAGCGCGGCGCCCTCCGGGGTGGCCGCCGCCCTCAACGAGACCGTCGTGCCACGCGCGCGGTGGGCGTCCACGGCCCTGGCCGAGGGCGACCGCGTCGAAGTGCTGACCGCCGTCCAGGGAGGCTGAGCCATGGCCGACGACCCCTTCGTCCTCGGTGGTACGCCCTTCACGTCCCGGCTGATCATGGGCACCGGCGGCGCGACCGGCCTGGAGGTCCTGGAGCGGGCGCTCGTGGCCTCCGGCACGGAGCTGACCACGGTCGCGATGCGGCGGGTGGACCCCTCCGTGCACGGCTCGGTGCTGTCGGTGCTGGAGTCGCTCGGGATCCGGGTGCTGCCCAACACCGCGGGCTGCTTCACCGCGGGCGAGGCGGTACTCACCGCCCGGCTGGCGCGGGAGGCGCTCGGCACGGACCTCGTCAAGCTGGAGGTCATCGCCGACGAGCGCACGCTGCTGCCGGACCCGATCGAGCTGCTGGACGCGGCGGAGACGCTGGTCGACGACGGGTTCACGGTCCTGCCGTACACGAACGACGACCCGGTGCTCGCGCGGAAGCTGGAGGACGTGGGCTGCGCCGCGATCATGCCGCTCGGGTCGCCCATCGGGTCCGGGCTCGGCATCCGCAACCCGCACAACTTCCAGCTGATCGTGGAGCACGCGCGCGTGCCGGTGATCCTGGACGCCGGGGCGGGCACGGCCTCGGACGTGGCGCTGGCCATGGAGCTGGGGTGTGCCGGGGTGATGCTCGCCTCCGCGGTGACGCGGGCGCAGGAGCCGGTGATGATGGCCGCGGCGATGCGGTCCGCCGTGGAGGCGGGGCGGCTGGCACGGCTGGCCGGGCGGATCCCCAAACGGCACTTCGCCCGGGCGTCGTCCCCGGCAAAGGGCATGGCCGGGCTGGACCCGGAGCGGCCCGCGTTCTAGCCGGTCAGTTCGTCCGCACGGGTGCGCGTTCGGCGTCACAGGTCGGCTTCAGTACCGGCGCGACACCGTCCGCGATCCGTGTGTGTCCGTGACGGCTCGTAGACTCGCCTGCGTGGATACGACCCTTCAGGACCCTCTCGTCGGGCAGGTGCTCGACGGCCGCTATCGCGTCGACGCGCGGATCGCCGTCGGCGGGATGGCCACGGTCTACCGGGCCCTGGACACCCGACTCGACCGGGTCCTCGCGCTCAAGGTGATGCACCCGACGCTCGCGGCCGACGGCTCGTTCGTGGAGCGGTTCATCCGGGAGGCCAAGTCGGTCGCGCGGCTGGCGCACCCGAACGTGGTGCAGGTCTTCGACCAGGGCACGGACGGGACGTACGTGTACCTCGCCATGGAGTACGTGGCCGGCTGCACCCTGCGCGACGTGCTGCGCGAGCGCGGGGCGCTCCAGCCGCGCGCGGCGCTGGACATCCTGGAGCCGGTGCTCGCCGCGCTGGGGGCCGCGCACCGGGCCGGGTTCGTCCACCGGGACATGAAGCCGGAGAACGTCCTGATAGGGGACGACGGCCGGGTCAAGGTCGCCGACTTCGGGCTGGTCCGGTCCGTGGACACGGTGACGAACACCACCGGTGCCGTCCTCGGCACCGTCTCCTACCTCGCGCCGGAGCAGATCGAGCGCGGCACCGCCGCCCCCCGGGTCGACGTGTACGCGTGCGGGGTCGTGCTGTACGAGATGCTGGCCGGCGGCAAGCCGCACCAGGGCGAGTCCCCGGCCCAGGTGCTGTACCAGCACCTCCACGAGGACGTGCCGGTCCCGTCGGCCGCAGTGCCGGGACTGCCCCTCGAACTGGACGAACTGGTCGCGGAGGCCACCGCGCGCACCCCGGACATCCGGCCGCACGACGCGGTCGCGCTGCTCGCGCGGGTCCGCGAGGCTCGGTCCGCGCTCAGTGCGGAACAGCTCGACGCCGTGCCGCCGCAGGCCATCACCGCGGAGCACGACAACGCCGAGGACCGTACGAGCGTCATCCCGCGCGCGCTGACGACGCGGATCCGTGGCGGTGGCGGCGGGGACACCGGCGACGGCGCACGCTCCGAGACCGCCCTCAACCGCACCAGCCGGCTCCAGGCGCCCCCGCCCCCACCGGGGCCGTCCGGCGCGCGGCGCCCCATGCCGCCCCGGCGCACCCTGCTCACGGTGGTCGCCACCGTCCTGCTGGTCCTCGGGGTCGGCGGGGGCGTGTGGTACATCAACTCGGGCCAGTTCACGAAGGTCCCGCCGCTGCTTTCGAAGACCGAGGCGCAGGCCAGGGAGCGGCTCAAGGAGGCCGGTCTCGGGGTCGACCGGGTCGAGCACGCCTACAGCGACACGGTCCGGCGGGGCACGGTCATCAGCACCGACCCGCAGGCGGGCGCCCGGATCCGCAGCCACGGCTCGGTGGTTCTCACGGTCTCCGACGGCCCGGAGACCGTGCGGGTGCCCGATCTGAAGGGCCGCCCGCTGGACGAGGCACGGTCCCTGCTGAAGCAGGACGGCCTGGAGCCGGGCATGGTGAGCCGGGAGTTCAGCGACGACGTCCCCCGCGACGTCGTGATCGGCACGGACCCCGGGGCGGGCACGGACCGGCACGCGGGCTCGGCGATCGCGCTCACTGTCAGCAAGGGCCGCGCGGTCGACGTCCCGGACGTGACCGGCGAGGACCTGGACGAGGCGCGTTCCGACCTCCAGGACGCCGGTCTGAAGGTGGCGGTCTCCTCCGAGCAGGTCACCTCCGAGTTCGACAAGGGCCAGGTTGCCCGGCAGAGCCCGGCGGCCGACAGCGAGGCCGCCGAGGGCGACACGGTCACGCTGACGCTGTCCAAGGGGCCGGAGATGATCGAGGTGCCGGACGTGACCGGCAACAGCGTCGGCGACGCGAAGAACACGCTGCAGAAGGCCGGCTTCCAGGTCCGGGAGGACCGCGGGCTGCTGGGGCTGTTCGGCGACACCGTCAAGAAGCAGTCGGTGAAGGGCGGCGACCGGGCGCCGAAGGGCTCGACGATAACGATCACCATCCGCTGACGGCGGCCCGGCGGCCACGGGCCGCCGGGCGCGTGACACCCTGAACGGGTGAGCAGTCAGCGGTCCCGTCCCCTCCCCGGCCCCGTCCGCAACCCGATCGGCGGCCATGTGCCCGTCGCCGGCGGGCTGCATTCCGTGGGCCTGTCCTACGCCCGTGACCTCGGCGCGGAGACCGTGCAGGTCTTCGTCGCCAATCCGCGCGGCTGGGCCACGCCCGTCGGCGATCCGCGGCAGGACGAGCGGTTCCGCGCGGCCTGCGCCGAGCAGTCGGTCCCGGCGTACGTCCACGCCCCGTACCTGATCAACTTCGGCTCCCACACCGAGGCGACCGTGGAGCGGTCGGTGGAGTCGCTGCGGCACTCGCTGCGGCGCGGCCGGGAGATCGGCGCGCTGGGCGTCGTCGTGCACACCGGGAGCGCGACCGGCGGCCGGGACCGGTCCGTCGCGCTGAAGCAGGTGCGGGAGCACATGCTGCCGCTGCTGGACGAGCTCACCCACGACGACGACCCGTACCTGCTCCTGGAGTCCACCGCGGGCCAGGGTGCCTCGCTGTGCTCGCGCACCTGGGACTTCGGGCCGTACTTCGAGGCGCTGGACTCCCATCCGAGGCTGGGCGTGTGCCTGGACACCTGCCACATCTTCGCCGCCGGGCACGACCTGACCGGCCCGGACGGCATGCACCAGACGCTGGACCTGCTGGTGGAGACGGTCGGCGAGGGCCGGCTGAGGCTGATCCACGCCAACGACTCCAAGGACGTTGCCGGGGCGCACAAGGACCGGCACGAGAACATCGGCGCCGGCCACATCGGCGAGGACCCCTTCCGCGCCCTGATGACCCACCCCGCCACCGAGGGCGTCCCGCTGGTCATCGAGACCCCGGGCGGCAAGGAGGGCCACACGGCGGACGTGGAGCGCCTGAAGCGGCTCAGGGACGCCTGACGCACACGACGAGGGCGTGAGCTGCCGGAACGCGTGTCAGAGTTCCGGCCCGTCCCCCGGTCCCTCCTGGTAGGAGTAGCGCTGTTCCTTCCAGGGGTCGCCGAGGTTGTGGTAGCCGCGCTCCTCCCAGAAGCCGCGGCGGTCGGCGGTCATGTACTCCACGCCGCGGACCCACTTGGGGCCCTTCCACGCGTACAGGTGGGGGACGATCAGGCGGAGCGGGAAGCCGTGCTCGGCGGTGAGCAGTTCGCCGTCCTTGTGGGTGGCGAAGAGGGTGCGCTCCGAGGTGAAGTCGGACAGGCGCAGGTTGGAGCTGAACCCGTACTCCGCCCACACCATCACATGGGTGACGTTCGCCGCGGGCGGGGCGATGTCCAGGACGGTGCGCGCGGGGATGCCGCCCCACTCGGCGCCGGTCATGCTGTACTTCGTGACGCAGTGCAGGTCGGCCACCACGGTGGTGTACGGCAGGGCCGTGAACTCCTCGTGGGTCCAGCAGTGCTTCTCACCGTCGGCGGTGGCGCCGAAGACCCGGAAGTCCCAGCGTTCGGGCCGGAACTTGGGCACGGGTCCGTAGTGCGTGACCGGCCAGCCGCGCTGGAGCCGCTGCCCCGGCGGGAGTTCCGGCTGTGCCGCTCCCGTCGGCACTGCTCCAGACGCGTCTCCTGACGCGCGCTCCACCGGCTGACCCATGACTCCATCCTGACAGACCGGAGAGGGTGCACATGACCAGTCGGGGGGCAATTCAGGCAACTCGCACTAAGCATGCACTTACTGGACGACTGTGTGCGCCGGTGCAATCATGCGCGAGATCGGCCCAGAGACGTCCGGAAGGAGCCCCGCCGCCATGCAAGGCGACCCCGAGGTGATCGAACTGCTCAACGAGCAGCTGACCGCCGAGCTCACCGCGATCAACCAGTACTTCCTGCACTCCAAGCTCCAGGACCACAAGGGCTGGACGAAGCTCGCCAAGTACACCCGTGACGAGTCGTTCGACGAGATGCGGCACGCGGAACTCCTGACCGACCGCATCCTGCTGCTGGACGGCCTGCCGAACTACCAGCGGCTCTTCCACGTCCAGGTCGGACAGACGGTGACCGAGATGTTCCGCGCCGACCGGCAGATCGAGGTCGAGGCCATCGACCGGCTGCGCCGGGGCGTGGAGCTGATGCGCGCCAAGGACGACATCACGTCGGCGAACATCTTCGAGGCGATCCTCGCCGACGAGGAGCACCACATCGACTATCTGGACACCCAGCTGGAGCTGGTCGACAAGCTGGGTGAGGCGCTCTACCTCTCGACCGTCGTCGAGCAGAGCCAGCCGGACCCGTCGGGCCCCGGTACGCACAGCTTCTCCAGCCACTGAGGCGGCCGCCGACCGCCCGGCCCGCTAGGCGGCGTCGCCCAGTTCCTCGGCGCCGGCGCCGGACGTGCGGCCCATGAGCGGCGCGAGCGCCGGGGCGCCCTGGTCGATCAGCTCCCGGCGCGGACAGGCGCCCCGGCCGAGCAGCGCCTGGATGCGGCGTACGCAGCCGCCGCAGTCGGTGCCCGCCTTGCAGACGGAGGCGATCTTGCGGGGAGTGCAGGCGCCGTTGTCCGCGTGCTGCTGGACCTGCTGCTCGGTGACGCCGAAGCAACTGCACACGTACACGCGGTTCACCTCCCGCCGGGATCGGTTCACTGGTGCCATCCCGAATCTCGGTGAGGCAAACCTAACCTTACTCACCGCGCGTATGCCGGAAAAGTGGGTGGGGCGCGGATTTGGTGTGATCCGCGCCCCACTTCACGTGCACGCTCCCGCGACGGGCGGGCGCCTCACTGGTCCCGGTACATCTCCGCGACCAGGAACGCCAGGTCAAGGGACTGGCTGCGGTTCAGCCGCGGGTCGCAGGCCGTCTCGTAGCGCTGGTGCAGGTCGTCGACGAAGATCTCGTCGCCGCCGCCGACGCACTCGGTGACGTCGTCGCCGGTCAGCTCCACGTGGATGCCGCCGGGGTGCGTGCCGAGCCCCTTGTGCACCTCGAAGAAGCCCTTGACCTCGTCGAGCACGTCGTCGAAGCGGCGGGTCTTGTGACCGGAGGCCGCCTCGAAGGTGTTGCCGTGCATCGGGTCGGTCACCCAGGCCACCACCGCGCCCGAGGCCGTGACCTTCTCCACCAGCTCCGGGAGCCGGTCACGGATCTTGTCGGCGCCCATGCGGACGATGAACGTCAGCCGGCCCGGCTCCCGCTCGGGGTCGAGGCGGTCGACGTACCGCAGCGCCTCCTCGGGCGTGGTCGTCGGGCCCAGCTTGACGCCGATGGGGTTGCGAATGCGCGAGGCGAACTCGATGTGCGCGTGGTCCAGCTGCCGGGTGCGCTCGCCGACCCACACCATGTGCCCGGAGACGTCGTAGAGCTGCCCGGTGCGCGAGTCGACGCGGGTCAGCGCCGACTCGTAGTCGAGCAGCAGCGCCTCGTGCGAGGAGAAGAACTCGACGGTCTTGAACTCCTCCGGGTCCGTGCCGCAGGCCCGCATGAAGTTCAGCGCGTTGTCGATCTCGCGCGCGAGCTGCTCGTAGCGCTGGCCGGACGGGGAGGACTTCACGAAGTCCTGGTTCCAGGCGTGCACCTGGCGCAGGTCCGCGTAGCCGCCGGTGGTGAAGGCGCGCACCAGGTTCAGGGTGGAGGCGGACGTGTGGTACATCCGCTTCAGGCGCTCGGGGTCCGGGACACGGGCGGCCTCGGTGAATTCGAAGCCGTTGACCGAGTCGCCGCGGTAGGTCGGCAGGGTCACGCCGTCGCGGGTCTCGGTCGGCTTGGAGCGCGGCTTGGAGTACTGGCCGGCGATCCGGCCGACCTTGACCACCGGCACCGAGGCGGCGTACGTCAGCACGGCGCCCATCTGGAGCAGGGTCTTGAGCTTGTTGCGGATCTGGTCGGCGGACACCGCGTCGAACGCCTCGGCGCAGTCGCCGCCCTGGAGGAGGAACGCCTCTCCCTTGGCGACGGCCGCCATCCGGGCGCGCAGCTGGTCGCACTCGCCCGCGAAGACGAGCGGCGGATACGACTCGAGGTCCGCGATCACTGCGCGCAGAGCCTCGGGGTCGGGGTACTCGGGCTGCTGCGCCGCGGGCAGGTCTCGCCAGGTGTTGCCAGCGCTCGCGCTGGTCTTAGCGTTCACGGTCACCCCACCAAGATTACGGGGTCGCCCGTCGGGCCCCCTCCTCCGTTCAGCCAATGAGACGGGCGGCGCCCGGTCGCCGATGTCCCTCCCCGGGGCGTTCAGGCGCCGGCGCCGACGTCGAGCTGGTCGCGGTCGATGTTGATGGTCACCGCGCCGTACGTCTCGGTCCTGTTGCCCGCGTACTGGTGGATGCGCTGGTGGCCGGCCCACAGATCGGCCGGAATGGCGGTGTGGAGGGTGGTGTTCTCGTCGTTCCAGTGCGCGAAGTGGATCACGTCGGGCAGGGTGACCTTCCCCGCGCTGCCGACCAGGTCGGCGACCAGGGACGAGACGCTGCCGTACGCGCCGGAACGGTAGCCGAGTTCGTGCAGCCGCTCGGTCCAGGCCTCCAGGTAGCCGAGCACGCGCGCGGTGAGGGCGCCGCCGGGCGTGTAATGCTCCAGGTCGTTGTAGAGCACCGATCCCTTGGCGAAGCCGAGCGCCGTCGCCTGCGCGACCGCGTCCTCCGCGGCCTCCCTGCCCTGCGGCACGGGATCGTCGATCGACGCGCAGGAGTTCCGGCAGCTTCCGGCGCCGGAGCTGGGCTGCGGGCCGACGTAGAGCGGGAAGAAACGCCACCCGTCCGCGTACTGCGTCTGCACCCACTCGGCGGTCAGCTTCGCCTGGGCGCAGGCGCGGTTGACCCCGCCGATGTAGACGCCGACGGCTCCGTAGGGCGAGTTGCCCTGCCACGCGCTCATGGCCGTCCGGCTCGGTGCGGTGCAGGTGTCGAAGCCCCTGCCCTGGTACGCGGTCGCGTCGGCGGGCACGGCGCGCGCGGCCGGCGCCTGTAGGTGTTCCCCGACGGCTTCACCATCGACGGCGGCGGCGACGGGCAGCCCGGCACTGCGCAGTACCCGCTGGATCTCCGCGCGGTTCTCGCCGTACGGGGCCGTGACGGAGATTCCCTCGTTGGTGGCGGTCGCCCGGTAGACGCGGGAGACGCGGTCCTCGGTCACCGAGGCCTTCGTCGCCGGCGCGGGCTGCACCCACAGGACCTCGGTGCGCCCGACGGCGCGGGCCGGGCAGTCCTGCTGCTCGCCGGGGATGCCCAGGTAGACGGCGTGCCGGTCGAAGCGGACGCAGGCGGTCGGCTCCTGGTCGAGGTCGACGACGGGCCAGCCGGCCGGGACGGTGAAGGTGTGGCCACGGTAGCTGACGGTCTTCGTGGCGTCGCCGGCGGCCGGGCGGGCGGCGGCCGGGGCACCGGCGGCGAGCACCGCGCAGGCGCTCAGCGCGGTCAGCGCACGTCTCAGGCCGGGGCGGGGCCGGGCCGCGTGGGGTGATCGTGGGGCGGTAATGGCGTACTCCTCGGTCGGGCACGGGCGGCGCGCGGCGGACGCCGGGGCGCGCTCGACACACGGTCGACGCGGACCCTCTTTCCACCCCGCGCGGCCGCCGGAAACCGGCCTGTGCTGCGTACGGGCGACACGTCGGCCGGGGCCGCCGCGGGCCGGACAGGGCCGCGCGGCGGGCCGATGGGGTAGGGTGCCGGGCATGTTCGCGCACTCGACCCAGAACCAGAACTGGTGGTGGACCGCTTCTCCGGCGGCCCGCTGACTGCGCGTATCCACACTTCGCGAAGGCCGCCCGAGGGGCGGCCTTCGGCGTTCGTGGCGTCCTGGCCGTTCCTCACCGACATCGATCGACATCGACGGAAGAGGAACCCATGGACCTGGCACGGCTGCTGCACGACCCCCGCCCCTTCGCCCTGCTGCGCCGCCGTACCCCGGGGCACGACCACGACCTGGTCGAGGTACTGCTCGGCCCGGTGACCGCCCGCGACCGCCTGGCCGACCTGCCCGACGAGGGTCTGGCACTCGTGCCGTTCCGGCAGATCCGCGAGCGCGGCTTCGACGTCCGCGACGACGGCACCCCGCTGCTGGTGCTGACGCCCGAGGAGACGGCCGCGGTCCCGCTCGCCGAGGCCCTGGCGCAGCTCCCCGCGCACCGGGTGCGCGTCGAGGGCGGCGGCTTCGACGTGGGCGACGAGGAGTACGCGGAGATCGTCGGGCGGGTGCTGCGCGAGGAGATCGGCGCGGGCGAGGGCGCGAACTTCGTGATCCGGCGGACGTACGAGGGGGAGATCCCGGGCTTCGGGCGGGCCGACGCGCTGGCGTTGTTCCGGCGGCTCCTGGAGGGCGAGCGGGGGGCGTACTGGACGTTCGTGGTGCACACCGGGGACCGGACGCTGGTCGGCGCCAGCCCCGAGGTGCACGTGCGCATGTCCGGCGGGACGGTCGTGATGAACCCGATCAGCGGGACGTACCGCTACCCGGCCGAGGGGCCGACAGCCGAGCATCTGCTCGGCTTCCTCTCCGACGGCAAGGAGATCGAGGAGCTGTCGATGGTCGTCGACGAGGAGCTCAAGATGATGTGCACCGTCGGCGACATGGGCGGGGTGGTCGTCGGGCCGCGTCTGAAGGAGATGGCGCACCTGGCGCACACCGAGTACGAGCTGCGCGGCCGGTCCTCCCTGGACGTGCGCGAGGTGCTCAAGGAGACCATGTTCGCCGCGACCGTCACCGGGTCGCCGGTGCAGAACGCCTGCCGGGTCGTCCAACGCCACGAGAGCGGCGGGCGCGGCTACTACGCCGGTGCGCTGGCCCTGCTCGGGCGCGACGGCGGCGGCGCGCAGACCCTGGACTCCCCCATCCTCATCCGCACCGCCGACATCGACGCCCGCGGCCGGCTGCGCGTACCGGTCGGCGCCACCCTCGTCCGCGGTTCGGACCCGGCGGGCGAGGTCGCCGAGACGCACGCGAAGGCGGCGGGCGTGCTGGCGGCGCTGGGCGTACGGCCCGCCCGGCCGCGTGCGGAGCGGTCGGGGCCCCGGCTCGCCGACGACCCGCGGGTGCGGGCGGCCCTGGACGGCCGGCGCGCGCTGCTCGCGCCGTTCTGGCTGCGGATGCGGAGCGGGGGCGCAGCGCAGCCGGAGGCCGGGGGAAGCACACCGGGACTCACCGGGCACGCCCTGGTCGTGGACGGCGAGGACACGTTCACCGCGATGCTCGCGCACGTGCTGCGCTCGTCGGGGCTGACCGTCACCGTCCGCCGCTACGACGAGCCCGGGCTGCGCGCGGCCGTGCTCGCGCACGAGGGGCCGGTCGTCCTCGGCCCCGGGCCCGGCGATCCGTGCGATGCGGCCGACCCGAAGATGCGGCTGCTGCGCGCGCTGACCGCGGAGGTGCTCGCCGCGCACCGGCACGGCGTCCTCGGGGTCTGCCTCGGACACGAGCTGATCGCGGCCGAGCTGGGGCTGGAGATCGTCCGCAAGGAGGTGCCCCACCAGGGCGCCCAGAGCCGGATCGACCTGTTCGGCCGGGCCGAGACCGTGGGCTTCTACAACAGCTACGTGGCGCAATGCGACGACGAGGCGCAGGCCGAGCTGTCGGCGCACGGGATCGAGGTGAGCCGGAGCGCGTCCGGTGAGGTGCACGCGTTGCGCTCCGCGCGGTTCGCGTCGGTGCAGTTCCATCCCGAGTCCGTGCTGACGCTGAACGGCCAGGCGATCGTCGGCGCGCTGCTGGCCGGCCGGCCGCTTGACGCCGGCACGCACGGCGAGCCGCGGCGCGTCCCGTAGCCGCAGACGCGCGCACCGGGGGCGCCGCCGGTCAGGTCGGCGGCGCCCCCGGTGCGGTCTGCGGGCAAGGAGGCCGGTGGCGGGGTCAGCCGAAGAAGACCCCGACCTCCTCGTAGAGCTTGGGGTCGACCGTCTTCAGCTTCGCGGTGGCCTCCCCGATCGGCACGCGGACGATGTCGGTGCCGCGCAGGGCGACCATCTTGCCGAAGTCGCCGTCGCGGACGCAGTCGATGGCGTGCAGGCCGAACCGGGTGGCGAGCCAGCGGTCGAAGGCGCTGGGCGTGCCGCCGCGCTGGATGTGCCCGAGCACGGTGGTCCGTGCCTCCTTCCCGGTGCGCGCCTCGATCTCCTTGGCCAGCCACTCGCCGACGCCGGACAGCCGTACGTGTCCGAAGGAGTCGCGCGAGCCGTCCTTCAGGACCATGTCGCCGTCCTTGGGCATGGCGCCCTCGGCGACGACGACGATCGGGGCGTACGACGCCTTGAAGCGGGAGGCGATCCAGGCGCACACCTGGTCGACGTCGAAGCGCTGTTCGGGGATGAGGATGACGTTCGCGCCGCCGGCGAGGCCGGAGTGCAGGGCGATCCAGCCGGCGTGACGGCCCATCACCTCGCAGACCAGGACCCGCATGTGGGACTCGGCGGTGGTGTGCAGCCGGTCGATCGCCTCGGTGGCGATGCCGACCGCGGTGTCGAAGCCGAAGGTGTAGTCGGTGGCCGACAGGTCGTTGTCGATGGTCTTGGGCACGCCCACGCAGGGCACGCCGTACTCGTCGCTCAGTCGCGCGGCGACGCCGAGGGTGTCCTCGCCGCCGATCGCGACGAGCGCCTCGACCTCCTGCTTGGCGAGGTTTTCCTTGATCCGCCGGATGCCGTCCTCCTGCTTGAGGGGGTTGGTCCGTGAGGAGCCGAGGATGGTGCCGCCGCGGGGCAGGATGCCGCGCACCGCGGGGATGTCGAGACGGACGGCGTCGTTCTCGAGGGGGCCGCGCCAGCCGTCCCGGAAGCCGACGAAGTCATAGCCGTACTCCTGCACGCCCTTGCGGACGATGCCCCGGATGACGGCGTTGAGCCCGGGGCAGTCGCCGCCTCCGGTCAGTACTCCGACCCGCATGGAAAAGTCCCTTCGCCGCGGTTGCCTGGTGAAGGTCACGCTAATGGTGACGCACGTCACTTCGGCATGGGGCGGAGAGTCAATTCCACTGAATTGTCTAGTAGTTGATCACGGCGAAACCACTCGAAAGGGGTATGGCAGCACGTATGCGGGTTGACTCACCCCTACTCGCCGTCGAGTCCGCGTTCGATGGCGTACCGCACCAGCTCCACCCGGTTGTGCAACTGGAGCTTGCCCAGGGTGTTCTGGACGTGGTTCTGGACCGTGCGGTGGGAGATCACCAGGCGCTCGGCGATCTGCTTGTAGCTCAGGCCCTTGGCGACCAGGCGCAGCACCTCGGTCTCCCGGTCGGTGAGCCGGGGCGCCTTCGGCTCACCGGCGTCCGCGGCGGGCGCGGGCTCGGCGGCCAGGCGCCGGTACTCGCCCAGCACCAGACCCGCCAGGCCCGGGGTGAACACCGGGTCGCCCACGGCCGTGCGGCGCACCGCGTCCAGCAGCTCCTGCGTCGAGGCCGACTTCAGCAGATAGCCCGTCGCACCCGACTTCACGGCCTCCAGCACATCGGCGTGCTCACCGCTCGCGGACAGCACCAGCACGCGCAACGCCGGGTCGGCGCCGACGAGTTCCTTGCAGACCTGAACGCCCGGCTTCGCGGGCAGGTTGAGGTCGAGGACGAGCACGTGCGGCGCGGCGGCCCTGGCGCGGCGCACCGCCTGCTCGCCGTCGCCCGCGGTGGCGACCACCTCGAAGCCGGCCTCGGCCAGGTCGCGGGCCACGGCGTCGCGCCACATCGGGTGGTCGTCGACCACCATCACTCTGATCGGGCCCTGCTGCGCGCTCATCGGTTCTCCGCCTTCCCCCGTGTCCGGGGCACGCCCTTCGCGCCCCTCGTGTGCCCGGTGTCGTTCGCGGTGCCGGTGGTGTCCACGGCGCCCGCGTCCTTGGGCACGTTCAGTTCGACCTCCGTGCCCTGGCCGGGCACCGAGATCAGCTCGGCGGTACCGCCGAGGTCGCGCAGCCGGCCCCGGATCGACAGGGCCACCCCGAGCCGGCCCTCGCCCTCGGCCTGGGCGAGCCGCCCCTGGGGGATGCCGGGACCGTCGTCCCGCACGGTCACGATCACCGACTCCGGCTCGTCCTCGACCAGGATCCAGGCCCGCGCGCCCTCGCCCGCGTGCCGGCGGACGTTGTCCAGCGCGGCCCCGACGGCGGCGGCCACCTCGCGGGCGGCAGCGGGCCGCAGCAGCACCGGGGCGCCCGGTTCGGCGAGGCTGACCCGGGCTCCGGCGTACGGGACGAGCAGCGCGCGCAGGTCGACGGGACCGTCGTGCTCGCCGTCCGTGCCCTCGCCGTCCCCGTCCTCCTCGTCGACGGTCCTGACGACCGCGCCCCCGGATGTCCCCCAGTCCGTGTCCCCCGCTGCCCGGGAGACCGGGAGGACCAGCCCGCCGGAGACCAGGGTGCGCAGCGCCACCTCCTGCTCGCCCGCCAGCCGGCCCAGTTCGGCGGCCTCGCCCCCGATGACCGCGCCGCGCCGCTGCACCATGGCCAGCACCTGGAGCACGCTGTCGTGGATGTCCCGGGCCAGCCGCTCCCGTTCCCGGGTGGCCGCCTCGATCTCCAGGGCACGGGCGAGGGTGCGCTCGGAGGCGCGGGCGACCTCGACGACGTAGCCGATGGCGATGGAGGCGACCCAGACCAGGATCACGTTGTGCACGGTGTCCCGGGTCGGGGCGCCGCGCTCGACCAGGTTGGCGGCGGCGACCGCGGTGGAGGCGACGGCGGCCCAGCGCCAGCCGCCCTTGAGGGCGAAGGCGAGGACGGAGCCGGCGGTCCAGATCGAGGGCAGGGTGGGGCCGCCGTCCGCGATCCGCGCCTGGGCGTCGGCGACGGGGGTGAGGAGGATGCCGGCCAGCGCCAGGGTGAGGTCGGCGGCCAGGAAGCGCCTGGTGCAGCTCGCGGCGTTCGCGACCCTGGGCAGTGTGGCCACGGTCCACACGGACAGCACGCAGTAGTAGCCGATGGCGACTTCGGGGCGCGGGAACCGGTCGTAGCCGGTGGCGAACAGGCCGACCGCGTAGAGCATGGTCAGCACCCGGTATCCGGCGAGCGCGCGCCACATCGGCTGCTCGACCGACATCCTGATCACGCGTTGCCGCTTCGGCATGTCCCCCATCCCCCCGGCGGTTCGGCCTACTCCGCCCGCTTCTCCTTCTCGGCCTTCCCGGCCGTGTCCCTCTCGGCCCGCCCGAGCGCCGCCTTCGCCGCCTCCTGGGCCCTGCCGGCGGCCTTCCCCGCGGCCTCCTGGGCCTTTCCGGCCGCCTGCTGGACCTTGTCGGCCGCCGTCCCCGCCGCCTGCTGGACCTTGTCGGCCGCCGTCCCGGCCGTTCTCCCCGCCGCCTTCTCCGCTTCCCTCTCGGCCTTGGCCGCCTCCGCGATCTGCCGCTTGGCCGCGGTCGCGTAGATGTCGACGTACTCCTGGCCGGAGAGCTTCATGATCTCGTACATGACCTCGTCCGTCACCGCCCGCAGCACGAAACGGTCGTGCGCGAGACCCTGGTAGCGGCTGAAGTCCAGTGGCTTGCCGATGCGTATGCCCGGGCGCAGCAGCTTGGGCACGACCTTCCCGGGCGGCTGGATCTTCTCCGTGTCGATCATGGCGACCGGGATGACGGGCGCTCCGGTGGCCAGGGCCACGCGGGCGAGTCCGCCCGGCTTGCCGCGGTAGAGGCGGCCGTCGGGCGAGCGGGTGCCCTCCGGGTAGATGCCGAACAGCTCGCCGCGCTCCAGCACCTCTATGCCGCTCCTCACCGCCGCCTCGGCCGCGCCGCGCGCCCCGGAGCGGTCCACGGGGAGCTGACCGACGCCCTTGAAGAACGCGGCGGTGAGCCGGCCCTTCACCCCGGGCGTGGTGAAGTACTCGGCCTTCGCGATGAAGGTGACCGGGCGGTGGAGCACGATGGGCAGGAAGAAGGAGTCCGAGAAGGACAGGTGATTGCTCGCCAGAATGGCGGGACCCTCGTCGGGAATGTTCTCCAGGCCCTCCACCCAGGGCCGGAAGGCGAGCTTCAGCGGCCCCCCGATGGCGACCTTCATCGTGCCGTAGAACAACCGAGTGCCTTCCTGTGTGTGTCGATCAGACGATACCGCCGGGCTGCCGTCCGGGGCACCGACGACCCTGGTCGGTGTCAGTGCGGTCGCGTACGGTGAAGTACCTGCAATCGACGACCACAGGAGAGCCACGTGCCGGTGCTCCCCGGAGCCGAGCCGTTCCGCCACGAGGGCGGGGAGGTCGGCGTCCTCCTCTGCCACGGCTTCACCGGTTCCCCCCAGTCACTGCGCCCCTGGGGGCGGTACCTCGCCGAGCGCGGCCTGACCGTCTCCCTGCCGCTGCTGCCCGGGCACGGCACCCGCTGGGAGGACATGCAGCTCACCGGCTGGCCGGACTGGTACGCGGAGGTGGACCGCGAGCTGCGGGTCCTGCGCGAGTCCTGCACGCGTGTGTTCGTGGCCGGGCTGTCCATGGGCGGCGCGCTGGCGCTGCGGCTGGCCGCCCGGCACGGGGACGCGGTCGCGGGCGTCGTGGTCGTCAACCCGGCCAACAAGGTGCACGGCCTGTCCGCGTACGCCCTGCCGGTGGCCCGCCATGTCGTACGGACCACGAAGGGCATCGCGAGCGACATCGCGCTGGAGGGCGCCGCCGAGCTGGGGTACGACCGGGTGCCGCTGCACGCCGCGCACTCGCTCAGGAACTTCTTCCGGCTGCTCGACGGCGAGCTGCCGCAGGTCACCCAGCCTCTGCTGCTCCTGCGCAGCCCGCAGGACCATGTGGTGCCACCGGTCGACTCGGCCCGGATCCTCGGCCGGGTCTCCTCCACGGACGTCACGGAGGTCCTGCTGGAACACAGCTACCACGTCGCGACGTTGGACCACGATGCGGACCGGATCTTCGAGGAGAGCTACGCATTCATCGGCCGGCTCGCACCCAGTGTCGGCAAGGAAGGGACGACGGCAGGTGGCTGAGCACGACTCCGACCGCGAGAACCGCGACGGCCGTGAGCCGGGCGAGCCGGGCGAACCGGTCAGCCCGGTCGGCCCGGCCGGTCCGGTCACACCGGCCGGACCGTCCGACCCCGCGGGACCGGCCGAACCGGTCGGAGCGGCAGAACCCGTCGGAGCGGCAGAACCCGTCGGGCCGGCCGAGCAGCGCGCCGAGCCCGGCGCGCCCGCCGGCAAGGAGGGCGCCTCCCTCGACGAGGCGGCCGCCTGGGCGGCGATCGTCGCCGGGTACGGCGAGGAGCCGCCGGACCCGCCGGGCTCCAGGCCGTTCCGCCCCATCGAGGACCTGGCGTTGCCGCCGGACCCGGTGACGGACGTCGAGAAGCCGTGGAAGGACAGGAAGGACGGGAAGGACAGGAAGGACGAGGCCGCCGGGACCGGCAAGGACGCCAAGGGCGACGGAGACGGCACGGGCGGCGACGACGGCGAGAGCGGGGAAGGCGGGGAGGGCCCGTCCGCCCCGGCCGGGCGGCTGGGCAGCTCGGTCTCCTTCGCGCCCGGTGTCGGCCATGGCGGTGGGGGACCGCGCGACTACTCGCTCGCCGAACCGTCCGACGACGACTTCGACGAGGGCGACGAGGGACACTTCGTCCCGCCGGAGCCGCCCCCGCTGGCGTCCGCCGACGCGACCGCGAAGTTCGCCTGGCTCGCGGTGATCGGCGGGCCCGTCCTGCTCCTGCTGGCCGTCCTGTTCGGCTGGGACATGACGTGGTGGCTCGCCGTGCTCGGCATCGGCGGCTTCCTGGGCGGCTTCGCGACGCTGGTGACGCGCATGAAGCCGGACGACGACGACCACGACGACCCGGGCCGCGGGGCGGTGGTCTGAGCCCGGGGGCCCCGCGACTCGGCGCCGGGGTCTTTCGTCTGGATCAGGCCCACGAGCCACGATCCCGGCGAAAGCCCCTAGGGAAGCGCCGGGACTCTGAGGGCGGCCAGTACCGGGCGGTGGTCCGTGGAGGCCTTCAGGTCCGCCTCCGTCACCCCGGGCAGGCCCAGCGGTACGCCGCAGCCGAGGACTTCGACGCCCCGGGTGGCGAAGAGGGCGTCGATGCGCCGGTGCGGCCCGGTGGACGTCCAGGTGGCCTCCGCGCCCCAGGGGGCGGTGGCCCAGCCGTCCTGGAGCGAGTCGGCCAGCCGCCGGAACGCCGGTCCTTCCGGTCCCTCGTTGAGGTCGCCGCCCGTCACCGCGTGCTCCACGCCCATCCCGGCCAGCCGGTCCAGAACCATCCCGGCCTGCTCGTACCGTTCCCGCGCGTTCAGCGAGAGATGGCAGCTCACGACGCCGAGCCGGGCGCCCCCGAAGCGGACGACCGCCGTCGCGAGGCCCCGCCGGTGCAGTCCGGGGGTCAGCGGCAGCAGGACGTCCTCGGCGCGTTCCACGGTGGCCCTCAGCGAGCAGAGGATCGCCGGGCCCGCGGCCGTCGCGCCCCCGGTGAGGATCACCAGGTCCGCGGCCGCCGCCAGCCGGGCCAGCTTCTTGCGCCAGCGGAAGAAACGCGGCGCCTCCTGGACGAGGACGAGATCGGGCGCGCAGGCGCGGATCACCCGGGCCAGCGCCTCGGTGTCGTCCCGCATCGACCGGATGTTGTGGCTCAGGACGCGGATGACGGCGGAACCATCTGGCTCCGTGCGGGAGTTGGGCATCAGCATGACGATCAACATACGCCGCGGCCGGGCGCACCGGCGGTACGGCGGCGCCCACCGGTCCCGGCCCGGCGGGGACGGTGGGCGCGCCCCGGGTGCGACCGGTGCTACATGATCGGGTCGGGCTCCCGGGCGAGGTCCGCCGCGCCCACCAGACCGGCCTTGTTGCCGAGCTGGGCGGCGAGGACGTCGGCGACCGGGCGCCAGTTGCCGCCGACCAGCCAGCGCTTGTAGGACTTGCGGATCGGCTCCAGGACCAGCTCCCCCTCGTCGGAGAGCCCGCCGCCGACGATGAACGCGGACGGGTCGAACAGCGAGGCCAGGTCGGCCAGGCCGGCGCCCACCCAGCGGGCCAGCTCGCGGTAGGAGTCGACGGCGACCGGACAGCCCTGGCGGGCGGCCACGGAGATGTGCTTGCCCTCGATGCCGTCGGGGGTGCCGTCACCGAGGGCGAGCAGCACGTCCGCGCTCTCGGGGGCGGCGTTGGCGCGCTGCTTGGCGTACCGCACCAGGGCGCGCCCGGAGGCGTACTGCTCCCAGCAGCCCTGCGAGCCGCAGCCGCACAGCAGTCCGTCCGGGACCATCCGGATGTGGCCGAACTCGGCGGCCACGCCGAAGTGCCCGCGGCGCAGCTTGTTGCCGATGACGATGCCGCCGCCGAGGCCGGTGCCGAGCGTGATGCAGATGACGTTGCGGTGGCCCTTGCCGGCGCCGAACCTGTACTCGCCCCAGGCCGCGGCGTTGGCGTCGTTCTCCACGACCACCGGCAGGGCGACGCGCGCCTCGACCTTCTCCTTCAGCGGCTCGTTGCGCCAGTCGATGTTGGGCGCGAAGTAGACCGTGGAGCGCTGCCGGTTGACGTATCCGGCGGCGCCGATGCCCACACCGACGATCTCGTGCCCCGCGCGTGCTCCCTCCACCGCCGAGGCGATGGCGTCCACGATGGCCTCGGGTGTGGTGGGGGTCGGCACCTTGAAGGTCGAGAGGATGTTGCCTTCCTCATCGACCACGCCGGCCGCGATCTTCGTGCCGCCGATGTCGACGCCGATGGTGAGTCCCATGAATCCCTCAGTTCCGGTCGAGCCCCGCTACGGCAACCGTACCCGAGGCCCTGCCGTGGAATTCGCGTCGTCCGGACGGTCTCTCCAAGTCCTCCGGCCAAGTCGTCCGGGCGGTCAGTCCAGGTCGATGCGCTCGCCGCCGCCGGTGCCCTCACCGGGGTCGCGGCGCCCGCCGGGGCTGTCCGGGTCGTCGAGTTCGTCCGGCGCAGACGCGTCCGCGCCGGGCGACGTCCAGCGGCGCTCCTGGGACTCGACGGCCGAGCGGTACGCGGCGAGCAGTTCGCCGCCGGCCGCCGCCAGGTGCTCGAACACCTCGGGGTTGCGCTCCACGACCGGTTCCACGGCCGCCTTGGCCTGCTGGACCATCTGCCGCACCACCTGTTCGGCCGCGGGTCCGGCGAGCGCGCCGAGCAGCGGTCCCTGGATCGACGACAGTTTGTCGGCGACCGTGTCGACGAACTTGCGCAGCTCCTCGGCGGCCGAGCCGGGCGGCGGGCCGTACCGGGCGCGGCGGCGGGCCTGCTCCGCCGCGAGGTCCTCGGCGCAGGCCGTGGACCAGGCGTCGGAGTCCGTGGCGCGCCGCTCCCCCGGGTCCCCGGCCTCGGTGGGGCGGACAGTGTCCTCGCGGCCGCCGGGCTCCTCCTGAGCGGTGTCGTCCCGAGCGGCGTCGGACGGTGGGCGCTCTTCGCTCATGGCGGGCTCCTGACTACGGTTCGTCCTTACGACGTTACCCGAACGGGGGTACGCGCTTCATCTCTCGCGGGGCCACAGCGCGGGGTCCGGCGCGAACCGGATCCGCAGCTCGCCGTCGCGCAGGGCGGCCCCGTCGACGGTGCACCGGCGCAGCGCCGAGGGCAGCGGCACGACACGGCGGAACGGCCCGGCGGTGACCGCGAGTTCGTCGCCGAGCCGGATGAGGTCGAGCTCCTCGCGTATGGCTCCGGGCAGCGGGATGTTCCACACGAGGACGCCGTCCTCGGCGAGCCGGTCGGTCACGGGCCACTCGACCGGGGCGGACGCCGGGCTCGCGCCGGGCACGGCGAGGGCGGCGAGGTCGTCGAGGCCGCGCGGGTCCCGGCCCAGGTGGGCGGCCGGGTGGACGGTGTACGTCTCCCGCCACTCGTCGAGGGTCTTGCGCTGCTGCGCGACCGGGCCGGCCAGCCAGGAGTCCGCGGCGGTCTCCGGCAGGACCCGGCCGGCGACCAGGCACTCCACGGCCAGTCCCCGCACGGCCAGGCCCAGGGCGGCGTTCCGGACGGCGTCGGCGCCTGCCGGTCCCGGCTCGGCGACCAGGCGTACGCGGGTGCCGCGGTCGGCGACGACCACGGCCACGGCGGCCAGTTCGACGTCCCAGCGTGCCGCCGTCTCGTACAGCCACTCGGCCGGCATGGGGACGCCGGCGAGCCGGCCGAGCACCGGCCGCAGGGCGCGGGCCGCCTGCCGTTCCGGCGGGAGCAGCCGGCGCAGATAGCGGCGCAGTTCCTCGGGCAGCGCGAGCAGGGCGAGTGCCTGCGGCGCCGGCGGCAGGTCGACGACCAGCAGCTCGAACCGCTCCGACAGGGCCGCGTCGCGCAGCGCGCGCAGCAGGGCGAGCTCCTCGGCGCCCGGCAGCGGGGTGACCTCCTCGGGGTCCAGACGGGAGGCTCCGAGGAGGTCGAGTACGTTGCGCGCGCGGTCCTGGAAGGCGGTGAGGTCGGCCCGGAAGCCGGCCGCCGCGTCGGGGCGCCAGGCGGTCAGGCGCGGCGCGACGGACACCGGCTCCGCACCCGTCGGCACCCCGAGCGCCGCGCCGAGGGAGTCCGTGCGGTCGGCGCTGAGCACGAGGGTCTCGACGCCGTCACGGGCGGCGGTCAGTGCGGTGGCGGCGGAAACGGTCGTACGGCCGCTGCCGCCCGGGCCCGTGATCAGGAGGGTGCGCATGATGCTGAACGGTAGTGGATTCGACCGGGTCGACGGACCGCTCGCCGCCCGGGGACGCCCGTTCTGGGCGGGCCCCTGTCCTCGGCCCCCGCCGCCCGCGGCCCGTCGGCCGCCGCCCGCGCGCCCTTACTTCTCGCCCGACTCCACGCGCTTCTTCAGGCCGGCCAGGGCGCGGTCGATGATGACCTTCTCGGCCTTGCGCTTGATCATGCCGAGCATGGGGATCTTGACGTCCACGGTGAGGCGGTAGGTCACCTCGGTGGCGTCCGTGCCCGCGGACCTGAGGACGTAGGAGCCGTCCAGGGAGCGCAGCATCTGCGACTTCACCAGGGTCCAGGAGACCTCGTGCTCGCCGGTCCAGGTGTACCCGAGGACCTGGTCGTCCTTGATGGCTCCCGCATCCATGACGAGGCGGACCTGCCGGGCACGGCCCTGGTCGTCCGTCTCGAGGACCTCGGCCTCCTTCACCTCGCCGGTCCAGTCGGGGTAGCGGGCGAAGTCGGCGATCACCCCCATGACCTCGGCCTGTGGCGCCTCGATCGTGATGCTCGAGCTGGTGTGTTCCGCCATCGCCGTGGCTCCTCCAGATGCGGGCCGGTAGTGCGGCCGGGTGAGGCCGGTGGTGCGCCCCTCGTGCGCGTGTGTGTGCAGCGTGAAGGCTACCGCGCGCCCGGCCTCCGGACTCCACCCCCACCTGCGTGATCGGCCGGATCCCTCACCATTCGAGCACCCAGGGGCGGCCGCTCCCGGCGAAGTGCCCCACGTTCACGCATTCGGTCGCGCCGATCCGCATCCTCCGCACCAGCGGCTGGTGGACGTGGCCGAAGAGGGCGTACCGGGGGCGGGTGCGGCGGATGGCCTCCAGGAGGGCGCGGCTGCCGCGCTCGAAGCGGCGCGCGACGGTGTCGTAGACGAGGTCCGGCACCTCGGGCGGGATGTGCGTGCAGAGGACGTCGACCTCGCCGACCGCCTCGATCTTCGCCGCGTACTCCTCGTCGCCGATCTCGAACGGGGTGCGCATGGGGGTGCGCAGGCCGCCGCCGACGAAGCCGAAGACACGGCCGCCGATCTCCACGCGCTGCCCGTCGAGCACGGTGGTGCCCTCGCGGGCGTACTCCTGCCACAGGGCCGGCATGTCGACGTTGCCGTAGGTGGCGTACGTGGGGCTGGGGAACGCGGCGAAGAGTTCCGCGTACTGCTTGCGTACCGCCTGTTCCATCACCCTGGCCCGGTCGCCGTCGATGCCCGCCCACAGCCGGGCGCCGAACTCGCGCGCCTCGGCGAAGCGGCGGGCGGTACGCAGTTCGACGATGCGGTCGGCGTTCTCCACGCCGAACAGGTCGGGGAAGATGCCGCGCGAGTGGTCGGCGTAGTCGAGGAAGAGGATCAGGTCGCCGAGGCACACCAGGGCGTCGGCGCCCTCTCCGGCCCGGGCCAGATCGCGCACGTTGCCGTGCACGTCGCTGACCACATGGATGCGCGTTCTGCTGTGACGGGCCGATGCGGGTGCCATGGCGATCTAGCGTAGGCGGGCATGGCATACGTGAACAGTGGCGGCCGGAAACGCCGTTACTGGCCGGTCATTCGGCCCGTCGACTACTGTGCGCAGGGGAACATCGATCTGTGTGACGCAGCGAACATCTCGCCGGGTCCCCCTGTCGAAGAGCCATACCGGCGGGTAACGTCCGGCCCGTCCAGTCTCCCTGGATTCCAACAACGTCATGGCGCCGGCGCCCTATGAGGAGCAGCAGTCTTGCGCGAGTTCAGCCTTCCGGCTCTGTACGAGGTCCCTGCGGACGGGAATCTGACCGACATCGTCCGCAGAAACGCCGCGCAGCACCCCGACGTCGCCGTCATCGCGCGCAAGGTGGACGGCGCCTGGCAGGACGTCACGGCCCGGGCCTTCCTCGCCGAGGTGCACGCCGCCGCCAAGGGCCTCATCGCCTCCGGCATCCAGCCCGGCGACCGGGTGGGCCTCATGTCCCGTACCCGGTACGAGTGGACGCTGCTGGACTTCGCGATCTGGAGCGCGGGCGCGATCACCGTGCCGGTGTACGAGACCAGCTCGCCGGAGCAGGTGCGGTGGATCCTCGGCGACTCGGGCGCGACCGCCTGCGTGGTGGAGCTCGACCAGCACGCCGCCGCCGTCGAGGCGGTGCGCGAGACGCTGCCCGCGCTGAAGAACGTCTGGCAGATCGAGGCCGGCGGCGTGGAGGAAATCGGCCGGGCCGGCCGGGACATCAGCGACGCGGCGGTGGAGGAGCGGGGCTCGCTGGCGAAGGCCGACGACCCGGCGACCATCGTGTACACCAGCGGCACCACCGGCCGGCCCAAGGGCTGTGTGCTCACCCACCGCGCCTTCTTCGCCGAGTGCGGCAACGTCGTGGAGCGGCTGCGCCCGCTGTTCCGCACCGGCGAGTGCTCGGTGCTGCTCTTCCTGCCGCTGGCGCACGTCTTCGGCCGGCTGGTCCAGGTCGCCCCGATGATGGCGCCGATCAAGCTGGGCTGCGTCCCGGACATCAAGAACCTCACCGACGAGCTGGCCGCGTTCCGCCCCACGCTGATCCTCGGTGTCCCGCGGGTCTTCGAGAAGGTCTACAACGGGGCGCGCGCCAAGGCGCAGGCCGACGGCAAGGGCCGGATCTTCGACCGGGCGGCCGACACGGCGATCGCCTACAGCAAGGAGCTGGACAGCCCCTCGGGTCCCTCGCTCGGGCTGCGGATCAGGCACAAGGTGTTCGACAAGCTGGTCTACGGCAAGCTGCGCGCGGTACTCGGCGGGCGCGGCGAGTACGCCATCTCCGGCGGCGCCCCGCTAGGCGAGCGCCTCGGGCACTTCTACCGCGGTATCGGCTTCACGGTCCTGGAGGGCTACGGCCTGACCGAGTCCTGCGCGGCGACCGCCTTCAACCCCTGGGACCGGCAGAAGATCGGCACGGTCGGGCAGCCGCTGCCCGGCTCGGTGATCCGCATCGCGGACGACGGGGAGGTGCTGCTGCACGGCGAGCACCTGTTCAAGGAGTACTGGAACAACCCCGTCGCGACGCGGGAGGCGCTGGCCGACGGCTGGTTCCACACCGGTGACATCGGCACCCTCGACGAGGACGGCTACCTCAGGATCACCGGCCGCAAGAAGGAGATCATCGTCACCGCGGGCGGCAAGAACGTCGCCCCGGCCGTGATCGAGGACCGGATCCGGGCGCACGCGCTGGTCGCGGAGTGCATGGTGGTGGGCGACGGGCGGCCGTTCGTGGGCGCGCTGGTCACCCTCGACGAGGAGTTCCTGCGTCGCTGGTGCGCCGAGCACGGCAAGCCGGCGGACTCCACCGCGGCCTCGCTGCGCGACGACCCCGACCTGAACGCGGCGGTCCAGTCGGCGGTCGACGACGGCAACGCCGCGGTGTCGAAGGCGGAGTCGGTGCGGAAGTTCCGCATCCTGTCCTCCCAGCTCACGGAGGAGTCGGGGCACGTCACGCCGTCGATGAAGCTCAAGCGGAACGTGGTGGCGCGGGACTTCGCGGGCGAGATCGAGGCGCTCTACGCCAAGTAGCGCGCACCCCCTAGAGCAGTTCCTCCAGTCGCCGGGCCAGCAGGTCCCAGCGCCACCTCTCCTCGACCCAGGACCGTCCCCGCTCCCCCATGCGGCGGCGCAGGGCGGGGTCCCCCAGGAGCGTGACGATACGGTCGGCGGCCTCCTCGGGTGAGCCGCCGCGCACGACCCAGCCGGTCTCGCCGTCGAGCACCGCGTCGGGCGCGCCTCCGGAGTCCCCGGCGACGACGGGCAGTCCGGTCGCGGACGCCTCCAGGTAGACGATGCCGAGCCCCTCGACGTCGAGTCCGCCGCGCCGGGTGCGGCAGGGCATGGCGAAGACGTCACCGGCGCCGTAGTGCGCGGGCAGCTCGGCCCAGGGCACCGCGCCGGTGAAGCGCACGGAGCCGGCCACCCCGGTCCGCTCCGCCAGGGCGCGCAGCTCCTTCTCGTACGGTCCGCCGCCGACGATCAGCAGGACGGCGTCCGGTTCGGCGGCCAGGATCCGCGGCATGGCCAGGATCAGCGTGTCCTGCCCCTTACGCCTGACCAGCCGCGAGACGCACACGACCACCGGCCGGCCGGTGAGCCCGAGCCGGGCCCGCACCTCGTCGCCGCCCGAGCCGGGGTGGAAGGTCTTCTCGTCGACACCCGGGGGCAGTTGGACCATCCGTCCGGCCGCCTCGGGGGTCAGCGCGGCGGCGATCCGGGAGCGGGTGTACTCGCCGAGGTAGGTGATCGTGTCCGTCGACTCCCCGATACGGCGCAGGAGTCCGCGGGCGGCGGGCAGTTGCGCCCAGCCCGCCTCGTGCCCGTGGGTGGTGGCGACCAGCCGCTCGGCGCCCGCCCTTCTGAGGGCGGGCGCCATCAGCCCGAGCGGCGCGGCCGCCCCGAACCACACGGCCGTGCAGCCGTGTTCGCGCAGCAGCCCGACCGCGCGCCGGGTCGCGCCCGGGGTCGGCAGCAGCATCGTCGTGCGGTCGCGTACGACGGTGAAGGGCTGCTCCGCGTCGAACGCGGCCGTCGCCTCGGCACCCTCCCGGCCCCGCTTCCAGGTGGAGGCGTGGACGACCAGCCGCTCGGGGTCCAACCGCAGTGCCATGTTGTGCAAAAACGCCTGGATCCCGCCCGGCCGGGGCGGAAAGTCGTTGGTCACGATGAGGGTCTTGCGCACAACCGCCGACCCTACCGAACCGGCCCGGACCACGGCCCACGGCCGTGCCGCCCGCCCCGCGACGGCCGGTCGCGGGATCATGTGCCCCGCGACGCGAACCGCGCGAACCGCATGAACCGTACGAATCGCGGGAGGGGAGAGGAGTGGACGGGAGAGGTACCCGGTGGCGGCTCGCCGGGGTGCTGGTGGCCTGGGGGGTGAGCCGGGCCGTGCTGCTGCTCCTCGTGTTCAAGGTGGTCGGCTTTCCGGGCCCGGACGACGTCACGGTGGATGTGTCGGTGACGTACCAGGGCTGGTACGAGGTGCTGCGGCAGGGCGGGTTCCCGGTCGGTGACGTGACCTGGCAGTACCCGCCCGCCGCCGCGCTGGCCATCCTCTCCCCTGCCGCCCTGCCCTTCCTCGGCTACACCGCGGCCTTCCACGTGCTGGCCCTGCTGGCCGATCTGGCGGTGCTGTGCCTGCTGCTGTGCGCCGGCCGGCGGCCCGGCCGGCCGCTGCGTGGCGCCTGGGTGTGGACGGCGGGCGCGCCCCTGCTCGGCCCGGTCCTGTACGCGCGTTACGACGTGATGGTGACCGCGGTGGCCGTGGCCGCGCTGCTCGCGGGCGCCCGGCACCCGCGAGCGATGGGCGCGCTGGCCGGCTTCGGGGCGCTGCTGAAGGTGTGGCCGGTCCTGCTGCTGCCGGGGCTGCGGGGCACGGCCGGGCGCCGGACGTGGACGGCGGCGGCGACGACCGCGGCCGCCGTGGTCCTGCTGTTCGCGCTGACCATGCCCGGCGCCCTGTCCTTCGTGACCGCGCAGCGCGACCGGGGCACGGAGGTGGAGGCACCGGCCGCGCTCGTCCTGCACATCGCCCGGCACCTCGGCTGGCACGGGCAGGTGCTGCTCAGCTACGGCTCGCTGGAGTTCACCGGCCCGTACACCGACGTGGTGAGCACCGCGTCCCTGGCCCTGACCGCGGCCGCCCTCGGCCTGCTGCTGCTGTGGCGGCTGCGGGCCCGCCGCTACCGCCCGCACACGGCCGCCGACGCGGCGTTCGCGGCGGTGCTGCTGTTCACGGTGACCAGCCGGGTCCTCAGCCCCCAGTACCTGGTGTGGCTGATCGGGCTGGCCGCCGTCCGCCAGTGCTTCCGGGACGACGGGATGCGGCTGCCGGCCGGCCTCGTCCTTGCGGCGGCCCCGGTGACGGTCCTGGAGTTCCCGGTGTACTTCGCGCACGTCGTCGCGAGCGACCGCCTCGGCGTCACCCTCCTGCTGCTGCGCAACGGCCTGCTGGTGGCCGCGGCCGTGACCGCCTGCCGGTCCCTGTGGCGCTCGACGGACACCGCCGCGCCCCGGACCCGCCCGCCGGAGCGGGCCGCCCGGCCCACCGCCCGGCTCGATCAGCCCAGCTGACGCACGAGATACGCGCGCCACTGCGCGGTGAACCGTTCCAGGGTGGTGCCGAGGACCTTCCGCAGGGCATCCTCGACCGCGCCCTCGCGGACGCCGTGCGCGCCGACGGCCCGGTAGAAGTCGTCCAGGCGCCGTTCGCCCCACTGGTCGGCGATCATGCGGCAGGCCGTCCAGCCGCTCTCGTAGGCCCGGGCGAGCCGGGCCGGATCGCCGGCGAAGCCGAAGTCCCCGTCGGCCGGCAGGGCGGCGGGGACGTCCCCGCCGGCCACGGCCCGCCGCAGTTCGGGCGCGGCCTCGCCCGCGGTGCGGCCGGTGCCGCGGTAGCCGACCCAGTCCGCGTAGCCCTCGGACAGCCACAGCGGGGTGGCGGCGTTGGTGTGGGCGCGGGTGGCGACGTGGGTGGTCTCGTGGGTGAGGACGACCTGTCTGCCGAGCGGGCCGAGCATGCCGTAGGCGGCCGGGTTGACGATGATCCGGTCCGCGGGCGCCCGGCCCGCGCCCCCGGTCTCGCCCGTGGTGACGGCGGCGATGCCGCGGTAGTTGGCCGCGGGCGAGCCGAGCAGTCCGGCCATGCCCTCGAGGGACCCGGGGACCAGCAGGACGACGTGCCGGCTCCAGTCCGTGCCCCAGGCGTCCGACACCGCGGGTATCGCGCGGTCGGCCAGACGGGCGTAACCGCGCAGGTCCGCGTCGCCGTGTCCGACGCCGAGCACGAGGCTGTCGCGCCCGTGGACCACCGAGACCGTGCCCTGGTCCCACAACTGCTCGGCGGACTTGCTCCGCGGCCGGTCGGAGTCGACGTACCACTTCCCGTCGGCGCGGATGGACAGGGTCAGCGTGCGGCCCGCGGTGACGGGCGCCCTGTCGTATCCGGTGACCCGGTAGCGCAGTTCGGCCTGCGCGACCGCGGTGTCGCCGCTGCGGCGCAGGCTCTCCAGCCGGTAGGACCAGTCCGACAGCGGAACGGCCCGCACGTGCGTGTAAGGGTCCCGTGTCCCGGTGGCCGCGTACGCCGCCGGATCGTGCTGGAGGACCGCCTCCGCCCGCCGGTCGAGCACCCGCTGCACCTCGGCTTTCGCGGTGTCGGCCGCGGACGGCCCGCCGCAGGCCGTCAGGGACGCCAGCAGCAGGCACACCGCCATCACCGAGGATTTCGACACCCGCCCACGACCAGCCATTTCCCGATCGTACGGCGGCACCGGGGCGGCCGTCAGACCCTGGTCACCGACGAGATCGGCATCATGTTCACCGGGTCGTAGCGCACCGGCGCGCCCGGGTGGGGCGCGTGGATCACCCGGCCGTTGCCCGCGTACATCGCGACATGGCCGGCGTCGGAGCGGTAGACGACCAGGTCGCCGGGCCGGGCCTCGGACAGCGGGATCCGCCGGCCCGCGTTGCGCTGCTCCTGCGAGGTGCGCGGCAGATGTACTCCGGCCTGCGCGTACGACCACTGCATCAGGCCCGAACAGTCGAAGCCCGTGGGCCCGTTGGCGCCCCAGATGTAGGGGCGGCCGAGGGCGGTCCGGGCGGCGGCGAGGGCGGCGGCCGCGCGGCCGGAGGCGGCCGGCCCGGCGTCGAGACCGGGGAAGAGGTCCTCGCGGTCGGACCGGGAGGCCCGGTCGTAGTCCGCGCGCTCCGACGCGGGCAGGGCGGAGAGGAGTTGCCGGGCCCGGGCGAGCTTCCGCTCGATCGTCCGCTTGTGGGTCGCTGCCGCCGTGCGGTTCCTGTCCAGTTCGGCGAGGGCGCCGGTCGCCTCGATGCGGTCCTGCGAGAGTTCGCGCAGCACCCGCCGCAGGTCATGCAGTTCGCCGGTCTGGTGGTCGGTGATCCGGTCGAGCGTGGAGGCCTTGTCCAGGTAGTCGGCCGGGTCGCGGGAGAACAGCAGGGCGATCGTCGGGTCGAAGCCGGAGCGGTACTGGGCACCGGCCAGCGAACCCAGCGACTCCCTGAGGTCGTTGACGCGCTGCTGCCGCCGGGCGATGCGGTCCTGCAGTTCGTGCACCCGGGTGCGCAGGAGGTCGGCCCGCTCACCGGCCTTGTCGAAGGCCTCGGTCGCCTTCTCGGCCTCCTGGTAGAGGCGGTCGACCTCGGACCGGGCGTCGCCGTGCGGAGCGGCGACGGCCGAGGTGGCCGGTACGGCGCCGAGCGCGGCGGCTGCGACGGACAGGACGCAGAACGCGGCGCCCGCGCCCCGGTCGAACCCGGACGGTGCTGGGCGGCGATGAGACCCCACGGGAAGCCGTACTCCCTCCACTGGCGGACACTGACCGCTTCACGCGACCGGGGCGCCGAGCGCCCGGCCTGCGGGAAACGCGCCAGACAGTAGCCGCGCGGACACACCGCGGCCAAAGCCGCCGAGGGGGCACGGAACGCGGCCGCCCCGCCTCTGACGCAGGTCAGGGCGGGGCGCGGGGTCACCGTGGGGTGCCGGGATTCGCCCGTTCGGGCGAGTGGAAGAGGGGCTCTCCCGGAGAGGCGTCAGATGCGGACGCCGAACTGGAAGGGCATGTTGCTGATCGGCTCGTAGCGCACGACAGTGCCGGTGCGCGGGGCGTGCAGCACCTGGCCGTTGCCCGCGTAGAGACCGACGTGGTGCTGGTCGCCGTAGAAGATGACCAGGTCGCCGACCTGGAGCTGGCTCTGCGAGTAGATCCGGGTGCCCGCGTTGGCCTGCGCCTCGGAGGTGCGCGGGATGCTGACACCGGCCTGGGCGTACGCCCACGAGGTCAGACCCGAGCAGTCGTAGGACGACGGACCGGTGGCGCCGTAGACGTAGGGCGAGCCGATCTTGCTCTGGGCCGCGGCGAAGGCGGCGCCGGCCCGGCCGGAGGCGGGGGCCGCGTTGCCGAGCTGCACACGGTCGGCGGAGGCCCGGCTGGCCCGGTCCTGCTCGGCGGCGAGGGCGGCCTTCTCCTGGGCGGTGAGGCTGTTCAGGAGCCGCTGCGCCTCGGCGAGCTTGCCCTGGACCTCCGTCTTCTTGTTGCCCAGCTCGGTGCGGGTGGCCGCGAGGTCCTTGAGCTTCGAGGAGGCCTCGGACCGCTCCTGGGCGAGCTCGCGCTGCTTGTCCTGGATCTTCTTCAGCGCCTCGACCTGCTGGCCGCTCAACTGGTCGAGCGTGGAGGCCTTGTCGAGGTAGTCGTCCGGGTCGGAGGACAGGAAGAGCTGGAGCGAGGGGTCTATGCCACCGGTGCGGTACTGGCCGGCGGCCAGCGAACCGAGGCCGTCGCGCAGCTTGTTGAGATCCTGCTGGCCGCGGGCGACGTTGTCCTGGATGGTGGAGATCTCCTTCTGGAGCTTCTCCTGCTTCTCCTTGGCCCCGTTGTACTTCTCGGTGGCCTGCTCCGCCTGCTGGTAGAGCTCGTCGACCTTGGACTTGACCTCGTCCTTACTCGGCTTCGCGCTCGGGGCTGCGTTTGCGGCCTGGGCACTGATCGCTACGGCCGCTGCCGCCGCGGTGGTGAGCACAGTCACACGCGCACGGCTGGGTTGCTTGGGTCGACGGTGGGACGCCACGGAAGCGAGCTCCTTCTTCTGAGTGATCACCCGCTCGGAGGTTCGAGCTCGACCCTAGTGACCTCATCGTGATGAATTCAAATCCTGCGGCGGAAAATCCCGCCACTCACTGCATTCTTTGCCCATAACTCACCGGCAGTGAGGATTACTTGACCCTGTGTCGCGTGACGCTTCCGACCAATTCGGGAATGCGGCCCCTATGTTGCGCTTGAGGCTTTCGAGGCTCTACGTCCGTTTTCAGCCGCGCGAAAGCCGCTTCAGGAGCACCAGCGAGGCCACCGGGCGCGCCCCCGCCTTGGCGACCCCGTCGGCGACCTCGCGGTCGGTGGAGGCGACGATCACGGGCCGGCCGGGCGGCTCGGCCCGCACCAGCTGACGGATCAGCTCGTCCGCCGTGACCCCCGGCTTGGAGAACAGCACCCGCACACCCCGCGGCGGCGCGAGAAGCACCGGCGCGACCAGTTCGGCCCCGTCGAAGACACAGGTGACCTCGGCGCCGGTCTGCGCGGCGAGCTGCGAGAGCTGCCCGAGCAGCCTCAGCCGCTGCTTCTCCAGCGGCATCTGCGGATAGCCGGTCTTGGTGACGTTGTAGCCGTCGACGACCAGATGCGCCTGCGGCAGCGCGAGCAACTGGTCGAGAATCGCCGGGTCGTGCTCGGACAGCGCGCGGGCGGCGATGTCCTTGGGGGTCATCCGGCCCGGCTCCACCGCGTCCACGGTCTCCGCCGGCCGCACCGACACCGGTGGCAGCGCCAGCTCCCGGCGCAGCCCCTGGGCCGCGTCGAGGACGGTGTCCAGCAGCAGCCGCACCCGCATGTCCTCCACGCTGCGCCCCTCGCGGGCCGCCCGGCGGGCGGCCTCCAGCGCGGCCTCCGCCTCCCCCAGGCGCGCCTTGAGCCGCCGGGCCTCGCTCTCGGCGGCCGACACCTGCGCGTGTCCCTCGCCCCGCGCGGCCTCCAGCTCGCCCCGCGCCTTGCGCAGCGCGGCCTCACCGCGCTTGACGTCGCTGTGCGCGGCCCGCAGCCTGCGGTGCAGCGACTCCGTCTCCTTGCGGACGGCGTCCAGCTCGGCCCGCAGCCGCTCGGTGTCGGCCCGGCTCTGCTCACGGGCCGCCGCCAGCTCGGCGCGCAGCCGCTCCAGTTCGGCCCGGCTCTCCTCGTCGGCGCGCTCGGCGTCCGCCCGCTGGGCCTCCTCGCCCGCGGCGGCGACCAGCTTCACCCAGCCCGGCGGGCGCAGCACGTAGGCGGCGGCCGCCACGTCGAGCGGGTCCGCGGCCGGGGGCGGCGAGCCGGAGTCGAGGGCGGCCGACAGCTCCGGCTGGGCCTCCTTGAACTTGTCACCGACGCGCTGGCGGAACAGCGGATCGGTCTCCAGCGCGGCCGCCATCGCGTTGCCCGCGAACTTCGCCCGGCGGCTGGGCGTGAACCGGGCGTACTGCCGCAGCTGCGCGGGCAGTTCCCCGAACGTCAGTGCCCCGAAGGAGTCGGAGACGATCTGGACGACCCGGCGGCGTACTCCGTCGGGCAGGGGACGGTCGAGCACCTCGGCGGCGCCGTCGCCCGGCCCCCCGCCTTGTGTCTCCGCCATCCGTCACCCCAATGCCTCAATGCCTCTGTGTCCCGCGGCCTCCCGCGGGGGTCGCCCGTACGGGCCGGCCCGTGCCGCTCAGGAGCCGGTGCCCGGCCTGTCCACGAGTTCCACCTGGTCCACGGCGTTGCACCAGCGGCAGCGCACCGACTCGATCGTCTCACTGACCACCTCGCGCTCCTCGACCTGCGGCTCTCCGGCCAGGTCCAGGTGCACGTACTCGACGACCTTCGACGAGCGGGTCACGTCGAACCGGGTGAGATTGCCGCACAGGGTGCAGCGCCACCGCGTCGTGGCGGTCGGCAGGGGAACCGTCATCGTGACTGTCCGCTTCCTTCTGTGGTCCATGACGCGCCAGCTTCCCTGGGCGTGTGGCACGTAACCCTACGGCCTGGCGGGTACTCGGCGCCGGTCCGTCCGTGGCGGCGAGGCGGTCTGTGCGGTTGCGTCCTGTTACGCCATGCTCTGTGTGCATGATCGGCAACAGGTTCGCGGTGGCCGCCCGGACGATCGAGGCGGCCAGGGCGGTACGGAGCATGCAGGCGCCGGTGACGTGCGCCCTGATCGTCCTGTGCTGTCTGATCTTCGTGACCGGCCCGGCCTCGGGTCTCAATCCCTCCTACGGCACCGGGGACGCGCTGCTGCTCGCCCAGCGGGCCTACTTCCGGCGGTGGGGCGTGATCCCCGCCGACCTGTTCACCGGCTCACCGCGGGCCGCCCTCACCCCCGCGACGGCCCTGTTCGTGCACGGCAGCTGGGTTCACCTGCTCGGCAACATGCTCTTCCTCCACGTCTTCGGGGCGATGACCGAGGAGCGCCTGGGCCGCGTCCGTTTCACGCTGTTCTACGTCGGCTGCGGCTATCTGGCCCTGGTGGGCTACGCGGCCGCCAACGCCGCGTCCGGGCAGAGCCTGGTGGGGGCGTCGGGCGCGATCTCGGCGGTCCTCGGCGCGTTTCTCCTTCTGTTCCCCCGCGCCCGGGTGACCAGTCTCTTCCCGTTCCTCTTCTTCCTGCCGCTGCGCTTTCCCGCCTGGGTCGTACTGCCCTTCTGGGCGGCCCTCCAGTGGCTGGCCGCGGGGCGCGCCGCCGAGGGACCGCAGGTCGCCTACCTGGCCCACGTGGTGGGCTTCGCCCTGGGCTTCGCCTGCGCGTGGGCCTGGTCCGGCCGGAAGACTAGAGTGAGGGCCGCCCCTGCTCCGGCCCCCGAGGGAGAGAACCAGCCGTGATCACCGCGATCGTCCTCATCAAGACCAGCGTGGACCGGATCCCCGAGATCGCCGAGCGGATCGCCTCACTGGACTCGGTCAGCGAGGTCTTCTCCGTCACCGGCACGTACGACCTGATCGCCATGGTCCGGGTGCGGCAGCACGAGGACCTCGCGGAGGTCATCCCGGGGCGGATCAGCAAGATCCCGGGCGTCGAGGGCACGGACACGCACGTGGCCTTCCGCACCTACTCGCAGCACGACCTGGAGGCGGCGTTCGCCATCGGTCTGGACTCCTGAGCGGGCCAATCACACCGCGGGGACGCAGCGGCCGTCCTCCGTGCGGTACGTCCACTTGGCGCCGTCGCGGACCAGTTCCCGCACCGCCGCCACGAAGCGGTCCACGTGCTCGTCGGGCGTGCCCGCGCCGAAGCTCACCCGGATGGCGTTGAGGGACTTCTCGCCCGGGGCCGCCTCGGGCGCGCCGCACTCGCCCTGGCTCTGCGGATCGCCGCCCAGCAGGGTGCGGACCAGAGGATGGGCGCAGAAGAGGCCGTCGCGGACGCCGATGCCGTACTCGGCGGAGAGGGCGGCGGCGAAGTGGGAGCTGTTCCAGCCCGCCACGACGAAGGAGATCACGCCGACGCGCGGGGCGTCTTCCCCGAACAGGGACAGGACCCTGACCTCGGGCACCTCGGCGAGTCCGGCCCGCACCTTGCGGATCAGGTACCGCTCGCGTGCGACGAGGTCGTCGAAGCCCGCCTCGGTCAGCGCCGCGCAGGCCGAGGCGACGGCGTAGGCGCCGATGACGTTCGGGGAGCCGGCCTCGTGGCGGGCGGCCGACTCGTGCCAGCGCACGTCCACGGAACCGTCGGCGCGGCGCGCGACCGTGCGGCTGGCGCCACCGCCCGCGAGGTACGGCTCGGCCTCGCGCAGCCAGTCGGCGCGGCCGGCCAGGACACCGGCGCCGAAGGGCGCGTACAGCTTGTGGCCGGAGAAGGCGACCCAGTCGACGTCGAGGTCGCGGACGGACACCGGGTGGTGCGGGGCGAGCTGGGCGGCGTCCAGGACGATCCGGGCTCCGTGCGCGTGGGCGGCGGCGGCCAGTTCCCGTACAGGCCACAGCTCACCGGTGACGTTGGAGGCGCCGGTGACGCACACCAGGGCCGGGCCGTGGGGGTCGCGGTCGGCGAGGGCCCGCTCCAGGGTGGCCACCGCGCGCTCCGGGGTGCGCGGGGCGTCGAGGTACGTCACCCGCGCGTCCCGCCACGGCAGCAGCGAGGCGTGGTGCTCGGTCTCGAAGACGAAGACCTGGCAGTCCGCGGGCAGCGCGCGGGCGAGGAGGTTGAGGGAGTCGGTGGTGGACCGGGTGAACACCACCTGGTCCTCCGCACGGCAGTCCAGGAACTCCGCGACCGTCCTGCGGGCGTTCTCGAACAGGTCGGTGGAGAGCTGGGAGAGGTAGCCGGCGCCGCGGTGGACGCTGCCGTAGTACGGCGCGTACGCGGCGACGTCGTCCCAGACCCGCTGGAGGGCGGGCGCGCTGGCCGCGTAGTCGAGCGCCGCGTAGGTGACCTCCCCGCCGGTGACGAGCGGAACGGTGACGTCGCGGCCCAGCACGGGCAGCGGCTCCGGGATGTCGCGGCAGAGGGACTGGTCGGCGGGGGCGATGGAAACGGACATGGGTGAACTCCCGTGAAAGCAGGCGGCATCGCCACGCGAGCGGGCACGGCTCAAGCGTGGAGAAGGGTGAAAAGGGGGATGCGGAGGCGGGGCTCTACGCCCTAACGCATTCGCTTGCTCACGGAAGGCTCCCTCGTACGACCAGGACCCCTGGTGATGCGAGGGGTCCGCGCTTGCCGTAGGCCTCGCTGCCTACGACCTGGTCCTCACCCGGGGCACCCCGCCACGGACGGAGGGTTGCCGGACAGCCGGCCGGGGCCACATGGCTGTCACTCATGACCTGGTTCAGCATCCTGCCACACGATCTTCCACGCGCAAGGCGCGGTCCGGATCGTGGACCGCGCCCTGCGAGGTGGGACTCGGGGTCAGGCGTTGCTTGCGGCCACCCAGCGCTCCAGCGTGCGCTTGGCGGACCCGGAGTCGATCGACTCCGCCGCACGGTCCATACCGGCCCGGATCTGCTCGGCGAGGCTGCCCGGGCCCGGCCGCAGCGCCACCAGCGCCGCCGCGGAGTTCAGCAGGACGGCGTCCCGTACGGGCCCCGCCTCACCGTCCAGCAGGCGCCGGGCCACCTCGGCGTTGTACGAGGCGTCCCCGCCCCGCAGCGCCTCCACGGGCACCAGCTCGATGCCGACGTCCCGCGGGTCGAAGCGCTCCTGGGTCACCTCCCCGTCCCGGACGATCCAGACCTGGGAGGTGGCGGTCGTGGTGAGCTCGTCGAGACCGTCGTCGCCCCGGAAGACCAGGGAGGAGTTGCCGCGCTCGGCGAAGACGCCGGCGACCACCGGTGCCATGCGCGGGTCCGCGACCCCGACGGCCTGGGCCCGCACCCCGGCGGGGTTGGTCAGCGGGCCGAGCACGTTGAACACCGTGCGGATGGCCAACTGTCCGCGGGCGGCGCCCACATGGCGCAGCGCCGGATGGAACTTGATCGCGAAGCAGAAGGTGATGCCCGCCTCCTGCGCCACCTCGGCCACCCGACGCGGCGTCAGCTCCAGATTGACGCCGAGCTTCTCCAGCACGTCGGAGGCACCGGAGGCGGAGGACGCGGCGCGGTTGCCGTGCTTGACGACGCTGGCGCCCGTACCGGCCACGACGATCGAGGACATGGTGGAGATGTTCACGGTCTTCGCGCCGTCGCCGCCGGTGCCGACGATGTCGACGGTCGCGCCGGGCACCTCGATCACATTGGCGTGCTCGTACATGGTGCGGACCAGGCCGGTGATCTCCTCCACCGTCTCGCCCTTGGCCCTGAGGGCCACCACGAACCCGGCGATCTGCGCGTCGGTCGCCTCGCCGCGCATGATCAGGTCCATCGCCCAGGCGGTCTCGTCGGCGGTGAGGTTCCGGCCGTCCAGCAGGCCGTTCAGCAGGGCGGGCCAGGAACGGCCCGCCGCGGTGTTGCCTCCAGCGGGGGTCACAGCGTTCATATGCCGCTCCTGGGTCGGTGTCCCGTACGGCGGGACGCGAATCTCGAACAGGTCCCACCCTATCCAGCCCCGGACACCGCGAAGGGCCCCGTCCGGGGATCGGACGGGGCCCTTCGACCGTGGCGTGGCGACGCTCAGCGGTCAGTGATCAGTGGTGGCCGTGGCCGCTCGTGATCTCCCTGTACTCCTCGACGGTCGGCTTCGGGATCTGGTTGTCCTCGCCGTAGTACGCGTTGCTGAGCTTGGCGCGGAGCTTCTGCGAGCCCTTGATCTTGCGCTCGACACCGTTCTCGTCGACCGCCGGGCCGATCTCCGCCGGCTCGTACTGGTCGTGCGCCGTGAGCGTGTAGAGCTGCTCCTGGCTGAGCGGCTCGTGGACCTCGATGAACTCACCGTGGGGCAGGCGCTTGATGATGCCGGTCTCGCGACCGTGCAGCACCTTCTCCTTGTCGCGGCGCTGAAGGCCGAGGCAGATCCGCTTGGTGGCGACGAACGCGATGACCGGTCCGACGAAGAAGCCGATCCGGACGAACCAGGTGACCGCGTTGATCGACAGGTGGAAGTGCGTGGCCCACAGGTCGTTGCCGCCGCCGACCAGCGTGATCATGTACATCGTGATCCAGGCGACACCGAACGCGGTACGCGTCGGGGCGTTGCGCGGGCGGTCCAGGATGTGGTGCTCGCGCTTGTCGCCGGTGATCCAGGACTCGATGAACGGGTAGACCGCCAGCGCCGCCAGCACCAGACCGAAGAGGACCAGCGGGATGAACACGCCCAGGACGAGCGTGTGGCCCCAGAAGTTGACCTCCCAGCCCGGCATGAAGCGGACCAGACCCTCGGCGAAGCCCATGTACCAGTCGGGCTGGGCGCCGGTGGACACCTGGTCCGGACGGTACGGGCCGATCACCCAGATCGCGTTGATCTCCACGATCGCCGCGATGATCGCGAGGACACCGAAGACCAGGAAGAAGAAGCCGCCGGCCTTGGCCATGTACACCGGCAGCAGCGGCATGCCCACGACGTTGGTGTTCTTCTTGCCAGGGCCCGCGAACTGCGTGTGCTTGTGGTAGAAGACCAGGATCAGGTGGGCGACCACCAGGCCCAGCATGATGCCGGGCAGCAGCAGGATGTGGATCGAGTAGAACCGCGCCACGAAGTCGTGGCCGGGGAACTCGCCGCCGAAGAGGAAGTACGAGATGTACGTGCCGACGATCGGCATGGACAGGATCGCACCCTCGGTGAAGCGGACACCGGTGCCGGAGAGCAGGTCGTCCGGGAGCGAGTAACCGGTGAAACCGGTGAACATGCCCAGGGCGAACAGCAGGAAGCCGAACAGCCAGTTGATCTCACGCGGCTTGCGGAACGCGCCGGTGAAGAACACGCGCATCATGTGCACGAACATGCCGGCCAGGAAGATCAACGCGGCCCAGTGGTGGATCTGCCGGATGAGCAGACCACCGCGCACCTCGAAGGAGATGTGCATGGTCGAGTTGAACGCCTCGGACACCAGCTGACCCTGCAGCGGGACGTACGAGCCGTTGTACACCACCTCGTTCATCGAGGGGTGGAAGAACAGCGTCAGGTACACACCCGTGAGGATGATGATGATGAAGCTGTACAGGCAGACTTCGCCCAACATGAACGACCAGTGGTCGGGGAAGATCTTGCGCATGTTGGCCTTGGCCAGGGAGTAGATCCCGAGCCGGCCGTCGGCCCAGTCGGCGATCCGCTCGCCGGCCGGTGCCTTCCCGCGAGAGCGGCCCGCCGCGTCTGCGGCAGATGGATTCGTGTTGGCTGCTGATGTACTCATCCGCGCTCCCAGAATGCAGGACCGACGGGCTCCTCGAAGTCGCCGAGCGCCTGGAGGTAACCCTCGCTGTCCACGCCGATGCGCAGCTGCGGCAGAGCGTGGCCGGCGGGGCCGAAGATCACTCGGGCACCGTCGGAGAGGTCGAAGGTGGACTGGTGGCACGGGCACAGGGCGTGGTGCGTCTGCTGCTCGTACAGGGAGATCGGGCAGCCCACGTGGGTGCAGATCTTCGAGAAGGCGACGATGCCCTCGTGTCCCCAGTCGAGTTCGCGCTTGTCCTTGATGTCGCCCGGCTCCAGCCGGATGATCATCAGGGCGGCCTTGGCGATCTCGTTGGCGAAGTCCTCGTCCGTCTCCTTCAGACCGCCGGGCATCGCGAAGGTGAGCGAGCCGACCGAGACGTCCTCGGGACGCAGCGGAAGGTTGGTGTTCATGTTCACGAGGCGCTTGCCCTTGGCCCACAGCGTGTGGCGCAGGCTGGTCCCGGGCAGCGGGCCCAGGTCGCGCAGCAGCATGACGCCGGACAGCGGCACCAGCGTGAGCGCGCCGAGCATCGTGTTGCGGATCAGCTTGCGACGGCCGATCGCCGACTCCTTGGCACCCTGCTTGAAGTCCGCGTGGACCTTCGCACGGACCTCGGGGGATGCCTCGATCGGGTGACGCTCGTCGGCGACCTCGGCGTCGGACATCAGGGTGCGGGCCCAGTGGACCGCGCCCGCGCCGATCGCGAACAGCGCCACGCCCAGCGTCAGGCCGAGCGCGAAGTTCAGCGCGTTGATGTGCCCGAGCGGGAAGACGAAGATCGACTTGTCGTGCGGGATCGTCACGTACGAGGCGATGAAGCCGATGGTGGCCAGCATCGACACCGTGAACATCAGGGCGACGCTGCGCTCGGACCGCCTGGCGGCCCGCTCGTCGATGTCCTGGATCCGGTGCTCGTGGGGCGGCAGACCCGGGTCGGCGAACGGAGCCCGCTCGTCCGCCACGGAGACCGCGCCGTGCCCGTGCTCGTGGGCTGCCTGCTCTGCGGGCAGGTTCTCTTCAGGAATGTCTTGGCTACTCATGACTTCTTGGCCTTTGCGGTCCGAGCGGCGACCCAGACGGCGACCGCGACAAGGGCACCCAGCCCGAAGATCCAGGCGAACAGACCCTCGGTGACCGGTCCGAGGCCACCCAGGTCCATACCACCCGGCGTCGTGGTCTCGTCACCGTTGACCGCGTCGAGGTACGCGATGATGTCCTTCTTGTTCTTCTCCGTCAGCAGCGTGTCGGGGAAGGAAGGCATGTTCTGCGGGCCGGTCTGCATGGCCTCGTAGATGTGCTTGTTGCTCACACCCGTGAGGTTCGGGGCGTACTTGCCGTGCGTCAGCGCACCGCCCTTGCCGGTGAAGTTGTGGCACTGGGCGCAGTTGGTGCGGAACAGCTCACCGCCCTTGGCGGCGTCCGCACCCTCGGGGCTGTACTGGTTCGCCGTCGGCACGTTGGGGCCGGCGCCCAGGGACGCGATGTACGCGGCGAGCTGGTCGATCTCGGCCTGGTTGTAGATGACCTTCTTGCGCGGGATCTGCGCGCCCGGCTGCTGGGCCGGCATACGGCCGGTGCCGACCTGGAAGTCGACGGCCGCCGCGCCCACGCCCACCAGGCTGGGACCGTCAGTGGTGCCCTGCCCACCGGTGCCGTGGCAGCTTGCGCAGCCGACCAGATAGAGCTTCCTGCCCTCCTCGATGGTGAGGGACTGGGCGGTGTCCTCGGCCTTCGCCTTGCTCGCGGGCGCGAACGCGGTGTACAGCCCCCCAGTGGCCGCCAGCGCGAAGAGTAGGACGACGACCGCCGCCAGCGGATGGCGTCGTCGTGCGGAGAGCTTTTTCACGGATTACCCCGGTGTCAGGATCTTCTGCGTCGATGCTTTGCGGACTTGGATCGGTTCGTCGGCTACTTGATCAGGTAGATCGTGGCGAAGAGTCCGATCCAGACGACATCGACGAAGTGCCAGTAGTAGGACACGACGATGGCCGCGGTCGCCTGCTCGTGGGTGAACCTCCGGGCCGCGTAGGTGCGGCCGAGGACCAGCAGGAAGGCGATGAGACCGCCCGTCACGTGCAGCCCGTGGAAGCCGGTGGTCAGGTAGAACACCGAGCCGTACGGGTCGGAGGACAGCGAGATGCCGTCCTTCTTCACCAGTTCGGTGTACTCGAAGATCTGACCGCCGATGAAGATCGCACCCATGATGAAGGTGACGATGAACCAGCCCCGGAGCTTCTTCACGTCACCGCGCTCGGCGGCGAACACGCCGAGCTGGCAGGTGAGTGAGGAGAGCACCAGGATCGTGGTGTTCACCGACGAGAAGGGGACGTTGAGAGCGCCCGCCATCTCCTTCCAGTGCGCCGGACCCGTCACCGATCGCAGGGTGAAGTACATCGCGAAGAGGGCCGCGAAGAACATCAGCTCGGAACTCAGCCAGATGATGGTTCCGACGCTGGTGAGGTTCGGCCGGTTGACCGACGGGTGCGCGTGCCCGGTTTCTACTGTCGTTGCTGTCGCCACGCCGACATTATGTCGGTCGCTTATCCCGCCCTCACCCCGGGGGGTGCCGTTCGGAGTGTCCCGGGGGTGTGCCCTGGCCGGAAGGCCCGTCGAAGGGCTGTTCCAAGCGCTGTCTACCACGAGTTGAAAGGGGTAGCATCCGCGCCATCGGTACCCGGAAGTTCCCGACAGTTCCCGACGGGGTTCTCCCCGACCAACGACGCGGAGGAACAATGCAGGCGACCGCCACGGTGCTGGTCTACAGCGACGACGCCAACACCCGCGAGCAGGTGCGGCTGGCCTGCGGACGGCGGCCGGCCCCGGACGCCCCCGTGGTGGAGTTCCTGGAGTGCGCCACGCCCGCCGCGGTCCTCAAGGAACTCGACCTGGGCGGCATCGACGTCTGCGTCCTGGACGGCGAGGCCGTGCCCATGGGCGGCATGGGCATGTGCCGGCAGATCAAGGACGAGGTCTTCAACTGCCCTCCGGTGCTGCTGCTCATCGGACGGCCGCAGGACGCGTGGCTGGCCACGTGGAGCCGGGCGGACGCGGCGGTCACTCTCCCGGTGGACCCGGTGGAGTTCGCGGCCGCTCTGGCGTCCCTGCTGCGCAAGAAGGCGCTGAGCGGCGTCTGAGCCCCGGGGCGGGGCCCGGGCGGGCACGGCCCGTGCCGTGTGCGGCCACGGGCCGCCCTGCGCCCCCTCGCCCCGTCTCAGACGCTCTGCGGGCTCAGCCGCGACTTGTTCTGTGCCCCGGCGCCACCCCCGTCGGAGGCGATGGCGCTGCCCTGGAGCCACTTCTGCCAGGGCATGTTCCAGTCGCCGAAGCCGTTGTCGAACAGCTCCATCTGGTCGCCGCCCGAGTTGACCACCTGGACCAGGTCGCCCTCGTGGATGGTGTTGAAGAACCAGGAGGCGTTGGGGGTGCTCATGCCGGTGCAGCCGTGGCTGACGTTGGCCGCGCCCTGCGAGCCGACGGACCAGGGGGCGGCGTGGACGTACTCGCCGCTCCAGGTGACCCGGGTCGCGTAGTACACCGGCAGGTCGTACGAGTCCTTGGAGCCCGCGGCGATGCCGACGGTGGAGCTCTTCATCTGTACGAAGTACTGCTTGGCAAGGACGACCTTGATCCCGTTGCGGGTCTCGAAGCCGGGCTTGCCGGTGGTGATGGGGATCTCCTTGATCTTCTCGTCGTTCCGGTAGACCGTCATCAGGTGCTTTGCGGCGTCCGTGAGCGCCACGATCCGGTCACCCGTGGTGATCTTCAGCGGCTTGGCCGCGCCACCCCGCAACCGGTCGCTGATCTTGATGTTCTCCAGGTTGCTGTGCGCCTCGACGATGGCGTTGGCGGGCCAGTAGTCCTGCGGGCGGTAGTGCAGTTCCTTGTCGCTGACCCAGTACCAGGAGCCCTGTACCGAGGGCTTGGAGTCGACCCTGAGACCGCGCTCCACGATGGCCCGCTGTGCCTTGTCCTTGACGGGCTGGTCGAGTTCGGCCGTGATGGGCTGCCCGACGCCGTAGGTGCCCGCCTCCGGGCCGAACGTGACGTTCAGGCGCTGCTGGCCCTCGGGCTTGTCCGTGTCGAACACGAGGACCTTGCGGCCCGGCTGTCCTGCCTCGTCCTCGGTGCTCACCCGGACGGTGTAATGGGAACCCGCCGCGAGCGGTGAGGTGCTGTGCCAGCGGGTTCCGTCGGCGGCCAGTTCGCCGGAGACGCGGCGCCCGGTGGCGTCCATGGCCGTGACGTCCGTGATCCGCCCGTCCGCGCCCTGAGCGGTGACTTCCAGGGGCTTGTCCGGGTCTGCCTTCTTCCCGGCCTCCTTGGGGCCGCTGAAGGAGATCTGGTCCGCCGCGTCGTACGGATGGGCGGCCAGCGGGTTGCCGTCCGACCCGCAGGCGGTGGCACTCGCGCCGAGGGCGGCGACCAGCAGGGCGGCTCCCGCTCCACGGGAAATCACAGTGGTGGTCATGGCCCTCACGCTAGGGAGCTTCGTCACCTACGGCGCGGTGAATCACCCGTCCGAGGGAATCCGTGGACCAAAAGAGGGAGTCCGGACTCTCCAGGTGGAGAGTCCGGACTCCCTGGCGTTCAGCGGTGCCCCGCGCGGGTCACTGGGTGCGGTTCTCGCCGCGGTAGTACTCGAAGACCCAGCCCCATACGGAGATCATGATGATGGGCGCCGCGAAGTAGACGAGCCACCAGCCGACCGCGATGCCGAGGAAGGCCAGCGCGCCGCCGATGCCGAGGCCGAGCGGCTGCCAGCTGTGCGGGCTGAAGAAGCCCAGCTCGCCGGCGTCGTCCGCGACATCCGCCTCCTTGTTGTCCTGCGCGCCCACGTCGACCCGCCGGGCCGTGAAGCCCAGGTAGAAGCCGATCATGATGGACAGACCGAAGGCCATGAAGAGCGCCGTCGTGCCGACCGCTTCCTTCGACCACACGCCGTAGACGATGGCGGTGATGAGCAGGAAGACGCTCAGCCACATGAACATCTTGCCCTGGATCTTCACTTGCCGGCCTCCTTGCCGCCAGCGAGGGCCTTCTCGCCGTGACCGGCGTTCTCGAGCTGGTCGAGGGCGGCGATCTCGGGGTGGTGCAGGTCGAACGCCGGGGATTCGCTGCGGATCCGCGGCAGGGTGAGGAAGTTGTGCCGCGGCGGCGGGCAGGAGGTGGCCCACTCCAGGGAGCGGCCGTAACCCCACGGGTCGTCGACGCCGACCGGCTTGCCGTACTTGGCGGTCTTCCAGACGTTGTAGAAGAACGGCAGGACCGACAGGCCGAGCACGAACGAGAAGATCGTCGAGATCGTGTTCAGCGCGGTGAAGCCGTCGGCAGCCAGGTAGTCGGCGTACCGGCGCGGCATGCCCTCGACACCCAGCCAGTGCTGGATCAGGAAGGTGCCGTGGAAGCCGATGAACAGCAGCCAGAAGGTGATCTTGCCCAGCCGCTCGTCGAGCATCTTGCCCGTGAACTTCGGCCACCAGAAGTGGAATCCGGCGAACATCGCGAACACCACGGTGCCGAAGACGACGTAGTGGAAGTGCGCCACCACGAAGTACGAGTCGGAGATGTGGAAGTCCAGCGGCGGCGCGGCCAGGATGACACCGGTCAGACCACCGAAGACGAAGGTGATCAGGAAGCCGGTCGCCCACAGCATCGGCGTCTCGAAGGAGAGACTTCCCTTCCACATGGTGCCGAGCCAGTTGAAGAACTTCACACCGGTCGGTACCGCGATCAGGAAGGTCATGAAGGAGAAGAACGGCAGCAGCACGCCGCCCGTGACGTACATGTGGTGCGCCCACACCGTCACCGACAGACCGGCGATGGCGATCGTCGCGCCGATCAGGCCCATGTAACCGAACATCGGCTTGCGGGAGAAGACCGGGATGATCTCACTGACGATGCCGAAGAACGGCAGCGCGATGATGTACACCTCTGGATGGCCGAAGAACCAGAACAGGTGCTGCCACAGCAACGCGCCGCCGTTGGCCGCGTCGAAGACGTGGGCACCGAACTTGCGGTCCACCTCGAGGGCGAACAGGGCCGCCGCCAGGACCGGGAAGGCCAGCAGGACCAGCACCGCGGTCAGCAGCACGTTCCAGGTGAAGATCGGCATGCGGAACATGGTCATGCCCGGCGCGCGCATGCAGATGATCGTGGTGATGAAGTTGACCGAGCCGAGGATGGTGCCGAAGCCGGAGAAGGCCAGACCCATGATCCACAGGTCACCGCCGAGGCCCGGCGAGTGCACCGCGTCCGACAGCGGGGCGTACGCGAACCAGCCGAAGTCGGCCGCGCCCTGCGGGGTGAGGAATCCGCCCACCGCGATCAGCGAGCCGAACAGGTAGAGCCAGTAGGCGAACATGTTCAGCCGCGGGAAGGCCACGTCCGGGGCGCCGATCTGCAGCGGCATGATCCAGTTCGTGAAGCCCGCGAACAGCGGCGTCGCGAACATCAGCAGCATGATCGTGCCGTGCATCGTGAACGCCTGGTTGAACTGCTCGTTCGACATGATCTGCAGGCCCGGACGGGCCAGCTCGGCGCGCATGAGGAGCGCCATCACGCCGCCGATGCAGAAGAACGCGAACGACGTCGCCAGGTACAGCGTTCCGATCGTCTTGTGGTCGGTGGTCGTCAGCCACTTCACCGCGAGATTGCCCGGTTGCCTGCGCCGGACCGGCAGCTCGCTCTCGTAAGAGTCCTCAGCTGCCGCGGCACCCTGAGGTTCGTTGAGGATGCTCACAGCTTGTTCGTCTCCCGGTTCTTCTCGTGGCTCGTCTGCGCGATGCCTGCGGGAACGTAACCGGTCTGCCCCTTCTTGGCGAGGTCCTTGAGGTGCTGCTCATAGCGCTCGGGCGAGACGACCTTCACGTTGAACAGCATCCGGGAGTGGTCCTGGCCGCACAGCTCGGCGCACTTGCCCCGGAAGGTGCCCTCCATGGTGGGGGTCACCTGGAAGGAGTTGGTGTGGCCGGGAATGACGTCCTGCTTCATCAGGAACGGCAGCACCCAGAACGAGTGGATGACGTCGCGCGAGGTGAGGATGAAGCGGACGGTCTTGCCCTTGGGCAGCCACATGGTGGGGCCGGGGTTGCCGTTCTGCGGGTTCCGCGTCCCCGGGATGCCGTAGTCGTAGACACCGCCGGCGTTCGCCGGGAAGTCCGCCTTGAACCGGTCCGGAATCGCGTTCAGGTTCTTGTCGGTCTTCGCGTCGCCCGACGAACCGGCGACGGGCTCGATGTAGTTGAAGGCCCAGCTCCACTGGTAGCCGACGACGTTCACCGTGACGTCCGGCTTCTTGGACGTGATGTCCAGGAGCTTGGACTCGTCACGGGCCGTGAAGTAGAAGAGCACCGAGACGATGACGAGGGGGACCACCGTGTACAGCGCCTCGATGGGCATGTTGTACCGGGTCTGCGGAGGAACCTCCACCTTGGTGCGGCTGCGCCGGTGGAAGAAAGCACTCCACAGGATCAGACCCCACACCAGGCAGCCGACGGCGAGCGCGGCCGCCCAGGACCCCTGCCACAGCGAGAGGATCCGGGGAGCCTCCTCCGTGGTCGGAGTGGGCATACCCAGCCGGGGAAAGTCCTTGTATGTGCAACCGGTCGCGGTCGCCAGGACCAGGCCCGCAGTCAGTGCCTGCAGCAGCTTCCGCCGCATCGGGCGCCGCGGCGAGCGGTCGGAGCCGTTGGGACTCACGTAGCGCCTTCCCGAGAGTCTCGCCCGCGCTGTTCGGCTGCGGCCTTCTCGCTGGTCGGTCGCGGCCCTGCGTCGGGCAGGGGTTTGGATGTTTATGCGGACCAAACCCTACTGGACGCCTTCCGGCGGGTCGCGGGGAGGGTGCCATACGCGCGGCGGGTCGCTCGGAAGGGGTGGGATACCCCTCCGTGGGCCGGTTTGTGAGGGGGCTTCGGGGCGCCCGATGAGGAAGGTATGCGCCCTTTGTCGTGACTGGATGTCCCCGGCAGCGCTTAGCGTTGGCGTGTGGCCTACTTCGACGCTGCTTCCAGTGCTCCCCTTCATCCCGTCGCCCGGCAGGCGCTGCTGGCCGCCCTCGACGAGGGGTGGGCCGACCCCGCCCGTCTCCACCGCGAGGGGCGCCGGGCCCGGTTGCTCCTGGACGCGGCCCGGGAGGCGGCCGCGGAGGCGGTGGGCTGCCGGGCCGACGAGCTGACGTTCACCTCGTCCGGGACGCGGGCCGTGCACAGCGGGATCGCGGGGGCGCTGGCGGGTCGCCGCCGGGTCGGACGCCACCTGATCGTGTCAGAGGTCGAACACTCTTCGGTGCTCCATTCCGCCGAGGCGCACGAGGCGGACGGCGGGTCGGTCACGCGGGTGCCGGTCGACCGGCAGGGCCGGGTGGCCGTGGGTTCGTACGAGGCGGCGCTGCGCGAGGACACCGCGCTGGCCTGCCTCCAGTCGGCCAACCACGAGGTGGGCACCGAGCAGCCGGTCGCCGAGGTGGCCTCGGTGTGCCGGGCGGCGGGCGTCCCGCTGCTGGTGGACGCGGCGCAGTCGCTGGCCTGGGGCCCGGTCGGCGGCGACTGGTCGCTGCTGACGGCGAGCGCCCACAAGTGGGGCGGGCCGTCCGGGACCGGGCTGCTCGTCGTGCGCAAGGGGGTGCGGTTCGCGCCGCGCGGGCCGGTGGACGAGCGGGAGTCGGGCCGGGCGGCCGGGTTCGAGAACATCCCGGCGATCGTGGCGGCGGCGGCCGCGCTGCGGGCAGTACGGGCGGAGGCGGCCGAGGAGGCGGTACGGCTGCGGGAGTTGACGGAGCGGATCCGGGCGCGGGTGCCGCGGCTGGTGCCGGACGTGGAGGTCGTGGGCGATCCGGTCCGCCGGCTGCCGGGCGTCGTCACCTTCTCCTGTCTTTATGTCGACGGGGAGACGTTGCTGCACGAGCTGGACCGCGAGGGCTTCTCCGTCTCCTCCGGTTCGTCCTGCACGAGCAGCACGCTGACGCCGAGCCATGTGCTGAAGGCGATGGGCGTGCTGAGCGAGGGCAACGTGCGGGTGTCGCTGCCGTCCGGGACGCCGGAGGAGGAGGTCGAGCGGTTCCTCGCCGTCCTGCCGGGCGCGGTGGCGGGGGTGCGGGAGAGGCTCGGGGCGCCGGCCGCGGCGGCACCGGCCGCCGCGCGGGAGGACGCGCTGGTCGTGGACGCCCTCGGCAGGCGCTGCCCGATCCCGGTGATCGAGCTGGCCAAGGTGTTCGGGGACGTGCCGGTCGGCGGCACGGTGCGCGTCCTGTCCGACGACGAGGCGGCGCGGCTGGACATTCCGGCGTGGTGCGAGATGCGCGGGCAGGAGTACGTGGGCGAGGAGCCGGCGGACGAGGGCTCTGCCTACGTCGTCCGCCGGGTCTCCTAGGTCCTGCGACTCGTCAGGCGAGGTGGGCGCGGACCTCGCGGGCCGCGTCGTCGCCGTAGGCCTTGGTGAAGCGCTCCATGAAGTGGGCGCGGCGCAGCTGGTACTCCTGGGTGCCGACGGTCTCGATCACCAGGGTGGCCAGCATGCAGCCGACCTGGGCGGCGCGCTCCAGGGAGACGCCCCAGGCGAGGCCGGAGAGGAACCCGGCGCGGAAGGCGTCGCCGACACCCGTCGGGTCGGCCTTGCGCTCCTCGTCCGGGCAGCCGACCTCGACCGGGTCGGCCCCGGCGCGCTCGATGCGGACGCCGCGCGAGCCGAGGGTGGTGACCCGGTGGCCGACGCGGTCGAGGATCTCGGCGTCGCTCCAGCCGGTCTTGGACTCGATGAGGCCCTTCTCGTACTCGTTGGAGAACAGGTACGTCGCCCCGTCCAGCAGTATCCGGATCTCGTCGCCGTTCATCCGGGCGATCTGCTGGGAGAAGTCGGCGGCGAACGGGATGGTGCGCGAGCGGCACTCCTCGGTGTGCCGGAGCATCGCCTCCGGGTCGTCCGCGCCGATCAGGACCAGGTCGAGACCGCCGACGCGGTCGGCGACGGTCTTGAGCTCGATGAGGCGGGCCTCGCTCATCGCGCCCGTGTAGAAGGAGCCGATCTGGTTGTGGTCGGCGTCGGTGGTGCACACGAAGCGGGCGGTGTGCAGGGTCTCGGAGATGCGGACCGAGGAGGTGTCGACGCCGTGCCGGTCCAGCCAGGCCCGGTACTCGCCGAAGTCGGGTCCGGCGGCGCCGACCAGGACGGGGCGGGTGCCGAGCTGGCCCATGCCGAAGGCGATGTTGGCGCCGACTCCGCCGCGCCGGACGTCCAGCTGGTCGACCAGGAAGGAGAGCGAGACCGTGTGCAGCTGATCCGCGACGAGCTGGTCGGCGAAGCGGCCGGGGAAGGTCATGAGGTGGTCGGTGGCGATGGAGCCGGTGACTGCGATGCGCACGGCGTGGACGCTCCTGGAGTCAGGGGGGATTGACAGTTCACGCTACCCGCTCCCGCGGCCACTGCCCACGCCGCCGCTCGCGACGCCGGTGCCGCGCCCGCCATATCCCCACCGATGCCGCCCCTCCGGGCGGCACCGCCCCCGGCCGGGTGCCGCCCGGAGGGGTTCGGGTGCCCACACCCGACTCCCGGCCGCCGTTCCGCCACCCGCGCCCCGACCGGTGCACGGCCGCGATCACCCGACCGGCGTACGGCCGGGAACCGCGCGCTCCCCCACCGCGTCCCATCGCCGTCCCCCACCCGGGGGATGCGGGATACGACCCACCGGCCGGCGGCCACGTGGAACAGCACCTGTGCAGGCGAAGGAGCGATGCGGTGAGCACCGAGCGACCCGACCACGACAACGAGTCCCCGGACACCGCCGAGGAATCCCGGACCCGGGGAAGGAAGCCCGGCCCGGAGGCCGAGGCCCCGGACCCCCGGGCCGGGACCGGGTCCGAAGCGGGACCCGAGGCCGAAGCCGAAGCCAGGGCCGAAGCCGAGGTCGGGACCGGATCCGCCCCGAAGGGACCATCCGACCCCGCCTCCGAGGCCGAAGCCGGACCCGAGGCCGAGGACGAGGCCAAAGCCGGGACTGGACCCGAGCCCGAGACCGAAGCCGGGGCCGACGCGGGATCCCAGGCCCGGGCCGACTCCCGAGGCGAAGCCCAATCCGGTTCCGACGTCCGGGCCGAGCCCGAGGCTCAGGCCGCGCCCGCGATCGGCGGCGACTCGGAGGACCAGACTCCGCAGGTCGGGGAGGTCTCCGAGGCCGAGGGACGGTCCGCTTCTGAGGACGGAGTTGAGGCGGGCGGCGGCCCGGAGGGGGCTGGGGACGCGCGGAGTTCAGGTGTTCCGGATGTCACCGGGGTGGCGGACGGTGGAGGTCGGGACGGGGGGAGGTGGGGGCGGTCGCCCGTGGTGATTGCTTCGGTGGCCGCCGCCGTGTTGCTGGTCGGTGGGGGCGGGGCCGTGCTCGCCGCGGATCCCGGGGGGCGGACGACCACGCCCGGTGCAGACGGCACGCCGCGGCCGCTCGTCCTCGACGGCTACACCGCCCCCGGCTCCGGCGGCACGAACGGGATCGCGCCCGGTGAGCCCAACCCGTACGGCACGACCTACCGGGTCGCCGGCCCGCTGCCCGACGGGCCCGGCTCGGCGCCGGTGTACCGGGCGCGGGGCGAGGTCACCCGCGACGAGGTGGCCCGGCTCGCCGAGGCGCTCGGCGTCGACGGGACACCGGTGGCCGACGGTCAGGCCTGGCGGGTCGGGTCCGCGAAGGACGGTTCCGGTCCGGTCCTCCGCGTCGAGCGGAAGGCACCGGGCGCCTGGACGTTCAGCCGGAGCGCGCCGGGCTCCGACGACTGCGAGGGCGCCCTGTGCATGCAGCGCCCCGCGGACCCGTCCGCCGTACCGGTGAACACGGCGACGGCACTGAAGGCGGCGGCCCCGGTGCTCAAGGCCCTGGGACAGGACGACGCCAAGGCGGACGCGACCCAGACCATGGGTGACCTCCGGATCGTCAACGCCGATCCGCGCATCGGCGGGCTGCCCACGTACGGCTGGGCGACCGGCCTGAACATCGACCGGCAGGGCGAGGTGGCCGGCGGCAGCGGTCAGCTCAAGGCGCCGGTGAAGGGCGACAGCTACCCCGTGCTGAGCGCGCGCGAGACGCTGGACCTGATGAACAGGGCCCCGCGGCCCGGCCACCGCATGGGTATCGGCGGCTGCGCCACTCCCGTACCGCACAAGGACCGCCTGGAGGCACCGTGCGGGGAGGCGGACCCCACCCCCGCCCCGGACAACGCCGTCACCATCGGCAAGGTCGTCTTCGGTCTGGCCGCGCACTCCTCCGGGGGGCGGCAGACCCTCGTCCCGTCCTGGCTGTTCGAGGTGAAGGCGCCCGCCGGGCAGGACGCCGGCTCCACGGTGGCGTACCCGGCCGTCGACCCGGAGTACCTGACCTCGACCACGGCCCCGACCGCCTCCGGGCAGCCGCGGCAGACGAGTCCGGCGCCGAGGGGCTCGGACGGCGCCCCGGTCACGCACGACGTGAAGGTGACGGGCTACCGCACCGAGGGCGAGGAGCTGACCGTCCGCTTCGAGGGCGGGGTGTGCTCCGACTACCGGGCGTCGGCGCGGGAGAACTCCGGCCGGGTGACGGTCACGGTGACCGAGACCACGTGGCCCGACACGGTCTGCATCATGATCGCCGAGGAGTACCACCGCACCGTCCACCTGGACCGGCCGCTCGGCGACCGCGAGGTGGTCGGCCCGGACGGGCAGGCGATCCCCCTGGAGCGACCGGGAGCGCGGCTGCCGCAGTCGCCCCCGCTCGCCCGCTGACGGAGAGAAAGAAGGCGGCGGACCCGAACGGGTCCGCCGCCTTCCGTGTCCTACCGTGCGCGGATCAGCTGAAGGAGTCGCCGCAGGCGCAGGAACCGGTCGCGTTCGGGTTGTCGATCGTGAAGCCCTGCTTCTCGATGGTGTCCACGAAGTCGATGGTGGCGCCGCCCAGGTAGGGGGCGCTCATCCGGTCGGTGACGACCTTGACCCCGTCGAAGTCCTTCTCCACGTCGCCGTCGAGGGAACGCTCGTCGAAGAAGAGCTGGTAGCGCAGGCCGGAGCAGCCGCCGGGCTGGACGGCGACGCGCAGGGCGAGATCGTCACGGCCTTCCTGGTCGAGCAGGGCCTTGACCTTGGACGCGGCGGCGTCGGTCAGGATGATGCCGTCGGTGACGGTGGTGGTCTCGTCCGATACGGACATCTACATCTCTCCCGGGTTGTACGGAGACTGCTTGCCGACGAGTGCAACCGGCAAGGCCGCGGAATCATTCCGGGCCGGGCGCGTGCTTTCTGTCTTCTCCAGGCTCGTCCCCTTCATGCTCGCACACGAGTGGGAATGCGGACCTGATGCCGGGATTCACGTCACATGGACACTATGACCGTCGTCAAAGTGACGTGAAGCAGCTATGATAGATAGCGTCAGTTCGACGAAAAGTAGAAAGGGTGCGTGTCGTGACCACCGCCCAGACCCAGGACCTCGACGTCCAGCCGACCCCGCTCGCCCTCCTTCTCCTCGGCCGCGAGGCCGACCCGAAGAGCGAGCGCGGCGTCGAGTGCCCCGGTGACCTGCCCGCCCCGTCCGACCCGGACCTGGTGGCCCGGGCCCGTGCGGCCAAGGAGAAGCTCGGCAGCAAGGTCTTCGTGCTCGGCCACCACTACCAGCGCGACGAGGTCATCCAGTTCGCCGACGTCACGGGCGACTCCTTCAAGCTGGCCCGGGATGCGGCCGCGCGCCCGGAGGCCGAGTACATCGTGTTCTGCGGTGTGCACTTCATGGCCGAGTCCGCGGACATCCTGACGTCCGACGAGCAGAAGGTGGTCCTGCCGGACCTGGCGGCCGGCTGCTCCATGGCCGACATGGCCACGGCCGAGCAGGTCGCCGAGTGCTGGGACGTGCTCACCGAGGCCGGGATCGCCGACCAGGTCGTCCCGGTGTCGTACATGAACTCCTCCGCCGACATCAAGGCCTTCACGGGCAAGCACGGCGGCACGATCTGCACGTCGTCGAACGCCGAGCGGGCGCTGGAGTGGGCCTTCCAGCACGGCGAGAAGGTCCTGTTCCTGCCCGACCAGCACCTGGGCCGGAACACGGCCGTACGGGACATGGGCATGTCGCTGGACGACTGCGTCGTCTACAACCCGCACAAGCCGAACGGCGGCCTGACCGCCGAGGAGCTGCGGGCGGCGAAGATGATCCTGTGGCGGGGCCACTGCTCGGTGCACGGCCGCTTCAGCCTGGACTCGGTGAACGACGTCCGCGAGCGGATCCCCGGCGTGAACGTGCTGGTGCACCCCGAGTGCAGGCACGAGGTCGTGGCCGCGGCGGACTACGTCGGGTCGACCGAGTACATCATCAACAAGCTCGACGCCGCGCCGGCCGGCTCCAAGTGGGCCATCGGCACGGAGCTGAACCTGGTACGCAGACTGGCGAACCGTTACGCCTCCGAGGACAAGGAGATCGTCTTCCTCGACAAGACGGTCTGCTTCTGCTCCACGATGAACCGCATCGACCTGCCCCACCTGGTCTGGGCCCTGGAGTCCCTCGCCGAGGGCAACCTGGTCAACCGCATCCAGGTCGACAAGGAGACGGAAGGCCACGCCAAGCTCGCCCTGGAACGCATGCTGGCGCTGCCGTAGCCGCTCCGGCCACCGCACCGCGGTCGCGAGACGGGAAAGGCCCGGTCCACCAGTGGGGTGGACCGGGCCTTCGCCGTTGCTCGCGCCGTGTGCGCTTACACGCCGGCGGTCTCCAGCGCCTTCTCCTCCGCCGTGGCCCGCTTCGCCGCGCGCTTCTTCGCCCGGCGCTCCTTGCGGAGTTCCAGCATGGCGTAGAGCGTCGGGACCAGGAGCAGGGTCAGCAGGGTGGAGGTGATCAGGCCGCCGATCACGACCACGGCCAGCGGCTGGGCGATGAAGCCGCCCTCGCCGGTGATGCCCAGGGCCATCGGGAGCAGGGCGAAGATCGTGGCCAGGGCCGTCATGAGGATCGGGCGCAGACGGTGGCGACCGCCTTCCACCACGGCCTCGACGATTCCGTAGCCCTGCTCGCGGTACTGGTTGACGAGGTCGATCAGCACGATCGCGTTGGTCACCACGATGCCGATCAGCATCAGCATGCCGATCATCGCCGGGACGCCCATGGGCGTGCCCGTGAGGATCAGCAGACCGAGCGCGCCGGTGGCCGCGAACGGGACGGAGACCAGCAGGATCAGCGGCTGGGCCAGCGAGCGGAAGGTCGCGACCAGCAGCATGAAGACGATCGCGATCGCCGCCAGCATGGCCAGGCCCAGGTTCTTGAAGGCGTCGCTCTGGTCGGAGGTGACGCCCCCGATCTCGGCCGTCGCGCCCGCGGGCAGCTTCAGCGCGTCGATCTTGGACTGGAGGTCCGCGCTGACCGCGCCGGTGTTGTCACCGGTCGGCTTGGCCGTGATCGTGGCGGCCCGCTGACCGTCGATCCGGGTCATCGACACCGGTCCGTCGACCAGCTTCACGGTCGCGATGTCGCCGAGCTTCACCGGGCCGAGCCGCAGGTTCTTCAGCTCGTCCAGGGTCGTCGCCGGCTTCGCCGACCGGATGACGACGTTCCGCTCGGTGTCGTCCAGCATCGCCTTGGCCGCGTTGGTGCCCTTGACCGCCTGGGTGACGGCCATGCCGAGGCTCTGGTCGGTGAAGCCGGCCGCCGCCGCCTTGTCGTTGGCCCGCACCGAGATGCGCGGCACGCTCTGCGACAGGTCGCTGGTGACGTCGGTGACGTCCTTCAGCCCGGCGACCGCCGTGCGGACCTGCTCGGCGGCCTGACGCAGCGCGTCGGAGTCACCCGCCTTGACGACCACCTTCAGGTCCTGGTCGCCGAAGCCGCTGCCGGCCGCGACCGTGGTGGTGCCGATGCCGGACAGCTTGTGCAGGCGGTCCTCGATACGGGTACGCACGTCGTCGGCGGACGCGGAGTCCTCGATCATCACCTGGTAGGAGGCGCGGTTGGTGTCCGTGCCGCCGCCGAAGGCCGCCATGAAGCCGGAGGAGCCGATCGTGACCTGGTAGTCCTTCACCCCGTCGACCTTGGCGAGCTCGTGCTCGACCTTGCGGGCCGCGGCGTCCGTCGCCGCCAGGCTGGTGCCCGGCTTCAGCTGCTGCTTGATGCTGAGGACCTTCTGGTCGCCGGCGTCGAAGAAGTTCGTCTTCAGCAGGGGGGTCATGCCGAAGGTGACGAACAGGACGACGACCGCGATCAGCACGCTGGTCAGCCGCCGCCGGGTGGCGAAGCGCAGGACCGGGACGTAGAGGCGCTGGAGACGGCTGGCGGCCTCCTTCTCCTCGGCCTGGCGGCGCGCCTCCTCGGCCTGGGCCGGCGTGCCCTTCGGGGCGCGCAGGAACCAGTACGACAGCACCGGCACGACGGTCAGCGACACCAGCAGCGAGGCCAGCAGGGCCGCGGTGACGGTGAGGCTGAACGGGCCGAACAGCTCGCCCACCATGCCGCCGACCAGGCCGATCGGCAGGAACACGGCGACCGTGGTGAGCGTGGAGGAGGTCACCGCGCCGGCCACCTCGCGCACCGCGGTGAGGATGGCCTCGCGGCGCTCCTCACCGTAGCCGAGGTGGCGCTTGATGTTCTCCAGGACCACGATCGAGTCGTCGACGACCCGGCCGATGGCGATGGTCAGGGCGCCCAGCGTCAGCATGTTCAGCGACAGGTCGCGGGTCCACAGCACGATCAGCGCGAGGACCACGGAGAGCGGGATCGACACCGCCGTCACGAGCGTGGAGCGGACCGAGGCCAGGAAGACCAGGATGACCAGGACCGCGAAGAGCAGGCCGAGCGCGCCCTCGGTGGTCAGGCCGTCGATGGCCTTGGCCACGGCCGGGCCCTGGTCGCTGACCACGGTGATCTTCGCCCCGGAGCCGAGCGCGTCGCGCAGGGCGGGCAGCTTGTCCTCGACGGCGTTCGAGATGGCGACCGCGCTGCCGTCGTGGTCCATGGTGACGACCACGGAGAGGCTGGGCCTGCCGTTCGTACGGGTGATGGAGTCGGCCTTGGCCGGCTCCTGCTCGACGGTGGCGACGTCGCCGAGCCGCACCGGCTTCTTCGCGCCCGCGCCCTCGCCGGCCACCATCAGGTCCTGGATCTGCTTCAGCGAGGTGAAGCCGCCGCCGACCTGGACGGTGCGGTTGGCGCCGTTCTCGTCGAAGGAACCGGCCGGAAGGGTGGCGCCGCCCGCCTGGAGGGCCTGGCTCAGAGCGGCGGAGCTGAGGCCGGCCGCGGCGAGCTTCTTGTCGTCGGGGGTGACGGTGACCTGGAGGTCCCGTGCGCCGTCGACGGTGACCTGGCCCACGCCGTCGATGTTCTTCAGCTCCGGTACGACCGTCCTGCCGAGCTGGTCGGCCAGGGCCTGCTGGTCCTTGTCGGAGGTGACGGCGAGGACGACGGTGGGCATGTCGTCGGTGGAACCGGCCACCACCTGCGGCTCGACGTCGCCCGGAAGCTGGGCGCGGGCCCGGTTGACGGCCTGCTGGACGTCGGCGACGAGCTGCTTGGTGTTGTTGCCGTAGTCGAAGGACGCCATGAGCACGGCGTTGCCCTCGCTGGCCGTGGAGGTGACGCCGGTGATGCCGTCGACGCCCTTCAGGCTGTTCTCGAGGGGCTCGACGACCTGCTTCTCCACGACGTCCGGGGACGCGCCCTGGTAGGGCGCCAGCACGGACACGACGGGAAGCTCGATGGTGGGCAGGAGCTGCTGCTTGAGCTGGGGTATCGCGATCGCCCCGAAGACGAGCGCGACGATCGACATCAGTCCGATCAGGGCCCGTTGCGCGAGGCTGAATCTGGACAGCCAGGACATGGGTCAGGGTCTCTATTCTGTGAGCGGCGGGCGGCACGGGCGCACACAGGGAGCGCCACCCCTACACCTTCGGGCACGCCCGGACGCGGATCCGTAGCCCCCTGGTCCATTTCCGCGGCGCCTCCTACTCCCTGCGCAGTACGCGGGATGCGCGGCGCTCCACCCCTGGACGTACCGGGCCGGGTGCGGCCGCGGGGGCCGCTCACTGCGACCTGGGACGGACCAGTCCGGACTCGTAGGCGATGACGACGAGTTGGGCCCGGTCGCGGGCGCCGAGCTTGGCCATGGCCCGGTTGACGTGGGTCTTCACGGTCAGCGGGCTGACCTCGAGCCGCTCGGCGATCTCGTCGTTGGAGCAGCCGCCGGCGACCTGCACGAGTACCTCGCGCTCCCGCACGGTCAGCGCGTCCAGCCGGGTGGGGCGGGCCCGGTCGCGGCCGTCGTCCGACGCGTCGCCCTGGGCGAGGAAGCGGGCGATCAGGCCCTTGGTGGCCACCGGGGACAGCAGCGCGTCCCCCTGCGCCGCGATCCGGATGGCGCTCAGCAGCTCCTCGGGTTCACTGCCCTTGCCGAGGAAGCCGCTGGCGCCCGCGCGCAGCGACCGCACCACGTAGTCGTCCACCTCGAAGGTGGTCAGGATGACCACGTGCACCTGGGCGAGGGAGGGGTCGGCGCTGATCATGCGGGTCGCCGCGAGGCCGTCGGTGCCGGGCATCCGGATGTCCATGAGCACCACGTCGGCCCGCTGCTCCTTGGCGAGCCGTACGGCCTCCGCGCCGTCGGACGCCTCCCCCACCACCTCCATGTCCGGCTCGGAGTCGACGAGCACCCGGAAGGCACTGCGCAGCAGCGCCTGGTCGTCGGCGAGCAGGACACGGATCGTCATACGGGGTCCCCCGGGGCGCGCGTGCGGGTCTCGACCGGCAGGATCGCATGGACGCGGAAGCCGCCGCCGTAGCGGGGGCCGGTGGTGAGGGTGCCGACCAGGGCGGTGACCCGCTCGCGCATGCCCAGCAGCCCGTGTCCGCCGCCCGTCTGCGTGCCCGCGGTCCGGCCGGCCCCGTCGTCCAGGACCGTGATCTCGATGTGCGGTCCGACGCGTACGACGCTGACCTCGGCCTTCGCCTGGATGCCCGCGTGCTTGTGCACATTGGTGAGGGCCTCCTGGATGACCCGGAACGCGGCCAGGTCCACGGCGGCCGGCAGGGTGGTGCCGTGGTCGGCGCAGGCGACCTCGACGTGCAGTCCGGCGTTGCGGAAGGTGCCGACGAGCTCGTCGAGACGGTCCAGGCCGGGAGCCGGTTCCGTGGGGGCCTCCGGGTCGCCGGACTGCCGGAGCAGGCCCACGGTGGCGCGCAGTTCGTCGAGCGCGGAGCGGCTGGCCTGCCTGACGTGGCCGAGGGCCTCCTTGGCCTGGTCGGGCCGCTTGTCCATGACGTGGGCGGCGACCCCGGCCTGCACATTGACCAGGGCGATGTGGTGGGCGACGACGTCGTGCAGGTCGCGGGCGATGCGCAGGCGTTCCTCGGCAACGCGGCGGCGGGCCTCCTCCTCACGGGTGCGCTCGGCGCGCTCGGCGCGCTCCCTGATGGCGTGCACGAAGGCGCGGCGGCTGCGGACGGCGTCACCGCCGGCGGCGGCCATCCCGGTCCAGGCGAAGATCGCCAGGTTCTCCTGCGCGTACCAGGGCATCGGCCCGGCGAGCATGGCGGCGCCGGTCAGCACGGTCATGGTGGCCAGGCCCAGGCGCAGTGCGGTGAGGCGGTCGGTGGCGGCCGCGACGGTGAAGAGGGCGACCACGGCGGACATGGCGACGGGGGCGCGCGGGTCCCCGGTGACGAACTCGATCACGGACATGGTGCCGGTGGCGGCGAGGACGGTGCGGGGGGCGCGGCGGCGCAGGACGAGGGCGGCGGCGCCGAGGACCATGAGGAACATGCTGAGCAGGTCCGGCCTGCGCACGCCCCAGCTGACGACGTGGTCGCCGCGCGGGCCCACGAAGGAGCCGACCACCATGCACACGAGGACCCCGGCCGCGAGGGCCGCGTCCAGCGCGAGCGGGTGCGCCTTCATCCGGCACCGAGCACGATCGAGGGTGGTCACGCCTGCCTACGGTACGGGGTGACACGCGGCGCGGGGACGGGTGCGTCCGGGGCGCTCGGGACGGGGAAGGCAGCGTCCCGGCGCGGGGCCATGGCGGAACCCGGCGCCGGCAAGGCAGCGTCCCGGCGCAGGGCCACGGCGAAATCCCGGACGGACGGCGGTGCCTGACGCGGGCCACGGCAGAACCCGGCGACGGCAGCGTCCGGCGTGTGCCGCAACGGGACCCGGCGCGGATACCGCGGTGGCTGGCGCGGAGACGGTGGCAGCCCGCGCCCGTGTGGGGCCTGCCGCGGGCCCTGTCCGGGGGATGGCGTGCTCCCCGGACGGGGCGTCGCTCGTCACCCCGCGCCCACCGGGGCCTCACCCGGGGATGAGGCCGTCGTCGCTCAGTAGGTCTCGGACCTCCTCCAAGGTGGCGTCCGCGGAGGGGAGGATCAGGTCGGACGGCTCCAGGGAGTCGTCCGGCACGGGCTCGCCCAGTTCGCGGACCCTGGACAGCAGGGCCGCGAGGGTGCGACGGAAGCCGGGGCCGTCGCCCTTCTCCATCTCGGCCAGGAGTTCGTCGTCCAGCTTGTTCAGGTCGGCGAGGTGGCCGTCGGCCAGCCTCACCTGTCCCTCTCCCATGATCCGTACGATCATGTCGCCCTCCTCGGCGTGGCCCCGGCTGTCGGTGACGTGGCTGCCTCGACGCGGCTACTGCTTGTCGAAGCGGGGGGTGTCCTGCGGCTGCTGCTGGTTCCGGCCCTCGCCCGCGCCGCCCTCGATCGCCTGCCGGTCCCCGGACGAACCTCCCCCAGAGCCAATGGCCTGGGAGGTACCCCCAGCCAGCTCCGCCTTCATGCGCTGAAGCTCCAGCTCCACATCCGTACCACCGGAGAGCCGGTCCAGCTCGGTCTGGATGTCGTCCTTGGCCAGCCCGGACGGGTCGTCCAGGGCGCCGGAGGCGAGCAGCTCGTCGATCGCGCCGGCCCGGGCCTGGAGCTGCGCGGTCTTGTCCTCGGCCCGCTGGATGGCCAGGCCGACGTCGCCCATCTCCTCGGAGATGCCCGAGAACGCCTCGCCGATCCGGGTCTGCGCCTGGGCCGCCGTGTAGGTCGCCTTGATGGTCTCCTTCTTCGTACGGAAGGCGTCGACCTTGGCCTGCAGGCGCTGGGCCGCCAGGGTGAGCTTCTCCTCCTCGCCCTGGAGCGTGGCGTGCTGCGTCTCGAGGTCCGTCACCTGCTGCTGGAGCGCGGCACGGCGCGAGAGCGCCTCACGGGCCAGGTCCTCACGGCCCAGCGCGAGCGCCTTGCGGCCCTGGTCCTCCAGCTTGCCGGACTGCTGCTGCAGCTGGTTCAGCTGGAGCTCCAGGCGCTTGCGGCTGGTCGCCACGTCGGCGACACCGCGCCGCACCTTCTGGAGCAGCTCCAACTGCTTCTGGTACGAGTAATCGAGGGTCTCGCGCGGGTCCTCGGCCCGGTCAAGGGCCTTGTTCGCCTTCGCGCGGAAGATCATCCCCATACGCTTCATGACACCGCTCATGGGCTTCGCGCGCCCCCTTCTGACGGACTCCAGCTCACAGCTCTGCGACAGAACCCACAGTACGGGCCCTGTGACCATTACCGCACTGTTCGGGAGCGGATACGGTCATCCCCAAGGACGACTGCGTCCGCGTCCGCTCCGGCGCAGGGAGGAGGTCGCCCCCCTGACCGACGCGCGACGGTGGCCGCGACGTCCCCTCTGTCCCCCTACAGACGATCGGTGTTGCCGGATCGTTCCCCGCGGGACTGGGGTCCATGCGGGTCAAGCCCTTACCCTTGGGTTTTGTGTTCCGTAGCCGTGCCAAGGAAGAGAAGGCCCCGGTCGCCGACAAGGCACCGGTGAGCTTCTCCAAGCAGTCCCGCGACCCGCAGGCCCCCAAGGGCCGCCCCACGCCCAAGCGGAGTGAGGCGCGTTCCCAGCGCCGCAGTGTCGCCAACACGCCGATGACGCGCAAGGATGCCGCGAAGCGGCAGCGCGAGGAGCGCCGAGTCCAGTTGGAGCGGCAGCGCCAGGCGCTGGCCAGCGGCGACGAGCGCTATCTCCCGGCCCGCGACAAGGGCCCGGTGCGCAGGTTCGCGCGGGACTTCGTCGACTCGCGGTTCAACATCGCGGAGTTCTTCCTGCCGATGGCCGTGGTCATCCTGGTGCTGAGCATGGTCCGGGTGCCCGCGCTGCAGAACATCGCGCTGCTGCTGTGGCTCGTGGTGATCGCCCTGATCGTGCTGGACTCGGCGGTCAGCGCCTTCCGGCTGAAGAAGCGCCTGAGCGAGCGCTACCCGGACCAGAACAAGCGCGGCGCGGTCGCCTACGCCCTGATGCGCTCCCTCCAGATGCGCCGGCTCCGGCTGCCCAAGCCGCAGGTCAAGCGCGGGGAGCGGCCCTGAGCGCGACCGCTTTCTCCGAGGGTGCCGCGGACGCCTGGCTGAACAAACTGGGTGGGCTGCGTGACGTCGTACGACAGGAACTGGTGGCCCGGCAGCTCGACGAGCAGATAGCCGGGCGGTACCCGGTCGGGCAGCGGCTGCGGGTGCTCGACGTGGGGATGGGCCAGGGCACGCAGGCGCTGCGGCTGGCCCGGGCCGGGCACCAGGTCACCGGTCTCGAACGGGACCAGACGATGATCTCCGTGGCGCGTGCCGCGCTGGCCGCCGAGCCGGAGGGCATCCGCGCGCGGATGCGGATCGTCGAGGGTGACGGCCAGGACACCGGCGTGCACTTCCTGCCGGGCAGTTTCGACGTGGTGCTGTGCCATGGGGTGCTGATGTACGTCGAGGAGCCGGACCCGCTGCTCGCGGGGCTGGCCCGGATGCTCGCGCCGGGCGGCCTGCTGTCGCTGCTGGTGCGCAACGGCGACGCGCTGGCGTTGCGCCCGGGGCTGTCCGGCGAGTGGCCGACGGCGCTGTCGGCGTTCGACACGACGGCGTACCGCAACCGGCTCGGGCTCGAGGTGCGGGCGGACCGCCTCGCCCACCTGACGGCGACCCTCGCCGGGATCGGGGCGCCGCTGCGCACCTGGTACGGCGTACGGGTCTTCACGGACACGGCGGCGGACGACGCGGAGCCGCCGGCCGACACCGAGACGCTGGACACCCTCCTGGCGGCGGAGGAACGAGCCGGCCGCACGGATCCCTACCGCGCGGTGGCGGCGCTGCTGCATCTGTGCGGGGTACGCGGCTGACGGTCCGGGCCCTGCGCCGGCCGCCCGTGCTCGCCGCCCGTTCGGGTGTGTACCGGGAGCCGGGGGTGCGGGGCGTGGAGAGACTCGGGGCATGGATGCCTTTCCTGTGCGTGCCCGTGCCGGTACCCGTGCTTCGCGGTCGGTCGCCGTGCTCGCCTGCTGTGCCGCGGTGCTGTCCGGGTGTCACCCGGCGGCCGACCCGCAGGCGGCGGCCAGCGGGTCGCGGGACGCCTCCGGTGGGCCTGACCCCGCCGGTGTCCGGCGGCCTGCCGCTCCGACCGCGGCGAACGATCTGCAGAGCGACTACATGCGGGTGATCAAGCAGGCGCTGCCGTCGGTCGTGCAGATCCAGTCCGGCGACCAGCTCGGGTCCGGGGTCGTGTACGACGACAAGGGACACGTCGTGACCAACGCGCACGTCGTCGGCACCGGGAAGACGTTCCGTGTGACCACGGCGAACAGCGAGGCGTCGCTCACGGCCACGCTGGTCTCCTCGTACCCGGACCAGGATCTCGCCGTCGTCAAGCTGGACCGGGTGCCCCGCGGGCTGAAGGCGGCCACGTTCGGCGAGTCGGGGAAGGTCGAGGTCGGGCAGATCGTCCTGGCCATGGGCTCACCGCTCGGGCTGTCGTCGAGCGTGACCCAGGGGATCGTGTCGGCGACCGGGCGCACCGTCAGCGAGGGGCAGAGCGACAGCGGCACGGGGGCCACGATCGCCGGCATGGTGCAGACGTCGGCCGCGATCAACCCGGGCAACAGCGGGGGCGCGCTGGTGAACCTGAACGGCCAGGTCATCGGCATCCCCACGCTTGCCGCCGCCGACCCTCAGCTCGGCGGCAGCGCCGCGCCCGGCATCGGCTTCGCGATCCCGGCGTCCACGGTGAAGACGATCGCCGGCCAGATCGTGCGGTACGGCAAGGTCGTCGACTCCGGCCGGGCCGCGCTGGGCATCACCGGGCGCACCGTCGTCGACGAGAACTACGAGCCCGCCGGGGTCGCGGTGGTGGACGTGAAGTCGGGCGGGGCCGCGGCGCGTGCGGGCCTCCGGTCCGGGGACATCATCACCAAGGTCGGCGGCAGGAACATCACCACCATCACCTCGCTGTCGGAGGCGCTGGCCGCCGACCGGCCGGGGCAGCGGACGACGGTGACGTACTCGCGCGACAACAGCGAGAAGACGGTGGACGTGACGCTGGGTGAGCAGTGAGCGGGGGCGGCCGTCCGGCGGCGGCCGCCCTGGAACCCGGCCGGCCTCCTACGCCGAGGCCTCGTCCGCGTGCAGGCTCATCGGGCCGTAGATCTCCTTGGCGTCCTCGAACAGCCGGACCTGGTCCGCGCCGCCGTCGGCCAGTTCCTTCCAGTTCTCCCCGATCCAGGACTCGGCGTCGCCCTGCGTGGTGAACTCCTCGGGCTGCACCGCGGGCTGGACCTCCGTCCCGTCGGCCGTCTCGAACCGCCACGTCCATGCCGCCATGTACGCCTCCCTGGTATGAGCACACTGCACAGCACGGGCCGGACCCGGTCCGGCCCCCTGCCCGCAGCCTAGTGCCGGGGCACTGAGGCCTCTCGCGAGCTTCCCGCCTGTGTGGCGGATCATGCCCCGGGCACGGGGTCCGGCATGCGCGCCCGCCGCAGGACAGGGCCCGGCCGGATGCGCGGGACCGGTGGCGGCAGGCGAAAATCGGGTCCGTGGACGTGACTCTGCTCGGCACCGGTGCCCCCGCGGGACTGCCCCGCCCCCACTGTCCCTGCGCGGCCTGCGCGACCGCGTTCGGCGCGGACGCGCGGGCGGCGACCGCGCTGCTCGTGGACGGGGTGCTGCTGCTGGACCTGACCCCCGGCGCGGCGTTCGCGGCGGCGCGGGCGGGGTGTTCGCTGGGCGGTGTGGGGCACGTGCTGCTGTCGCACCCGCACGACGGTCCGGCGGTCGAGGTGCCGGCCGGGCTGCCGCAGCCGGGGCGGGTGCCGGACGGGCGGGAGCTGACGCTGCCGAGCGGGCACCGGGTGCGGGCGGTGGCACTGGACACCCCGGGCACCGGGTACGCGGTGACCGGGCCGGACGGCCGGCGGTTGCTGTACCTGCCGCCGGGCGGCGCGCCGGCCGGTCTGGAGGAGGACTCCGCCGAGACGTACGACATGGTCCTGGCGGACGTGCTGGGCCGCCCCGACGCGTTGGCCAGGCTGCGGTCGGTCGGCGCGGTGGGTCCGGCCGCGGACGTCGTCGCGGTCCACCTCGACCACGACGTGCCGCCGGGTGCCGAGCTGCGCCGGCGGCTCGCGGCGGCGGGGGCACGGGCCGTGCCGGACGGTGCGACGCTGACCGTCGGGGCATACGGGCATGAGTCGGACGTCCCTGACGTGCCCCGGCGCACCCTGGTGCTCGGCGGAGCGCGTTCGGGCAAGTCGGTGGAGGCCGAACGGCGGCTGGAGACCTTCCCCGATGTGCTGTACGTGGCCACCGGCGGCACCCGCGGCGGGGACACCGAGTGGGCGGACCGGGTGGCGGCGCACCGGGAGCGGCGCCCGGGTTCGTGGCGCACGACCGAGACGTGCGACCTCGTGCCGCTGCTCGCGCAGGACGGCCCGCCGCTGCTCGTCGACTGTCTGTCCCTGTGGCTGACGGACGCGATGGACTCCGTCGGCGCCTGGGACGACGCCGAGTGGGCGGGCGGCGGCGAACGCGCCCTGCGCGAACGGGTGACCGCCCTGACCGGCGCCCTGCGCACCACCCGGCGCACCGTGGTGGCGGTCTCCAACGAGGTCGGCTCCGGCATCGTCCCCGCCACCGCCTCCGGCCGCCGCTACCGCGACGAACTCGGCCGCCTGAACGCCGCGTTCGCCGCGGAATGCGAACACGTCCTGCTTGTCGTGGCCGGCCAGGCGCTGGTGCTGCGCGGCTGACCCGGTCCGGGCGGAGGACCGGGCTGCGGGCCGGACGGCGTCAGCTCGGGGCGCGGCGGGCGACGACGCGGTAGGTGTTGGAGAGGCCGGGAGCGCGGCGCAGGAGGGGCGAGAGCAGCAGGTCCAGGAGCGCCACCGCCTCCACCAGGGGGCCGGTGAGAGCGGTCAGGGCGGCGCGCAGGGCGTGCTGGAGGCTGCTGGGCGGGGTGTCGCGCCAGGGGGCGTCGGCGGCGGGCAGCACATGGCCGAGGAGCAGGGCGGCGGCCGCCGAGAGGTCGTTGGGCCGGTGCGGGGTGCGGCGGTCGGTGACGAGGACGGCGCAGCCCTGGGACTCCAGTTCCGCGCGGAGGTTGTCCAGCGGCAGCAGATGCAGATGGCGCGGCTGGCCGTGCGGCAGCCACCAGCGGCCCAGCAGCCGGGCGGGCAGGCACTGCGGGTCGGGCAGCTCGATCAGCAGGTGCCCGCCGGGGCGCAGCGCGGTGAGGGCGCCCCGCAACTCCGCGCGCGGGTCCGGCACATGGGCCAGGTGGTGGAAGACGCTGACCACGTCGTAGCGTCCGCGCAGCCGCTCCGCGATGTGCGGGTCGGCCAGGTGCCCGACGTGGGCCTCCTCGACCCGCCCCCGCTCGCGGGCCCGCTCCACGCGCTGGGTGGGGTCGAGGCCGTCGAAGGCGGTGTACGGGAGCACCTCCCGGGCCGCCCCGGGGAAGTGGCCGTGGCCCGTGCCGACGTCCAGCCAGCTCTCCGGCTCCCCCAGGTGGCTCATCAGGCGGGCGTCGGTGCGGTGCCGGCGGCGGCCGCGGCGGGCGGTGAGCACCGGGTCCGCGAGTCCCGCGAGGCCCTCCGGATCGTCCTCGTCGAAGTCCCGGTGGTAGAAGGCCAGTCCGGCCGCCGTCAGCCGGGGGTTCTGGAAGGCGTGGCCGCAGTCGCGGCACTCGTCGACCGCGAACGTGCCCGGCTTGTGCTGGAGCAGGTCCGGCGCGCGCAGCCGGGTGCGCAGCCGTCCGGAGCCGCACCAGGGGCAGTCCGCGCGGGGCGGCTCCTGGAAACGGCCGGTGCCGTGGGCGAGTTCGGCGGCGTAGGCGAGGCGGCGCGGGTCGTAGAACCCCGGGGCGTACGGCAGGGGCGGCATGGCGGCTCCCGGTGGGTCACTGTGAGAACAAGTCGCTGCAAAGGGAACGTATGGGATCCGGATCTTGGCCGGAAAGACGCCGTACGGGTGTGGTGGCGATGTGGCGCCGCCCGGTGGAATCGGGGCCGGTACTGTTCGGCGAATGAGCTCGCTGAATCTCGACGACTTCACCGATCTGATCGAGCGCCCGGACGGCGGCGTGCGCCGTGACGCCGAGGCGCGCCGGGAGCGTCAGATCGTGCCGCCCGGTGCGCTGGGCCGCCTGGACGACCTGGGTGAGTGGCTGGCCTCGGCGCAGGCCGCCGTGGCGGTACGGGCGGTCGAACGGCCGAAGGCGGTGCTGTTCGCCGGCGACCACGGCGTCGCGGAACTGGGCGTGTCGGTCCACCCCGCGGGCAGTGCCGGGCAGTTGGTACGGGCCGTGCTGGACGGCGGCCGGCCGGTGTCCGTGCTGGCCCGGCGGCTCGGCGTGCCGGTGCGGGTGGTCGACATGGCGCTGGACTGCGCGCCCGAGTCGCTGCCCGAGGACGTCGTACGGCACCGGGTGCGGCGCGGCAGCGGGCGTGTCGACGTGGAGGACGCGCTGACCCTGGAGGAGGCGGAGGCGGCCTTCCGGGCGGGTGTGGCGGTGGCCGACGAGGAGGCCGACTCCGGTACGGACCTGGTGGTGCTGGGCGACATCAGCGTCGGCGGGACCACGGCGGCCGCGGTGCTGATCGCCGCGCTGTGCGGGACGGACGCGTCGGTGGTGACGGGGCGCGGCGGCGAGCCGATCGACGACCTGGCGTGGATGCGCAAGTGCGCGGCGATCCGGGACGCGCTGCGCCGGGCCCGGCCCGTGCTCGGCGACCAGTTGCGGCTGCTGGCCACGGTGGGCGGCGCCGATCTCGCCGCGATGACGGGTTTCCTGCTGCAGTGCGCGGTGCGGAAGCTGCCGGTGATCCTGGACGGTGTGGTGTCCTCGGCGTGCGCGCTGGTGGCGCAGCGGGTGGCGTTCCGGGCGCCGGACTGGTGGCTGGCCGGCCACGACAGCGGCGAGCCGGGCCAGGCCAAGGCCCTGGACCGGATGGCCCTGGAACCGCTCGTGAACCACGGCGTACGGGTCGGCGAGGGCACGGGCGCGCTGCTGGCCCTCTCCCTGGTCCAGAACGCCGCCGCCCTGGCCGCGGAACTCCCCGAGCGCCCGGAGGCGGCCGAGGCCGCGGAGACCGAAGACGGACAGGCGGAGGAGAAGACCCTCGAGGAGTAGCCGCACAACAACCGGCGCACCCCTCCCCCGCGCAGGACCCCCCGGCCGACACGGCGACCGAAACGGCCGGGGGGCCGTCGGCCACGAAGCCGGGTACTGGCCACGACCCCGTTCACCGGGCACCGACCGCCAGCCGCCGGCCACGACGCCGTTCACCGGCCGCTGACCGCTCGCCGCCGGCCGCTGACCGTCCACCACGACACCGGACTCCGGCCGTCCGCCCCGACACCGGGCACCGGCCGTGGGCCGCCGCCAGGCCCGCCCGGGCGCGGCCCGCAGCGCCGCGCCCCGTCGTCCCCCGGCCGGGCGTGCCCGTCGCGCGCGCCGCGCTGAACGGACCCACCGACGCCGCCCGGCCGGGCCGCCCGCGGCGCAACCGTGTGTCCGCGCGGGGCTCGGTGATCAGCCACGCGAGGCCGGACGCCTCCGGTGCGTCACCTCGCGTCCTCCCGCACGGACGGCGGGTGAAAAGGGAGGGTCGCCCAGCGGGCGCCCATATGATCGCTGTTCATGGGAGATGCCCGAATTGCCGTGCGTGAGGAGCGGGTGCCGGTTCGCGTGGCCGAGGCGGGGCGGCCGGGCGGCGGGACCTCACGGCGGGCGGCCGCGTTCGCCGTCTGGTACCTGCGGGCGGTCGCGTTCGTCAACTTCCTCAGTGCGGTGTGGGTCTCCCTGGAGCGGGACGTACGGCGGCACAACCAGGAGGACCTCTTCACGCCGTACCTGCTGACCGCCGGCTTCGCCTCCGGCGTGTTCGCCGCCTTCCTGGCCATCACCATGCGGCGGCGCAAACGGGCCGCCTGGATCCTGAACCTGGCGCTGTCCGGGCCGTTCCTCGTGCTGTTCGCGTTCACCATGACCTTCCCGGAGATCCGCGGCTCCGCGCAGAACTGGATCTCCCTGGCCCTCACCGCCGCCTTCGTCGCCGCGCTGCTGCTCGGCCGCCGCGAGTTCTACGCCAAGGGCGACCGCGCCAACCCACGGCTCGCCGCCGCCGTCGGCCTCGGCGGCCTGCTGGTCTCCTCGCTGCTCGCCACGCTGCTGGTGACGGTCACCAACCAGGCGCCGGACGCGGCCCGTTCGACGTACCTCCAGCGCTGGCACTACGGCACGCTGCGGCTGGTCTCGGTCGCCGCCTCCGAGGCCCGCTTCCCCGGCATCGACACCCCGAACTGGGTGAACGTGTCGATCAACGTGCTCTCCACACTCCTGGTCCTCGCCGTCCTGTACGCCGCCTTCCGCTCCCGCCGCGCCGTCGACCCACTCACCGCCGACGACGAGGGACGGCTGCGGGAGCTGCTGGCCCGGCACGGCGAGCGCGACTCGCTCGGCTACTTCGCGCTGCGCCGGGACAAGAGCGCGATCTGGTCGCCGACCGGCAAGGCCGCCGTCGCCTATCGCGTCCTCGGCGGGGTCAGCCTGGCCTCCGGCGACCCCATCGGCGACCCGGAGGCCTGGCCCGGCGCCATCGAGGGATGGCTGTCCGAGGCGCGGGCGCACGGCTGGATCCCGGCCGTGATGGGCGCGAGCGAGGAGGCCGGCACGGTGTACGCGCGGCACGGCCTGGACGCCCTGGAACTGGGCGACGAGGCCGTGGTCGAGGTCGACGGCTTCACCCTGGAGGGGCGGGCCATGCGCACGGTGCGGCAGGCCTACAACCGGGTCGGGCGGGCCGGGTACTCGGTGCGCGTCCGGCGGCACGAGGACATCCCCGCCGACGAGATGGCGTATCTGACCGCCCGGGCGGACGACTGGCGGGACGGCCCCACCGAACGGGGCTTCAGCATGGCGCTCGGCCGGCTCGGCGACCCGCGCGACGGGCAGTGCGTGATGCTGGAGTGCCATGACGCCCGCGGCGAACTCAGGGCGCTGCTGTCCTTCGTGCCGTGGGGGCCGCACGGGCTGTCCCTGGACGTGATGCGGCGCGACCGGCACGCCGGCAACGGGCTCATGGAGTTCATGGTCCTCGACCTGCTGCGCCGCGCCCGGGAGTTCGGAATCACCCAGGTGTCGCTCAACTTCGCCGTGTTCCGCTCGGTCTTCGAACGGGGGGCGCGTCTCGGCGCGGGACCGGTGCTGAGGCTTTGGCGGTCGCTGCTCGGACTGTTCTCCCGCTGGTGGCAGATCGAGTCGCTGTACCGCGCGAACGCCAAGTACCGGCCCATCTGGGAGCCGCGGTTCCTGCTCTTCGAGAAGAGCGCGGACCTGCTGCGCATCGGCCTCGCGGCGGCACGCGCGGAGGGGTTCCTGGAGGGACCGCGACCGCCGAAGTGGCTGCACCGAGGGCACCTGGAGACGCACGGATGACCGCACTCGCCCGCTGGGCCCGCGCCGAATGGGGACTGCTGTACGCCACCGTGCGCGAGCCGCTGCCGGCGCGGGGCCTGCGGGCCGTCCCGATGACCGCCGCGGCGGTGGGCCTGACGGCGGTGCTCCAGCTGGTGCAGAACCAGTCCTGGGGCTACGGGCTGGTGCAGCACCTCGGGTCCGTACGGGCGGAGGAGCCGCTGTGGCTCGCGCTGCTGCGCACTCCCCTGTCGCTGTTCGTGCCGGCGCTCGACCTGCCGGTGTGGGGCGCGCTGGCGCAGGTCCTGTGCGTGTTCGGCATCGCCGAGATCTGCCTGGGCCGGCCGCGTACCCTCGCCGTCGCCTACGTCGCCACCCTCTCCGGGACCCTGTACGCGCGCGTGGGCGTCGCCCTCGGCCCGGACCACCCGCTCGGCCTGCCCGGCACGGACGCGCACGTGGTGGACACCGGGCCGTCGGCGGCCGTGGTGGGTCTCGCGGTCTACGTCGGCTGCCGCTACGGCGCGTACGTCACGGCGGGCGCGGTGGCCGCGGCCATGGCGCTGGAGGTCGGCCTGAAGCAGAACCTGGCCGGCAAGGAGCATCTGGCGGCGATCGCCGGGGTGCTGCTGCTGTGCCCGCTGTCGGCGGCCCGGCGCCGCGCGCCACGCACCACGGCGCCGTCCGCACCGTACCCGCCGTACCTGCCGGTGAAGGCATCATCCGCGCCCGGTGAGATGCCGTCCGCGCCGGTGGAGACACCATCCACGCCCGGCGGGATGCCGTCCACGCCGGTGGAGACACCATCCACGCCCGGCGGGATGCCGTCCACGCCGGTGGAGACACCATCCACGCCCGGCGGGATGCCCTCCGCGCCCGGCGCGGTGTCATCTGCGCCCGGGCAGGCGGGCCGGCTGCTGGTCGGGTTTGCCGGCGATCCAGTCCTGGAACGCCCGTCGGGGGCCCGACCAGCGGCGGTCGTGCCGGTCGGCGCGGCGGCCGGCCCGGGCCAGGGCGCGCGGGCGGCGGCCGTAGAAGCGCCTGGCCCAATAGGAGTCGGGGCGGGCCAGGCGGATCGCGCCGAACAGCGCGAGGAACGGGATGATCACGCCGAACAGCGCGATACGGCCCTTGCCCTTGCTCAGGGCCACGAGGGAGAAGAAGAAGTTCACGACCACGCTGGTGATGACCGCCCCGCGGTCCTGCAGTTCGGCCTGGGTCAGGTTGTTGACGCCGAACGGGGAGAAACCGGCGAGCACCAGGGCGACCAGCGCCGCGGTGAGCACCACGACCTCGACGCTCTTGCGGCCCGACTCGGTCCAGTAGACGTCGTCCAGGTGCAGGATCAGCGCGAACTCGTCCAGCACGAGGCCCGCGCCGACGCCGAAGACGACCGCGAAGACCGCCGTGCCGACCGCGTGCCGGCCGCTGCTGGCCACCACGCCGAAACCGCCGAAGATGGTCAGCACGACGCCGGGCACGGCGTGGTGGATGTGCAGCCCGCCGGCCTTGACGTTGCGGAAGGGGCCCTTGCCGGCGCGGATCAGGCGGGTGATCACCCGGGTGACCACGAAGGTGAGGACGAAGGCGGCCAGGGCCAGGAGCAGGGGCAGCTTGCCGGGTTCGACGATGTTCCGCTGCAGCCAGTGCCCCATGTATGCAGTGTGCCGCCTTCCCCGGTCACCCGCCCGCCCGCCGGGGGGCCCGCGCAGGTCCCGTAGTCTGCCCGCGTGTTCAGGATCCCCTCGTCGCACGGGCCGCGGTTCGCCTTCGGCACCCTCACCGTCCTGCCGGTCAGGGTGACCCGCTGGGACCGCGAGGCGGCGCGCGGCGGGATGCTCTGCGCGCCGCTCGCCGGACTCGTGGTCGGGGTCGCGGCGGCGGGCGTGGGACTGCTGCTCCTGCTCGCCGGCGCCGGCGCGCCGCTGGCAGCCGTCGGCACCGTCGCCGTACCGGCGGCGCTGACCCGCGGCCTGCACCTGGACGGGCTGGCCGACACCGCGGACGGGCTCGGCAGCGGCAAGCCCGCCGAGGACGCGCTGCGGATCATGAAGCAGTCGGACATCGGCCCCTTCGGCGTGATCACGCTCGTGCTCGTGCTGCTCGCCCAGGCGGCCGCCCTGACCCGGGCCTACGACGGCTCCTGGGCCCGCGGCGCGCTCGCCGCCGTGGTCTCGGCCACGGTCGCCCGGCTGACCCTGACGCTGGCCGCCCGCGCCGGGGTGCCGGCCGCCCGCCCCGAGGGGCTGGGGGCCGCGGTGGCGGGGGTGGTCCCGGGGCCGGGCGCGATCGGCGCGGTCCTCGCAGTCGCGGCGGCCGCGACGACGGCGGGCGCGTTCCTCGGCACCCACGTCTGGGTGCTCACGGCGCTGGCCGTGGTCGCCGCCCTGGCCGCCTCCGAACTCCTCCTGCGCCACTGCACGCGCCGCTTCGGCGGGGTGACGGGCGACGTGTTCGGCGCGCTCGCCGAGACGGCCGCCACCACCGCGCTGGTCCTCCTGGCCCTGCGCTGAGCGGTCTCAGCAGGTACGGCGCCACACGCCCAGTTCGTACTTCTTCAGCAGCGAGCTGAGCCTCAGCCGGCCGGACTGCGCGCAGAACTTGCTGGTCGGCAGCTCGTACTCGGCGTGGAACACCGCCTTGCCCGCCGCGACGAACGGCTTCAGCACGGCGCACTCGCCGTACTGGGCGCACTGTTCGTTGACCGCGAAGTCGAAGTCCGCGACCAGCTGGGGGATCTGGTCCAGGTCGTTCTTCAGGCCGACCGCCATGCCCCGGTCGTGGGCCAGCCTCGCCACCAGGCGGTTGTAGCGGAGCTGGTCGGCGGCGGTCAGCGGGAAGCCGGTGCGGTTCCGGTAGCCGTCCATGTTGTCCGGCTCCACCGCGTCGAAGCCCTTCTCGCGGCACATGTCGAGGCGGGCCGCCATCAGCGGTTCGAGCACGTCGGTACGGCGGATGTCGAGCCAGCGCTCGCCCTTCCAGCCGTTGCCCCGGCCGAGGACGGAGGCCGGGAACTTCCTCGCGTCCGGGCGGAACTCCTCCCAGGCGCCGGTCGAGACGTAGCAGATCACCTTGCGGCCCTCGCGGTGCAGCCGGGCGACCGTGGCCGCCGGGTGGTCGAAGCCGTCGATGTCGTAGACCTCCGCCGGTACGGAGGTGTCGAGGCGGCCGCTGAGCTGCCACTGCCAGCTCGTGCCCGGCCTCGGCTGCCAGCGCGCGGCGGCCGGGCGGCCCGCGTCGTCGCCGCCGCCGCCGTCCGGGCGGGCGGCGCAGCCCGCGAGCAGCAGGAGTGCGGCGGTCGGCGCGAGGACGCGCGTGATCAGTGCTCTCAACGGGCGGGCTCCCGGGTGCCGTGACGGACGTACGTCCGACGATCTTCTCCGATCGCGTTGCCGCGCACGTCGGTCGCCCGGCCGGTCGGCGGCCGGCGCCTCGCGCCGCGGCCGTCACGTGCCGGTTCCGGCCACGGTGCGGGAACCGGCGTGTGACGGCGGCGTCTCCCCCTGGTGAACACCCGCGGGAGTGTGCGATCCCGTGACGCGCGTAGGCTCGTGCCGGGTGTTTGCCTGCCCGGGTGAAGACCGCACCGTATGAAGGACTTATGGTCGGGCCCGGTCGACCCACCCGAATTCGGCCAACCACCTTTCACAGGGAAGCGAGATTTCACCACCGTGACTGCTCTCACTCTCAGCACCACCGCGGCGCCCGGCCTGGAGGCCGACGCGATCGTGGTCGGTGTCGCCAAGGACTCCGGATCACAGTCCGGGGACCTGGTCGTAGCCCCGGGCGCCGAGGCTGTCGTCGAGGCCTACGACGGCAAGCTCGCCGACGTCCTGGGGACCCTCGGCGCCTCCGGTGCCGAGGGCGAGGTGACCAAGCTGCCCGCGCCGTCCGGCTTCCAGGCCCCGCTCGTGCTCGCGGTGGGCCTCGGCCCCCGGCCCGAGAAGGACTCCGGCTACGACGCCGAGGCGCTGCGCCGGGCCGCCGGTGCCGCCGCCCGTGCGCTCGCCGGGTCGGAGAAGGCCGGCTTCGCGCTGCCGGTGGCGGACGCCGCCGCTGCCGCCGCGATCGGCGAGGGCGCGCTGCTCGGCGCGTACTCCTTCGACGCCTACAAGGAGAACGGCAAGGACGCCGGGGCCCGCAACGGCAAGGCCCCGCTCGGCGAGGCCGTGCTGCTCGGCGGCGCGTCCGGCGACAAGGCGTTCGAGGCGGCCGTCGAGCGCGCCACCGCCCTGTCCGAGGAGCTCAACCGCGCCCGCGACCTGATCAACATCCCGCCGAACGACCTGAACCCGGCCGCGTTCGCCGCCGTCGCCGAGGAGGCGGCCAAGGAGCACGGCCTGAAGGTGCAGGTGCTCGACGAGAAGGCGCTCGCCGAGGGCGGCTACGGCGGCATCCTGGGCGTCGGCTCCGGCTCGGCGTCGGCCCCGCGGCTGGTCAAGCTGTCGTACACCAGCCCCAAGGCGAAGAAGCACCTCGCCCTGGTCGGCAAGGGCATCACCTACGACTCGGGCGGCATCTCGCTCAAGCCGGCCGGCCACAACGAGACGATGAAGTGCGACATGAGCGGTGCCGCCGCCGTGTTCGCCGCCGTCGTCGCCGCCGCGCGGCTCGGCCTGGAGGTCAACGTGACCGGCTGGCTGGCGCTGGCCGAGAACATGCCCTCCGGCTCCGCCACCCGCCCCGGCGACGTGCTGCGCATGTACAGCGGCAAGACGGTGGAGGTGCTCAACACCGACGCCGAGGGCCGGCTCGTCCTCGCGGACGCGCTGTGGGCCGCCTCGCAGGAGAACCCGGACGCGATCATCGACGTGGCCACGCTGACCGGCGCGATGGTGCTGGCGCTCGGCAGCCGCACCTTCGGGATCATGGCGAACGACGACGCGTTCCGCTCCGCCATCCACGAGGCCGCGGAGGAGGTCGGCGAGGAGGCGTGGCCCATGCCTCTGCCGGAGCACCTGCGCAAGGGGATGGACTCCCCGACCGCCGACATGGCCAACATGGGCGAGCGCATGGGCGGCGGTCTTGTCGCCGGTCTGTTCCTGCGCGAGTTCGTCGGCGAGGGCATCACGTGGGCGCACCTCGACATCGCGGGCCCGGCCTTCAACGAGGGCGGTCCGTTCGGCTACACGCCGAAGGGCGGCACCGGGTCGGCGGTCCGGACGCTGGTGCGTCTCGCCGAGCTCGCCGCCGCCGGCGACCTCGGCTGAGTCGGCCCTCGGCCGAGTCGGTCTCACGGCCGTCGTCCGGTGCGCCGGACGACGGCCCTGCCGCGCGGGCGCCGGTCGCGCCCGCGCGGCGCGGCCGCACACGGCGGAAACCGCGCCCCTCCTCCTGGGTCCGCGGTCCTCACGGAGCCTGCGGACGTGGGCTGTATCACACTCCAGCCCCGCGTCTCGTTCACTCCCGACAAGTGCGAAGATGGGCGTCGGCAGGACAGGGCCCCCACCGAAGGGCCGAAACTCAAGCGGCCGGACACCAGCCGCCTGCCGGTCACCGACGACCGGCGTACGGCGCACATGCATGGAGGACGTGACGTGGCGAACGACGCCAGCACCGTTTTCGACCTAGTGATCCTCGGCGGTGGCAGCGGTGGTTACGCCGCGGCCCTGCGCGGGGCGCAGCTGGGCCTGGACGTCGCCCTGATCGAGAAGGACAAGGTCGGCGGTACCTGCCTGCACCGGGGTTGCATCCCCACCAAGGCCCTGCTGCACGCGGGCGAGATCGCCGACCAGGCCCGCGAGAGCGAGCAGTTCGGTGTGAAGGCCAGCTTCGAGGGCATCGACGTGCCCGCCGTCCACAAGTACAAGGACGACGTCATCTCGGGCCTGTACAAGGGCCTGCAGGGGCTCATCGCCTCCCGCAAGGTGACCTACATCGAGGGCGAGGGGCGGCTGTCCTCCCCGACCTCCGTCGACGTCAACGGGCAGCGGGTCCAGGGCCGCCACGTCCTCCTGGCGACCGGTTCCGTGCCGAAGTCCCTGCCGGGCCTGCAGATCGACGGCAACCGCATCATCTCCTCCGACCACGCCCTCGTCCTCGACCGCGTGCCGCAGTCCGCGATCATCCTGGGCGGCGGTGTCATCGGCGTCGAGTTCGCGTCCGCGTGGAAGTCCTTCGGCACCGACGTCACGATCGTCGAGGGCCTGAAGCACCTCGTCCCGGTCGAGGACGAGAACTCCTCGAAGCTGCTGGAGCGCGCCTTCCGCAAGCGCGGGATCAAGTTCAACCTGGGCACCTTCTTCCAGAAGGCCGAGTACACCCAGAACGGTGTCAAGGTCACCCTGGCCGACGGTAAGGAGTTCGAGGCCGAGGTCCTGCTCGTCGCCATCGGCCGCGGCCCGGTCTCCCAGGGCCTGGGCTACGAGGAGGCCGGGGTCGCCATGGACCGCGGCTATGTCCTCGTCGACGAGTACATGCGCACCAACGTCCCGACCATCTCCGCCGTCGGTGACCTGGTCCCGACGCTCCAGCTCGCGCACGTCGGCTTCGCCGAGGGCATCCTGGTGGCGGAGCGTCTGGCCGGTCTGAAGACCGTTCCGATCGACTACGACGGTGTTCCGCGGGTGACGTACTGCCACCCGGAGGTCGCCTCCGTCGGCATCACCGAGGCCAAGGCCAAGGAGATCTACGGCGCGGACAAGGTCGTCGCCCTGAAGTACAACCTGGCGGGCAACGGCAAGAGCAAGATCCTCAAGACCGCGGGCGAGATCAAGCTCGTCCAGGTCAAGGACGGTGCCGTGGTCGGCGTCCACATGGTCGGCGACCGCATGGGCGAGCAGGTCGGCGAGGCCCAGCTGATCTACAACTGGGAGGCGCTGCCGGCCGAGGTGGCCCAGCTCATCCACGCCCACCCGACCCAGAACGAGGCGCTCGGCGAGGCCCACCTGGCCCTGGCCGGCAAGCCGCTGCACTCCCACGACTGACGCCTCACGTCATCGGGCGCGACGACACAGACTTCCGTAATTCGTTAGGAGCAACCGAAACCATGGCGGTTTCCGTAACCCTTCCGGCGCTCGGCGAGAGCGTCACCGAGGGCACTGTCACCCGCTGGCTGAAGGCCGAGGGCGAGCGCGTCGAGGCCGACGAGCCGCTGCTCGAGGTCTCGACCGACAAGGTCGACACCGAGATCCCCTCGCCCGCCGCCGGCGTGCTGGCCTCCATCAAGGTCGCCGAGGACGAGACCGTCGAGGTCGGCGCCGAGCTGGCCGTCATCGACGACGGCTCCGGCGCCCCCGTGGCGGCCCCCGCCCCGGCCGCCGCCGAGGCTCCGGCGCCCGCCGCCGAGCCCGCCCCGGCCCCGGTCGCCGAGGCCCCGGCCGCCCCCGCCCCCGCCGCTCCGGCAGCCCCCGCGGGCGCCGGCGCCTCCGGCACGGACGTGGTCCTGCCCGCGCTCGGTGAGTCCGTCACCGAGGGCACCGTCACCCGCTGGCTGAAGTCGGTCGGCGACTCCGTCGAGGCCGACGAGCCGCTGCTCGAGGTCTCCACGGACAAGGTCGACACCGAGATCCCGGCGCCCACCTCCGGTGTGCTCCTGGAGATCGTGGTCGGCGAGGACGAGACCGCCGAGGTCGGCGCCAAGCTGGCCGTCATCGGCGCTCCCGGCGCCGCTCCGGCCCCCGCCGCGGCCCCGGCCGCCCCGGCACCGGCCGCCGCGCCGACTCCGGCTCCGGCTCCGGCTGCCGCTCCGGCCCCGGCCCCCGCGGCCCCGGCCGCTCCGGCCGCCCCCGCCGCCCCGGCTCCGGCTCCTGCCGCCGCCCAGCCCGCGGCACCGGCTCCCGCGCCGGCCGCGCCCGCCCCGGTCACCCCGGCCCCGGCTGCCGCTCCGGCCGCCGCCCAGCCGACCGACGAGGGCGCGTACGTGACCCCGCTGGTGCGCAAGCTCGCCGCCGAGAACGGCGTCGACCTGGCCGCCGTCAAGGGCACCGGCGTCGGTGGCCGCATCCGCAAGCAGGACGTGCTCGCCGCCGCCGAGGCCGCGAAGGCCGCCGCCCCGGTGGCTGCCGCGCCGGCCGCCGCGCCCGCGAAGAAGGCCCCCGTCCTGGAGGTCTCCCCGCTGCGCGGCCAGACCGTGAAGATGCCGCGGATCCGCAAGGTCATCGGCGACAACATGGTCAAGGCGCTGCACGAGCAGGCCCAGCTGTCCTCGGTGGTCGAGGTCGACGTGACCCGCCTGATGCGCCTGCGCGCCCGGGCCAAGGACGCGTTCGCGGCGCGCGAGGGCGTCAAGCTCTCCCCGATGCCTTTCTTCGTCAAGGCCGCCGCCCAGGCGCTGAAGGCCCACCCGGTCATCAACGCCAAGATCAACGAGGCCGAGGGGACCATCACCTACTTCGACACCGAGAACGTCGGTATCGCGGTGGACTCCGAGAAGGGCCTGATGACCCCGGTCATCAAGAACGCCGGTGACCTCAACGTCGCCGGTATCGCCAAGGCCACCGCCGACCTGGCGGGCAAGGTCCGGGCCAGCAAGATCACTCCGGACGAGCTGTCCGGTGCGACCTTCACCATCAGCAACACCGGTTCGCGCGGCGCGCTGTTCGACACGATCATCGTGCCGCCGGGTCAGGTCGCGATCCTCGGCATCGGCGCCACCGTCAAGCGCCCGGCCGTCATCGAGACCGAGGAGGGCACGGTCATCGGCGTCCGCGACATGACGTACCTGACCCTCTCCTACGACCACCGCCTGGTGGACGGCGCCGACGCCGCCCGCTACCTGACGGCGGTCAAGGCGATCCTGGAGGCCGGCGCGTTCGAGGTCGAACTCGGCCTCTGACCCTGCCATCAGGGGTCCAGCACCACGGCGCCCCCGTCCGGAACCTTCCGGGCGGGGGCGCCGCGTTTGCCGTTTCTTGGGCATGACGGGGTGTAAGTCTCGTCTCACCTGCACGAAAGCGCCCGTATGCGCCCTACCGCGAAGCGCTGACGGCCGTATTGTCTAAACGTCGAACGCCCCCCGGGGGCCCGTGGGTCCCCCCTTGAAGGAGCCCTCCATGACCGCGCCCGTCGTCCACTCGCTGCGCGAACAGATCCGCGAGCACATCGTGGAGGGGATCGTCAGCGGGCGCTGGAAGCCGGGCGAGCGGATCGTGGAGCGGCGGATCGCCACCGAGCTGGAGGTCAGCCAGACGCCGGTGCGGGAGGCGCTGCGCGAGCTGGAATCGCTGCGGCTGATCGAGTCGGCGCCGAACAAGGGCGTACGGGTGCGCAATCTGACCGCCGCCGACCTGGAGGAGAGCTACCCGGTCAGGGCCGGTCTGGAGGCCATCGCGGCGGAGCTGGCGGCCGAGCGCCTCGCGGCCGACTGCTCGGCCCTGGAGCCGCACGTGGCGGCCCTGTACGAGGCCGACCTCAGGTCCGACGGCACCGGCCAGGTGCGGCACACGGTGGCCTTCCACCGCGAGCTGGTCCGCGCGGCCGGGAACGCGGTGCTGCTGCACACCTGGGAGGGCCTGGGCATCGAGGTGTTCACCGCGCTGTCGATCCGCTGGCTGGGGACGGTCCAGCAGTCGTACGCGGAGGAGCACGAGGAACTGGTGCAGGCGTTCAAGCGGCGGGATCCGCGGATCGCCGAACTGGTCAAGGCGCACGTTCTCGGCTGCGCGCCGCGCGCGTGAGGCAGTCGAGCACCTGTACGCTCACCTGGGAAAATCCTTCGAAAAAGCGGCACCGCGTGCCCATTTCCAAGGCACCGGGTGCCGACTTTCTCGAAATCGAAGGGTTTTACCCAGGAAAGCTTTGATCGATCATCGATCAGGGAGTTAAAGTCTCCGCTGGGCTTCCACCAGAGCCTCACGCCCTGTCCTGCCAAAGACCTAGGGCACCCCCGAACCCTTACCGATGAGGGAACCCCCTTCGACTGAGGAAGGCGGCGACATGACCGACCCCAACGCCATCCAGCCGAGCGAGCTCGACCAGCTCCCGGACCGCGACCCCGAGGAGACCGCCGAATGGCAGGCCTCCCTGGACGCCGTCACCCAGGCGGCCGGGCCGCACCGTGCCGCGTATCTGATGCGCCGTACGCTGGAGCGCGCCGAGGGCGCCGGCGTCGTCCTGCCCAAGCTTCTCGAGACGGACTACGTCAACTCCATCCCGACCGCCGCCGAGCCGGCCGTCCCCGGTGACGAGGCCATGGAGGCCCGGATCACCGCGTGGAACCGCTGGAACGCGGCGGCGATGGTGACCCGCGGCAGCAAGTACGGCGTCGGCGGCCACATCGCCACCTTCGCCTCCGCGGCCTGGCTGTACGAGACCGGCTTCAACCACTTCTTCCACGGCAAGGAGGGCGACGGTTCCGGCGACCAGCTGTACATCCAGGGCCACGCCTCCCCGGGCATCTACGCCCGCGCCTTCCTCGACGGCCGGCTGACCGAGCAGCACCTGGACAACTTCCGCCAGGAGGCCGGCGGCAACGGCCTGCCCTCCTACCCGCACCCGCGCCGGCTGCCCTGGCTGTGGGAGTTCCCGACGGTGTCGATGGGCCTCGGCCCGATCTCCGCCATCTACCAGGCCCGGTTCAACCGCTACCTGACCAGCCGCGGCATCAAGGACGTCTCCGACTCCCACGTCTGGGCGTTCCTCGGCGACGGCGAGATGGACGAGCCGGAGTCCACCACGGCGCTGACGCTCGCCTCCCGCGAGGGCCTGGACAACCTGACCTTCGTCATCAACTGCAACCTCCAGCGCCTGGACGGCCCCGTCCGCGCCAACTTCAAGATCGTGCAGGAGCTGGAGGCCCTCTTCCGCGGCGCCGGCTGGCACGTGATCAAGTCGCTGTGGGGTTCGGCCTGGGACGAGCTGTTCGCACTGGACACCACGGGCGCGCTGGTACGCCGGCTGCGCCAGGTACCGGACGCGCAGATCCAGACGTACCAGACCCGGGACGCCGCCTACATCCGGCAGGACTTCTTCGGCGCCGACCCGGCGCTGGCCGAGATGGCGAAGCTGCTCAGCGACGACAAGATCACCGAGTGCTTCCACTTCTCGCGCGGCGGTCACGAGGCCCGCAAGGTCTTCGCCGCCTACAAGGCCGCCCTGGAGCACAAGGGCGCCCCGACGGTGATCCTCGCCCAGACGGTCAAGGGCCACACCCTCGGCACGGGCTTCGCGTCGAAGAACGCCAACCACCAGATGAAGAAGCTCTCGGTGGACGAGTTCAAGCAGATGCGCGACCTGCTGGAGCTGCCCATCGCGGACAGCGCCTTCGCCGACGGCCAGGTCCCCTACGGCCACCCCGGCGCCGACTCCCCCGAGGTGCGCTACCTCCAGGAGCGCCGCGCGGCCCTCGGCGGTCCCGCGCCCGCCCGCCGCGTCCACCCGGTCGCACCGCTGCCCGCGCCCGCCGACAAGGCGTTCGCCGCCTTCGACAAGGGCTCCGGCTCGCAGAACGTGGCCACCACCATGGCGTTCGTCCGCCTGGTCAAGGACCTGGTCCGCGACAAGGAGACGGGCAAGCGCTGGGTGCCGATCGTCCCCGACGAGGCGCGCACCTTCGGCATGGAGTCGCTGTTCCCCTCGCTCGGCATCTACTCGCCCAAGGGCCAGACGTACGAGCCGGTCGACCGCGACCAGCTGATGTACTACAAGGAGGCCAAGAACGGCCAGATCCTCAACGAGGGGATCACCGAGGCCGGTTCCATGGCCGACTTCATCGCCGCTTCGTCGTCGTACTCGACGCACGGCGAGGCGATGATCCCGTTCTACATCTTCTACTCGATGTTCGGCTGGCAGCGCACGGCCGACCAGATGTGGCAGCTCGGCGACCAGCTCGGCCGCGGCTTCCTGGTCGGCGCCACCGCAGGCCGCACCACCCTCACGGGTGAGGGCCTGCAGCACGCCGACGGCCACTCGCCGGTCATCGCCGCGACCAACCCGGCCGCGCTGAGCTACGACCCGGCGTTCGCCTACGAGGTCGCGACCATCGTCAAGGACGGTCTGCGCCGTATGTACGGTCAGGCCGAGCCCGGCGAGGACCAGGACGTCTTCTACTACCTGACGGTCTACAACGAGCCGCTGCCGCAGCCCGCCAAGCCGTCCGCCCCCGGCATCGACGAGGGCATCGTCAAGGGCCTGTACCGCTTCAACACGGCGGAGTCGGCGGGTCTGACGGTCCCGGCGAACGCGCCGCGGATCCAGCTGCTCGGCTCCGGCACGGCGATCCACTGGGCGCTGGACGCCCAGCGGATGCTGGCCGAGGAGTGGGGCGTGGCCGCCGACGTGTGGTCCGCGACCTCCTGGGGCGAGCTGCGCCGGGACGCCATGGAGGCCGACGCGGCGCTGCTGCGCGGCGAGGAGCGGGTGCCGTACGTCCGCCGTGCGCTCCAGGGCGCCGAGGGCCCGGTCCTCGCGGTCTCCGACTACATGCGCCAGGTCCCGGACCAGATCGCGCAGTGGATCGAGCAGGACTACACCTCGCTGGGCGCCGACGGCTTCGGCCTGTCGGACACCCGCGACGCCGCCCGCCGCCACTTCGGCGTCGACGCGCAGTCGATCGTCGCCGCCGCCCTGGCCCAGCTCGCCCGGCGCGGCGAGGTGAAGGCCTCGGCGGTCAAGGAGGCCCGGGAGAAGTACGGCCTGTGAGGCACATCGTGTGAGGGCGAAGGGGTACGGCCGCGGCCGTGCCCCTTCGTCGTTCCGGTGTCCGCCGCCGGCCCCGGCATGATGGCCGTATGCGTGCCGCCCGTCTGATCAGAATGGTGCTGCTCCTCCAGTCGCGGCCCGTCATGACCGCCGCCGAGCTCGCCCGTGAGCTGGAGGTGTCGGAGCGGACCGTCACCCGGGACGCCCAGGCGCTGTCGGAGGCGGGCGTGCCGGTGTACGCCGACCGGGGGCGGGCCGGGGGCTACCGGCTGGTCGGCGGCTACCGCACCAGGCTGACCGGCCTCGACCGCGGTGAGGCGGAGGCGCTGTTCCTCAGCGGTGTGCCGGGGGCGCTGCGGGAGATGGGGCTCGAGGACGCCGCCTCGGCCGCCCGGCTGAAGGTGTCCGCGGCCCTGCTGCCCTCCCTGCGCGACGCCTCCCGTACGGCGGCGCAGCGCTTCCATCTGGACGCGCCCGACTGGTTCCGCGAGCCGAGGACACCCGAGCTGCTGACGGCGGTCGCGGAGGCGGTGTGGGACGACCGGCGGATCACCGCGCGCTACCGGCGCGGCGAGGAGGAGGCCGTACGGGAGCTGGAGCCGTACGGTCTCGTGCTCAAGGCGGGCGTGTGGTACGTGTGCGCCCGGGTCGTGGGGCCCGGCTCCTTCCGGGTGTACCGCGTGGACCGTTTCACGGCCGTCGACGCGGGCGCGGGGACGCGTTTCGAGCGGGACGGCGGCTTCGACCTGCCCGCCTTCTGGGACGAGCGGGCGGCGCAGTTCGCGCGGTCCGTGCTGCGCGCCGAGGTGGTGGTGCGGCTGTCCGAGGAGGGCGTACGGCGGCTGCCGCACGCTGTCGGGCCGGTGCCGGCCCGGGCGGCGCTGGAGGCCGTCGGGGCCGCGGCCGGCCCGGACGGGCGCGGGTGGGTGACGGTGACCCTGCCGGTGGAGTCCGAGGAGGTCGCCCACGAGCAGCTCACGGCGCTCGGGCCGGAGGCCGAGGTGCTGGCTCCCGAGGCGCTGCGGCGGCGTTTCGCGCGCGATGCCGAGCGGCTGGCGGCGCTGTACCGCCCCTGACGGCCCCGTGCACTCCGCGTGCGTCGCCCGGCGCGAGGCCCGATGCTTGAAGCCGTGATGGACGAGACGGAGTTCTGGGAGCTGATCGACGGCTGCCGCGAGGCCGCCGAGGGTGATCCGGAGGAGCAGGCCGACCTGCTCGTCGAACGGCTGCTGGGCTGCGACCCCGAGGTGGTCCTGGACTTCGCCCGTCACTTCGAGTCCCGGTACAACCGGGCCTACCGCTGGGATCTGTGGGGCGCCGCCTGGGTGCTCCTGGACGGGGCCAGCGACGACGCGTTCGACTTCTTCCGGTGCTGGCTGATCGGCCAGGGCCGGGAGGTCTTCGAGGGCGCCCTGCACGACCCGGACTCGCTCGCCGAGCTGCTGGACGACTTCGACGAGGAGGTCGACGGCGACGGCGAGGAACTCGGCTACGCGGCCGACGAGGCCTACGAGCAGCTCACCGGCACGGTCGCCCCCGACCTCGGCGTCCCGCCCGCTCCGGCGGAGCCGGAGGGCACCCCCGTCGACTTCGAGGACGACCGGGCGCTCGCCCTGCGCTATCCGAGGCTGTGGGACCGGTTCCGTGAATAGCCACGCCAGGCACCTCCGGAAGCCCGCGGGCCCGCCGTGACGGCCGCCGCCGGGCGGTTCCGGTCCGTCCGCGATGTGCGCTCTGCCACCCGGTGGAACCATCGTCCCGGTCCAGGACGTTTCTGTGGGTACACGCACACGTGGCCGGTCCCCGGATCCACGCGCGCGTGGCTGATCACTGGGCCCGTCCCGTGCGTATGTGGGGATCCGAGGAGAAAGGCGGCCTGAGTGGACCTGCTCGACGTGCTGTTGGTGCTGGTGATCCTCGTCTACGCCGCGTCCGGCTACCGGCGGGGACTCGTGGCGGGCTGTGTCTCGCTGGCCGGGTTCGTGGGCGGTGCCGTCGTCGGCGTGTGGATCCTGCCGTGGGTGATGGAGTTCGTCACGCGCGGGACGACCACGGCGACGGTCACCGCCGTGCTCACGGTGCTGGTGCCGGCCGTGGTGGGGCACGAGCTGGCGGGCCGTCTGGCGCTGCGGCTGCGGCGCGAGCTGGACCGCGGGCCGCTGCGGGTGGCCGACGGCATCGGGGGCGCCGCCGCCAACACGGTGGCGGTGCTGATCGTGGCCTGGGTGGCGGCGAGCGTCCTGGCCGCCTCCTCCACCCCGGTGGTGACGACGGCGATACGCGACTCCCGGCTCCTGGGCGCGGTCCAGAACGCGATGCCGGACACCACCCCCGCCTGGTTCTCGCGGGCCACCTCCGCGCTGACCGAGGCGGGCTTCCCCCAGGTCTTCAACCCCTTCGAGAACGAGCCGGCGGCGGGTGTCGCCCGGCCCACCGGGGACAGCGTCACGGAGAACGCGACGAACGCCGCCCGGTTCAGCACGGTCAAGATCGAGGGCGCCGCGGGCAACCAGGGCCGCGAGGGCAGCGGGTTCGTGTTCGCGCCGGAGCGTGTGATGACCAACGCGCACGTGGTGGCGGGCATCGACGACCCGGCCGTACGGATCGGCGGCGTCGGGCGGTCGTACCGGGCACGGGTGGTGCTGTTCGACCCGCACCGGGACGTGGCCGTGCTCTACGTCCCCGGGCTGAACGCCCCCGTGCTCCGGTTCGACGACACCGCCGCGCGCGGGGACTCGGCGGTGGTCGCCGGCTATCCGCAGGACGGCGACCTGAACCTCCAGGCGGCGACGGTCGCCAACCGGATCCGGGCGACGGGCCAGAACATCTACAACAGTGGCACGGTCACCCGGGAGATCTACTCCATCCGCTCCACGGTCCGCCCCGGCAACTCCGGCGGTCCCCTGCTGACCACGGACGGCCGGGTGTTCGGCGTGGTCTTCGCCCGCTCGACCTCCGACGACGAGACGGGCTACGTCCTGACGGCGGCCGAGGTCGCCCCGGACGCGCGGAGCGCGGCCCACGCGACCGCCCCGGTGGACACGGGCCGCCTGGTGACCTCGTGACCCCGAAGGCTCCCGGCTCAGGGCTCCCGGATCACAGGAAGCGGCCCATGAAGACGTCGTCGACGTAGGCGCCGTCCAGGTGGAACTCCTCCCGCTGGACACCCTCCACCACGAAGCCCTCGGACTCGTACAGCTTGCGCGCGGGGGTGTTGTGGCCCAGCACCCGCAGGGTGATGCGGCGGGCGCCCCGGCGGCGGGCCTCCTCGACGGCGGCACGCAGCAGGGCGCGCCCCACCCCGCTGCCGCGGGCGTCCTCGGCCACGGCGAGGCCGCGGATCTGCCGGACGTGCGCGTTCGACGCCAGCTCCGTGGGGAAGCCGAGGCGGATGTACCCGACCAGCCCGCCGTCGAGTTCGGCGACCAGGTGGTCGCGTGGTCCCGAACGGGGGGTGAAGAAGGGGTCGTAGGGCCGGCGCGGGGCCGGGGTGACCGCGTGCGTCGTGGACCAGGTCCGGCGGTCGAGCCGGCCGAGACCGTCCTCGTCGTCGGGGACGGCGTGGCGTATGAGGGGTACCGGCATGGCGGTCACTCTACGGCGCGGGCCGGACCTGTCCGCCGGGATTTTCGTGGCGCGGCGGGCAGGATGGGCGCATGGAACGTTCGCGAATCGCGGTGGCCGGCGCGTCCGGTCTGATCGGCAGTGCCCTGGTGCGGTCCCTGGTCGCGGACGGGCACGAGGTGGTGCGCCTGGTGCGCCGTCCGGCCCGCGGCGCGGACGAGGTCCGCTGGGATCCCGCCGGCCGGTACGTGGACACGGCGGGGCTCGCCGGATGCGACGCGGTGGTGAACCTGGCGGGCGCGGGGGTGGGCGACCGCAGGTGGACGCGGGAGTACAAGAAGACGATCCGGGACAGCCGGGTGCTCGGCACGGCGGCGCTCGCCGAGGCCGTCGCCGCCCTGGACGCTCCCCCACGGGTGTTCGTCGGCGGCAGCGCGATCGGCTACTACGGCGACACCGGTGAGCGCGCCGTCGACGAGGAGGCGCCGCCCGGGGAGGGTTTCCTGCCGGAGCTGTGCGTGGAGTGGGAGCAGGCCGCAGATCCCGCGCGGGAGGCGGGCGTCCGGACGGTGTTCGCCCGCACCGGGCTGGTGGTGGCCCGTGAGGGCGGGGCGTGGGGGCGGCTGTTCCCGCTGTTCAAGGCCGGGTTGGGCGGGCGGATGGGAGACGGGCGGCAGTACTGGTCGTTCATCGCGCTGCACGACGAGGTGGCGGCGCTGCGCCATCTGCTGGACACCGGAAGCCTGTCCGGGCCGGTGAATCTCACCGCGCCGCAGCCGCTGACGAACCGTGAGATCACGGCGGCCATGGGCCGGGTGCTGGGCCGGCCGACGCCGTTCCCGGTGCCGGCGCCGGTGCTGCGCGCGGTGCTCGGAGAGATGGCGGGCGATGTGCTGGGCAGCGCGCGGGTGGTGCCGAAGCGTCTGCTGGAGTCGGGGTTCTCGTTCGCCTTTCCGGGGATCGAGGACGCCGTCCGTGCGGCGCTGTGACGCCTGTGACCGCTCGCCGTGCCACCCTGCGATCGCATCCACGACCTCTTGCGACCGTGTGCGACCGCCGTGCGACCGTGCCCTGTCGATGCGCGACTGTCCCTGACCGTGCGTGGCCCTAATCTCGACGCGAACTCGGGTATTCCTGACGCCGGTCGTGGGCATCTCCGCCCCACCGGCCGCGCAACCTCGAGGAGGGGCACGTGCTTGAGCCCGCGTATCAGGCGGACGTCGTCGTCGTGGGAGCCGGGGTCGCCGGGCTCGCGGCAGCGCATCGGCTGACCAGCGCCGGAGTGACGACCGCGGTACTGGAGGCCGCCCCGTACGTGGGCGGCCGCATGTCGACCGAGAAGGTCGACGGGTTCCGGCTCGACCGGATCGGACAGCTGCTGAACACGTCCTACCCCCAACTGGCCCTGAGCCCGGGGCTCGACGCGCTCGTGCTGCGTCCCTTCGCGCCGGGGGTCCTGCTGCACAACGACGGACGGCATTTCCGCGCGGGTGCTCCGGCGCACGGCGGGAGCGCGAGGAGCGCACTTCACGTGGTGCGCGCCCTGACGAGCGCCCCCCGCCCGCCGCTGCCCCGGCCGTCGTCCCTGACCCGGGCGGCCGTTCCCCGGCCGTCCGCTCCCGACTCGTCCGTCCCCCGCTCGTCCGCCGCGCCCTTCTTCGAGGGGCCGCCTTCCGGGCGCCGCGGGATCGGCGCGCCGCTGCGGCTGCGCACCGCGCTCGGCCGGATCGCCGCCACCCCGGTCGAACGGCTGCTGTCGCGCCCGGAGTCGACCGCCCGGGAGGCGCTGGCCGCCCGCGGGCTGCCGGCCCGTACCGTCGACGGCTTCCTGCGTCCGCTGCTCGCGGCCCTGCTGTGCGACCCGGAGCTCACCACGTCCAGCCGCTGCGCGGACCTCGCCCTGCACTCCTTCGTGAGCGGCCGGCTGTGCCTGCCGGAGGGCGGGGCCGAGGTCCTGCCGGAGCTGCTCGCGCGCACCCTGCCGCCGGGTACCGTGCACACCGGCGTACGGGTCACCTCGGTCTCCACGACCGCGGTGACCACCGCCGAGCACGGCGTGATCCGCTGCCGGGCCGTGCTGGTCGCCACCGACGCGCGCGCCGCGGCCGAGCTGCTGCCCGGGCTGCGCGTGCCGGACTTCCACCCGGTGACGGTGGTCCACCACACGACCGACGAACCTCCGGAGACGGGCGGGTACCTGCTGCTCGACGCGGACCGCGGCGGTCCGGTGGCGCACACGTCGGTGGTCAGCCGCGTCGACCCCGCCCGCGCGCCCGCCGGGCGCGCCCTGGTGTCGTCGACGGTCCTGGGCGTGCCCCCGGCCGACGTCGACACGGCGGCGCGCCGCCATCTGTCCCGCCTCTACGGCACCTCCACGGCCCGCTGGGAGACACTCGCCGTCCACCACACCCCCGACGCCGTCCCCGCCATGCGCCCGCCGCACGATCCGCGGCGCCCGGTGCGGCTGCTGGCGGGCCTGTACGTGTGCGGCGACCACCGGGACACCAGCACCGTCCAGGGCGCGCTGCACTCGGCCCACCGGGCCGCGGCGGCCATCCTGGGCGACCTGAGCGCCGGCCGCCCGATGCACCACGCGGACCCGGCACCGACAACCCCACGAGCAGCCGCCTGAGCCCCCACCGGAACCAAGAGGCCCGGCACCCCAGCCGGGCCTCACCCCAACCATCCGATCCCGGACCGCCGCCAGCACCACCGACCCGCCCTGGCCCCCAACCGGACGCCAACACCCCGTCCCGGGCTGCGGCCCGGGACGCCGGCCCCACCCCGCGCAGCCCAGGTCCGCCGACCCAGCCCGGGCCTCAACCCGGCGCCATCACCCCGCACCCGACCTCGACCCGGCACCACCGGCGCCGTCCCCCGGTCTCAGCCCAGTGCCGCCACCCTGTCCCGGTAGCCGCGTGCCGGGGGTGCGTCCCTGTAGGGCTCCAGGCGGCGTTCGAAGTCCTTGATGTACTCGACCGCCCGCACCGAGCGCATGTCGGCGGCCTGGGTCGCCGCCTCGGCCGCCAGGCGGCAGGCCTGGTCCAGGTCGCCGAGGCCCAGGCGGGCGGTGGCCAGGACCACCCGGCAGAACAGCCGGCTGCGGGCGTGGGCCGGGGCGCGGAGCTGGAGGGCCCGCTCGGCGTGCTGGGCGGCGGCGCGGTACTGCTGGAGGTCCCGGTGGCAGTGCCCGGACTCGTCGGCGAGCTGGGCCTCGTCGAAGCGGCCCCAGGAGGGCACCTCGTCCCCGGGCCGGGCCGCCTCCAGGGAGCGTTCGGCACGCACCAGGGACGCCGTGCAGGCGCGCACCTCGCCCAGCACGCCGTGCCCGCGCGCCTCGGCGGCGTGCAGCAGCGCCTGCACCGCGGGCGGGGCCGAGCCGCCGAGCCCCTGCTGTGCGACCCGCGCGAGCTGCACGGCCTCCCGCCCGTGCCCGAGGTAGACGGCCTGCCGGCTCATGGTGACCAGCACATAGGCGCCGTAGGGCCGGTCCCCGGCGGCCTGGGCGAGCCGCAGCGCCTGCACGAAGTAGCGCTGGGCGAGCCCGTGCGCGGCGATGTCGTACGACGTCCAGCCGGCGAGCCGGGTCAGGTCGGCGGCGGCGCCGAAGAGCCGGCGGCCGGTCTGCTCGCCGTAGGTGCCGCGCAGCATCGGCTCGCACTCGTGCTCCAGGTAGCGCACCAGCGCCTGGCGGGCGTGGCCGCCGCCGTACAGGTCGTCGAGGGTGCGGAACAGCTCGCCGACCGAGCGCAGGGCGGCGATGTCGCCGCCGGTGACCTTCAGGCCCGGCTCCCGCCCGGCCGGGACCCGTTCGATCCGGACGCGCTGCTGGGGCATGCCGGGCACCGACGGGTCGGGCACGACGGGGCCGGGCCGCTCCGGGCGCCCCTGGAGGGGCACCCGCACGGCCGGTGGTGCCTCCGCGCGGGCCACCCGGTCGTCGGGCCGGCCGATCAGCCAGTCCCGGCTGGGCACGACGAGCCCCGCCGGGGTGAAGGCGATCCTGCGCAGCTCGGCGTGGCTGCCGCAGTCCTTGCGCCACAGCCCGCCGACGATGTCGACGGCCTCGTCCGGGGTGGCCGCGAACTCCAGCCCCGCGTACACCGGGGCACACGCGTCCAGACCGAGGTCCTGCGCCGTCAGGCGGCGCCCCAGGCGCCGCGTGAAGACCTCCGCGATGAGGGCGGGCGTGGTCCCACGCGGCTGCTGCCCGCGCAGCCAGCGGGTGACCGAGGTCTTGTCGTATCTCAGGTCCAGGCCGTGTTCGAGACCGAGCTGGTCGACCCGACGGGCCAGACCCGCGTTGGAGAATCCCGCTTCTGCGATGAGCGCGGCGAGCTGGCGGTTGGGAGTGCGCTGCGCGGGTCGTTCCGTCATCTGCGGTGCGGTCTCCTGCCTCTCGGGCAGCCACGCGGCCGCGTGGTGCCCGGATTGCCTGTGAGCAGCCCTTATGGCCTCATGAACGGCGCGAATGTAGCGGAGAGTGAGCAACTGACCGCAGAGTTCGACCACCATTCATCCGATCGTGTGAGGATTGCCCGCGGGGCTGACGCCGTCCGGCCGGACGTACAGTGACGTGGGCACGTTTCGTGCCTTACGACCTTCCAGGGAGGCGTTCGCCGTGAGCGAGCTGCGGTTCGTCCGCATGGGATTCGGTACCGAGGCCGTGGACTACGTCCAGGCCTGGGACGAGCAGCGCCGGGTGCACGCCGCCCGGTTCGCGGACGAGGTCCCCGACACCGTGCTGCTTCTGGAGCACCCCCCGGTCTACACGGCCGGCCGGCGGACCGAGGACAGCGAGCGCCCGCTCGACGGCACGCCCGTCATCGACGTGGACCGCGGCGGCAAGATCACCTGGCACGGCCCGGGCCAGCTGGTCGGCTACCCGATCCAGAAGCTGCCCCGCCCGGTGGACGTGGTGGCCCACGTGCGCCGCCTGGAGGAGGCACTGATCCGCTCCTGCGCGGACTTCGGCCTGGAGACCACGCGCGTCGAGGGACGCAGCGGCGTCTGGGTGCTCGGCGACCCGGTGGAGCAGCGGCCCTCCCTGGGCGGGCTGTCCCTGGACTTCGACCCGCGCCTGGCCGACGAGGAGTTCGACCCCCGGCTGAACGGCCCGGAGTACGCCCCCTCCAACGCCGGCCAGCGCCGCGAGGACCGCAAGATCGCGGCGATCGGGATCCGGGTCGCCAAGGGCGTCACGATGCACGGCTTCGCACTGAACGTGAACCCGGACAACAAGTGGTTCGACAAGATCATCCCGTGCGGGATCCGGGACGCCGGCGTCGCCTCGCTGGCGGCCGAGCTCGGCCGGGACGTCACGATCGAGGAAGTGCTGCCGGTCGTCGAGCGGCACCTGCGGGACGTCCTGGAGAACGCGGACCTGAAGCCGCGGGAGATCGAGCGGGCCGCCACCGCCTGACCGTGACTGCCCGGGGGGAATGATCCCTCAGGCCCGCAGGTTGGCCTCCCCGACGGGGCGCAACAAGCACGGGCGTACCCTGGTGTACGCCGAAGAATCGAAGCTACAGGGAGCCGGTCGTGTCCGCAGTCGCACCCGACGGACGCAAGATGCTGCGCCTGGAGGTCCGCAACAGCCAGACCCCCATCGAGCGCAAGCCCGAGTGGATCAAGACCCGGGCGAAAATGGGTCCCGAGTACACCAAGATGCAGAACCTCGTGAAGAGCGAGGGCCTGCACACGGTCTGCCAGGAAGCCGGCTGCCCGAACATCTACGAGTGCTGGGAGGACCGCGAGGCGACCTTCCTCATCGGCGGCGACCAGTGCACCCGGCGCTGCGACTTCTGCCAGATCGACACCGGCAAGCCCGAGGCCCTGGACCGCGACGAGCCGCGCCGCGTCGGCGAGTCCGTCGTCACCATGGACCTCAACTACGCCACCATCACCGGCGTCGCCCGCGACGACCTGGAGGACGGCGGCGCCTGGCTGTACGCCGAGACCGTGCGCCAGATCCACCAGCAGACGGCGGACCGCGAGGACGGCCGTACGAAGGTCGAACTGCTCGCCCCCGACTTCAACGCCGTCCCCGAGCAGCTGGCCGAGGTCTTCGACTCCCGCCCCGAGGTCTTCGCGCACAACGTCGAGACGGTGCCCCGGATCTTCAAGCGGATCCGCCCCGGCTTCCGCTACGAGCGTTCCCTGAAGGTCATCACCGAGGCCCGCGACTTCGGCCTGGTGACCAAGTCCAACCTCATCCTCGGCATGGGCGAGACCCGCGAGGAGGTCGTCGAGGCGCTCAAGCAACTCCACGACGCGGGCTGCGAGCTGGTCACCATCACCCAGTACCTGCGTCCCTCGGTGCGCCATCACCCGGTGGAGCGGTGGGTCAAGCCGCAGGAGTTCGTCGAGCTGAAGGAGGAGGCCGAGCAGATCGGCTTCTCGGGCGTGATGTCGGGTCCGCTGGTACGGTCCTCCTACCGCGCCGGGCGGCTGTACCGGATGGCCGTCGAGAAGCGGGGCACGTACATCGCCGCCCAGGCGGTCTGACGCGCCTGACCATCCGTCACCACTCCCGTCCCGCCGGGGGGCGGAGAGTATGTGAAATCGGGCACAAGGACCTACTGCCCGGTAGTGGCCGATACGACGCGGTCCTGACCGTCGCCGCAGATGAGCGCCTCGGACAGGGCCGCGTCAGCCTTTCGGACCGCCGGCCGCGAGGCTTCATCGGTGTTTGACCGCCCGGTCACGCCCTGGTAACACCAAGCAGTGACCCTGGACTCACACCCTGTACAACAAGAGCCGTCATGAGGGGGACCTCCCATGCAGGCCGCGCACGTTCGCGCCACCGCGATCCCGTCCTTCACCGTCGCACTGCGCGCGGTCGAGTCCCTGCTGATGAGCGGCGGCCAGCGCACCGCCCGCCGCAACGCCTGGAACTCCGTCCTGGAGGACCGCCGCCGGGCCAAGGACCGCGTCGAGGCGCAGCGCGTCCTCGACCAGTTCCCCGCCGTCGGCCCCTGACCGCTCCTCCCTCACCCTCCCCCACCCCTTCCCACCTGCTGCCCGGTGCCCGTACGGGCACTGCCGTCGTGGGCCGCTCCGGGAGCCACGTAGACTTCGTGGCATGGCGAGGAAGGACAACGCAGCCGAGGCTGCCAACCCCGGGCGACTGAAGCAGATCGCTCTGACCTACAAGATGACCCGCAAGGCCGACAGCAAGATCGGTCTGGTACTCGCGGGTGTCTTCATCATCACCTTCGGTGTCCTTCTCGGGATCGGCTTCGCGCTCGGCCACCCGGTCTACCTCGGCATCCTGGGCCTGCTGCTCGCCTTCCTCGCGACGGCGATCATCTTCGGACGCCGGGCCGAGCGCGCCGCGTTCGGGCAGATGGAGGGCCAGCCGGGCGCCGCCGCGGCGGTCCTGGACAACGTGGGCCGCGGCTGGACCACCACCCCTGCGGTGGCCATGAACCGCAGCCAGGACGTGGTGCACCGCGCGGTCGGCAAGGCCGGCATCGTGCTGGTCGCCGAGGGCAACCCGAACCGGGTGAAGTCCCTGCTCGCCGCCGAGAAGAAGAAGATGAACCGGATCGTCGCGGACGTCCCGGTGCACGACGTGATCGTGGGCGAGGGCGAGGGCCAGGTCCCGCTGAAGAAGCTGCGCACGACGATGCTGAAGTTCCCGCGCGTGCTCACCGGCCCGCAGGTCACCACCACCAACGACCGGCTGCGCGCCCTCGGCGACCTGATGAGCAACATGCCGGTGCCGAAGGGTCCGATGCCCAAGGGCATGCGGATGCCTAAGGGCGGCCCGAAGACCCGCTGACACCGCGCAGACACCTCCTACGACGGCGGGGGCGCCCGGAGACCACTCCGGGCGCCCCCGCCGTCGTAGGAGCACCTCTCGTCGTACGCACGCATCTATACGCGCGTATCTGCGTATCTAGATGCGAACCTCCACCGTGCCCGCCAGCCGGTCGTGCAGGCCGCGGCCGTCGCGGTCCCAGATCAGGGCGGGAACGGCCAGGCACAGCAGGACCGTGCGCAGCAGGACGCGCAGCGGCTGGACGCGTCCGGTGGCGAGGGCGACCACGCGCAGGCCGAACAGACGCTTGCCGGGCGTGAACCCGATCGTGCCGACGGTGAGGACGCCCAGCGCCAGGAAGATGAGCAGCGCCCAGTTGCTGGTGGCCTGGTGGTAGCCGTGCGTGATCAGGCCGTAGGCGATCCACAGGCACAGCGCCCAGTCGACGGCCAGGGCGCCGAGCCGCCGTCCCGGACCCGCGATCGAACCCGGCCCCTGCTCCGGCAGCCCGAGCTGCTGTCCCCGGTAGCCGAAGTCCGCGCCGGCGTCCTCCATGGCCGCTCGCGGGCCGGACAGCCATGATCCCATTGCTTGCCTGTTGTCCACCCGACCACCGTACTGCGACGCTGGAATCAGAGGGGTCGGCGGGGTGTCCGCGACCGTGACCGCCACCCGAGCCGGTTAACTTCAGCGAAACAAATGGGTCACGCCCGGGAAATCACCCGTCCCTAGGGTCGAGCTCAGCGTGTGCCACCGCACCGGCCGCACCAACGATCTACCACCCCGGCGGGACGGTCGGGAGTAGGAGGAGCTGGATGTTCCAGAACGCCGACGAGGCCAAGAAGTACATCGCGGACGAGGACGTCAAGTTCGTCGATGTCCGGTTCTGCGACCTGCCGGGCGTCATGCAGCACTTCACGTTGCCCGCCGAGGCGTTCGACCCCGACGAGGAGCAGGCGTTCGACGGGTCCTCGATCCGCGGCTTCCAGGCCATCCACGAGTCCGACATGTCCCTGCGCGCCGACCTGTCCACCGCTCGGGTGGACCCGTTCCGCCGGGACAAGACCCTCAACATCAACTTCTTCATCCACGACCCGATCACCGGTGAGCAATACTCCCGTGACCCGCGGAACGTGGCGAGGAAGGCCGAGGCGTACCTGGCGTCCACCGGGATCGCCGACACCGCGTTCTTCGGCCCCGAGGCCGAGTTCTACGTCTTCGACAACGTCCGGTTCCGGACCGCCGAGAACGAGTCCTTCTACCACATCGACTCCGAGGCGGGCGCCTGGAACACCGGCGCGGTGGAGGACAACCGCGGCTACAAGGTCCGCTACAAGGGCGGCTACTTCCCGGTCCCGCCGGTCGACCACTTCGCCGACCTGCGTGCCGAGATCTCCCTGGAGCTGGCCAAGAACGGTCTGAAGGTGGAGCGCCAGCACCACGAGGTGGGCACCGCCGGGCAGGCCGAGATCAACTACAAGTTCAACACGCTGCTCGCCGCCGCCGACGACCTCCAGCTCTTCAAGTACATCGTGAAGAACGTCGCCTGGCGCAACGGCAAGACGGCGACCTTCATGCCGAAGCCGATCTTCGGCGACAACGGCTCGGGCATGCACGTGCACCAGTCGCTGTGGAGCGGTGGCGAGCCGCTGTTCTACGACGAGGCCGGCTACGCGGGTCTGTCGGACACCGCCCGCTACTACATCGGCGGCATCCTCAGGCACGCCCCGGCGCTGCTCGCGTTCACCAACCCGACGGTGAACTCGTACCACCGCCTGGTGCCGGGCTTCGAGGCCCCGGTGAACCTGGTGTACTCGCAGCGCAACCGCTCCGCCGCGATGCGCATCCCGATCACCGGCTCGAACCCGAAGGCCAAGCGTGTGGAGTTCCGCGCGCCCGACTCCTCCGGCAACCCGTACCTGGCCTTCTCGGCGCTGCTGCTCGCGGGCCTCGACGGCATCAAGAACAAGATCGAGCCGGCCGAGCCGATCGACAAGGACCTGTACGAGCTGGCGCCCGAGGAGCACGCCAACGTCGCCCAGGTCCCGACCTCGCTGGAGGCCGTCCTTCACGCCCTGGAGGACGACCACGAGTTCCTGCTCCAGGGCGACGTGTTCACGTCCGACCTGATCGAGACGTGGGTCGACTTCAAGCGCACGAACGAAATCGCCCCGCTCCAGCTCCGCCCGCACCCGCACGAGTTCGAGCTGTACTTCGACGTGTGATCGGCAGGTCTGATCGGCAGGTCTCATGGTGAGGGCCGCCCCCCCGGTGTCGGGGGGCGGCCCTTGGCCGTGGTGCCGTCAGTGGGCCACGGCTCCTGATGTCAGTGGGCCACGGCTCGTGGGGCCGTCAGCGGACCACGACCACCACCGGGCCACCGCCGTAGCCGTAGCCGTAGCCGCCGTACCCGCCGAAACCGCCGAAGCCGCCGTAGCCGGGGCCGAAGAAACCGCCGCGGCCGTAACCGCCGCACCAGCGGGACCACCAACCGCAGCCCCAGCCGCCACCCTGGACGGCGCTGGTGGAGACGTGGGCCGGGGCCGAGGCCGGGGTCGCTGCCGAGGCCGTGCCCGCCGCGCCGAGGGCGGTGCCGGCCGCCATCAGGACACCGACGGCGGACATAGCGAAGAGACGCCTTGCACGCTGTGCTTTCATGGGAATACCTTCCTTTCCATCCCCTCGTGCGGGTTCGGGCACGAGAAGAAGGCCGCGGCCGCAGCCGGAAAGGGTTCGGCGGCGCGGTCGTAGGTGTTGCCGCGTGGGTACAGGCGGCTGGGCCCGCGCGGTCGCGCTGTCAGCCCTGTGAGCAGGGTCTTCGGTCGACGCCCGGCCTGTTCCCGGACCGCCGCCCTCACCCATAGAGGCTAGCTTCCCGGCGGGCGCGCAGCATCTCGAGCGATCGCCCCGCAGCGACGATCGCTTCACAGCACTCCCGTGGTCAGGGGATGATTCCTCGTCGGCATCAAGGACGGATAAGGACCGGAGAGGTAACGGGGATGACCGAGCACGACGACCTTGAGCGAGAGTTCGATCACCGGTGGGCGCGTGCCGCCGAGCACAAGGAGCCGTCCGCCCGTGCACGGATGCTCGCCGCGCGCTGGAAGCACAACCCGCCGGGGCCGGTCCCGTTCCGCGCCGACCCGGAACCGGTCGCGCCGCGCCGCTCCTCGTGGATATCCACGGTCCTGGTCCTCGGCTGCATCGCCGCGGTGATCGTGCTGCTCGGCTACGGCCGTACGCACGGCTACCTCTGATGCCCCTGATACCTGCGAGGCCTTTCGTCACGTCCCGGGGCCCGCGTGCGCTCACCCCGCGCGCACGCGGGCTCACAGGCGGCTTTTGCCGCTCCTGGAGCTGATCGGGACCGCTTCATGGGCATCCGCAGGTGCACACTGGATGGCGGGACGAGTGCCTGACTGCGGGGTGATGCAAGATGCAGAGCCGCTTCCGGAGCGACCGACGGCTGACCGTGCGCATGGGGGTCACGCTGTTCCTGCTCGGGTTGCTGTACGTGGCGTTCGTGGCCGTGCTGATCGTGCTGCTGAAGTCCTGGGTGCTGGTCGTGGTGATCGCCGCCGGCGTGCTCGCCGCCCAGTACTGGTTCTCCGACCGGATCGCCCTGTTCGCGATGCACGGCCGGGTGGTGGAGCGGGAGGAGTATCCCCAGCTCCACACGGTGGTCGACCGGCTGTGCGCCATGGCGGACATGCCCAAGCCCACCGTCGCCGTGTCCAGCCTGGACATGCCGAACGCGTTCGCGACCGGGCGGAACCCGGACAACGCCGTGGTGTGCGTGACCACGGGGCTGCTGCGGCGGCTGGAACCGGCCGAGCTGGAGGGCGTCCTCGCACACGAGCTGTCGCACGTGGCGCACAAGGACGTCGCCGTGATCACGGTCGCCTCCTTCCTCGGAGTGGTCGCGGGCCTGGTCGTACGGTTCGCCTTCTACTCGGAACTGTTCGGCGGGCGCGGGCGCAAGGACCAGAACACCCTCGCCCTGTTCGCCATGGTGATGGGCGTCTCGGCGGCCGTGTACGCGATCAGCTTCCTGCTGATCCGGGCGCTGTCCCGGTACCGGGAGCTGGCCGCGGACCGGTCGGCGGCGCTGCTGACCGGCCGCCCCTCGGCGCTGGCCTCCGCGCTCACCAAGGTGACCGGTGACATCGGCCGGATCCCGTCCGAGGACCTGCGCACCGCGCAGGCCTTCAACGCCTTCTACTTCACTCCCGCGCTGGGCGCCGAGCCCGGCATCTCCCGGCTGTTCTCCACCCACCCGACCCTGGAGCGGCGGCTCGAGGAGCTGGCGCGGATCTCCGCCGAGCTGGGCGAGGCCGCGACGCCGGGGAAGGCGGGCTGAGGATGGGGCTCCTGGACATTCTCCTCGGCCGTACCAAACCCGCCCTGCCCGATCTGGACCAGCTCTTCGGGCTGCCGTCGGCGGCCGTGACCCTGGAGGCGGCGGCCGGCTTCACCCCGACCGGGCAGGGCGCGGTGTGCTTCGCCACGGTCGAGGGCGCCGCCTTCGAGCAGACCCATCGCGAGGTCCAGGCCCTGCTGGACGCGGACGCCGACCGCGAAGGGCCGCCCGTCGAGCTGTCCCAGGACTCCTACGGCTACTCCTGGCTGGTCTCCCGCCGTAGCCCGGACCAGCTTCCTGAGCTGGTCAACGACCTGCACGCGGTGAACAGCGCCATGGAGGTCAACGGCTTCGGCCCCCAGCTCCTGTGCTCCCTGGCCGGCTTCCACGACGACGCCGGCCGGCGGCTGGCACTCGTGTACCTCTACAAGCGGGGCACCTTCTACCCGTTCGCGCCGCTGGCCGGCCAGGCGCAGCGGCGCGATAACGCGCTGGAAATCCGGGTGAAGGCGGCCCTGGCCGACGACCTGCGCATCGAGCAGGACCTGAGCCGCTGGTTCCCGGTGTGGGGCGCCCCCGGTCTGTGACCACGCCCCCGGCGCACCCGGCCGTGCGGGCTGCTCCGATGTGCGCGGACGGCCACGAACCGCGCGGGCGCCGTGAGTGAATGGCGGGATGAGCGAGCTCTCGTCCTTCGGCCACGACCATGACGGCGAACGACTCAGCGGCGTGTACGGCGGTGACGGCGACGGCGCGGACCTGCCCACCGTCGTGCTGCTGCACGGCGCGGGCAACGGCGACGCGCGGCGGCTGCTGCCGCTGCTCGCCGAGTTCGTCGCCCGAGGCTGCCGCGGTGTCGCGTTCGACTTCTCGGGGCACGGGGACAGCACCGGCGCGCTGCGGGAGCTGAGCCTGCGCCGGCGCTTCGAGCAGGCGGTTGCCGTGATCGACGCCCGGGTGCCCGCGGGCGGTCCGCTGATCCTGGTCGGGTTCAGCATGAGCGGCCAGACCGTGGCCGACCTGGCCCGGCACTACGGGGAGCGGGTGACGGCGCTCGGCCTGTGCGCGCCGGCCGTCTACGCCGACGAGGCCTGGGACGTGCCGTTCGGCACGGGGAACGGGCGGTTCAGCGAGATCATCCGCAGGCCCGGCGGCTGGCGCGCGGCCTCCGCACTCGACGCACTGCGCGCCTACGAGGGCCGGGCCGTGCTCGCCGTGCCCGGCACCGACACCGTCATCCCGCCGGCGGTAACCGAGGCCGTCCAGGACGCGCTGAGCGCCCGCGCCCAGTTCACCCGCCTCGAACTCCCCGACGCCGGGCACACGCTGGGGCTGTGGCTCCGCGACCACGCCGGTGACCGGCGGGACTTCGTGGACGCGGTGCTGACGGGGCCGGCCGAGGGCGGCTGGGCGGCGACGAGGGCGTGGGTGGCCAAGCAGCTGCCGCAGGACCGCACCGTACGCGGCACCACCCTGCTGCGCGGCGGTTCGAGCTCGCAGCTGCGCGCGCTCACCCTCGACGACGGCACCGGCCTGGTGCTGCGGACCTTCGTCAAGCCCTTCTTCCGGCGCCACGCGCCCGGGCTGCTCACCCGCGAGGCCGCCGTCCTGGGTCTGCTGGCCGGCCGGGACGGCATCCCGGCGCCGACGCCCATCGCCGTCGACGCCACCGCCGAGCACTGCGACCACCCCTCTTCGCTGATGTCGCGGCTCGCGGGCCGGGTCCGGGTCGACGAGGAGGACCTGGCCGCGCGGCTGGACCTGCTGGCGGCGCAGCTCGTACGGATCCACGGCGTCGTGCCGGACGAACGCCCGCGGCGGTACCAGGCGTGGACGTCACCGGAGCGGGTGCGGGCCCGGCCGGGCGCGCTGTGGGAGCGCGCGGTGGACGTGCTCCGCCGTGAGCCTCCGGAGTACGAGGGCTGCTTCCTGCACCGCGACTTCCACCCCGGGAACGTGCTGTTCACCGGCGCGGGCGACGATCTGCGGATCAGCGGTGTCGTCGACTGGGTGGAGACCTCGTGGGGCCCCGCCGACCTCGACGTGGCGCACTGCTCGACGGCTCTCGCGCTGCTGCACGGCCCCGGGCACGGACTGGGTTTCCGGGACCGCTACGAGGCCCACGGCGGACGTCCGCTCGCCGACGGCCCGGACCACCTGTACTGGCGGCTGCTCGACACCCTCCACTACGCCCCCGACGCGGCCTCACTCGCCGGTCCGTGGCGCGAACTCGGGCGGACCGACCTCACCGCGGAGGTACTGGGCGACCGGCTGGAGGCGTACGTGGAGGGGCTGGTGGAACGGTACGGCTGAGGCCGGTCCGGCGACGGCGGGACGGGGCCGGTGTCAGTGGTGTCGGGGAGGATGCGGCCAGGCGTTACTACGGGCGGAGGACTCATGGACGAGGAACCCCGGTACATCGACGTGGCGGAACGGCGGGCCAGGCTGGCCCTGCGGCACCGGCTGGCCGCCGGGACGCGGGCGAGCAGCCCGGAGGAGGTCGCCCGGGCGCTGGTGGCACTGCACGGCACGGACCCGGCGACGGTGTACCTCGGCGTGGGCGCCCGCCTGGCCGACCCGGCCGAGACGGTGGCGCGGACGGAGCACGCGCTGTACGAGGACCGCACGCTGGTGCGGATGCACGGCATGCGGCACACGGTCTTCGTCTTCCCGGCGGAGCTGACCGCCGTCGTCCACGCCTCGACCGGGATCGCCGTCGCCGCCCGGGCCCGTGCCGCCCTGATCAAGGACATGGCGAAGGCGGGCGCCCCTGACGCGGCCTGGCTGAAGGAGGTCGAGGAGTCGGCGCTGGCCGCAATGGGCCGCCGCGGGCAGGCCACGGCCGCCGAGCTGGCCATGGACGAGCCGCGGCTGCGGGAGCAGTTCGCGTACGCGGCCGGGAAGAGCTACGAGGGCGTGCACACGGTCTCCTCGCGGCTGCTGCGCGTCCTGGGCGTGGAGGGCAAGGTGGTCCGGGGCCGGCCGCTCGGCTCCTGGACGTCCACGCAGTTCCGCTGGGCCCTCGCGCCCGAGCATCCCGAGCTGGACGTCGCCGCCGCCCAGAGCGATCTGCTGCACCGCTGGCTCGCGGCCTGCGGCCCGGCGACCGAGGCCGACCTGAAGTGGTGGACGGGGTGGCGGGTGACGGACGTGCGGCGGGCGCTGGCCGCGGCGGGGGCACGGGAGGTGAGGGTGGACGAGGGCACGGCGTACGTCACCGGGGACGACGTCGCCCCGGTGACCGGCCCGGAGGAACCGTGGGCGGCCCTGCTGCCGGCTCTCGACCCCACGGCGATGGGCTGGCAGCAGCGGGACTGGTACCTCGCGCCCCGGCTGCGGCCGGCCCTGTTCGACGGCAGCGGCAACGTCGGCCCGACGGTGTGGTGGAACGGCCGGGTCGTCGGGGCCTGGGCCCAGCGCCCCGACGGCGGGATCGCCTGGCGGATCCTGGACCGGGACGGGCTGGGCGCGGAGGCGGAGGCGGCGATCGCCGGGCAGGCGGAGGAACTGGAGAGCCGGCTCGGCCCCAGCCGCGTCACACCGCGCTTCCGCACACCGCTGGAGAAGGAACTGACGGCCTCGTGACCGGGGCCGGGCACCCCGCGTCCGCGGGGCGCCCGGCGTCGGGGCTCAGCGCGAGTACCGCATCAGCGCCCGCACCATGTGACACGTCGTGCTCGACGGCCGGTGCACGCCGATGAGTTCGGCGATGGAGCGGATCGTCTCGTCGCGGGCCTGGTGCGGCAGGTGGACGCCCGAGTCGAGCAGCGCGATGGCGAGCCGCATCGCCTTCAGACGGCGGTTGTGGATGACGTACCACTCCCGCGGACGCCCCGGCGGCAACGGCCGCTTCGCCACGGGTTCGTAGGGCAGGTCGAGCAGGACCGGACGCTTCGCGGTGGACTGGGTCGGCAACGGCTTCGGCTTCACTACGGCAGCGGCCACAGGCATCCTCCTGTCGCGAGGGGAGCGCCACGGGAAACCCGGCGACGCTCTCGAACACTGCTTCAATTCTACTGCCCGGCACTGACATCGGGGGCCTGCCGAGTCCATGAATCTGCGCAGGTGGAAGGGTAGTTGACGTCCCGTCACGACTGCTTCGCATGAGGCGCGCGGGGCGACAGAAATTCGAACAGGATGGTTGCGGGGCACGTCCGGAACACGGGCTTGGGGTTCCGACCCACGGGGTATCGCAGGCGTATGCGGCCGCCGGAAAGACACCTGTGGGTGGGGCAGTGGGTGGAAGCCCTTCTGCCGGGCGTGGTGCGACGCGTGCTGAAAGGGGCGGAACCGCAGCCGCGATGGTTGCCGCGGCGGGTGCTGACAGTGGTGTCGGCCGACATCGACACCACCGCCGGTGTCGGGGCGGTCTGGGCTGTGTGGCACCCGAGTTCAGCACGGGCGCGTGAGCACATCGCGCTGATGGAGTGGCACGAAGAGCAGTGGCGGTGCACCGGCATGGGCAGCGGCCCCGCGGACGATCCCGCCGACGTCGACGTGCTAGAGATCCGCGACGGCGCGGGTGCGCTCAGCCTCACCCGATACCTCGGCCCTCCGGACTCCGTCTCCACGGCTCCGTGGATCGGCAGCGTCAAGGTCCGTGTCGGGCCGGGTGTCGGCCACCTCCTCATGGGCGATCGCCTGATCGGCGCGCACGAACAGCGCGAACTCGTCGCCGCCTGGATCTCCGCTCACGCGCACCGGAAAACCCGTCCGCTCATCGTGGCCTTCGGTCGCGACGGCACCGAACTCTCCCGCATCGGCCCCCGCGACGGCCTGGACACGCACACCTGGGCGCGACTGAGAAGGGAACTGCCGTAGCAACTGCCCCTCGCCACCGGCGTCGCCCGACGAGGCTCCCGCGAGAAGACACGACTGGACGACGCCGACAGCAGAATGAGGCCGCAGCGCTCATGGCGCCCTCACGTACCGTGGCCGCATGGAGATCTGGATCAATCCGGCATGTTCCAAGTGCCGCAGTGCCGTCGGGCTGCTCGATGCCGAGGGGGTCGAGTACACCGTGCGGCGCTATCTGGAGGACGTGCCGAGTGCGGAGGAGATCCGGGAGGTGCTCGGGCGGCTGGGGCTGGAGCCGTGGGACATCACGCGGACACAGGAGGCCGTCGCGAAGGAGCTCGGGATCAAGGAGTGGCCGCGGGACTCCGGGGCGCGCGAGCGGTGGATCGCGGCGCTGGCCGAGCATCCGAAGCTGATCCAGCGCCCGATCATCACGGCGGACGACGGCACGGCGGTCGTGGCGCGGACCGAGGAAGCGGTGCGGGAGGCGCTCGGGCGTGGGTGAGTGCCGGCGGATCGGCGTGCAGCGTCGCCCGAGCGGCGCGCCGTGCCGTCAAGTCCCTTATGACACACGTCACTTCAACTCGTGACCGCAACCGCTGAGTAACCTCGTGCGGCATCCCGTACCTAGCGGCGTACGCTCCCCCACCTCTCCAGGAGGCGCGCATGTCGCGTAGGCGCACTGTCAGCACCAAGAAGAAGGTCGCGCTGCTGGTCACGGCCGTGGCCGTGGCCGGCGGCGGGGCCTTCGCCCTCGCGGCCACGTCCAACGCCGCGCAGCCGGACGCCCCGCGGACCCTGTCGATCGCGGACTCGACGACCTGCCTGGGGTTCGCCACCGCCCTCGGCAACAACCAGAAGTTCATCGAAGACCAGCGGGCCAATCCGGACGCTCTGTCCGAGGCGCGGATCGCCAACCGCCAGGAGGTCATCGAACAGATCAAGCGCCAGCAGGCCGCGTCCGGGTGCACGGTTGGGGAGTCGGCTCAGGGCTCCCAGGCCGGGCAGCAGAACGGTCAGGCGGCCGGACAGCAGGCGGGCCAGCAGAACGGGCAGGGCGCCGGACAGCAGGCCGGGCAGGAGAACGGTCAGCAGACCGGGCAGCAGGACGGGGGTGCCGGGAACGGCGGCGGTGTCGCCGCGTCCGGGCAGCAGGTGTGCCAGGGCTCCACCGTGACGCTCTCCGGCGAGGGCGGCGCACCGGCCGCGTCCAGCAACCAGTTCCCGGCGGGCACCACGCTGAAGGTCACCAACCTGGACAACAACAAGGCCATCACGGTGAAGGTCACGTCCGTCTCCGGCAGTTGCGTCCTGCTCAACGACGCGGCCTTCGAGGAGGTCCGTGAGCCGGGCAAGTTCCTGATCCGGCGCGCGGTGATCGAGAAGGTGGGGTGAGACCCGCCCCACGACGGGCAAGGGGCCCGCTGTTCCCGACCGGGAGCGGCGGGCCCTCGCCGTGCGCCACGAGCACCGCCCGAACGGGTGAACCGCGCCACAACCGCGCCGGGTAACGCCGCCCTCGACCCCAAGCCGGTCAAGGGCGACTGGAACGGCGCCGGCGCCCACACCAACTTCTCGACCCGGGCGATGCGCGAGAGCCCCGAGGGCTACGCCGCGATCATCACCGCGTGCGAGGCCCTCGGTGAGGGCTCCCGGCCGATGGACCACGTCAAGAACTACGGCGCCGGGATCGACGACCGCCTCACCGGCCTGCACGAGACCGCCCCGTGGGACGCGTACTCCTACGGCGTCGGCGACCGCGGCGCCTCGGTCCGCATCCCCTGGCAGGTCGAGCGGGACGGCAAGGGCCACATCGAGGACCGCCGGCCGAACGCCAACGTCGACCCGTACGTCGTCACCCGACTGCTGATCGACACCTGCTGCGCCGCCCTGGAGAAGGCCGGGCAGGTCTGATCCGGGCGGGGGCGCGGCCGTCGGGCGGGGGCCGCCCGACGGGGTGTCCGCGCAGTGAGAAGAGGGTCCTGCCCGGAGACGGGTTCTGCTTCAATGGGGGCATGGTCGGTTTCCGGGAGTGCGTCGCGGCAGGTCGCGATGACCTGGAGCCGTTCTGGCCCTCCCGTCAGCACCACGACTTCGACCGGCTCTGTTGCCGCGCGCCGCACGCGCGTGCCCGGTGAAGCCGTAACCCACCGGCCTCCGGTCCGCGCGGAACGACGTACGTCCCGACGCGCCCGACCACGAACTCGCGGCCGTCGGTCCTCCGGCGAACCTCTCCCGCGAAAGAGCTGACTGTCATGGCGACCACTCGTTCTCTGACCGACGCCTCCCTTCCCGCCCCCGTCTCCTCCCGCTCCGCCTCCTCCCCGGCCTCTCCCGCCTCCGCACGGCACCGGCTGCGGGCCGTGGGCCGGGACGAGGTCGTGGAGATCGCCGATCTCCTGCCGCCGGGTGCCACCTGGCTGCCGGCTCCGCAGCACGCCCTGCCCAGGCTGCCGGGCCGGCCGCCGATGGTCGGCTATCTGGTGCTCGTGCCCGCCGACCGGCAGCCGCCGCACCTGCCGGTGGCGGTACCCGACCGCCCCGATCGCCTCGACCTTCCGGAGGGCGGGACGGACGGCGGCACCGCGCCCGGTGCGGGCGACCCGCTCGTCCGCGTCGACACCGCGCGGCGGACCGCGGAGGTGGACGGGCACGGACTCGACCTCACCTACCTGGAGTTCGAGCTGCTGGCCCATCTCGTGGCCCACCCGCACCGCGTGCACACGCGCGACCAACTGGTCACCACGGTCTGGGGCTACGACCACGTGGGCGACGGCCGCACCGTCGACGTCCACATCGCCCGGCTGCGCCGCAAGCTGGGCGCCGAGCACCGCCGGACGATCCAGACCGTGCGCCGCGTAGGCTACAAGTACGCTCCGCCGACCGGACGTTGATCTCTGCCAAGGGCAGAATCCGGTTCCCTGCCACGGCCCGGACGGGCACAGTCACCGGTATGAGACTTCTGGTGCTGGGTGGTACGGAGTTCGCGGGGCGGGCCGTCGCCGAGGCGGCGGCCGGGCGCGGCTGGGATGTGACGGTCCTGAACCGGGGGCGGCACGCGCCCGTTCCCGGAGTGCGGTCGTTGCGCGGCGACCGCACCGCGCCCGACGGGCTCGCTGCCCTGACGGACGGCGCGTGGGACGCGGTCGTCGACACCTGGTCGGCCGCGCCCCGCGCGGTCCGGGACGCGGCGCGGCTGCTGCGGCACCGCGCCGGCCGGTACGTGTATGTGTCGAGCTGCTCGGTGTACGCCTGGGCCCCGCCCGCCGGCTACACCGAGGCGGCGCCGCTGGTCGAGGGCGCCGAGGCGGGCGCGGGGCAGACGGATTACCCGCGGGACAAGCGGGGCGGCGAGCTGGCCGCCCTGGAGGCCTTCGGGGCGGACCGCTCGGTGCTCGTACGGGCCGGGCTGATCCTCGGGCCGTACGAGAACGTCGGGCGCCTGCCGTGGTGGCTGAACCGGATCGCGCGGGGCGGCCCCGTACTGGCGCCCGGCCCGCGGGACCTGCCCCTTCAGTACATCGACGTCCGGGACCTCGCCGTGTGGACCCTCGACGCGGTGGAGAAGGGGTTGAGCGGCCCGTACACCCTGATCAGTCCGCGAGGGCACGCGACGATGGGTGAACTGCTGGAGGCGTGTGTGCGGACCACCGGCGCCGACGCCGAGCTGCGCTGGACCGACCCGGACGTGATCCTCGCCGCGGGCATCGAGCCCTGGACGGAGCTGCCGGTGTGGGTGCCGCCGGGCAGCGAGGGCCACGACGCTCTGCACGGCGCCGATGTCACCCGGGCCCTCGCGGCGGGCCTGCGCTGCCGCCCCGTGACCGAGACGGTCGCGGACACCTGGACCTGGCTCCGGGCCCTGGGCGGGACCGCACCCCAACGGCCTGACCGGACCCGCAAGGGCCTCGATCCGGAGGTCGAGGCGAAGGTGCTCGGGCTCCAGGGAGGGGACTCGGCCGCCGGGCGGCCCGGAGTTTCAGCCGGTTCTGCCGCAACTGCCTGCGGAAATGGGGCAGTTGCGGCTCCAGTGACGCACGGATCGCGCATCAATTCGTGGGTCGGCTGAACACGCCCGGGGCCGCGTCCGTATCCATGGGAGCCGCTTCACTCCTGTCGGGCGCCTCGATGCTGCCCCGCAAGGAAGTCAGAGGAGTTCCATGGGACGCAACACACGCAAACGCCGAATGCCGCTGGCCACCAAGGCCATAGCCGGGGCGGCGGCCCTAGCGCTCGGTGGGGGCGGGCTTGTCTGGGCGAACTACTACGCATCCGCGCACGAGTCGAAGAACGACGCGTGGGGAGGCAACCGGACGAAGGCCGTCAACGCGCAGGTCGCGACGATCAAGTGCCCCGACATCGGCCAGCAGCTCACCGCCGTGCCGGAGCAGGCCCGTGGAGAGGTGGACGGCGAACTCGCCACGCTCGACCAGCAGATCACCGAGGCGTACCAGCGACTGGCCACCACGCGCGACGCGCAGGCCAGGGACGCGAGCTTCGTGCAGAACGCCATCCTGGGTCCGCTGAAGGACCGGCGGAAGGTGATCCTCGACCGGATCAAGCTGGAGATCAACCGGGCCGGCGGCAAGACCCCCGGCAACCTGGACGACATGGCGCCCTGCACCGGAACCCCCGTCGAGCAGAACCAGACGGACGCGGGCGAGGGCGACGGCGGTCAGGACAACGGCCAGAACGACGGCCAGGACACCGGCCAGGACAACGGCCAGGACAACGGGCAGCAGGGCGACAACGGCGGCCAGAACGACGGCGGTCAGAACGACGGCGGCCAGCAGGGCGGCGACGACGGCCAGCAGGGCATCGGCGGCCAGGCCGGAAACGGCCCCGTCGCGGCGGACTTCGTGGACATCACCACCGTCCAGCCCAACGTCCCGGCCAAGCCGCGCAAGAGCCGCAACGCCTCGAACGGCAGCTTCACCACGCGCTGCGGTGTGAACGCCAACGGCAACCACAACACCGACAACGTGATCGTGGCGCCCGGTGTGGCCAACGGCGCCCACCACCTGCACGACTACGTCGGCAATCAGAAGATCGACGCGTTCGCGAGCAACGACACGTTCCTGCAGAGCGGCACGAGCTGCCAGAACAAGAACGACCTGTCGGCGTACTACTGGCCGGTGATCCGCGTCCAGGACGGTTCGCAGGACTTCGACCAGGACGCGGACGGCGGTGGCAAGGAGGGCAACGTCGGCCGGATCCTCAAGCCGCTCCAGGCGGAGATCAAGTACGTCGGCAGCCCGACCGGCAAGGTCGTCGCCATGCCGCAGTTCCTGCGCATCATCACCGGTGACGCCAAGACCACGACCAACGGTCTGGCCAACGCCAACGCGCACTGGAGCTGCACCGGCTTCGAGAACAAGGTCCAGCTGACGGAGCAGTACCCGATCTGCCCCGAGGGCAGCAAGATGGTCCGCACGTTCGCCTTCCAGAGCTGCTGGGACGGGCAGAACACCGACAGCGCCAACCACCGTACGCACATCGCCTTCGCAGACGACCGCGGCAACTGCCCCAGCGGCTTCAAGGCCATTCCGAAGCTCACGATGCGCCTGGTCTACGACGTGCCGCGGCCGACCGTCGAGAACGGCGCGGTGAAGAACGCCTACGCGGTCGACGGCTTCCCCGAGCAGCTGCACAAGGCGGCCACCGACCACGACGACTTCATCAACATCACGACCGGCGGTCTGGCCAACAAGATCGCCAACTGCGTCAACTCGGGCCGGAACTGCAAGTGACGCCCTGAACAGGTGACACCGGACCGGTGACCTCGTGAAGAAGGCCGGCGGCGGGAGATCCCGCCGCCGGCCTTCGCCGTGTGCCCGTGGGGCCGTGCGCGCGTGCGCCCGTGCCCCCAAGGCCGCTCAGCCGCTGTGCGCGCCGTGGGCGCTGTGGTCCGTGCCGGTCTCCACGTCGCCGCCGAGGGTGGCGCGCAGCGCGGTGACCACGCCGCTGTCGCCGACGGCGACCCACTTGCGGCCGACGAGGTAGGAGCCGCCGTAGTCCTTGGCGTCGTCGATCCACTCCCGCTGGCCGCGGTCGGTGGCGAAGGTGGCGAGGACGAACTTGCCGGTGGGGTTGGTGCAGATGGCCTGCCGGATGGTGTCGGCGTCGGTCTGCATGTCCGGCTCGCACTTCACCTCGGCGGCCAGGCTCTCCAGGCTGCCGGTGGCCGTCGGCGGCACCTTCGCCTCCGCACCGTCACCGGAACCGCACCCCGTCAGCACCAGTGCCGCCGCGGCACCGGCCACCGCGAGCATCGGTCGGGTCACCCTCATCTGTTCCTCCGGTCGCTTCCGGCACTCCGTTCCCGGCGGCACGCGCCACAAGCATGCCGCACCGGGCCCCGGCAGGGGGCCGCCCTTCGATACGGCTCCGGCGCGCACAGCGCTCAATCCGGTGGACGCCACCTGCGCACGCGTGCGAACGTGAGCCGGTGAACCAGGACTGGGAAGACCGCGTGGCCGCCGCCTGGGCCCGCTTCGACGACTGTTCCGAGGACGAGGCGCCCGCGTTCCGGGCAAGGATCGACGCGCTCGTCGCCGAACTGCCGGACGGCAGCCCGCTCGGCCCGTTCGAGCAGGCCTGCGCCTGGGACTCCACCGGCCACCCGGACCGGGCGGTGCCGCTCTACCAGGAGGCCCTGGAGCGCGGGCTGAGCGGCTACCGGGGCCGACGGGCCAGGATCCAACTGGCCAGCTCGCTGCGCAACCTCGGGCGGCCGGAGGAGGGCGTCAAGCTGCTCACGCCCGAACTGGACGGCCCCTCAGACGAGTTGGACGACGCCGTACGGGCGTGTCTGGCACTGTGCCTGTCCGGTGCGGGCCGTGACCGCGAGGGACTGTCCCTCGTCCTCGGCGCCCTCGCGCCCCATCTGCCCCGCTACCAGCGTTCGATGGCGAACTACGCCCGGCTGCTGGTGGAGCCGGAGGACTGACACCGCCGTACCCCGGTGTGACCAAGGACCGGCTCGCTCGTTGGCCTGGACGTGCAGTCACAGGATGTCGCCCCGCGCCACAAGTCCTCCTCCGGACCGGTCGTCGATGCCGAGCGGGCCGAGGCCGCGCTCGTCGAGCACTATCCGCGCCTGGTCCGGCTCGCCTATCTGGTGCTGCCGCCCGGGCTCGGGCGGGGCCGCCGTGTGCTGACCGCGCACGCGCTGGCCCAGCGGGCGCTGCCGCGGGGCCGGTCCTCGGCGACCGTGATCCCGGCCCAGTCGGCCGGCCGCGAGTCCGACCCGGGCTACGCCTTCGTCCGCCTCCAGGTGATCCGCACGGCGCTGGGGGCGGGCCGCCCGCCGCGGCGCGGGATCCGTGCCGGACGCGCCCGGCTGCGGCCGGCCCTGCCCCTGGTGTGGGGGCTGCGCCTGTTCCCGCGCTCGGGCGGCGCCGACGAACTCGCCCTGGACCAGAGGCTGGCGACCCTGTCCGGGCCGGCCCGTGCCGCCTACGTGCTGCGCGGCCTGGAAAGGCTTCCCGACCCCGCCGTGCGGGAGGTGCTGACGGCCGCTGGCGTGGCCGACCCGGTCGCCGCGCTGCGCCAGGCCGACCGCCTGCCCGCCCAGTACGCGCTCCTCGACTCCCCCGAGTTCGATCCGTGCTCGTTGCAGGCCCGGCCCACCGATCTGAAGCGGCGCAGGCAGCACACCAGGGCCGCGCTCGCCGCTGCCGCGGCCCTCGTCGTGTGCGGTGCGCTGGTCGCGCTGCCCGGCGGCGGCTGGGGCCCGGACGGCGCCGCCGCACCCGCCTACGCGCACAACCCGTCCGCGGAGGCCGCCCTCGACCCGGGCAGGCTGACCAGAATCGCCCCCACCGCCTGGCGGACCTCCGCGCGGCTCGACCTCTCCGTGTGGCCGGCCCGCGGCGGCCTGGCGGGCGACACGGCCCTGCTGCGCCGCGCCCTCGCCGTCTGGGCCCGCCCCGGCGAGTCGGTACGGGTCTCGGCCACCCCCGGCACCGCCACGGGCGGTCCCGCGGGACCGCCGCAACTGCTGTACGCCGGCGTCGTCGACAACGCGCGCGTGGTGCTCTTCCACGACGGCCTGCGCATCGCCCGCTACGCCGAGCCGAAGGACTCCGCCACCGGGGCAGCCCTCGACTTCGCCCGGGTCGACGGCGCCGTGGGCGCGGAGGCGGGCGCGGTGGTGCTGGGCCGCTCCGACGGGAACGTCCGCTATCTGACGGCGCCGTGGGTGAAGGCGGCGGCCGAGCGGGACCTGCTCAAGCCGGACGCCGGGGCGATGGACCTCGGCCTCACGGGCGGGGTCACCGGGCCGCTGGCCAGCCCGGTCCAGCGCACCGGCGGCTGCACCTCGTGGAACGTGCTCCAGCTGACCGGCGAACCCGGCACGCAGCTCCTGGCCGACCTCGGCGAACTGGCCCCCGCCCGCCTCACCACGGGCCGCCCCGACGCCCCGCAGGAGGCGTCGGGCCCGGCGGGGCTGCGCGCCTGGGCGCCGCTGGCCTGCTCGCTGGGCTCCGTGCGCGCACAGGGCGTCCGGTCGGTCAACGCCTGGGAGTACGCCGAGCAGCCGCTGCCCGACGCGACCGGTTCGGCCGCCGCGTGGGTGTGCACCCGCGCCGAGACCTGGCGCGGCGACGGGTCGCGGGTGCTGGCCCAGTTCCACACGCCCGGCGGGAAGTACGCGGCGGTCGCGGCCCAGGCCGAGAACGTGCCCGCGTGCGGCGCCCGCGATCCGCACGTGCTGGCCGGAGTGCTGTGGAAGTCGCAGGCAGGGGCCTGGTACCTGCTCGCGGCCGGCGACCGTGACACCGCCTCGATCACCGCGACCGGTGGGGTCAGCGCCTCCGCGCAGGGCCGCCTGCTCGCCGTGCGGACCCGGCAGGGCGCGCAGGCCGACCTGAAGGGGACTCTGGCGGACGGCAGGTCCGTGGCCGTGCTGCGGCAGAAGTGAGCGGTCGGCGCGGCGGGGTGTGACGAGCCGCGGTCGAACACCGTGGTCGGTCCCAGCCGGTCCGTTCAGGGCCGGAATCGATCGGTAAGGTGTTCGTATGACTACCGGGGTTCGCCGCAGGATGGGAGTCGACGAACGACGGCAGCAGTTGATCGGCGTCGCCCTCGAACTGTTCAGCCGCCGCTCGCCCGACGAGGTCTCCATCGACGAGATAGCGTCGGCGGCGGGCATCTCGCGCCCGCTGGTCTACCACTACTTCCCCGGCAAACTCAGCCTGTACGAGGCCGCGTTGCAGCGCGCCTCGGACGATCTGGCGGGCCGGTTCACGGAGCCGCACGAGGGCCCGCTGGGGGCGCGGCTGCTGCGGGTGATGCGCCGGTTCTTCGACTTCGTCGACGAGCACGGGCCCGGTTTCTCGGCCCTGATGCGCGGCGGCCCGGCTGTCGGCTCGTCGACGACGAACGCGCTCATCGACTCCGTCCGGCAGGCCGCGTATGACCAGATCCTTTCGCATCTCGGGATCGATCAGCCGCCCGTGCGGCTGGAGCTGGTCGTCCGCTCGTGGATCTCGCTCGCGGAGTCGACGGCGCTGATCTGGCTGGACGGCCGGCGCATCCCGCGTGCCGAGCTGGAGGTCCAGCTCGTGCACGACTTCGGCGCGCTGGTCGCCGTCAGCGCCGCCCAGGACGAGGAGATGGGCGCGCTCATGCGCCGGGTCTTCAAGGACGAGCCGGCCGAGGGTCCCTTCCTGGACCTGGTCGGCCGGCTCGTCGCCCTCGCCTCCTGACGCGGTTTTTCCGCCTCGTCAGGCGTCGAATTTCCGGTACGAGGCGTCGAGGTCGCGCACCTCGGCCGACGCGTGCAGCTCCAGGCCCTCGACCGGCTTCACATGCTCCCGCAGCGCGTCCAGGACCGCCTCCGTCAGACGTGCCTTGGTCTCGTCGGTGCGCCCGGCCAGCAGGCCGATGGTGACGTGCACGATCGCGTGCCCCTCGGTGTCCGGACCGACGGCGGTGTCCTCTGTGCGGCGGAACTGCGTCTTGCAGGCCGGGGGCTTGGCGGCCGCGATCTCGACCGTGCGGACGTGCAGCTCCCGCGCGAAGGCACGCCGGTCGAAGGCGTCGGCCAGCCGCTCGGAGTAGTCGAAGGTGATCTGCGGCATGAGCACTCCTGTTCCGGGCCTACTGTGGACCCGCTAGTTCCTGAACACCGCGACCGTACGCGCCGGGACCGTGAACGTGCCGGTCGCCTTCTCGTACGACGAGGTCTTCACCACCGCGTCGGCGCCCGCCGTCTGCACCGGGTGCAGCCGGTAGCCGGTCCCCGCGAGCTCCGCGACGCGCTGCCGCTGCTGTTCGGGCGTGGCGTTGAACACCACGACGAGGTCGCCGAGCCTCATGGTGATCACGCCGGGCGTCTCGTCGGCGCCCGACAGCGGGAAGGACAGCTTCCGCTGCACCTGCGCCGCCGTGGCCAGCGAGAACTCCTGCTCACTGGTGCGGATGCGCAGCAGGTCCCGGTACGCGGCCGAGGCCCCCTGGATCTGCCGGCAGCCCACCTTGACGGTGGTGAGCAGCGGTTCGGCGTACGGCCACTTGTCCTGGTTGTCGGCCGCCAGGGGCAGCCCGCGGCCGAAGCCGTTGCCGTCGGCGCAGTTCCAGTGGATGGCGTTGAACCAGTCGCCGCTGTCGTAGGAGTTGCGGTCGAGGGACTTCGAGCGCAGCAGGTCGGTCCCGGCCTGGGACAGCGCGGGCCCCTGGGACAGTGCGGCCGTGGCCATGGCGAGGACCTGCATCCGGGCCCGGTCGTCCGCGTTCGTGGAGGACGGCAGCTTGTAGGTGAGGGCGTCGAACAGCGACTCGTTGTCGTGGGCGTCGGCGTAGGCGAGGGCGTCGCCGGGGGCGTCCGCGTATCCGGCGGGTGCGCCGTTGTAGTCGACCTCGGCGCCGGTGACCTCCTTGCCGCCGGTGTCGGTGAAGCGGTACGCGGCGAGGTTGCCGCTCAGGCCGACCTTGATCAGGTCCTGGTAGTGCAGCAGGCGGGCCTTCTGTTCGGCCCTGCTGCCGTTGTTCCGGGAGGAGTTGGGGTCGGTGTAGAGGCCGGAGGCGAAGCCCTGGACGCCCGGGTCGTCGTCGAAGGGGCCGCCGCCGCGGACCGCGTCACGGGCCCGGTCGGAGAAGGTCGCGATGCCCGTGCCCGCCATGTTCTTCTGCGTGGCCTGGACGAAGCGCGCGTCGTCGGCGACCTCGCCGAAGTTCCAGCCCTCTCCGTACAGGATGATGTTCCTGCCGTCCACGCCGTCCTTCTTGAGCGTGAGCGCGTCGAGTGCCTTGCGGACGGCGAGCATGTTGGCCTTGGGGTGGTGGCCCATGAGGTCGAAGCGGAAGCCGTCGACCTTGTACTGCCGGGCCCAGGTGACGACCGAGTCGACGACGAGCTTGCCCATCATGGCGTTCTCGGGCGCGGTGTTCGCGCAGCAGGTGCTGTCGGCCACCGAGCCGTCGGCGAGGAGCCGCTGGTAGTAGCCGGGCACGATCCGGTCGAGCACGGAGGTGTCCGCCTGGCCCGCGGCGGCCGTGTGGTTGTAGACGACGTCCATGACGACCCGCAGCCCGCCCTGGTTGAGCGCCTTGACCATCTGCCGGAACTCGACGGTACGGGCCGTGCCGTCCGGGTCGGTGGCGTAGGAGCCCTCGGGGACCGTGTAGTGGTAGGGGTCGTAGCCCCAGTTGTAGGCGTCCTTCGCGGCGGTCGCCGCCACGCACGCCTGCTGCCGCTCGGAGTCGGCCGGGTGGGCGGCCAGGTCGCAGTCCGGGGCGACCTGGTCGGCCTTCCTCTCCGGGATGGTGGCGATGTCGAAGGCGGGCAGCAGGTGCACGTACGAGGTGCCCGCCTTCGCCAGGTCCCGCAGGTGGCGGGAGCCGTCGCTGTTCTTGTCGGTGAAGGCCAGGTAGGTGCCCTGCTCCTTGGCCGGGACCGTACGGTCCGCGACGGAGAAGTCCCGGATGTGCAGCTCCTGGATCTGGGCGTCCCTGAGCGGTACGGCCTTGGGCTTGGCCAGGCCCTGCCAGCCGCTCGGGGCCAGCGCCCGGTCGTCGAGGTCGACGACGAGGCTGCGCTCGGAGTTCGCGGTGAGCGCGACCGAGTACGGGTCGGTGACCTTGTTGGTGACCACCTTGCGGACGGTGGGCGCCCACACGGTCACGACGTACCGGTAGGGCTTGTTCTTCCAGGACGCCGGGCCGGTGACGGACCAGACGCCGGTGGTGTCGTCGCGGTGCATGGCGACCGGCTTGCCGTCCAGTTCCAGGGCGACGTTCCGCGCGGTCGGCGCCCACACGCTCAGCGTGGGCCGGCCCTGGTGGAAGACGGGGCCGAGCTGCGCCTTGGTGGCGGTGTTGCCGTACACGTCGTCGAGCACGCCCGCGAGCTGGACGCCGGTCGCGGCGAGCACGGCCCCGTTCGCGGCCCGCTGGGAGGCGACGATCTGGCCGCGCAGGGCCTCGCGGACGCGGGCGCGGTCACGGGGGTCGACGGACCAGGCGGTGTAGTCCTTCAGGTGCGGGTACTTCGCCTTCTGGGCGTCGGTGAGCGTGGTCCTCGCCAGCCGCAGCCAGCGCTCGTCGTCGCTGGTCAGCGTTCCGTCCCGGACGGTGATCGAGCCGTCCTGGGAGGAGAGCAGCTGGGTGGAGGCGGCGCCTTCCACGCCCTTGAGGGCCACCGTGTCCCGGTCGATCCAGACCGCCTTCGAGGTGGTGAGGTCGAGGGCGCCCGCGCCGCCGGCGGGCTGCGGCAGCAGGGGCTTGTCCTGGCCGCTCATCAGCCACACCTCGTGGCCGTCGGCTGCCGTGAGGTCGAGGGACTGGTCGGTGGGCAGGTCCTTCTCGTCGCCCTTGTGGATGATGTAGCCGAGACTGGCGGCACCGTCGGTGAGCGGTACCTCGAAGACCGCGCCATAGGAGTCAGTCTTGACCGGCTGGAGGGGTTTCGACCAGTCGGTGGGGTTCGCGGCGCCGGTCCACACGTGCAGGCCCCAGCCGTCGTACTTCCCGTCGGCGCGGTGGTAGTGGAGGACGGCCTTGGCCGGGTCCTGCGCCGGGTACTCGGGGCGCGTGGTCCGTACGTCCTCCTTGCCCTGCTCGATCCAGACCTCGCCCGTCCGGGTGACGTCGATGGACCGGTCGGCGGAGACGTCCTTGGTGCCGTTCTTGTCGATGACCAGGAAACCGACGTCGGAGGCGCCCGGCTTCAGCTTGACGTGCGCGAAGGCTCCGTAGGCGTCCCGGCCGATGAACGGGTGGCTGTCGGGCCAGGTGGTCGACTCGCCGTCGGCGAGGTCGCCCCAGGCGTACAGGCCCCAGTTCGCGTAGTCGCCGTCGGCGCGCTTGTAGTGGACGACGGCGTAGTCGCGGGAGGAGGCGGTGGGAACCTCGGGGGCCGGCGGGGTGCCGGTGGTGGAGGCCGCGGTCGCGCTCGCGGTGCGGCCCGCCGAGTCGACGGCGACCGCCTTGTAGCGCAGGGCGGTGCCGGCCGGGACGGTCCGGGGCAGGGTCTGGGTGACCCGGTAGGGGGCGTGGTCGGCGGAGCCGAGCACCTTCCACGGGCCGTTGCCGGTCTGCGCGGCGAAGACGACCCGGTTGAGCTGCCCCCCGGTGACGTCGGCGCTCAGCTCGACAGTGCCGGTGGCGCCCGCGGCGGGGGGTGTGAGGGTGACGGCCGGCTTGGCGGCGGGCCGGTCGAGGGTGCCCGCGGCCTTGAGGACGACGGACGATCCGGCCGGGACGGTGACGGTGACCTTCCGGTCGGCGCCGGAGGTCACGGCGGCATCGGTGCCGTACACCCCGCGGTACGTCATCCGCGCCGAGCCTGTGGCGAACGTGGCCGTCCGCGCCTGGCCCGCGTTGTTGAAGGCGACGACGTACTCGGCTCCGGTCCGGGCGTCGGTGCGGGTGAGGGCGTAGACGCCGGGTCCGTCCGCCGCGTACCGCTCGGTCTGGACTCCGTCCGCGAGGGCCGGGTTGTCCTTGCGGAGCTTCGCGAGGGCGGCGATCTGCCGGTAGAGCGGCGCGGTGGTGTCGTAGGCGTCGCTCGCGTGGGTGCGGTCAGTGCCGATCTGCTCGTCGGCGAGGTAGTCGGCGACCTTGGAGGCGAACATGGTCTGGCGGGCGTCCTTGTCGCCGCCGGAGCCGGTGAAGCCCTGCTCGTCGCCGTAGTAGACGACGGGGTTGCCGCGGCTGAGGAACATCAGCTCGTTGGCGAGCCTGTCCTTGCGCAGGATCTCGGCGTCGGTGGCCTTCGGGGCGTCCTGCTTGAGGAAGTACCCGATGCGGCCCATGTCGTGGTTGCCGAGGAAGGTGACCTGCTCGTAGGCGTTGGCCTTGTCGGTCGTGTACCTGTAGTCGTCGCCGAAGACGCCCGCGAGCCTCTTCGCGCTGCCGCCCTGGGAGGCGTAGGCGCGGGCCGCGTCCTGGAACGGGAAGTCGAGCGTGGCGTCGAGACGGCCCTCGGTGACGTAGGAGGCGTTGAGTGCGGTGTCGGCGGAGTAGACCTCGCCGAACATGAAGAAGTCCTTGCGTCCGTGCGCGGCGGCGTACTTGTCGAGCGCCGTCGCCCACTGGGTCCAGAACTCCATGTTGACGTGCTTGACCGTGTCGATCCGGAAGCCGTCGACGCCGAAGTCCTTCACCCAGCGCTGGTAGATCTTCTCCATGCCGCTGACGACCTCGGGGCGCTCGGTCCACAGGTCGTCGAGGCCGGAGAAGTCGCCGTAGGTGGAGTTCTCACCGGCGTAGGTGGAGTCGCCGCGGTTGTGGTACATCGTCGGGTCGTTGAGCCACGACGGGACCTTGACGTTCTTCTTCGCGGCCGGGACGACCGGGGTGCGCGGGAAGGAGGAGGCGTCGACGGCGGGGAACTTCTTCGTGCCGTCCGCGTACTCGGCGTCGTCGAACGGGCGGCCGTCCTTGGTCAGGTAGGGGAAGGCGCCCTTGGACAGGTACTCGTGGGCGCCGCCCTCGTAGTCGACGACGTCGGCGGTGTGGTTGGTGATGACGTCGAAGAAGACCTTCATTCCCTTGGCGTGTGCCTTGGAGATGAGGGTCGTGAGGTCCTTGTCGGTGCCGAAGTGCGGGTCGACCCGGGTGAAGTCGGTGATCCAGTAGCCGTGGTAGCCGGCCGAGGCGTCCTTGCCGGTCCCCTGCACGGGCTGGTTCTTGAAGATCGGCGCCAGCCAGATGGCCGTGGTGCCGAGGCCCTTGATGTAGTCGAGCCGGTTGGTCAGGCCCTTGAGGTCGCCGCCCTGGTAGAAGCCCTTGTCGGTGGGGTCGTAGCCGGTGACGAGCCGTGAGCCGGTCAGCCCGCCGCGGTCGTTGCCGGTGTCCCCGTTGGCGAAACGATCCGGCAGGACGAAGTAGAACTGCTCCCTGGTGCTGTCGTGCCGGGCGGGCTCGGCCGCGAGCTTCGCGTCGGACGGCGGTGCGGGCGGTGCCGCCGCCTGTGCCGTGAGCGGTGGGACGAGCACTGCGGCAATCGCGGCCGCGGTGACGGCTGCGACGCGTCTGCCTGACGGGGTGCGGCGCCGCGAGGGCGCCGGCCATCTCGGTATCACGGGGTGAACTCCTTGGCGGTACGGCTCACTTGACTGCGCCCCCTCGCCCCGGCCATCAACAGGACCACCGGGCGCGGCCGCGACCGTACCGCCCGCGCAAGCCTTACTGCAATACCCTTGCAAGACCAAGCAACTTCTTTCACCAACCCCCACCCCGCCAGAGGCCGACGCCCCACTCCGGAAGCGCCGGCCCCACCCTCACGGGAAGCGGTGGAGGACCTGCGGTTGGCCCCACTCGACGAACCGTTCCCCGGGGGCACCCACGCAGCCCCGCTCACGGATGCGGACCGTCTCCGGGGGCACCGGCCCGCCGAGGTGGCGGCGCACCTCCGGATCGGTCCACAGGCGGCGGTGAGCCGGAACGTCGTCCGGCTCGACCGGCCGCAGGAGCAGGCGCGGGGTCGTCAGCAACTCGACTTGCCCGCGTAGATGGCGAGGGCCGTGTTCGGGGCGACTGCGGCCTTGAACCAGCCCGTGGCGTCCACTGTGACGGTTCTGTTGCTCTGTACGTCGCAGTAGGTGCCCGCGGGGAGTGAGGTCTGGTAGGAGCGGTCGGCCGTCGTGTTCTCGTGGTTGATGACCACATAGCCCTTGTTGCCGCGGCCGAACACGATGAGGTTGTTGCCGTTGTCCCACCAGTTCGTCACCGCCTGGCCGCGCGTGGCGTTGCGGAAGGCGACCATGGACTTGATCTCCGGCCAGGCGTGCTGGCACTTCCAGCCGTCCTGCCAGCAGGCGTTGACCTTGCCGCCGTTGGGCGGACCGGCGTCCGCGTCGGACCACTCGTAGGCGGAGTTGATGTCGGGGGCGCCGTAGGGCCAGGCCAGCATGAAGACGTTGGCCAGCGTGTAGTTCGCGCCGTTCTTGTAGCTGAGGGTCGAGCCGTTGCGCTCGGTGTCGTGGTTGTCGACGAAGACGCCGGCCACCGAGCTGTTCAGGTAGCCCCAGCCCTCGCCGTAGTTCTTGAGGTAGGCGAGCTTCTCGTTGGTGAGGACCCGCTTGAGGTCGTAGGCGTAGCGGAACTCCTGGACGTCGCCGTTGCCGGTGTACTCGGTCGGCTGGACCGCCTCGCCCGCGCCGTAGATGACCTCCTGCTTCCAGTAGGCGGAAGGGTTCTTCAGACGTGACTTGATGTTGGCGAGGTCGGCGGCCGGGATGTGCTTGGCCGCGTCGACACGGAAGCCGTCGACGCCCAGGGAGAGCAGGTCGTTCATGTAGCCCGCGATGGCCTGGCGGACGTAGTCCGACCCGGTCCTGAGGTCGGCGAGCCCCACCAGTTCACAGTTCTGGACGTTGTAGCGGTCCTGGTAGTTGGAGATGTCCGACCGGCAGTCGTTGAAGTCGTTGTTCGAGTACAAACCCGGATAGGCGTACTTGGTGTACGAGGAGCCGCCGGTGCCGGTGCCGCTGCCCGCCGACATGTGGTTGATGACGGTGTCGACGACGACCTTCACCCCGGCCGAGTGGCAGGCGTTGACCATGTTCTGGAACGCCGCGCGATCGCCAAGGCGCCCTGCGATCTTGTAACTCACCGGCTGGTACGACGTCCACCACTGCGAGCCCTGGATGTGCTCGGCGGGCGGGGAGACCTGGACGTAGCCGTAACCGGCCGGGCCGAGCGTGTTCGCGCACTCCTTGGCGACCGAGGCGTAGTTCCACTCGAAGAGGACCGCGGTGACGTCCTTGGTGCCGGGCGGGGAGGCGGCGGCGGGCGTCGCGAGGGCCGCGGAGGCGGCCACGGCGAGCGCGGCCGCGTATGAAAGTGGTCTGCGGAGGGCCATGTGGGGGTTCCTTCTTCGTTGAAGGCTCTTGCTGAAAGGTTCAGCAAGTCGTTGACCCCGGATGGTAGAAGGCCCGCTGCCCCAACGGGCAGCGGGCCGTATGGAGTTGATGTGAAACTGTGACCTGCCGGCTCAGGCCGTGGTCCACCACACCGTCGTGTCGGAGGGAACCTTCGCCTCGCCGTCGGCCTCCGTGACCTCACCGCTCGTGAGCAGCACCCGGCCGTACGCCGGGGTGGTCACCGACTCGCCGGTCGTGTTCGCCACGCAGACGAACTCGCCGCGCCGGAAGGCGAGAACGCCCTCGGGCGCGCGCAGCCACTCCACCGCGTCGCCGGCGCCGAGGCCGGGGTGGGCGCGGCGGGCGGCAAGGGCCTCGCGGTACAGCTCCAGGGTGGAGCCCGGCACGCCCTGCTGGGCCTCCACGCTCAGCCGGCCCCACTGCGCGGGCTGCGGAAGCCAGCTGCCCCCGCTGCCGAAGCCGTAGGAGGAGCCCTCACGGCTCCACGGGATCGGCACGCGGCAGCCGTCCCGGAACCCGTCCTGGCCCTCGCCCCGGAAGTACGCCGGGTCCTGACGCACCTCGTCCGGCAGGTCCACGACGTCCGGCAGGCCCAGTTCCTCGCCCTGGTAGACGTAGGCCGAACCGGGCAGCGCCAGCATCAGCAGTGTCGCCGCGCGCGCCCGGCGCAGGCCGAGCTCGCGGTCGCCCGCGCTGCGGATCTGGGTGCCGAGACCGGGCGGGTTGGCGAACCGGGTCGCGTGCCGGGTGACGTCGTGGTTGGACAGCACCCAGGTGGCCGGGGCACCCACCGGGCGCATCGCCTCCAGGGTGCGGTCGATGACCTCGCGCAGCTCGTCGGCGTCCCACTCGGTGCCCAGGTACTGGAAGTTGAACGCCTGGTGCAGTTCGTCGGGGCGCACGTAGTTCGCGGTCCGCTCGACGGTCGGGGTCCACGCCTCCGCGACGAAGATGCGGTCGCCCGAGTACTCGTCGAGGATGTGCCGCCACTGGCGGTAGATCGCGTGCACGCCGTCCTGGTCGAAGAACGGCATGACATCGTTGCCCAGCAGCTTCAGCTGGTCGTGGCCGCCGAGGTCGGGCAGGCCCTCGGCCTTGACCAGGCCGTGGGCCACGTCGATGCGGAAGCCGTCGACGCCCATGTCGAGCCAGAACCGCAGGATGGAGCGGAACTCGTCGCCGACGGCCGGGTGGTCCCAGTTGAAGTCGGGCTGCTCGGGCGCGAACAGGTGCAGGTACCACTCGCCCGGGGTGCCGTCCGGCTCGGTGACCCTGGTCCAGGCGGGCCCGCCGAAGATGGACTCCCAGTCGTTGGGCGGGAGTTCGCCGTCCGCGCCCTTGCCGGGACGGAAGTGGTAGCGGTCCCGCGACGGGGAGCCGGGGCCCTCCGCGAGCGCGCGCTTGAACCACTCGTGCTGGTCGGAGGAGTGGTTGGGCACGATGTCGACGATGATCCGCAGACCCAGCGCATGGGCGTCGCGGATCAGCGCGTCGGCGTCCAGCAGGTTGCCGAACATGGGGTCGACGGCACGGTAGTCGGCGACGTCGTAGCCGGCGTCGGCCTGCGGGGAGGCGTAGAACGGGCTGAGCCAGACGGCGTCCACACCGAGGTCGCGCAGGTACGGCAGGCGGGAGCGTACGCCCTCCAGGTCGCCCATGCCGTCGCCGTCGCTGTCGGCGAAGCTGCGCGGATAGACCTGGTAGATCACCGCGTCCCGCCACCAGTCGCGGCGCGGGGCGACGGTGGTGGCAGCCGCTTCGGAGAGGGGGGATTCGGCCGGGAAGTGCTGCTTGCTCATGGCGTCCTTGGTGCGTCGGGTGTGCCCCTGCTCGGGCGAGGGCGAGAGCCGGGGCGCTTGCTTGTCATGGGTGCGGGGGGACGGCGTCGGGGTGACGAGGCGGCCGCGGTGCCGGCGGGGTCAGGTGGTTCCCCTGCTCGAAGAGCCGGGGAGACACCGCGGCCGCCACCCGCGCGTGCTGACGCGCGGGAGCCGTTGACCGGGGGTGGGGTCAGCCCTTGGTGCCGCCCGCGGTGAGGCCGGTGACGAGGTTTTTCTGGACAAGGTAGAAGAAGACCGACACCGGAACGGCGATCAACACCGCGGTGGCGGCCATGTAGTTCCACTGGGCGTCGTGCTCGCTCACGAAGCTCTGCAGGCCGACCGCGAAGGTGTACTTGGAGTCGTCCAGCATGAAGGTGGTCGCGAAGGCGACCTCGCCGACGGCGGTGATGAAGTTGTAGAAGGCCGCGACGGCCAGTCCCGGGCGGGCCAGCGGCAGGATCAGCCGCGCGAAGGTGCCGAAGGGGCTGAGCCCGTCCACGCGCCCGGCCTCGTCGATCTCGAACGGGATGGTGTCGAAGTAGCCCTTGAGCAGCCAGGCGCTGTAGGGCACGGCCGTGGTGCAGTTGATGACGATCAGGGACCAGTACGTGTCGATGAGACCGAGTTGGCTGAAGATCTCGTACATCGGCACGATCAGGATGGCGATCGGGAAGGCCTGGGTGAGCAGCAGCACCCACATCAGCTGCTTGTAGCCGGGGAACCGCATCCGAGAGACCGCGTAGCCGGTGGTGGCGGCGACGAAGACACCGATCAGGGTGGTGCCGAAGGCCACGATCATCGTCGACTTGAACCAGTCGAAGAAGGCCGTGTGCTGCAGCACGAAGCTGTAGTTGGAGAAGGTGAGCTTGCCGAGGATCTTGCCCGGGTGCAGGTAGTCGTCCTTGTCCGGGCCGAGGGACAGGAAGAACAGCCAGGCCACCGGGGCCAGCGCGATGAGGCTCGCCACGGCGAGGCCGCCGTGCAGCAGGACGCCGCCGAGCCTGCCGCGCTCGCCCCGCCGGCGGGTCCGGCCCGGAGGCGCCTCGGCGGGGGCCGGGCCTGCCGGGGTCTTTGCGAGGGTCGTGGTGCTCATGGTGGCGGCTCCTGCGGCGTCAGACGGCGAGCTGGTCATTGCGCTTCAGCCAGCGGAAGTAGAAGGAGGTGAAGACGGTGAGGATCGACAGCAGCAGTACGCCGTACGCGGCGGACTGGGCGAAGTCGCGCGGCTGCTGTCCGAAGCCCAGGTAGTAGGCCCAGGTGACGAGGATCTGGGCGTCGGGCGCGCTGGTGGGGCCGAACAGCAGGAAGATGATGGCGAACTGGTTGAACGTCCAGATCACGCCGAGCAGCACCACGGTGGAGCTGACCGAGCGCAGCCCCGGCAGGGTGACGTACCGGAACCGCTGCCAGGCGTTCGCGCCGTCCATCTCCGCGGCCTCGTAGAGCGTGGAGTCGATGGACTGGAGGCCGCCGAGCAGCGAGAGCATCATGAACGGCACACCGCACCAGGTGTTGACCATGATCGCGGCGAACCGCTGCCAGAAGGTGTCCTCGAGCCAGTGCGGCTGGGGCAGGTGCAGACTGCCGAGCACCTGGTTGAGCACACCGGAGTCGGAGAGCATGATCCGCCAGGAGAAGACCGTGACGAAGGCGGGCACGGCCCAGGGCAGGACCAGCAGCATCCGGTAGAAGGTGCGGCCGCGCAGCTTCTGGTTGAGCATGAGCGCGAGGCCGAGGCCGATGCTGTAGTGCAGGAACACGCAGGCGGCCGTCCAGAAGACGGTCCACAGGAAGTGCGACCAGAACCGGTCGTACGCGGTCGGGCCGAACAGGATGTCCTGGTAGTTGTCCAGCCCGATGAACTTGTAGGTGGCCTCGATGTGGTTGACGCCGATGGTGCGCGCCGAGTTCAGGCTGTTGGCGTCGGTGAGGGTGAGGTAGAAGCCGCGGATCAGGGGGTAGCCCACGATGCCGCCGAGCACGAGCAGCACCGGCGCGATCATCGCGTAGGCGTACCAGTACTTCTGGAATCCGTTCCTCAGGCGCTGCCCCAGCCCGGGCCGAGGCGCGCGGTCACCGCGGCGCCTGCCGGTCGCTCGGTCGATGGCGACTGTCATGGTTCGACACCTTTTACAAGATCAGGGAATGGGGCCGGGCGCAGGCCGGTGGCCGCCGGAGTGCTCCCCCCTTCACGTTCACGTCGGCGGGAGCACTCCGTCGGCCACGCGGGCTCACTTGGCGAAGTCGGGGACCAGCTTGGAGATCGCGAGTTCGGCGTTGTCCAGGCCCTTGTCCAGGGACTCCTTGCCGGCGGCGATCTTGGCCAGCTCGGTGTCGAGCGGGCCCCACAGGGAGCTGTACTCCGGCAGCGCCGGGCGCGGCTGGGCGGCGGCCAGGACGCCCTGGTAGCCGGCGATCCCGGGGTCGGCCTTGACCTCGGCGGTGTAGGCGTCGTCGCGGGTGGGCAGCGTGGCGTTCTTCAGGGCGATGGCCTCCTGGGTCTTCGCCGAGGTCATCCAGTTCACGAACTTCAGGGCCGCGTCCTGGTGGGCCTTGTCCGAGCCGGCGTAGACGGAGAGGTTGTGGCCGCCGGTCGGGGCGCCCGCCTTGCCGGAGGAGCCGGCCGGGACGGTGGCGATGCCCAGGTTGGACTTGTCCGTGAACGCGGAGCCCTTGTAGAAGTTCGTGATCTCCCAGGGGCCCTGGATGATCGCGGCGACCTTGCCGTTGACGAACGCGTCCTGGATGTGCTGGTAGGCCTCGGCGGTGGTGTCCGCCTTGTGCAGGCCCTTGCCGTCGAACAGGCTGAGCCAGGTGCCGTAGCCCTTCTTGGCCGGCGCCGAGTTCATGGTGATCTTCTTGGCGTCGGCGTCGACGGTGTCGGTGCCCTCGCCGTAGACGAAGTTCTGGGCGTAGTAGGCCTGGGTGGAGCCCCAGTAGCCGTCGACGCCGGTCTTGTCCTTGATCTTGGCGGCGGCGGACTTCAGCTCGTCCCAGGTCTTGGGGGCCTCGGTGATGCCGGCCTTCTTGAAGAGGGCCTTGTTGTAGACCAGGGCCAGGGTGTCGGTGACCAGCGGGACGCCGTAGGTCTTGCCCTCGTACTGGGCCTGCTTGATCAGGCTGGGCTGGAACTTGTCCTGGTCGGCGAGGGCCTCGGTGCCGTCCAGCGGCACGAAGTAGCCCTTCTTGGCGAAGGCCGGGGTCCAGCCGACCTCGGAGCGCAGCACGTCCGGGGCGCCCTTGGAGCCGGCGGCCGTGTCGAACTTGTTCTGCGCCTGGTCGAACTGGACGTCGACGTACTTGACCTTGATGCCCTTGTTGGCCGCTTCGAACTGCTTGACCAGGGCCTCGTACGTCGGCGCCTCGTTGGTGGCGTTGGAGGTGTCCCACCAGGTGATGGTCACCGGACCGTCCGACTTGTCGCCGTTGTCGCTCCCGCCGCACGCCGTCGCCGTGAGGGCGAGGGACGCCACCAGCGCGGTGGCCGCTATGCCACGCCGCATTGAGTTCTCCTTGAGGGTTAAGCCCGTGAACAGGTAACGGCCCCGTCCGCCGCCCTGCCGATTCCGACCGCGCCATTGCCGCCGCCGGGCGACGGGAAACGTAACAGCGTTGCAAGCCTGGCGAAAGACCTTGCAGAAAAAAAGTGCAAGACACCGCGTCAGTTACCACTTCGTGACCCACCCTTGCGGGCCCCACGGTCCTGATTTCACGCGGACAGGCGGCCCGTCGGACACTTGTGCAAGACTCTGCAAGCCCTTGCCAGACAGTGGCGAGGGAGGAATCATCCCGTTGCGGACCGGACGCCGAGACCCGGACGTCGACCGGACGCCGACCGAACACGAGGGATCGCGATGACGCAGCAGCCCGCAGCGGGCCGTTCAACGGCTCGCACGAGGCGCCCCATCGGTGGGCAGGGCGGGGGACGACCGGTACAGTCCGGTCACGTGACCACACGGCTTGCCGACATCGCAGCCCAGGCGGGGGTGAGCGAAGCGACCGTCAGCCGCGTCCTGAACGGGAAGCCGGGCGTCGCCGCCACCACCCGCCAGTCCGTGCTGGCCGCCCTCGACGTCCTCGGCTACGAACGCCCGGTGCGGCTGCGGCAGCGCAGCGAGGGCCTGGTGGGACTGATCACCCCGGAGCTGGAGAACCCGATCTTCCCGGCGCTGGCGCAGGTCATCGGCCAGGCGCTGACCCGGCAGGGATACACCCCGGTGCTCGCCACCCAGACCCCCGGCGGGTCCACGGAGGACGAGCTGACCGAGATGCTGGTGGACCGCGGGGTCGCCGGGATCATCTACGTCTCCGGTCTGCACGCGGACACCACGGCCGACATGGAGCGCTACGAGCGCCTGCGCGCCCAGGGCGTGCCCTACGTCCTCGTGGACGGCTTCTCCCCCAAGGTGCAGGCGCCGTTCATCTCCCCGGACGACCGGGCCGCGATGACCCTGGCGGTCACCCACCTCGCCTCCCTGGGGCACACCCGCATCGGCCTGGCCCTCGGCCCGAAGCGCTTCGTCCCGGTGCAGCGCAAGATCGAGGGCTTCGTCCGCGCCATGCGGGACCAGCTCGGCCTGGCCGCGGACGTCGTCGAGTCGGAGCTGATCCAGCACTCCCTCTACACCCTGGAGGGCGGCCAGGCCGCGGCCACCGCGCTCGTCGAACGGGACTGCACGGCGATCGTCTGCGCCAGCGACATGATGGCGCTCGGCGCGATCCGGGCGGCCCGGCAGCGCGGTCTCGAGGTCCCCCGGGACGTCTCCGTGGTGGGCTTCGACGACTCCCCGCTGATCGCCTTCACCGACCCGCCCCTGACGACCATACGCAAGCCGGTGCCGGCGATGGGCCAGGCCGCGGTGCGCACGCTGCTGGAGGAGATCGGCGGGACGCCCGCGCCGCACAGCGAGTTCGTCTTCATGCCGGAGCTGGTGGTGCGCGGTTCTACCGCCTCGGCCCCCGGGGACCGGAGTCGCCCCTGAGACGGAGAACATGCGAACGGAACCCGACCGGGGGATGACCGGCGGACGAACGCTTTTCTGGCACACTCTGTGCCTATGGGTGACTCGACCGTGACACGCCGGGAAGGCCGGGAAAAGTCCGTTCCACACCTCGTCACGGACGAGCGGCGCCCCACCGCCCTGGAGCGGCTGCGCACACCCCGCCACCCGCGGCTGTGGTTCGAGATCCTGCTGATCGCGGTGAGTTACTGGACGTACTCGCTGATCCGCAACGCGGTCCCGGAGCAGAAGGCCCAGGCGCTGCGCAACGCGGACTGGGTCTGGAGCGCCGAGCACCGGCTCGGCATCGCCGTCGAACACTCGGTCAACCACGCCGTGAACTCGGTTACTTGGCTGATCATCGGCATGAACTACTACTACGCGACGCTGCACTTCGTGGTCACCATCGGCGTCCTGGTGTGGCTGTACCGCACGCACCCCGGCCGTTACGCGGCGGCCCGGCTCACCCTGTTCGTGACGACGGGCGTGGCCCTGCTCGGCTACTACCTGTACCCGCTGGCACCGCCGCGCCTGATGACCGACGGCCGCTTCGTCGACACGGTCCAGGTGCACCACACCTGGGGTTCCATGGCCTCGGGCGACCTGAAGAACATGTCCAACCAGTACGCCGCGATGCCCTCCATGCACATCGGCTGGTCCCTGTGGTGCGGGCTGACCGTCTTCGCCCTGAGCGCGGTTCCGTGGCTGCGCGTCCTCGGGCTGCTCTACCCCGTGGCCACCCTGGTCGTCATCGTCGCCACCGCCAACCACTTCTGGCTCGACGCGGTGGGCGGCGTCCTGTGCCTCTCCTTCGGCTTCACGGCGGCCCGCGTCTGGTACGGGGCGCTGCCGCACGCGCTGCCACGGCTGACGCCGGCGCTGCGGCCGACGGGGGCGTAGGGGGCGGGGCGGCTGTTCCGCTGAACGGCCGTTTCACCGAACGGCCGGCTCACCGAACGGCCGTCTCACCGAGCTGCCGCTTCAGGCGCCGTAGAACAGCTCCTCCATGACCGAGCGGGCCCGGCGGGCCGTCCGCCGGTACGCGTCGAGCATGTCGCCCGCGTGTCCCGGTCCGTAGCCCAGGTACCGCCCCACCGCGGCCAGCTCCCGGGGCTCGGTGGGGAACGTGTCCCCGGCCCGCCCCCGCACCAGCATGACGGCGTTGCGCACCCGGGTGGCGAGCACCCACGCCTCGTCGAGCGTCGAGGCGTCCTCCTGGGACACCAGTCCCGCCTCCCGCGCCGCCGCCAGCGCCTCACGCGTGCGCGTGGTCCGCAGCGACGCCTCCCCGGCCGCGTGCCGCATCTGGAGCAGTTGCACGGTCCACTCCACGTCGGAGAGGCCGCCCGGACCCAGTTTGGTGTGCAGCTTGGGGTCGGCGCCGCGCGGCAGCCGCTCTGACTCCATCCGGGCCTTCAGCCGCCGGATCTCCCGCACCGCGTCCTCGCGCAGCCCGCCGCGCGGATACCGCAGCGGATCGATCAGCTCGACGAACCGCCGCCCCAGGTCCTCGTCCCCGGCCACCGGTTCGGCCCGCAGCAGCGCCTGCGACTCCCACACCAGCGACCACCGCCGGTAGTACGCCTCGTACGACTTGAGCGTGCGCACCAGCGGCCCGGACTTCCCCTCGGGCCGCAGATCCGCGTCGACCAGCAGCGGCGGATCCGCGCTCGGGACCTGGAGCAGCCGGCGCAGCTCGGCGACCACCTTGGCCGCGGCCTCGGCGGCCTCCCGCTCGTCGGCGCCCTCCCACGGCTCGTGCACGAACAGCACGTCCGCGTCCGAGCCGTAGCCCAGCTCGTGCCCGCCGAAGCGTCCCATGCCGATGATCGCGAACCGGGTCGGCAGGGTGTCCCCCCAGCCCTTGCGCACGACCGCCCGCAGGGTCCCGGCCAGCGTCGCCGCCGTCAGATCGGACACCGCGCCGCCCACCCGGTCCACGAGCGCGCCCTGGTCGGCCTCGGCGGGCCGGGTCTCGGTGCCGTAGGAGCCGACGATGTCGGCGGCGGCCGTACGGAACAGCTCCCGCCGCCGCACCCCGCGCGCCGCCGTGACGCCCTGCTCGGCGGTCTCGGCGCGGCGGACGGCGGCGAGGACCTCCTGCTCCAGCTGGACGCGCCCGCGCGGTCCGAGTCCGCCCGCGTCGCCGTCGCCCAGCAGGGCCACGGCCTCGGGTGCGCGCATCAGCAGGTCGGGCGCGAGCCGCCCGGCCGACAGGACCCGGGCGAGGTTCTCGGCGGCGGCCCCCTCGTCCCGCAGCAGCCGCAGGTACCAGGGGGTCTTGCCGAGCGCGTCCGACACCTTGCGGAAGTTCAGCAGCCCGGCGTCCGGGTCGGCGGAGTCCGCGAACCATCCCAGCAGCACGGGCAGCAGGGTCCGCTGGATGGCCGCCTTCCTGGTGACGCCGGACGCCAGCGCCTCCAGGTGCCGCAGCGCGGCGGCCGGGTCGGCGTACCCGAGCGCGACCAGCCGCTCCCGCGCCGCGTCCGGCCTCAACCGGGCCTCACCGGGCGCGAGTTGGGCGACGGCGTCGAGCAACGGCCGGTAGAACAGCTTCTCGTGCAGCCGGCGTACGACGCTGGTGTGCCGTTTCCACTCGCGGGTCAGCTCGGTGATCGGGTCGCTGCGCAGCCCGAGCGACCGTCCGAGCCTGCGCAGATCGGCCTCGTCCTCGGGGACGAGGTGGGTGCGCCGCAGCCGGAAGAGCTGGATGCGGTGCTCCAGGGAGCGCAGGAACCGGTAGGCGTCGTCGAGCTGCACGGCGTCCACGCGGCCGACGTACCCGCCCGCGGCCAGCGCCTGCAACGCGTCCAGGGTGGATCCGCTGCGCAGTGACGGGTCGGTCCGCCCGTGCACCAACTGAAGGAGCTGCACGGCGAATTCGACGTCCCTTAGGCCGCCGGGACCGAGCTTCAGCTCGCGCTCGACCTCGGCCACGGGGATGGTCTCGACCACGCGGCGGCGCATCTTCTGCACGTCGGCGACGAAGTTCTCGCGTTCGGCGGCCTGCCAGACCATCGGGGCGAGCGCGGCGATGTACTGGCCGCCCAGTTCCGGGTCGCCGGCCACCGGGCGGGCCTTGAGCAGCGCCTGGAACTCCCAGGTCTTGGCCCACCGCTGGTAGTAGGCGAGATGGCTGCTGAGGCTGCGCACCAGCGGTCCGTTACGGCCCTCGGGCCGCAGGTTGGCGTCGACCGGCCAGATCGAGCCCTCCACGGTCGTCTCGGAGCAGATCCGCATCATGTGCGAGGCGAGCGCGGTCGCGGCGCGCAGGGCCTTGACCTCGTCGGCGCCGTTCACGGCCTCACCGACGAAGATCACGTCGACGTCGGAGACGTAGTTGAGTTCGTGGCCGCCGCACTTGCCCATCGCGATCACCGCGAGCCGGCACAGCGCGTCGTCCTCGGGCGCGGCGGCCCGCGCGATCCGGAGCGCGGCGCGCAGGGTGGCGGTGGCGAGGTCGGCGAGCTCGGCGGCGGTCTCGGCGACATCGGTGGTGCCGCACACGTCGCGGGCGGCGATCGAGAGCAGGCAGCGCCGGTAGGCGACACGCAGCGCGACCGGGTCGGCGGCCTCGGCGAGCCCCTGCTCGAACTCCTCGACCCCCGGGTGCAGGTCGCGCGGCTCGTAGGTGACCAGCGCCCGCCAGTCACCGGCGTGCCGGGCGAGGTGGTCGCCGAGGGCGGCGGAGGCGCCGAGCACGCCGAGCAGCCGGTCGCGCAGCGGCTTCGCCGCTATCAGGGTGTCGAGCAGCTCGCGGCGGTCCACGGACTCCGGCTGCGCCTCCAGCAGCCGCACCAGGCCCGCCAGCGCGAGGTCGGGGTCGGCGGTGGCGCCCAGCGCCTCCAGCAGCACCGGGTCGTCCCTGAGCGGCGCGAGGTCCGGGCCGTCCAGCAGCCGCTCGGCGTCCGTGGCATGGATGAAGCCGTGCCGCAGCAGCCGCGTGAAGGTACTGCTCCTGCGCCCCGGCGCCGTCATCCCGGCCTCCCGTCGGATCCAGCCCGTCCTGGCCAGAGCCTATCCGGACTCGGGGGCGGGGGCCCTGACGGCGATCCCCGCCACGGTGCGTCGGCGCTCACTCGTAGGTGTGTCGACCGCCCCATTCAAACTACTCAGAGTGGCCGCCGTGTCTACCGTCAGGCAGATCGCGATACGACGCGTACGACGGAGGGGTCCGGATGTCGGTGGACGGTGAGGCGGTACGGCTCAGGAGCGAGGCGGACGAGCCGGGGTGGGAGGTGGACCCGGACGACGACTGGGGCATCGCGGTCGTCGCCACCGTGGGGCGGCAGCTGAGGCTGCGGCGGGAGGCGGCGGGGATGCGGGCCGGCGAGTTCGCGACGGCGGTCGGGTACGGCGAGGATCTCGTCTACAAGATCGAGGGCGGGAAGCGGATCCCCCGGCCCGAGTACCTCGACAAGGCGGACGAGGTGCTGGGCGCGGGCGGGCTGCTCTCGGCGATGAAGGAGGACGTGAAGCGCGTCCGGTACCCGAAGAAGGTCAGGGACCTGGCCAAGCTGGAGTCCCAGGCGGTCGAGATCGGGCTGTACAGCAACCACAACGTCCACGGCCTCCTGCAGACCGAGGACCACATGCGTGCTCTGTTCGACGTATGGCTCCCGGCCTACTCGGAGGAGGAGACCGAGCGCATGGCAGCCGCACGTCTGGCGCGGCGCGCGATCTTCGAGAGGTCACCGGCACCGACCCTCAGTTTCGTCCAGGAAGAGGTGACGCTCCGCCGCCCGGTCGGGGGCAGAATGGTGTGGCGCGGGCAACTCGAACGCCTTCTGGAATTGGGCGAGTTGCGCAACGTGTCGATCCAGGTGCTGTTGACCGACAGTCAGGACCACTTCGGGACGGGCGGGCTGATCGAGGTGCTGAAGTTCCCCGACGGCAGCGCTGTTGGGCGCTCCGACGGGGCGTTCAGCGGGCGGCCGGTGACCGATCCCAAGCAGCTGAGGATCCTCGAACTGCGCTATGGCATGATCCGGGCCCAGGCCCTTACCCCCCGGGAGTCGCGGGCCTTCATCGAGCGAATGCTTGGAGAGTCATGATCCGCACCCCCCGAACCCGGCATGCCTCGGAACTGGCCTGGTTCAAGAGCAGCTACAGCAGCAGCGGGGACGGCAACGACTGCATCGAAGTCGCCACGACCCCCGCCACCGTCCACGTCCGGGACTCCAAGAACCCCCGAGGCCCCCGCCTCGCCCTCGCACCGGCCGCCTGGACGGACTTCGTGACTTTCGCGGGCGGGAGCTGACCCCCGCCGGGATGCGCGGGCTGGCGACGGCGTAGGACCGGACGCGGGTACCGATGCCGCGTCGGCGGGACCTGAGCACGTAGAAGCCGCAGATCGCCGCATAGGCCAGCACGAGGGCGAGCGGCCAGTAGGCGAAGGCGTAGGCGGCGTACTGGGTGCAGAACGTGATGCCGGAGTCTCCTACCGGCAGCTCTGACCTGCAGGCCGTGGGGTGGGGGCTGTAGCGGTAGAAGGGCACCGCGGCGAGGTTCACGAGGCCGAGCAGGAGGAGCGGGAACCAGGTGGCACGGTGAGCTTCGCGTACCCGGCGGGTGAGTTCACGGGCGGTGGCCAGGAGCGCTTGGGGGGTGTCTGCTGGAGACGCCGACATGCCTGTCATGCAGGCAGGTCTGCATGACAAACAGATTGGCACAAGAGGGTAGCGCTGTGACCGCAAAGGTTTACCGGGCGTGCAAGAGGGCTTGCCGGCGTGGTCAGTGCAGGATCTCGGCCGCGCGTGCCTTGGCGAGCCAGTCCGGGAACTCGCCCATCAGCCGGTCGTACAGCTCCGTGTCCGACATCCGCTTCGGGGCGTCGCCCGCGGGGAAGAAGCCGGCGTTGTCGATCACCCGCTTGGTGGGCACTTCAAGATGGTCGAGCTTGCGGAGGAAGTCGAACCGGTCGGGGCCGAAGCCGATGAACTGCCAGAAAAGGGGTAGCCGGGCCGCCTTGCACAGCATCTGTTCGGCTGCCCGCCGTGAGTCGGGCCCGCCATCGGTCTGGAAGATGACGAAGGCGGGGTCGGTGCTGCCGGAGTCGAGGTAGTGATCGATGACTTCGTCCATGGCCCAGGCGTAGTTGGTGGAGCCCATGCGGCCAAGCGCCTTGTGGTGGCGGTCGATGCTGCCCTGATAGTCGTCGACGCTGATGTCGACGACGGGGTGGGCGTCGCTGTCGAAGAAGATCGTGGGGACGATGCCGTCGTCGTCGAGATTGGCGGACAGCCCCAATGCCTGCTCCGCGAGGTGCTGCACGCTGCCGTCGCGGTAGTAGCGGCTCATACTGCGGGACCGGTCGAGGACCAGGTAGACGGCCGCCCGCTGCCCCGCCAGGTTGTTCTTCTCCAGGGATATCGCCGCGGTCCTGGTGAGGTCGACCAGGCCGGCGGGGAGCTTGTCGAAGTTCATCGGCATCAGAGGGTCCTTGACGCGGCGAGGGTGAGGCGGGCGACGACAGCCTAGGAGCTCGGCTGGACAGCACCGGCCCCTTCCGGGTACGAGAAGGCAGTGTTGGTGCAGGCCGCTGGGGGTCGTGTTCCCGGAAAGCGGCAGGGCGGCCTGTCTTCCGAGGTCTCCGTCGCTGCTCAGGTATGCGCTCTACTGCCGCCCTTCGTACGGCGTGCACCGCGCACTTCGTCAGTTTCGCCCGATTCAAAGGTCTTCTTGTGTCTCTTCTTGTCGCGCTGGGTGCCGTTGGCGTCATAGTGCTCGTACTGCTCTTCAGTTCCATACGCACTGTCGACCAGGCGCATGTCGCAGTCGTCACCCTGTTCGGGAAGTACCGCCGGGTCCTGAACCCCGGCCTGAACCTCATCATCCCGATTTTCGAACGCATCCATCGCAAGGTGCCTGTTCAGAACCAGACCTCCCGTCTGCAGTTCTCCGCCATCACGGGCGACCAGGCCGCGGTCCACTTCACGTCGACGATCATCTTCACGGTGTCCGACCATTCCCCGGAGACCGTGCAGCTCGTGGCCTTCAAGTTCATCAACGACAATTCGTTCCACATGGCGATGACCAGCGCCGTCGAGGCGAGTGTGCGGGAGTTCGTTTCGACGAAGAAGCAGGCCGAGGTTCTGGGCCTGAGGTCGGAAATCGTCTCGCACGCGAAGTCGACCCTGGATGAGCAGCTCGCTTCGTGGGGCTACACCCTGGTCGACCTGACGGTGAACGACATCACCTTCGACGCGGAGGTCATGGCGTCGATGTCTCGTGTGGTGGCGGCGAAGAACGCGCAGTCGGCCGCTGAGTTCGAGGGTCAGGCGCTGCTGATCACGCGGACGAAGGAGGCGGAGGCGAACGGTGCCGCGATCCGGATCGCGGCGCAGAACGAGGCGGAGGCCGCACGACTGCGCGGTGAGGGTCTGGCGCAGTTCCGTATGGAGCTGGCGAAGGGCCTGTCGGAGTCCGCGCAGACCCTGACGGATCACGGGGTCGACCCTGGTCTGCTGGCCTTCACGATGTGGACGGAGACGATTCGCGAGTCCGCGAAGGAGGGCGACGGCAACGTGATCTTCCTCGACGGGAGTGTCGAGGGTATGCAGAGCTCGCTGCGTCGCCTCCAGGGCCTGACTCAGGTTGATAAGGCGTAGTCACCGAAGGCGGTTGTTCCGTGCCGTGAGTGCCGCCGCAGTGTCCTACAGGGCACTGCGGCGGTTCTGCGTTCGGGCTGCCCCGCAAAACGCAAAAATCGGCCCTACGGCAGAACGCACGACCGCCGCGGCCGCGACCGCCGTCGTGCTCGCCACCGCCGGCGGCCTGAACGGCGTCGCCGTCGCACGCGTCGTGCCGATAACCGCGGATGACGTCCCCCCCGTATCCCACGGATCCGATGGGCGAACTCGACCTCCCCGACCTCGGGCTGCCCGACCTCGACAACGACGAAATCGAGGACGCCCTGAGGGGGATGGGCTCTTGAGTCTCATCGCCATCGCCGACACCAACGCGCTGTACCGGCTGCTGGACCCGAAGCTGACCGGACACGCAGTGCACAGGAAGGCCCTGACCTCCATCAGTCACCTCGTCATCTCTCCCATGGTCCTGGCTGAGCTGGACTACCTCATCGCCACCAGAGCCGGAGCGGGGAAGGCCGTCGTGGCTGCGCGGTTCGTGGAACGCAATGTGGCCACCCGCCGGTTCGCAGTGCCGCCTGTGAGCGATCATCTGAGTGCCGCAGTCGCCGTCGCGGAGGGCTACAAGGACGGCGATGGAGGGAAGGGCATCGGGCTGACGGATGCGATGAACGTCGCACTGGCCGCGGCCTACCGCACCGAAGCGATGTTCACCTCGGACCTGCACTTCCGCATGATCCGCCCGCTGACCGGACACAAGGCGTTCCGGCTGCTGCCCGAAGAGCTGTAGCCCCCCACCAACGCCCGGGCCCGGCGTCTCCTGCCCCCGTAGGAGTACGGGGGCAGAGGCATCACGCTGAACAACCGTCGCCCGTCCAGCCGAGCGCTACAGCACCGGCAAGTGCTTCTTCAGCTCGAACGCCGTGACCTCCGAGCGGTACTCGTGCCATTCCGCGCGCTTGTTGCGGAGGAAGAAGTCGAAGACGTGTTCGCCGAGGGTGTCGGCGACCAGGTCGCTGTTCTCCATCAGGGTCAGGGCCTCGCCGAGGTTCTGGGGGAGCGGTTCGATGCCCATCGCGCGGCGTTCGGCGTTGGACAGGGCCCAGACGTCGTCCTCGGCGCCCGGCGGGAGCTCGTAGCCCTCCTCGATGCCCTTCAGGCCGGCGGCCAGGAGGACGGCGTAGGCCAGGTAGGGATTCGCGCCGGAGTCGATGGAGCGGACCTCCACGCGCGCGGAGCCGGTCTTGCCGGGCTTGTACATCGGGACGCGGACCAGGGCCGAGCGGTTGTTGTGACCCCAGCAGATGTACGAGGGGGCCTCGCCGCCGGCGCCCGCGGTGCGCTCGGAGCCGCCCCAGATGCGCTTGTAGGAGTTCACCCACTGGTTGGTGACCGCGGAGATCTCGGCGGCGTGGCGCAGGAGGCCCGCGATGAAGGAGCGGCCCACCTTGGAGAGCTGGTACTCCGCGCCGGACTCGTAGAACGCGTTCCGGTCGCCTTCGAACAGGGACAGGTGCGAGTGCATGCCGGAGCCCGGGAACTCCGAGAAGGGCTTGGGCATGAACGTGGCCTGGAGGCCCTGCTCGAGTGCCACCTGCTTCATGACCAGGCGGAACGTCATGATGTTGTCCGCGGTGGACAGGGCGTCGGCGTAGCGCAGGTCGATCTCCTGCTGGCCGGGGGCGCCCTCGTGGTGGGAGAACTCCACCGAGATGCCCATCGACTCCAGCATGGTGATCGCCTGGCGGCGGAAGTCCATGCCGATGGCCTGCGGAGTGTGGTCGAAGTAGCCGGAGTTGTCCGCGGGCGTGGGCCGGGAGCCGTCCAGCGGGCGGTTCTTCAGCAGGAAGAACTCGATCTCGGGGTGGGTGTAGAAGGTGAACCCGAGGTCGGAGGTGCGGGCCAGGGCGCGCTTGAGGACGTAGCGCGGGTCGGCGAAGGAGGGCGAGCCGTCCGGCATGAGGATGTCGCAGAACATGCGGGCCGTGCCGGGGGCCTCGGCACGCCAGGGCAGGATCTGGAAGGTGGACGGGTCCGGCTTGGCGATCATGTCGGACTCGTAGACGCGGGCGAAGCCCTCGATGGCGGAGCCGTCGAAGCCGATGCCCTCGTCGAAGGCCTGTTCCAGCTCGGCCGGCGCGACGGCCACGGACTTGAGGAAGCCGAGCACGTCCGTGAACCACAGGCGTACGAACCGGATGTCGCGCTCCTCCAACGTCCGGAGCACGAACTCCTGCTGCTTGTCCATCTTCCGCTTCCCCATCCTTGCTGGTCAGGCCGCCTGTGTGCGCTGTCACGGGAGACCGTCGGGCACCTGAGCATCCCACCACGGCCGCGTTTCGCACGTGTTGCGGAGCCCTGTCGCCCGGCCGCCACGTGAGGCGATCGCCCCGCGTACGGCAGGCGTACCGCTCTGCCGCCCATCTTGCCCGCTCGCACCGTCATCCGTAATGGCCGATCCGTCACCCACGTGACCGAAACCACCCCCCTTAAAGTTGCATCTCAAATGCAAGTTTCAATAGCGTTCGATCAGTCGAGCGATCGAGCCCGTCCGATCGAGTCATCGAGGAGTCCCCATGCTGTGCGAGCAGTCAGCAGCCACCGTCCGCGCCACCCTCCCCGCCGTCGGCGCGGCGATCGGCCGGATCACCGAGCGCTTCTACGCCAGACTGTTCGACACCCACCCCGAGCTGCTGCGTGACCTCTTCAACCGCGGCAACCAGGCCGCCGGCACCCAGCGGCAGGCCCTGGCCGGCTCCATCGCCGGCTTCGCCACCCACCTCGTGGAGAACCCCGACCAGCGCCCCGACCTGATGCTCCAGCGCATCGCCCACAAGCACGCCTCGCTCGGGGTGACCCCGGAGCAGTACCCGATCGTCCACGAGCACCTCTTCGCGGCCATCGCCGAGGTGCTCGGCGACGCGGTGACCCCGGAGGTCGCCGACGCCTGGACCGAGGTCTACTGGCTGATGGCCAACGCCCTCATCGCCATCGAGAAGCGCCTGTACGAGCAGAGCGAGCAGCGGGGCTGGCGCGAGTGGGAGGTCGTCGAGCGCACCGAGGAGACCGCGGACGTGGCCACCTTCAGGCTGCGCCCGGTCGACGACGCCCCGGTGCCCGGCTACCGGGCGGGCCAGTACGTCTCGGTCGGCGTCGAGCTCCCGGACGGCGCCCGCCAGATCCGCCAGTACAGCCTGACCGCGGCCCCCGGTTCGCCGGTGCGGCAGTTCGCGGTCAAGCGGGTGGCCGGCGACGCCACGACGCCCGACGGCGAGGTCTCGAACCATCTGCACGCACACGTGCGCGTGGGTGACGTCCTCCAGCTCTCCGCGCCGTACGGCGACCTCGTCCTGGAGGACACCGAGGCACCACTGCTGCTCGCCTCCGCGGGCATCGGCGTCACCCCGATGATCGCCATGCTGGAGCAGCTCGCCCTCACCGGCCACCGTGCCCCGGTGACCGTGGTCCACGCCGACCGCTCGCCCACCGCGCACGCGCTCCGCTCCGACCACCAGGCGTACGCGTCCAAGCTGCCGGACGCGCGGCCGGTCTTCTTCTACGAGCAGGACGCCGAAGGGGCCGGGCGGCCCGGCCTGGTCGACCTCGGCGACGTCGACGTCACGGCCGGCACGCGCGCGTACCTGTGCGGCCCGCTGCCCTTCATGCGGGCCGTGCGCGAGCAGCTGCTCGGCAAGGGTGTGTCCCCGGCCGACATCCACTACGAGGTCTTCGGCCCCGACCTGTGGCTGGCCCAGCCGGCCGCCTGAGCGACCGGCCCACGTGACCGGAAGGCCGGCCGAGGCGGTTCACACCGCCCCGGCCGGCCTTTCGTGTGCTCGTACACGGAGCCTCCGGGCCCCCGGACCGGCCCCGCTCAGGTCGCCTGTCGCATGGTGGGCAGGCCCAGCAGCAGCGGTCCCGTCGGGGACGCGACCATGTCGGCGACCGTGAGGGGGTCGAGGGCGGCGTAGAACGCCTCCTGGGCCCGGCGCAGGGCTCCGCGCAGGCGGCAGTCGGAGCTCAGCGGGCAGGGAATGCTGCCCTCGCAGTCGGCCACGTCGCCCTCGCCCTCCAGGGAGCGCACGAGGGCGCCGACCGAGGCGTCGCGGCCCGCTTCGGTGAGCGTCAGTCCGCCGCCGCGGCCGCGGCGGGCCGCGAGCAGACCACGGTGCTGGAGCTCGGCGACCACCTTCGCGGTGTGCGTGTACGGCACGCCCATGTCGCCCGCGACCTCCCGGGTCGTGGGACTCGACTCGCCGGCGACCGCGAGCCTCATCAGGACACGCAGCGCCATGTCGGTGGAGCGCAGCAGCCGCATGGGGGCCAGGGTAGGTAATGCGCATCCGCCGTTCAACTTATCGGCGGTCTCCCGGCGGACGCCTCCGTCCCACTACGATCAGCTGGCCCCTCGGGCACGCACAGCTCCCGCACGCCGCGCCCGCCTGCCCTGCCCGACCGCCACATCCGCCCGCCCTCCCCCACGAAGGACTCCGCATGGATGCCGCGCCCCGGACCGGTACCGAACAGCACAAGGCCCGTATGGAGGAGATGCGCCGGGCGCAGCGCGGCCGTGAGCGGCGCAACCGGTGGCTCACGGTGGCCGCGGGCGTGGTCGTCGTGGCCGGGCTGGTCACCGGCGGCGTGGTGCTGCTGGACCCGGGGTCCTCGGACGCCGCGCCGGCCGCGGCGAGTGACGGGAAGGGCGGGGCGAAGAGCGGTGAGAAGGGCGGCGGCGAGGGGAGCTTCGTCACCCGTGCGGACGGCGTGCGGACGTGGAAGGGCACGCTGGACCGCAACCACACCACCGCCCCGGTGACCTATCCGATGGAGCCCCCGGTCGGCGGCGACCACAACCCGGTCTGGCAGAACTGCAACGGCGACGTGTACTCCGAACCGGTGAAGAACGAGGCCGCCGTGCACGCGCTGGAGCACGGCGCCGTTTGGGTGACGTACAACAGCAAGGCGTCCAAGGCGGACGTGGCCGCGCTCGCGGCGAAGGTGAGGAAGACCCCGTACACGCTGATGAGTCCGGTCGAGGACCAGAAGGACCCCCTCATGCTGTCCGCCTGGGCGCACCAGCGCACGGTGACGGGCGCGAACGACCCGCACGTGGACAAGTTCCTCGCCGAGTTCGTCCAGGGTCCGCAGACGCCGGAGCCGGGTGCCACCTGCACGGGCGGTCTCGACCGGTGAGGCACATCGGGCTGATCGCCGGAGCCGCGGCGGCGGCCCTGGTGGCGACGGGGGCGATCACCTACGCGGTCGCCGAGGACAGCGGCGGGGCGCGCTCCGCCGCGACGGTGCCCGCCGCCGAGTCGGCGGACGCCGGCTTCGCCCGGGACATGGCGGTGCACCATCAGCAGGCGGTCGAGATGTCGTTCGTCGTGCGCGACCGCACCACGGACACCGAAGTGCGCCGCCTGGCCTACGACATCGCGCAGACGCAGGCCAACCAGCGGGGAATGCTGCTGGGTTGGCTCGACCTGTGGGAGCTTCCGAAGGTGTCGGCGAAGCCGCCGATGGCGTGGATGGGCATGGGCGGCATGCCCGCGGGCGAGGACGGCGCGCTGATGCCCGGCATGGCGACGAACACCGAGATGCGCGAGCTGGGCGAACTCGACGGCAGGCAGGCCGAGGTGTTCTACCTCCAGCTCATGACCGACCACCACAAGGGCGGGGTCCACATGGCCGAGGGCTGTGCCGCCCGCTGCACGGTCGGCGTGGAGAAGCGGCTCGCGCGGGGCATGGTCGCGTCGCAGCGGTCGGAGCTGCGGCTGATGGCCGACATGCTCAAGGAGCGTGGCGCGGCGCCCCGTTCGTGATCCGGATGCCCGACTCGGGCGCCCGTTCGTGACCCGGACGCCCCGTTCGGGACCCGGTCGCCCCTTTCGCCACACGTCTCCCCGCGCACGACCTGGGGACGACCTGGGGACGAAGGCCGCAATTCCCCCTGTACGACCGGTTCTTTGGGTTTCTCTTGGTCTTCCCATTCCCCTGACATGAACGGTTCATCAGGAAGAGTGACCCCGTTCGTGTGATCCATTCGGAGCCGAACCGCCGCGGGCTCCGCGGGGATCGCGCGAGGGCCAACCACTCATTGCGTCACATGCGAACGCATCGCAGGGGGTTCTATGAGATCCAACCGTGCCACAGCGCGCGCCGGAGTGAGCTTGGCGGCGACCCTGCCGCTGCTCGCCGGCGCACTGGCGCTCGGCATACCCGCGCACGCAGCGGACCACCCGGGCCGCAACGCGCTCGCGGGCACCAAGCCCGTCTGGGCGACGGCCACGGCGGACAAGGGCGCCACCTCGGACAGCGCCCAGGTCCGCGCCCGGGTCTACCTGGCCGGACGGGACGCCGCCGGCCTCGCCCAATACGCCGCGGCGGTCTCCGACCCGTCGTCGGCCTCGTACGGCAAGCACCTGAGCGCCCAGGAGGCGCAGGCGCGCTTCGGCGCGACGCAGGCACAGGTGGACGCCGTGAAGTCGTGGCTGGCGTCGTCGGGGCTGAAGGTCACCTCCGTGACCGCGCACTACGTCGCCGTCTCCGGTGACGTCGCCGCCGTCGAGAAGGCGTTCGGCACCCAGCTCCACAACTTCGCCAAGGGTTCGAGGACCTACCGCGCCCCGGCGCAGACGGCGTCGGTGCCGGCCTCCCTGAACGGCGCCGTCCTGACCGTCACCGGTCTGGACAACGCGCCGCACAAGGCGAAGCACAAGGACCAACTGCCGCCGCCGGACGACGTCTTCAAGAACTCGGGGCCGTTCTCCACGTACCACGGCTCCAACGTCGCGAGCACGCTGCCCTCCGCGTACGGCCAGAAGATCCCGTACGCCGTCAAGGGCTACACCGGCAAGGAGCTGCGGTCCGCCTACGGCGCCGGCAAGTACACCGGCAAGGGCGTCCGCGTCGCCATCACCGACGCCTACGCCTCGCCGACCATCGCCTTCGACGCGGCCACCTACGCGAAGAAGAACGGCGACAAGCCCTGGAAGACGGGCCAGTTGCGCCAGGTGCTCCCGGCCGGCTACACGGACACGGAGGAGTGCGGGGCGGCCGGCTGGTACGGCGAGGAGACCCTCGACGTCGAGGCCGTGCACGCGGTCGCGCCGGACGCGAACGTCGTCTACGTGGGCGCCGCGTCCTGCTACGACGACGATCTGCTCGACTCGCTGAGCAAGATCGTCGACAACCACCTGGCCGACATCGTCTCCAACTCATGGGGCGACATCGAGGCCAACGAGACGCCGGACGTCGCGGCGGCCTACGACCAGGTCTTCCAGTTCGGCGCGGTCGAGGGCATCGGCTTCTACTTCTCCTCCGGCGACGACGGCGACGAGGTCGCGAACACCGGTACGAAGCAGGTCGACACCCCGGCCAACTCGGCATGGGTGACCGCGGTCGGCGGCACCTCGCTGGCCGTCGGCAAGGGCCACACGTACCTGTGGGAGACCGGCTGGGGCACCCAGAAGGCCTCGCTGTCCAAGGACGGCAAGAGCTGGGCGGGCTTCCCGGGCGCGTTCACCTCGGGCGCGGGCGGCGGCACCAGCCGCACGGTTCCGCAGCCGTCGTACCAGAAGAACGTGGTGCCGAAGGCGCTGGCCACGGCCAACAACAAGGCCGGCAACCGCGTCGTCCCGGACATCGCGGCGATCGCCGACCCGAACACCGGCTTCCTGGTCGGCCAGACGCAGACCTTCCCGAACGGCAAGGAGCAGTACAGCGAGTACCGCATCGGCGGCACCTCGCTGGCCGCGCCGGTCATCGCGGCCGTCCAGGCGCTCGCCCAGGAGGCCCGCGGCGGCAAGGCGATCGGCTTCGCCAACCCGGCGATCTACTCCAAGTACGGCTCGAAGGTGTACCACGACGTGGTGGACCGTCCGACCGGCAAGGACCTCGCGGTCGCGCGGGTCGACTTCGTCAACGGCGTCGACGCCGCGGACGGCCTGAGCTACTCCGTCCGCAGCCTCGGCAAGGACAGCTCGCTCCAGGCGGTCAAGGGCTACGACACCGTCACCGGCGTGGGCTCGCCCGCACCCGGCTACGTGGAGTCCTACCCCCGCCGCTGATCCCGGCCCCCTCTCGTGTGCCCGCCCCCTCCACCCGGAGGGGGCGGGCACACGCATGCAGGCACCTCCGCACGAGAGGGGCCGGACGCCTCGGCGGACGGCGTGGGGTGATCAAAGCCGCTGCGGGTGTCGGCGGGCGTTTCGAGCCGGCGCGCGGCAGGCGGGGTGGGGTGGGGTGGGCCACACCCTCGGGCCCGGGTATCGCGTCGCTTTGACGATTACACTGAGGGGCGTGCCTCAACTACGTCTCGCCCTGAACCAGATCGACTCGCGCGTCGGAGACCTCGCCGGGAACTCCGAGGCGATCGTCCGCCGGGCCCGGGAGTCCGCCGACCGCGGAGCGCACCTCGCGGTGTTCCCGGAGATGGTGCTGACCGGGTACCCCGTCGAGGACCTGGCCCTCAGGTCGTCCTTCGTGGAGGCGTCCCGCGCCGCGCTGCGCGCCCTCGCCGCCCGGCTCGCCGAGGAGGGCCTCGGGGAGCTGCCGGTGGTCGTCGGCTACCTCGACCGCGGTGAGACCGCCCAGCCGAAGTACGGGATGCCGGCCGGCGCGCCGCAGAACGCGGCGGCGGTGCTGCACCGCGGCGAGGTGGTCCTGAGCTTCGCCAAGCACCACCTGCCCAACTACGGCGTCTTCGACGAGTTCCGCTACTTCGTCCCCGGCGACACCATGCCGGTCCTGCGCGTGCACGGCGTCGACGTCGCGCTCGCCATCTGCGAGGACCTGTGGCAGGACGGCGGCCGGGTGCCGGCCGCGCGCAGCGCGGGCGCGGGGCTGCTGGTCTCGGTCAACGCCTCGCCGTACGAGCGCCTGAAGGACGACACCCGCCTCGACCTGGTCCGCAAGCGGGCCCAGGAGGCCGGCTGCACCCTCGCCTACCTCGCCATGACCGGCGGGCAGGACGAGCTGGTCTTCGACGGCGACTCGATCGTGGTCTCCCCCGACGGCGAGGTGGTCGCGCGGGCGCCGCAGTTCGCCGAGGACCTCATGGTGCTGGACCTGGACCTGCCCGCCGCCTCGGCGGACGCGCCCACGGGCGTGGTCGACGACGGTCTGCGCATCGACCGCGTGGTGCTGTCCGACGAGTCGCTGCCCGCCTACGAGCCGGCGCCGACCGGCGAGTACGCCGCGCGCATGGACGACGACGAGGAGGTCTACACGGCCCTGGTCGTGGGCCTGCGCGCGTACGTGCGCAAGAACGGCTTCCGCTCCGTGCTGATCGGCCTGTCCGGCGGCATCGACTCCGCGCTGGTCGCGGCGATCGCCTGCGACGCGGTGGGCCCCGAGAACGTGTACGGCGTCTCCATGCCGTCCAAGTACTCCTCCGAGCACTCCAAGGACGACGCCGCGGAGCTGGCACGGCGCACCGGCCTGAACTTCCGCACCGTCCCGATCGCCCCGATGTTCGACGCCTACATGGGCTCCCTGGGCCTGACGGGCCTGGCCGAGGAGAACCTCCAGTCCCGGCTGCGCGGCACGCTGCTGATGGCGGTCTCCAACCAGGAGGGCCACATCGTCCTCGCGCCGGGCAACAAGTCGGAGCTGGCGGTGGGCTATTCGACGCTGTACGGCGACTCGGTGGGCGCGTACGGCCCGATCAAGGACGTGTACAAGACGTCGGTCTTCCGGCTGGCCGAGTGGCGCAACCGGGCCGCGGCCGAGCGGGGCGAGACCCCGCCGATCCCGGAGAACTCCATCACCAAGCCGCCGAGCGCCGAGCTGCGCCCGGGCCAGGTGGACACCGACTCGCTGCCGGACTACCCGGTGCTGGACGCGATCCTGGAGCTCTACGTCGACCAGGACAAGGGCGCCGACCTGATCGTCGCGGCCGGGTACGACCGCGAGCTGGTCACGAAGACGCTCCGCATGGTCGACACGGCCGAGTACAAGCGGCGCCAGTACCCGCCGGGCACGAAGATCTCCGCGAAGGGCTTCGGGAAGGACCGGCGGCTGCCGATCACCAACGGTTGGCGGGAGTCGGCGTAGCCACCGGTCCCCGACCGGCGGTGAGGGTCCGGGGCCGGTGCCGCGGCGGACGACGTCCGCACCGTCGCGGAAGCAGGCTCCCGGACCGCCAGGCCGGCCCTCCGCTCACACCGCCTCAGCCCGCGGCTCCCCCGTGCTCGACGAGCCGGAAGGGGCCTCCGGACGCGCCAAGGCCGGCACGTGCGAGGCGACGACGCGTTCCCGCCCCCGTACGGCACCGGCCCGCCGCAGGTCCACCCGGCGGGCCGTGCCGGCGACCGCGAGGCCCAGTACCGCGAGGGCGGCTCCCGCGAGCGCCGGTGAGGTCTGGCCGAGGCCCGCGGCGAGCGCCAGCCCGCCGATCCAGGCGCCGCCCGCGTTCGCCAGGTTGAAGGCGGCCTGGTTGGCCGCGGACGCCAGGGACGGGGCCGTGGACGCCTTCTCCATGACCATGAGCTGGAGCGGAGAACCGGTGGCGAACGCCGCCGTGCCGAGCAGGGTCACGGCGAGGGCCGCGCTCCACTGGGCCCGCATCATCAGCGGGAACAGCGCCAGGACGACCACCAGCGCGACGAGCCCGCCGAACAGCGTGCCCCGCGTCGAGCGGTCGGCCAGGCGCCCGCCGAGCAGGTTGCCGACGGTCGCGCCGACCCCGAACAGAGCCAGCAGCAGCGTCACTCCGGCCTCGGTGTACCCGGCGGAGACGGTGAGCATCGGCGTGATGTAGCTGTACGCCGAGAACAGCGCGCCGCAGCCGGCCACGGTCGTCAGCAGGGCCAGCCAGACGGGGAGCGAGCGCAGGGCGGCCAGTTCGTGGCGCAGCCCGGTCGCGGGGACGTGGCCGCGGTCGTGCGGGACCAGCAGGGCGAGGGACGCGATCGCGGCGACCCCGATCACGCTGACCGCGAGGAAGGTCGTCCGCCAGCCGAGGTGCTGGCCCATGAGCGTGGCGGCGGGGACGCCGATGACGTTCGCCAGGGTCAGGCCGAGCAGCATCAGGGACACCGAGCGCGCCTTGCGCTCCGGCGGCACCAGGGCCGCCGCGACCACGGCGCCCACGCCGAAGAAGGCGCCGTGCGGCAGTCCGCTGAGGAACCGGGCGGCGAGCAGCGAGTGGTAGCCGGGGGCGAGGGCGGAGAGCGCGTTGCCGACGACGAACAGGGCCATGAGCCCGATCAGGACGTGCCGGCGGGGCAGTCGCGAGGTGACGGCGGCCAGCAGCGGCGCGCCGATGACGACGCCCAGCGCGTACGCCGAGACCAGGTGCCCGGCGGCGGGGATCGAGACGCGCAGGTCGCCGGCGACGTCGGGGAGCAGCCCCATCATGACGAACTCGGTGGTGCCGATGCCGAAAGCGCCCACGGCGAGGGCGAGCACAGCCAGGGGCATGAAGGGCCTTTCAAAGCTTCGAAGCGTGCGGGCGAAGTTCCGTACCGCGGTGACCCGCGTATGTTCTCAGACGGAACAAAGCCTCTCAGGCCCAGTATTCCAGCAGGTTACGACCCGGTTTCCGATGTGCCGACGTTGACCCGCGCGGCGATCGGCAGATGGTCGCTGCCCGTGCGCGGCAGGGTCCAGGAGCTCACCGGCTCCACTCCCCTGACCATGATCTGGTCGATCCGCGCCATCGGGAGCGAGGCCGGCCAGCTGAACCCGAACCCGCTGCCCGCGGCGCCCTGGGTGGAACGCATCTGGGAGGTGACGGCGTTGAGCGAGCGGTCGTTCATCGTGCCGTTCAGATCGCCGAGCAGGACCACCCTGGGCAGCTGCTCACCGGCGATCGCCTCGCCCAGCGCGTCCGCGCTCTCGTCGCGCTGCGCGGCGGTGAACCCGGAGTTCAGCTTCACCCGCACCGAGGGCATGTGGGCGACGTACACCGCGACGGACCCCTCGGGCGTGCCCACGGTGGCGCGCATGGCGCGCGTCCAGCCCAGCTTGATGTCGACGGCGCGTACGCCGCTGATCGGGTACTTGCTCCACAGCCCGACCGTGCCCTGCACCGAGTGGTACCGGTACTGCGGGGCGAGCGTCCGCTCGTAGACGGGCAGCGCGGACGACTTCAGTTCCTCCAGGGCGAGCACCTGGGCCCCGGAGGCGGCCAGTTCCCGGGCGGTGCCGGACGGGTCGGGGTTGTCGGCGTTGACGTTGTGCGTGGCGACCATCAGCTCGCCGCCGGTGCCCGTCTTGTCGGTGAGCAGGCCGCCGAACTGGTTGAGCCAGACGGTCACGGGCAGCAGCACGGCGATCAGCGCGGTCGCCGACCTGCGCACCAGGGCCAGGACCAGCAGCACCGGGACGAACAGGCCCGCCCACGGCAGGAAGGTCTCGGTGAGGCTGCCGAGGTTGCCGATCCGGTTGGGGATCTGCGCGTGCACCACCATCACCAGGGCGAGGGCGAGGGCGAACGCGGCGAGGAGGAGGCCACGGCGCCAGATCCCGGCGTCGCCGCGTCGGCCGTCGGTGAGGCCGTGCGCCAGGCGCCGCAGCCGGCCCCCTCGGCGCCCGGGGCCCGAACCGCCCGCCGTCTGCGTCACGTACGCCTGTCGCGCCATACCGTCGCCTCACTGCCTGCCGTGCACACCGTTCACCCCCGCGTTCTACGACCCTAGGGGATGATCGGCACCGTTCCCGCCGTTCTCGACGGCCGTACGGGCAGGAGGACGAACAAGTCGGCGCGCGGAGTTCCGCTTGCGCCGCGCCCGGACCGGTCTGTGACGAAACGCGCACATCACCGTGGGGAACTGACGGGCCGTAGCCCTTCGAGCAGCAGATCCACTATCTGCTCCGACAACCCCTCGGGCAGGTCGGCGTCCGGGCGCATCACGCTGCGCACCAGCATGGGCCCGACGAAGAGGTCGACGAGCACCTCGACGTCGACGTCCCGGCGCAGTTCGCCGTCGCGCTGCCCGCGGCGCAGGACCTCCACCTGGAGCCTGCGCCGAGGCTCGACGACGATCGCGTGGTAGGCGCACCAGATCTTGGGGCTGCTCTTCATCTGGGCGTAGACGTTGTGCAGGATGAGCGAGCTGCGGCTCACCAGGCCGCGGCGGCGGAGCTGTTCGAGGATGGCCACGAGGTCGTCGCGCATGGAGGTGCCCGGCAGTTCGGGGTCCGGAGGCTCGGCGGCGCGTACGACGTCGACGAACAGCTCCTCCTTGCCGCTCCAGCGCCGGTAGATGGTGGCCTTGCCGACGCCCGCGGTGCGGGCGATGCGTTCGATGGAGAGTTCGGCCAGCGGCACACCGTCCTCCAGCAGCTTCATCACGCCCTCCAGAATGGCGTGTTCCACCGCTTCGCTGCGGGGGCGCCCCCGCACGGGGGTGTCCGCAGCGGTGTGGCTGTCGGCAAGGCTCACGTGGGCCGTCCTTTCGTCGCACAGGAGATTGTCCATCGGGCGGTCCGCCGGTGGGTCCGACCCACCGACGGCCGCCTTCGGCCGGCAGTCCCCCGTCGCCGCGTGCCCCCGTCATATCCCGGCTACTCCACCGCCGCCACCACCTTCTCCTCTTCCTCACCCTTCTGCGGCACCGGCTGCCTGCCGGGCAGGAACAGGGCCACCACGAGCGCGCCGACGAGCGCGACCGCGGCTCCGCACACCGAGGTGACGTGCATGGCGTGCAGGAAGGCGTGGTTGGCCGGGTCGATCAGGCCCTTGCCCTGCGGGCCGAGCTTGGCCGCGACGCCGAGGGTGGCCTCGATGGACTCGGCCGCCTTGTCGCGCAGTGCGGGCGGGAGCATTCCGAGCTTGCCCTCGATGTCGTTGCGGTAGGCCGTCGAGAGCACCGAGCCGAGGACGGCGATGCCGAGGGCGCCGCCGACCTGGCGGAACGTGTTGCTGAGCGCGGAGGCCGAGCCGGCCTTCTCGCGGGGCAGGGCCTGCATGATGACGACGCTGGTCGGCGTCATGATGTGCGCCATGCCGGTGCCCATGAGGAAGAAGACGACCTCCAGCAGCCAGATCGGTGTGTCGGCCTCGAAGCCGGCGAAGGCGGCCAGCATGGCGGCGAGCAGGACGAGTCCGCCCGTGGTGGTGGCCTTGTTGCCGAAGCGGTCGACGACCAGCCGGGCCCGCGGCGCGAAGATCAGCTGGGCGAGGGCCAGCGGCAGCATCAGCGCACCGGACTGCAGCGGCGAGTAGCCGCGCACGCTCTGGAGGTAGAAGATGCCGAAGAAGGTGACGCCCATCAACGCGAAGAAGACCAGCGCGATGGCGCTCATGGCGGCCGAGAAGACCTTGTTCTTGAAGTACGTGACGTCCAGGGACGGGTGGTCGCTGCGCTTCTCGAACACCACGAAGGCCGCGAGGACGAGCAGGCCCGCCACGATCGTCGACAGCACGGTCGTGTCGGTGAAGTCGGCGAGTTCGCCGCCCTTGATGATGCCGTAGACGAGCAGGACCAGGCCGACGACGGACAGGACGACGCCGATCGGGTCGAGGCGGCCGGGCCGCGGGTCGCGGGAGTCGGGCACCAGCCACAGCATCAGCGCGACCGCGATGACGACGATGGGAACGTTGACCAGGAAGACCGAGCCCCACCAGAAGTGGTCCAGGAGCAGACCGCCGGTGATCGGTCCGATCGCGATGGCCAGGCCGACGCCGCCGGCCCAGATGCCGATGGCCTTGGGCTGCTCCTCGCGCTCGAAGACGTTCATCAGGACGGCGAGGGTGGCCGGCATGACGAAGGCCGCGCCGACGGCCATCAGGGCGCGGAAGGCGATGAGTTGGGCGGGCGAGCCGGACTCGGCGGCCAGCGCGGAGCTGACGCCGAACACGATGAGGCCGCCGATCAGCACCTTCTTGCGCCCGACGCGGTCACCGACGAGGCCCGCGGTGAACAACAGGCCCGCGAAGACGAGGGTGTAGGCGTTGATCGCCCACTCCAGCTCGCTCTGCGTGGCGCCCAGGCCCGTCGGGGCGGGGGTCGAGATGGTCTTGATCGCGACGTTCAGGATCGAGTTGTCGAGCACCACTATCAGCAGGCTCAGCATCAACGCGCCGAGAATCGCCCAGCGTCGGCGGTGCACCGCCTCCGGAACCCGGGGGCCGGCGGCGGCGCGGTCGGCAGGAGTAGTCATGCCGACGAGCGTAGGGCATTTCCGATACGAGACCGTCTCGTATCGCAATCCTTTACCCACATCTTACGACCGGCGTGCCGAGACGTTGCGCACACGGGGCTCCTCTGGCCGCCTCCGGCACGAGGTGCCACCATGGGAGGGATCCGGGGACGCCGTCAGGGCGCCCCGAGATGACTGAAGGAGCCGTTGTCATGACGCAGCTTTCGGCTGCCCACAACAAACCCTCCGACGGCAGCAAGGCGCTGTACGGGGGTAAGGGCACCCGCCGCATCACTGTTCGCGACATCGCCCTCGCCAAGGAACGCGGCGAGAAGTGGCCCATGCTCACCGCCTACGACGCGATGACCGCGTCCGTCTTCGACGAGGCCGGCATCCCGGTGATGCTGGTCGGCGACTCCGCCGGCAACTGCCACCTCGGCTACGAGACGACCGTGCCCGTCACGCTCGACGAGATGGCGATGATGTCGGCCGCGGTCGTCCGCGGCACGAAGCGCGCCCTGATCGTCGGCGACCTCCCCTTCGGCTCCTACCAGGAGGGTCCGGTGCAGGCGCTGCGCTCGGCGACCCGGCTGGTGAAGGAGGCGGGCGTCGGCGCGGTGAAGCTGGAGGGCGGCGAGCGGTCGCACGAGCAGATCCGGCTCCTGGTGGAGTCCGGCATCCCGGTCATGGCCCACATCGGCCTGACCCCGCAGTCCGTCAACGCCATGGGCTACCGCGTCCAGGGCCGCGGCGAGGAGGCGGCGCAGCAACTGCTGCGGGACGCCAAGGCCGTTCAGGACGCGGGCGCGTTCGCGGTGGTCCTGGAACTGGTGCCGGCCGAACTGGCCGCCGAGGTGACCCGGGTGCTGCACATCCCGACCGTCGGCATCGGCGCCGGACCCGACACGGACGCGCAGGTGCTGGTGTGGACCGACATGCTCGGACTGACCGGCGGACGCGTGCCGAAGTTCGTCAAGAAGTACGCCGACCTGCGGGAGGTCATCGGCGGCGCGGCCAAGGCGTTCGCCGAGGACGTGGTGGGCGGGACGTTCCCGTTGGAGGAGCACTCCGTGCACTGACCTCCGGTTGAGCCATCGCGGTACCAGGGCAGCCCCGCCGATCTTCCCCCGTCGGCGGGGCTGCCGTCTTTTCGCCTGAGCCGGCGCCGCTCTCGCGGAGGTGGTTGCTCGCCGTCGTGGTTCCTCCATTGATGGGTGCGGTGCTCGTCGGCGGCATCTGGTGGTCGCGGTGCTCGTCGGCGGTCCGATGGTCGCGGTGCTGTCGGCTGCATCTCGATGCCTGGTGGCGGCTGTCGGTCGGATGTCGGTGGTTTGTCGGTGGGGGCTGGCACTGTTCGGGGCATGACGCGAATCGACGACAACCCCGGCGGCGTGCCGAACGCCGTGACCGTGCGGGGACTGGTCAAGCACTACGGCGAGACCAAGGCACTGGACGGCGTGGACCTGGACGTGCGCGAGGGCACCGTGATGGGCGTGCTCGGGCCGAACGGAGCCGGCAAGACCACCCTCGTACGCATCCTGTCCACGCTGCTCGCCCCGGACGCCGGACAGGCCACCGTGGCGGGCTACGACGTGGCACGGCAGCCCCGGCAGCTGCGCCGGGCGATCGGGCTGACCGGGCAGTACGCCTCCGTGGACGAGAAGCTCCCCGGCTGGGAGAACCTCTACCTGATCGGCCGGCTGCTCGACCTGCCCCGCAAGGAGGCCCGCGCCCGCGCCGACGAGCTGCTGGAGCGGTTCTCGCTCACCGAGGCCGCGCGGCGGCCGGCCCGCACCTACTCCGGCGGCATGCGGCGGCGGCTCGACCTCGCCGCCTCGATGATAGGACGGCCGACCGTCCTGTTCCTGGACGAGCCGACCACGGGCCTCGACCCCCGTACCCGCAACGAGGTGTGGGGCGAGGTAAAGGCGATGGTCGGCGACGGGGTCACCGTGCTGCTGACCACGCAGTACATGGAGGAGGCCGAGCAGCTCGCCTCCGAGCTGACCGTCGTGGACCGCGGCAAGGTCGTCGCGGGCGGCCGCATCGAGGAGCTGAAGGCGAAGGTCGGCGGGCGCACCCTGCGGGTCAAGCCGGCCGACCCGCTCGAACTGCGCCCGCTGGCCGGGATGCTCGACGACCTGGGCATCACCGGGCTCGCCGCGACGACCGTCGACACCGCGTCCGGCTCCCTGCTCGTGCCGGTCCTCAGCGACGAGCAGCTGACCGCCGTGGTCGGCGCGGTCACCGCGCGCGGCATCACGATCAGCTCCATCACCACCGAACTGCCCAGCCTGGACGAGGTGTTCCTGTCCCTGACCGGCCACCGCGCCAGTGCCCCGCAGGACACCGTGCCCGCCGACACCCGCGAAGAGGTCGCCGTATGAGCGCCGTCACCACGACTGCCCTGGCCGCCCCCGGCCTCCAGGCCGACGCCCGGATCCCGCTGCGCAGCCATCTGCGGCACACCGGCGCGCTGGTCCGCCGCAACCTGCTGTGGATCCGGCAGGACCCGGAGTCGATGTTCGACGCGATCCTGTTCCCGGTGATCTTCACGCTGCTGTTCGTGTACGTCTTCGGCGGCTCGATCGGGCAGTCGCTGGGCGGCGGGCAGCAGCAGTACGTGCAGTACATCGTGCCCGGCCTCATGGCCATGATGGGCATGAACCTGGCCCAGAGCGTGGGCACCGGCTTCAACCAGGACTTCAACTCCGGTGTCATGGACCGCTTCCGGTCCCTGCCGATCGGGCGCGGCTCGGTGCTGTTCGCCAAGATCGCGGTGGAGCTGCTGCGGATGCTGATCGCCACCGCGATCCTGCTGGTCGTCGGTGTCCTGGTCGGCTTCGAGATCGAGAACTGGCCCGGCCTGTTCGCCGCAGTGGGCCTGTCGGCGGTCTTCGGCTCGGCGCTGATGTGGGTGTTCATCACCCTCGGCGTGATGATGAAGAACGCTCAGTCCGTGCAGGCGATGGGCTTCCTGGTGATGATGCCGCTCCAGTTCGGCTCGTCCATCTTCGCCCCGCCCGGCACGATGCCGGGCTGGCTGCGGACCTTCACCCAGTACAACCCGCTGTCCGCGCTCGCGGACTCCGCCCGCGGGCTGATGGTGGGCGGCCCGGTGGCGCACAGCCTGTGGGTGAGCCTGGCCTGGTCGGCGGCGCTCACGGTGGTGATGGCGCCGGTCGCGATCCACAAGTTCCGCACCAAGAGCTGACCGTACGGCCTGGCGCCGGCGCGGATCAGACCAGGGCGGCGGTCTCGTCCCAGGACAGGCCGCCGCCCTCCGCGTACGCGGCCTCGTACACCTCGTCGCCGAGCAGTTCCCGGGTGCGCGCGACGACCCCGTCGTGGACGTGGCGCTCCATGGTCGAGGCGACGTGGCGGGGCGGCAGCAGGGCGTCGGCGGCGCCGAGGCAGCGGACGGCGTCCCGGGCCCGGCGGCCGCCGTCCACGCCCGCCAGGGCCAGGGCGGCGATGGCCAGGTAGGCCGAGCGCATATGGGGCGCGATGGCCTCGGACAGCGGGTCCTGGGCGCGCTGGAGGGCCCGGCGGACCTTGCCCAGGGCCTCCTCGTACAGACCGTCGACCGCGTCGACCCAGGCCTCGGCACCGAGGATGAAGGCGTCGAAGACGACGAAATGCGAGATGCCGAACTCCTCGCGCAGCAAACGCAGTTGTTCGCGCGCCTCGGGGATGCGTCCGGTCATGCCCAGTCGGCCGGCGAGGTAGAGGCGGGCGGGGGGCATGGCCTCGTTGTGGCTGTTCCGGCTCTGCTCGACGACCTCCCACAGCAGTCGTTCGCCCTGCTCGGTGTCGCCCGCCTCCATCAGCGCGCTGCCCAGACGGGCGGTGAGGACGGTGACCTGGGCGGTCGCGCCGAGGTGTTCGGCGTGGTCGATGGCCGACCGGTAGTCGGCCGCGGCCGACAGGTAGGCTCCGGTGCGCTCGTGGGCCTCCGCGCGCGCGGAGAGCGCCTCGGCGGTGCCCCAGGCGTCGTCGAGACGGCGGAAGATCTCCAGCGACTCGTCGGCGTCCCGGCCGGCCTCCCGGGCCCACTCGGTGCGGTTGGCCCGCAGATTGGCGCGCCACTGGAGGGCGTGGGCCAGCTCCCACTCGAATCCCGGGGTCTCCCGGCAGGTGCGTACGGCGGCGTCGGTGACCTCCAGCAGGCGTTTCACGTCGCCGGTCATCATCACCGCGAACATCCAGAGCATGCCGGGACTGCGGCAGATCTGCGGCTGGCCGGGCTCGTAGACCTGGGTGATGAGCCGCAGTTTCCGTTTCGCCTCGGGCGACTCCCAGGCCTCCAACTCGGTGTCCATGCAGGAGAGATGAACCAGGTGCAGGCCGCGGCGGGCCTCGGCGAGCGTCTCGCCGGTCATCGGGGGCGGGGCGTCCGTGCACCGCTGCCAGACGGATGCGGCGGGCCGGACCGGCTCGGCGAAGGGATCGGGTCCGAACTCCATGAACTCGCCGCACCAGTTGCGGGCCTCGATGCGCATGTCCCGCATCTGCCAGTAGTTGGCGAGCGAGAGGATCAGGCACAGGCCCTCCTGCTCGTCGCGTGCGGCGACGGCGTGACGCAGCGCCGTGCGCAGGTTCTCGTACTCCAGCTCGATCCTGGCCATCGCCTCCCGCTGGCTGGAGCCGCGCATCAACGGCTCGCTGGTGCGGGCCAGTTCGCGGTAGTGCGTCAGGTGGGCGCGCTCGGTCGCGGTGCGGTCACCGGTCTCGTCGAGCCGTTCGCGCGCGTACTCGGCGACGGTCTCCAGCAGCCGGTAGCGCATCCCGCCGTCGGCGGCGGGCGCGGCCACCACGAGGGACTTGTCGACGAGGGAGGCGAGGGCGTCGAAGGCGGCGGGGCCGCACACGGCCTCGGCGGCGGCGAGGTCGCAGCCGCCGGCGAAGACGGACAGCCGGCTCAGCACGTACCGTTCGTCGGCGTCGAGCAGGTCCCAGGACCAGTCGACGACGGCGCGCAGGGTCTGCTGGCGGGGCAGGACGGTACGGCTGCCCGACGTGAGCAGGCGGAAGCGGTCGTCGAGCCGGTCGGCGATCTGCCGCGGGGTGAGCATCCGCAGCCGGGCGGCGGCGAGTTCGATGGCCAGCGGCAGCCCGTCCAGGCGGCGGCAGATCTCGGCGCAGGCGTCCGCGGTGTGTTGGTCGGCGTCGGTGCGGAAGCCGGGCCGTACGGCGGCCCCGCGTTCGGCGAACAGCCGCAGTGCCACCGGCTCGGGCAGCGGCTCCACCGGCCGCAGCACCTCGCCGGGTATGCCGAGGGGTTCCCGGCTGGTGGCGAGGACGGTGAGGTGCGGGCAGCGGGCCAGCAGTTCCTCGACGAGGCGGGCCGCCGCGTCGACGACGTGCTCGCAGTTGTCGAGCAGGAGCAGCATGCGGCGCCGGGCGCAGTGCTCGACCAGCCGCTCGACGGGGTCGTTGTGCCGGTCGGCGACCGCGGCCCGCATCTCCTCGGCACCGGCGCCGTACAGCACGGTCTCGCGGGCGCCGACGGCCGTGAGCACGGCCCCGGGCACGGCCTCGGCGTCGTCGACGGGGGCGAGTTCGGCCAGCCACACGCCGTCCAGCGGCACCGGCCGTACGGCCTCGGCGGCCTCCTGCGACAGCCGGGTCTTCCCGGCCCCGCCCGGCCCGAGCAGCGTCACCAGACGCGCGGCGTCCAGGTCGGCCCGGATCGTCCCGATGTCGGCCTCGCGGCCCACGAAGGAGGTGATCCGGGCGCGGAGATTGCTCGGCGGGCGGGTGGCGGGCGCGGCGGGGGGCGGCTGCTCGCCCCAGGCGGCTGCCTCGGCGCGGGTGGCCGGCGGGGCTTCGGCGGCTGCCGGGGCGGCAGCGTCTGTCGGGGCGTGGGTGTCTCCCGGGGCGTAAGTGCCTCCCCGGGCATACGTGTCTCCCGGGGCATAGGTGCCTCCCCGGGCATACGTGTCTCCCGGGGCATAGGTGCCTCCCCGGGCATACGCGTCTCCTGGGGCATAGGTGCCCGCCGAAGCATCCGTGCCTCCCGGGACGCCAGTGCCGCCGCCTGGGCCGCTGGTGGCCCCTGGGACGCCTGCGCCTCCTGTGACGCCAGTCCCTGCGGCGGCGTGGGAAGCCGCCGGCGCGCCGGCCGCGGGCCGGGCTGTCGCGGGCGCCGTAGGACCCCCGTGGGCGGGTGCCGGAGCGGAGGCGGCCGGGTCAGCGACGGCGCGCGGCCCGGAGAACGTGCCGGGACCAGGGGCCGCGCCCCGGGCCCCGACACCCGCGATCGGCCCGTTCCCTGGTCGCGTCCCGCCGGTGGGCCGCAGCAGCTCCGCGTGCAGTGCGCGCAGTTCCGGGCCGGGGTCGGACCCGAGGCGGTCGGCCAGCAGCCGGCGTACGTCCTCGTAGGCGGCCAGGGCCTCCGCGGTACGGCCCGCGTCGCGCAGGGCGCGCAGGCGGAGGGTCTGGAGGGGTTCGTCCAGGGGGTGCGTGTCGCACAGCGCGGTCAGCTCGGGCAGGCTCCGCTCGGCGTGCCCGAGGGCGAGGGCTGCGGTCAGGCGGGCGCGGCGCACGTCCAGGTGCCGGGTGTCCCAGCGGGCCGCCTCGGCGGTGCGGTCGGGCAGGTCGGCGAGTGCGGGGCCGCGCCACAGCGCGAGGGCGTCGTCGAGGGCGGCGGCCGCCTTCGCGGGGTCGCCGTCGCCCAGCGCGCGCAGGCCCTCCCCGGCCAGCCGCTCGAAGCGGTGCAGGTCGACGTCGTCGGTCGCGGCGACCAGCCGGTAGCCGCCCTCCGCCGAGGCCACCGCGCCCGCGCCGAGCGTCCGGCGCAGCCGCCCGACCAGGGCCTGGAGCGCGCCGGTGGCGTCGGCGGGCGGTTCGCCGTCCCACACCTCGTCGACGAGGGCGCGCACCGGGAGCGTACGGCCGGGACGCAGGGCGAGCACGGTCAGCAGGGCACGCAGCCGCGCCCCGCCGAGCGGAACGGCGGTGCCGTCGGGGCGGAGTGCCTGGGTGGTGCCGAGGATGCGGTAGCGCACGAGGTCCATTGTCTCCGGTGGTCTCACGGACGGTCACGGGATTTCGGCGGCGCGGCGCGCGGGCGGTCCGGGAACCAGTGGCCCGGGGCGGGACGTTCCGCCCGTGTGCCCGGTACGGTCGGGCTCGCCGCACGAACCGTACGAGCACAGGAGCCGTCCCCCATGACGTCCGTCACCACCCGCCGCGGCGACCGCCGGATCAGCCCCGTCTTCCTCGGCATCCTGGCCGTCACCGCGCTCGGGGGCTGGGCGGCCTGGACCGGGTTCGCGCCGATTCCGGCCCGCCCTGGCCTGGCGGTGTTCGTGTTCGTGACGGCGGCCTGGGTGGTCTCGCTGTGCCTGCACGAGTACGCGCACGCGCGCACCGCGCTGCACAGCGGTGACGTCACCGTCGGCGCCAAGGGCTATCTGACACTGAACCCGCTGAAGTACACCCACGCCGTGCTGAGCATCCTGCTTCCGCTGCTGTTCCTGGTCATGGGCGGGATCGGGCTGCCCGGCGGTGCGGTGTTCATCGAGCGCGGCCGGATCCGGGGCCGCTGGCGGCACAGCCTGGTCTCGGCGGCGGGACCGCTGACGAACGTACTGTTCGCGGTGGTGTGCACGGCGCCGTTCTGGCTGCACGCGCTGGACGGCGTGCCCGCCGGGTTCCGGTTCGCCCTGGCCTTCCTCGCGCTGCTGCAGGTGACGGCCGCGATCCTGAACTTCCTGCCGGTCCCGGGCCTGGACGGCTACGGCGTGATCGAACCCTGGCTGTCGCACGACATCAAGCGCCAGGTGGAGCCGTTCGCACCGTTCGGCCTGATCTTCGTCTTCGCGCTGCTGTGGGTGCCCTCGCTCAACATCGCGTTCTTCGACGTGATCCACACGCTGCTGCGTCACCTCGGCGTCGGCCCCCTCGACCAGTACTGCGGCCACGAGCTGTACCGCTTCTGGCAGGGCACCAGCGGGTTCTGTTCGGTCAGCCGGTGACGGAGCCGTCCTGCCGCATCCGGCCGCGGCGGACGTAGTACCAGGTCATGTTGGACGACAGTCCTGCCAGCAGCACCCACACGACCCCGAGGAGCCAGCTGCCCTGGACGAACGAGACGACGGCCGCGGCCACGGACAGCAGGCAGACGATCAAGGCGTAGAGGGCGAGTCGCCGGGCCGGGTGGGGCGGGGGCGATGACTGCATGGTGGTCGGCTCCTGTCGGGGGACACTGCTACGGCCACCAGTGTCCCCCATGGACTCATACGTCCGTGATCCGGAGCCCCGCGTGCGCCTTGTAGCGGCGGTTGACCGAGATGAGGTTCGCGACCAGCGACTCCACCTGGTGGGCGTTGCGCAGCCGCCCCGCGAAGACGCCCCGCATGCCGGGGATGCGGCCGGCCAGCGCCTGGACGGTCTCCACGTCGGCGCGCTCCTCGCCGAGGACCATCACGTCGGTGTCGATCCGCTCGATCCCGGCGTCCTGGAGGAGCACGGCCGACAGGTGGTGGAAGGCCGCCGTCACCCGTGAGTCCGGCAGCAGGGCGGCGGCCTGCTCGGCGGCGCTGCCCTCCTCCGGCTTGAGCGCGTAGGCGCCCTTCTTGTCGAAGCCGAGCGGGTTGACGCAGTCCACGACGAGCTTGCCGGCCAGCTCCTCGCGCAGGGCCTCCAGGGTCTTGCCGTGGCCCTCCCACGGCACGGCGACGATCACGATGTCGCTGCGGCGCGCGGTCTCGGCGTTGTCGGCGCCCTCGACGCCGTGCCCGGTCTCCTCGGCCGCCGCACGGGCCCGTTCGGCCGCGCGCGAGCCGATGATCACCTTCTGCCCGGCGCGGGCGAGCCGGTAGGCCAGGCCCTTGCCCTGCGGGCCGGTTCCCCCGAGCACGCCCACGACCAGCCCGGAGACGTCGGGGAGGTCCCAGGGGTCCTTGGCGGGGGCCTTGTGTGCACTGTCGCTAGAGGTCATGCGCCGACTCTACGTCCGCCGCCGCACCTCCGCCGGGTCCCCCGGGAGGACGAACGCCGGTCGAAGTCCGCCCCGCCCGTGCCCGTTTGCGGCAGGATGCGCGCCTATGGACGCCGTACGGGTCACGCTGCTGCGCGAGGTGCTCGCCGGGACCGAGTGGCTGGGGGCCACCCGGCGGTTCGCGGGGGTGCTGCGGGGGTCCGTGGTGTCGCACGGGGGCGGGCTGCTGCTCGTGGGCACCCCGGAGGACGAGCCCTGGCACCTGGCGGCGCACCTGGTGGACGAGGCCGCCTGGTCGGGCACCCCGGAGCTGGCCCCGACGCTCGTACGGCACGCCCCGCGCCCCTCGGACCGGGCGCATCTGGCCGTGGGCCTGGGACGGCTGGCGGCGGCCCGGCGCGGCGAGACGCTGCTCGTGGTGGCCCCCGAGGAGCCCGCCCCGCTCCTGGAGCGCGTGCACGAGGCCCGGCGGGCCGGGGCGACGGTGCTGGCCCTTGGCTGCGGCGGGGGCGAACTGGAGGCGATGGCGCACGAGACGCTGGCGGTGCCGCCCGGGTCCGAGTTGGACCTGGACACCGTGCAGCACCTGGTGAGCGCGGCTGCCGGGGAGAACCCGCTGCCGGTCCAGCGCGGCCGCGGCCGCTTCCGCGACCGCCTGTCCCGGATGACGGACCTGCTGACGGCACCGCCACCGCCGCGCTGGTAGCGGGGCGTACGGAGACCGGTGGCGGGAGCGTACGGAAACCGGCGGCGGGGGCGTACGGAAAACCGGTTGCCGCCGTCCCCGCGCCTGCCGACGATGGCCCCTCGTGACCGACGACTCCCCCGCCCCTCCCTCCGGCCTGCGGGCCGTGCTCCCCGACCTCGCCCCCTGGCACGCCTCGCGCGACTTCCGGCGGCTGTGGGTGTCGGGCCTGATCTCGAACTTCGGCAGCTTCCTCACCTTTTACTCGGTGGGTCCGCAGCTCGGGCAGGTCCGCTCGGACTCCTTCGCCGCGTGGTGGGGCGTACGGGCGTCGGTGTGGTCGGGCGGGGTGCGGTGGGGGTGCTGGCGCTGTGCCTGCCGGGGCTGATGCGGTACGACGCGCGGACGAACGAGCACGCGGTGCGGATGCGGGCGGACCGCGCGGCCGGCGCCGTGCGCGCGGCCGCGTGATCGGCGTGAGCGGTGCCTCGGGGGCTGTTCAGCTCTCCTCGGTGCCGCCCGTCGGGGCGTCGTGCCAGCGGGGGTCGTTCTCCCACTGGAGGTTGCGTTCGCGGGCGGTGTCCATCGCGTGCTGGGCCTCCTCGCGGGAGGTGTACGGGCCGAACCGGTCCTTGGCGGGGCACTCGGGCCCCTCCTCGACCTTCTTGTGCTCCAGGCAGTAGTACCACTCGCCCGGCTTACCGGCGGTCCGCTTCTTGAACAGGGCCATGACCAGCTCCTCTCGCCACGGACATGTTCCCCCATCGCCCCCGGATAGACTCGCCGACATGTCTGGCCAGTCGTTGCTCGTCCCCGGGGAGCTGTCCCCGACCCGTTCCGTGCCCGGAAACATCCGCCGCCCCGAGTACGTCGGCAGGCCCGCGCCGAAGCCCTACACCGGGCCGGAGGTGCAGACGCCGGAGACCGTCGAGGCGATGCGGATCGCCGGGCGGATCGCCGCGCAGGCCATGGAGGAGGCGGCCCGGCACATCGCGCCCGGCGTCACCACGGACGAACTGGACCGGGTGGCGCACGAGTTCATGTGCGACCACGGCGCCTACCCCTCCACGCTCGGCTACCGCGGCTTCCCCAAGTCGCTGTGCTCCTCGGTCAACGAGGTCATCTGCCACGGCATCCCGGACTCGACCGTGCTGCGGGACGGCGACATCGTCAACCTGGACGTGACGGCGTACATCGGCGGAGTGCACGGGGACAACAACGCGACGTACCTCGTGGGTGACGTGGACGAGGAGAGCCGCCTGCTGGTGGAGCGCACCCGGGAGGCCCTCGACCGCGCGATCAAGGCGGTGCGCCCCGGGCGGCAGATCAACATCATCGGCCGGGTCATCGAGTCGTACGCCAAGCGGTTCGGCTACGGCGTGGTCCGGGACTTCACCGGGCACGGCATCAACACGTCGTTCCACTCCGGGCTGATCGTCCCGCACTACGACAGCCCGCACGCCACGACGCTCATCCAGCCCGGGATGACCTTCACGATCGAGCCGATGCTGACGCTGGGCACCTACGAGTACGACGTCTGGGACGACGGCTGGACGGTCGTCACGAAGGACCGCAGGCGCACCGCCCAGTTCGAGCACACGCTGGTGGTGACGGACTCGGGGGCGGAGATCCTGACGCTGCCGTAGTACGGCCGCGCCGACACCCGCCGCCTCGACGTGTGGCCCGCTCCCTTCGGGGGGCGGGCCTTTTCTTACGCCCCCAAGTGTCCGCTTGGCCGGAATTCGACGTAGAGTTTTCCCGACACAGTGTCGGTAAACCCATTGACTTAGGCAAGGCTTACCTTAGAGGATGGCCTCATGGATTCCTTCTCGACACTCATCCGCACCGCCTCCCACGAGCAGCACACGGAGGCGGAGACCTCCACCTTCATGAGCGATCTGCTCGGCGGCCGGCTCGGCGTGGACGCGTACGCGCGGTACACCGAGCAGCTCTGGTTCGTGTACGCGGCACTGGAGGACGGGGCCGAACGGCTGGCGTCGGATCCGGTGGCGGGCCCGTTCATCCAGCCCGAGCTGTTCCGCCTGGCCGCGCTGGAGCGGGACCTGGAGCATCTGCGCGGCGCCTCCTGGCGCTCGGAGGTGAGCGCGCTGCCCGCGACCGAGGCGTACGCGGAGCGGGTGCGCGAGTGCGCCGAGCAGTGGCCGGCGGGCTACATTGCCCACCACTACACCCGCTACCTCGGCGACCTCTCCGGCGGCCAGATCATCCGCGACAAGGCGGAGAAGACCTGGGGCTTCACGAAGAAGGGCGACGGAGTCCGCTTCTACGTCTTCGAGGAGATCACCAACCCGGCCGCCTTCAAGCGGGGTTACCGCGAACTCCTGGACGACGTGGACGCCGACGACCTGGAGAAGCAGCGCATCGTGACCGAGTGCAAGAAGGCGTTCTCCCTCAACACGGCGGTCTTCCACGCCCTGGCCGAGGAGTTCCCCCTGTCGGCGTGACCGCGGCCGGGGGCCGGCAGGACGTGGACCGTGCCTTTCAGCGCTCCAGGACCACTCGGCCGCCGACCTCGACCCAGCCGCCCGGCTGGGGGGCCGTGAGGAGTTGTGAACCCGTGCCCTGCACGATGTTCAGGGCACGGCCCAGTTGGGCTGTGAGCAGTAGGGCCGCCGCGCCTGTCGCCTCGTCCTCGTCGATGCCTCCGGTGCAAGCCCCGGCTCCACTGGAGCGGCTGTCGCCGCGCTCATCGATTCGGCCCGGGAAGGCGCGGGCGCGGATGCGGCCGGCGGCCTCGTCCTCCCAGGACCAGGCGTAGATCCACTCGCCGGGCGGCGGTACGGGCAGGTCGTCGACCTCGGCGGCGGTGGCGTACTGGCGCAGGGTGCGCGGCGGGGCCCACTCCGGGCGGGCCTCGATCCAGGTGAACTCGCCGTCCAGTCGGGTGCCCACGGTCCCGGCGGGGGTGACCAGTTCCGGTACGTCCAGCAGCCAGGCCACTCCCACGCAGGGGTGGCCCGCGAACGGCAGGCGCAGGGTGGGCGTGAAGATGTCGATGACGCCGCGCTCGGGGTCGTCGACGAACACCGTCTCGCTGAAGCCGAGTTTGGCGGCCAGTTCCTGGCGGTCGTCCCGGTCGGGGACGCGCGAGCCGTCGCGGACGACACCGAGTTCGTTGCCGTAGCCGCCGTGCGGGCCGCAGAAGACGCGCAGGACATCGTAGTCAGTCACCCGGGCATTGAAGCATCGCGGCGGCGGTGCCGTCCGAACCGGGACGGTACCGCCGCCGATGCGGATCAGGCCTCCGTGTCGCGGCGCCTGCGCAGGGCGTAGAGGACGCCCGCGCCCGCCGCCACGGTCGCCGCGGCGGCCGCGCCCAGGGCGCCCACCGGGACGTCGGAGCCGGTGGCGGCCATGCTGCCGCCGATGCCGCCGGTGGTGGAGCCGACGCCGCCGGTCGTCGAACCGGTACCCCCCGTGCCGGTGCCGCCCGTGCCGCCCGTGCCGCCGGAGGTGCCGGTGCCGCCCGTGCCGGAGCCGCCGCCCGACGTGCCGTTGCCGGACGGCAGTTCGGCGCCCTTGGTGAGGGCGACGGACAGGTTCACCGGGTCGAGCGCGGTGCCCTTGTCGTAGAAGCCGCCGAACGCCTTGGCGCCGGCCCCGGTCAGTGTCGCCGTCACGTCGTTCACGGTGATGACGTCGCCCTTGGCGGTGAGCTTGGCGGAGGCGGCCTTCAGGTCGGCCAGGACCACGTTCGGCGACTTCTCGCCGAGGCTGGTGACATCGGCGGTCAGCTTGCCGGAGCCGCCGTCGAGGGAGGCCCTGACGTTGTCGAGGGTCAGGTCGAGGCCGTAGCCGCCGCCCTCGCCCTCGCCCTGGTGGCCCTTGAAGTTCACCGAGCCCTTGAACGCGGCGGACAGGGCGCCGGCCTCGGTGTCGTAGCTGCCGGTGGCGTCCGCGAAGGTGAAGGCGCCGTTGCCGGATGCCTGGGAGGCGCCGTCCGACGCCGCGATCCGGCCCTTGGCCACCGGTCCGACGACGTAGCCGCGGAAGGAGTCCTTCACGCCCCAGGTCAGCCTGCCGTCGGCGATGTCGCCCTTGGAGGGGGCGGGCGCGGTGGAGGCGGACGGCGAGGTGGACGCCGTGGGCTCGGCGCTCTGGGAGGCCGAGTCACCGGGCTTCGGGGACGTCGACGGGGTGCCGGTCTCCGACTCGCTCGGCGAGGCCGACGTGGTGGGCGAGGACGTCGGCTCGGGCGAGGTGGTCTCCGGGTCGCTGGGCGACGGGCTCGGCGACGTCGTGCCCGGCTTCTTCACCACCGACAGCGGATCGCCCGCCGCGCCCGCGTAGTTGGAGCCGCCGAGGAAGGTGCCGGCCTCGGTGGTGAGGATGGTGGCCAGGCCGCTCATGTCCGAGCCGGCCGGCGCCGCGACCTTGGCGAACGGCACGTCCTGCTGGGTCGGGCCGTCGTCGGCGGTGAGGTCGGCGGTAAGGATGCCCGTGGCGCTGTCGTACTGGAAGTCGCTCATCACCCGCTTGAACCCGTGCACCGGCGACTCGGAGACGAGGGTGCCCTTGAAGGCCAGGTGCAGCGTGTGGTTGGTGCTGTCGTAGGTGCCCTGGCCGTCGGTGAAGGTGAAGACGCCGTTGCCGTCGGCCTGCGAGGCGCCGTCGCTGACGGTGAACGTGCCCTTGGTGTAGGGGCCGGTGACGTAGTTCCGGTACGAGTCCTTGATGCCCCAGCTCAGTTCGTAGCCGGCCAGGGGCGCGGAGGCCGCGGCGGCACCGGGAGCCGTGGCCAGGGCGGCGGCTGCCATCACGGTGGCCGTGGCCACGGCGGCGGCGAACATCACCGGCCGTCTGCGGGCGCGGGTGGCGGTGGCGGACATGGCGGTTCTCCTCGTGACGGGATCCACCGGTGGGGCGGCGGAGGGAAGGGAAGGGGAAAGGGAATCGGACGTGGGGGATGGGGAGTGAAGGTCTCTGGCTCAGCGGGCCGGACGGACGCGAAGGGTCACGCTCCGCCCGACCGCTCCTCGTCGGTGCCGGAACCCACGGTCGGCACGGCGGCGGTCGTACGGTTCCTGCGGCGGTACAGCGCCGCGCCGCCGAGCGCCAGCACCAGCGCGCCTCCCGCGCCGAGGGCGACCGGCAGGACCGGGGTGCCGTCGTCGCCGGTGGCCGCGACCGGCTCGGCCGAGGTGGCGGGGGCGGCCGTCGTGGGGGCGGGCGCGGTGGTGTCGGTGGCGGCGCTGCCCAGGTCGGGCAGGGCGGGCAGTTCGGCGTCGTCGGTGAGGGCCACGGCCAGGGACACCGGGTCCATCGCGGTGCCCGCCGGGTACATCCCGCCGAACGCCTTGGCGCCGCGGGCGGTCAGTTCGGCCGGTGCCTCGGTCACCTTCGCCAGGCCGTCGCGGGCGGTCAGGTTCTTGGCCGCGAAGGTGACCAGGGGGACCTTCGTGCCGGTCAGGCGGTCGCTCGTCACGTCGGCGTAGAGCGTGCCCGTGCCCTTGGCGACGGTGACGCGGACGGCGCTCAGTTCGAGGTCGAGGCCGTGCGCGCCGGTGAAGCGGACGGCGCCCTTGAAGGTGGCGTCGAGCGCGCCCTTGTCGTACGTGCCCCGGCCGGAGGGGAAGCGGAAGAGGGCGCCGCCGTCCTGGGCTCCGTCGGTCAGGGTCCACTTGCCGCGGGCGATGTCGCCGGTGACGTACTCGCGGAAGGTGCGGCGCACGCCCCAGTCGACGGCGCCGTTCACGAGCGCCCGGTGCGAAGCCGTCTTCTTCCGCGCGGACTTGGGCGGGGTGGGCGTGGGCTTGGGCGAGGGGGCCGCCGCCTTCGCGGCCGGACGCACGTCCGCCGCGAGGCTCACCGGATCCAGCGCGGTTCCGGCCGTGTAGTAGCCGGCGAAGGAGCGCGCGCCCTGGGTGGTGAGGGTGGCGGGCAGGTTGTTGAGGACGACGGCGTCGCCGCCGCCTCTCATGTCGATCCCGCCGAGGGAGAGGGTGGCGAAGGGCACCTGCGCGGAGGTCGTGACGCTCCCGGTGTCCTTCGCCTTGCTGACGACGTCCACGTAGAGCGTGCCGACGGAGCCGTTGATGCTCACGGTGGGCCGGCTGAGGGTGAGGCCGAGCTGGTAGCCGCCGTTCGCCGCCTGATGGCCGACGAAGCGGACACCGCCGAAGAAGGAGGCGCGGAACGCGCCCGTGGCGCCGTCGTAGGAACCGGCCGCCGAGTGGAAGCGGAAGGTGCTGCCGCCGACGGTGGCGGCACCACCGGTCAGGGAGTAACTCCCCTTGGCTATGGGCCCGGTGACATAGCTCTGGAAGGAGGACTTGATGCCCCAGTCCAGCCGGCCGCCCTGGACGGTGCGGCTCTCGGCGTGGGCGGCGGTGGCCGGCAGCAGGACCGCCGACAGGGCCGCGGCGAGCACGGCGAGAGCCGTGAACGACGCGGTGACCAGAGCGCGAAGGCGCGCGGGCATGGGGAACCTCCCGATCCACAACCGGTAGCAAGCGAAGGTAAGGCTAACCTAATATGTGCCGGTCAGATGCTGGCAGTACCCCCCGAAAGGAACGGACAAAACCGTGCGACGCTTGCGCACAACACTGGCGGGAGCACTGGTGTCCGTGCTCGCCCTCACCCTGACCGCTACCGGTTGTTCCGGTTCAAGACCCTCCGGCACGGACCAGGGATCAGCCGCGAAGACGGCGGCCGCCGCCGTCGACAACCGTGTCGAACCCCTGGCCGGCACACCCTCGCCCCGGCTGCCCGTCACGGTCCGTTCCGCGGACGGCAGGGAGGTGACCGTCAGGAAGGCGCGCCGGATCGTCCCGTTGTCCGGCAGCCTCAGCGAGATCGTGTTCACGCTGGGCCTCGGCGACCGGGTCGTCGCCCGTGACATCACCGCCACCTTCCAGCAGGCGGCGAAGCTGCCGGTGGTGACCCGCAATCACGACGTGTCCGCCGAGAGCGTCCTGTCCCTCGCCCCGGACCTGGTGCTGGCCGAGACCACCAGCGGGCCGGTGGAGGCCATGGACCAGATCCGCGCCGCGGGCGTCCCCGTGCTCGTGGTGAAGCCGGCCGCGGGTCTCGCCGACGTGGGGACACGCATCCAGGCGGTCGCCGGTGCGCTCGGCGTACCGGCCGCGGGCCGGGAGCTGACCACGCGCTCCGAGGACCGGATCGACGCCGTGCGCGAGGCGATCCCGGCGCACGCCGACCACCCCCGCGTCGCCTTCCTGTACCTGCGCGGCTCGGCCTCGGTCTATCTGATCGGCGGCGCCCGGTCCGGTGCGACCTCGCTCATCGAGGCGGCCGGCGGGGTGGACGCGGGCGCCGACTCGGGGCTGACGAAGGACTTCACCGCCATCACCACCGAGGCGCTGGCGAAGGCGGCTCCGGACGCGATCCTCGTGATGAGCAAGGGCCTCGAATCCGTCGGCGGCCTCGACGGGCTGGTGAAGATCCCCGGCATCGCCCAGACACCGGCCGGGATGGAACGCCGGGTCGTGTCCGTCGAGGACGGCGTGCTGCTCAACTACGGCCCGCGCACGGCCCAGGTGCTGCGCTCGATCGTCGACCAGCTCTACGCGGGCGGTGCCCGGTGACGGCGGTGGACGACAAGCCCGTACGCCCCCTCCAGGCGCCGCCCGCGCCCGCCGGGCGGAAGCGGCGCGGCACGGCCTGGTTCCTGACGGGCGGTCTGGTGCTCGGTCTGCTCGTGCTGGTGCCGGTCGCCGCCGGGACCGGCGCGTACCCGATCCCGACCGGCGAGGTGCTCTCCTCCGTGCTGCACCGGATCGGCCTCGGCGGCGGCGGTCTCGACCGGGTCGCGGAGTCGGTGCTGTGGAACGTGCGCTTCCCGCGCATCGTGCTGGCCCTGCTCGTGGGCGCCTCGCTGGGCTGCGCGGGCGCGCTGATGCAGGGCGTGTTCGGCAATCCGCTGGCCGAGCCGGGCGTCATCGGGGTCTCCTCGGGGGCGGCGGTCGGCGCGGTCGCCGCGATCGCCCTCGGCCTCGACTTCCTCGGCACCTGGACGGTTTCGGTGGTCGCCTTCGCGGCGGGCCTCGGCACGGTCCTGCTGGTGTACGCGATGGCACGCTCGGGCGGCCGCACCGAGGTGGTGACGCTGATCCTCACCGGGATCGCGGTGAACGCCTTCGCGGGCGCGCTGATCGGCCTGTTCCTGTTCTTCGCGGACTCGGCCGCGGTCAACCAGATCGCCTTCTGGCAGCTCGGCTCGCTCTCCCAGGCCACCTGGCCGAAGGTCATGGCCGTCCTGCCGTGCGCGGTGCTCGGACTGGGCGTCGCGCCGCTGTACGCGCGCCGTCTGGACCTGCTCTCGCTCGGTGAGGGTCCGGCCCGGCACCTGGGCGTGGACGTGGAGCGGCTGCGCGTCGTGCTGGTGCTGGTCATCGCCCTGCTGACCGCGGCGGCCGTCAGCGTCGCCGGAATCATCGGCTTCGTCGGTCTGGTCGTACCGCATCTGCTGCGGATGGCCGCCGGGCCCGGGCACCGCTTCCTGGTGCCGGGCAGCGCCCTGCTCGGCGCGCTCGTCCTGCTCGGCGCGGACCTGGCCGCCCGCACCGTCGCCGCACCCGCCGAGCTTCCGCTCGGCGTGCTCACCGCACTGGTCGGCAGCCCGTTCTTCTTCTGGCTGCTGCGCCGCACCCGCCGCAGGCAAGGAGGCTGGGCATGAGACTGCCGAGGATCCGACCGGTTCCCCCCACCCCGGCTGGTCCCGGGGACGTGCTCGCCGAGACGGAGGCGCTGCGGGTGCGCCGGGGCCCCCGCGAGGTGCTCGACGGCGTCGACGTCGCGGTCCGCGCCGGGGAGGTGCTGGCCCTGGTGGGCCCCAACGGCGCGGGAAAGTCGACCCTGTTGGCCGCGCTCGCCGCCGATCTCCCGCCCACGGCGGGCGTGGTGCGCGTGCACGGCCGCCCGGCGCAGGAGTGGTCCGCACCCGAACTCGCGCTGCGCCGCGCCGTGCTGCCGCAGTCGGCGGCGCTCTCCTTCCCCTTCGCCGTCGAGGAGGTCGTGCGGATGGGCCGTGCCCCGCACGCGTCCTGGGCGTCCCCGGACGAGGACGAGCGGATCGTGGCCGAGGCGATGGCCGCCACCGAGGTGACCGCGTTCGCGGCGCGCCCGTTCCCCGCGCTCAGCGGCGGTGAGCGGGCCCGGGTCGCGCTCGCCCGGGTACTGGCCCAGCGGACACCGCTGCTGCTGCTCGACGAGCCGACCGCCGCGCTCGACCTGAAGCACCAGGAGATGGTGCTGCGGCTGTGCCGGGACAGGGCGCACGCCGGGGACGCGGTCGTCGTGGTGCTGCACGATCTGGGACTGGCCGCGGCGTACGCGCACCGGGTCGCGATCCTGTGCGCCGGTCGTGTCGTGGCCGACGGCCCGCCCGCCGAGGTCTTCTCCGAGGAGCTGCTCTCCCGGGTCTACGACCAGCGGGTCGAGGTGCTGCCGCATCCGCGTACGGGCGCGGTCCTGGTGACCCCCAGACGGAGCCCTTGACCCCGACTTGACCTACCCTTTGCCCGTTGTTGACACCTTCGCGATCAGTTCGTTCCCGCACGCGGATCATGAGACAGGAATCACGGTCCGCACGGGTGGGAACCAGGTAAGCCTCGGTTAAGTTAGGCAAGCCTCACCAAGGGTTGTGGGGTGTCAGGTCACCTTCCAGCCACCCCGGGAGCCCACGTGCGAGCCGTCCGCTTCTCCGTCATCACCGCCGCGGCCGCGGTCGCGCTGGCCGCCGTGACGGGCTGTACGCAGAAGAGCGGCGCCCAGGACGCGGACCGCGTGGTCGACGTGACCGCGAAGGACGACTCCTGCGAGGTCTCGAAGAAGGAGTTCCCGGCCGGGCACGTCGAGCTCGCCATCGAGAACAAGGGCTCGAAGGTCACCGAGGTCTACCTCCTCTTCCCCGACGACCGGATCGTCGCCGAGCGCGAGAACATCGGCCCCGGTATCAAGCAGAAGGTCACCGCCGAGGTGAAGGCCGGCGACTACCTCATCGCCTGCAAGCCGGGCATGAAGGGCAAGGGCATCCGCCAGGAGGTCAAGGCGACCGGCGGCTCGGTCGCCAAGCGCGACCCGAAGCTGGACGAGGCCGTCGCCGACTACCGCCAGTACGCCCAGGACCAGGCCGACGAGACCCTGCCCCGCGTCGAGGCCTTCGTGAAGGCGATCAAGGCCGGTGACGTGCCGGCCGCCAAGAAGGCGTACGCCATCTCCCGCCTCGGCTGGGAGCGCACCGAGCCGGTCGCGGAGTCCTTCGGCGACATCGACCCCAAGGTCGACGTCCGCGAGGACGGCCTGGAGGACGGCCAGGAGTGGACCGGCTGGCACCGCCTGGAGAAGGCGCTGTGGAAGGACGGCAGGATCGGCGCCGAGGAGAAGGCGCTCGCCGACCAGCTCCTCACCGACCTGGAGGACTGGCAGAAGCGGGTGGGCACCGCCGAGATCACCCCGACCTCCATGGCCAACGGCGCCAAGGAACTCCTCGACGAGGTCGCCCAGGGCAAGGTCACCGGCGAGGAGGACCGCTACGCCCACACCGACCTGGTCGACTTCAAGGGCAACGTCGAGGGCGCGCAGAAGGCGTACGAACTCCTCAGGCCGGTCGCCTCGAAGAACGACCCGGCGCTGGCCAAGGAACTCGACAAGCAGTTCGCCGCGCTCGAGACGCTCCTCGACAAGTACCGCACGGACAAGACGTCGTACGAGTTCGTCTCCTACGACAAGGTCGGCAAGGACGACCGCAAGGAGCTCTCGGACGCGGTGAACGCGCTCGCCGAGCCGCTGTCCAAGCTCGCCGCGGCCGTCGTGAAGTAGTGAAGCAGAGGCTGGAGATGACCGAGACCCAGGGCAGCACTCCGTCCCGCCGCGCCGTGATCGGCTGGGGCGGGGCGGGGATCGCGCTCGGCGCCGTCGCGGCGGGCGGCGCGGTGGCGATGACCAAGGCCGGCTCCGACCTGGACCCGGTCGGCGCGGACGCGGGCGGCGCGGTGGAGTTCCACGGCGCCCACCAGGCGGGCATCGCCACCCCCGTGCAGGATCGGCTGCACTTCGCCGCGTTCGACGTGAAGACCGACGACCGCGCCGAGTTCGTACGGCTGCTGAAGGACTGGACGGCCGCCGCACGCCGGATGACCGCGGGCAAGGAGGTCGGTGAGGGCGCGTACGGCGGTCTCCCCGAGGCGCCGCCCGACGACACCGGCGAGGCGCTGGGCCTCAACCCCTCGCGGCTGACGCTGACCATCGGCTTCGGGCCGTCGCTGTTCGACAGGTTCGGACTGCGGGACAGGCGGCCGGCCGCCCTGGTGGACCTGCCCAAGTTCCCCGGCGACAACCTGGACCGCTCCCGCACCGGCGGCGACCTGTGCGTCCAGGCCTGCGCGGACGACCCGCAGGTCGCCGTGCACGCGATCCGCAACCTGGCCCGCATCGGCTTCGGCAAGGTCGCCGTCCGCTGGTCCCAGCTCGGCTTCGGCAAGACCTCCTCCACCACCCCGGACGCCCACACCCCGCGCAACCTCTTCGGGTTCAAGGACGGCACCCGCAACATCGCGGGCACCGAGACCGGCCGGCTGACGGAGCACGTCTGGGTCGGCGACCGGGACGGCGGCTCGAACGACGCCTGGATGCACGGCGGTTCGTACCTCGTCGCCCGGCGCATCCGGATGAACATCGAGACCTGGGACCGGACTCCGCTCCAGGAGCAGGAGGACATCTTCGGCCGGGACAAGGGCGAGGGCGCGCCGGTCGGCAGGCCGAAGGAGCACGACGAGCCGTTCCTGAAGGCGATGAAGCCCACCGCGCACGTACGGCTCTCGCACCCCGACTCCAACGGCGGGATCACGATCCTGCGCCGCGGCTACTCCTTCACCGACGGAACCGACGGCCTCGGCCGCCTGGACGCCGGACTGTTCTTCCTGGCCTACCAGCGCGACCCGCGCAACGGGTTCATCCCGCTCCAGCGCAAGCTGGCCGCGGACGACGCGCTCAACGAGTACATCCAGCACGTGGGTTCGGCGGTCTTCGCGATCCCGCCCGGCGTGCGTGACCCGCACGACTGGTGGGGCCGCACCCTGCTGTCCGAGGAGGCGTGACCCGTGTTCTCCAACTATCTGATCGGCCTGCGCGAGGGGCTGGAAGCCAGCCTCGTCGTGTGCATCCTGATCGCCTATCTGGTCAAGACCGGCCGCAGGGACGCCCTGAAGCCGATCTGGACCGGTATCGGCATCGCGATCGCCATCGCCATGGGCTTCGGCTGCGTCCTCGAATTCGGCTCCCAGGAGCTGACGTTCGAGGCGCAGGAGGCGCTCGGCGGAAGCCTGTCGATCATCGCGGTCGGCCTGGTGACCTGGATGGTCTTCTGGATGCGGCGCACCGCCCGGCACCTGAAGTCGGAGCTGCACGGCAAGCTGGACCAGGCGCTGGCGATGGGCACGGGCGCGCTGGTCGCCACCGCGTTCCTGGCCGTGGGCCGTGAGGGCCTGGAGACGGCGCTGTTCGTGTGGGCGTCGGTGCACGCGGCCTCCGACGGCACCCCGCGCCCGCTGATCGGCGTCGCCCTCGGCCTGGCCACGGCGGTCCTGCTCGGCTGGCTGTTCTACCGGGGCGCGCTGCGGATCAACCTCGCCAAGTTCTTCACCTGGACCGGCGCCATGCTGGTCGTCGTCGCGGCGGGTGTGCTGGCCTACGGCCTGCACGACCTCCAGGAGGCCGCCTGGGTCCCGGGCCTTGGCGATCTGGCCTTCGACATCAGCGGCGCCGTGCCGCCGGACAGCTGGTACGGCACGCTGCTGAAGGGCGTGTTCAACTTCCAGCCCGACCCGACGGTGCTTCAGGTCACGGTGTGGCTGCTGTACTTGGTCCCGACGCTCACCCTCTTCTTCGTCCCGGTAGGGTTCGCCTCCGGGAAGAGGAAGGTGACGGTGGCTGATGAGCAGGGTTCGCGGCCCTCGCAGGCTTCGCAGGCTTGAACGCTGGGCGACGGCGACGGTCACGGCGGCCGCGCTGACGCTGACCGCGAGCGGGTGCGTGGTGGTGCACGGTGAGCGCGAGGTGCTTCCGGCCACCACCCCCGCGGAGGCCGCGAAGGCGCTGACACGGTTCACGGACGCCTACAACGCGGCCGACAAGGCCTACGACCGCACCCTGGACGCGGACTTCGTCGTCGGCGCGCTCGGCGCCATCGACGGGGCGCGGCTGAAGGCCGGGCGCGCCAACCACCCGGACGGCAACCCGTCGCACACCCCGTTGACGCTGACGGACGCCAGGTTCACGATCCCGCAGAAGGCGGGCTGGCCGCGCTGGTTCCTCGCCGACGCCAAGGGCAACAAGGGCGGCAACCAGCGCTGGCTGCTGGTGTTCCTGCGCTACGGCGCCACCGAGGAGTGGCGGGTGGCCTATCTGACGCTGGTGGCCCCCGGGAAGATACCGGAGTTCCGCAAGGACAAGGACGGCCTGGCCGAGGCCCTGCCCGAGAGCAGCCCCGAACTGGCGGTCGTGCCCGGCGACTTGAGCCGGAGCTACGCGACGTACCTGGGCAACGGCGGGGACCTGTTCGCCGACGGCCCGCACACCACCGGCTGGCGCGAGCTGCGCGACAGGGCCGCGAGCCGGCCGGGGCTGGCGCGGCAGTACATCGACCAGCCCAGGACGGACGGCGCCTTCGCGCCGCTGGCGCTGCGCACCGCGGACGGCGGGGCGCTGGTGTTCTTCACCACCCGCCACTACGAGAAGCAGACCTCCGCCGAGGGTGCCTCCGTGCCCACCCCCAACAAGGACGTCCAGGCCCTCACCACGGGCGAGGTCAGGCAGTCGCTGACCATGGAGTTCTTCTCCAACGAGGTGGCCCTCGATCCGCCGAAGGGCGCGACCGGACAGCAGGTGTCGATACTGGCCCGCGTCCAGGGCCTGACCTCGGCCCAGGGCGGGTAGGACGGCGCGGACGCCGCGGGCCCCAAGGGGTCAGCGGTGCAGGGGCCAGGACGAGGAGTGGGAGTCCGGGCCCTCGGCGGCGTGGCGGGCGCAGGCGTCGGTGAGGGGTTCCAGCAGGCTCAGGGGGTCCGGGAGCGCGAACTCGGGGCCCCGCAGCCAGCGCACCTGCTGGTCGTCGTCGCCGGGCAGACGGGCCGGCGGGACCAGGACGTAGGAGCCGCGGCAGTGCCAGCGCAGGCCCGGGTGCTCGTCCATGGTCTCCGGGTGGCAGTCCAGCTCGCAGGGCCACCACTCGTCCTCGTCCTCGGGCGTGCCGCGGGTGAGGGTGAAGAACAGCATGCGCCCGTCGTCGCTCTCGGCGACCGGACCGACCTCCACGCCCTCGGCGAGCAGCCGCTCCAGGGCCTCGTTGCCGGCCTCCACGGGCACGTCGAGGACGTCGTGCACCATTCCGGTCGCGGTGATGAAGTTGGCCTCCGGCTGGTGCCGGGCCCAGCGCTCGATCTGGGCGCGGTCGGTGGTCGACTGCGTCTGCCAGGCGAACGACACCGGGTGCCGGGCGGGGGTGGGACAGCCGACGCGGTCGCAGGAGCAGCCGTATCCGGTGGCCGGGTGCGCGGCGGGCGCCAGGGGCAGTCCCGCGGTGGCGGCGGCGAGCAGCAGGTCCTCACGGCCGCCTTCGCCGGCGGTCTCCTTGGGGCGGCGTCCCCGCAGCCACCTGGTGAGTTTGCCCTCCCGGCCGGTACGACCGCCGAACTCCGCGCTCATTTATCCCCTGACCTCGCTGGTGTGGACAGCATGTCCCATGGTCCCACCATCCTCCGCCTCGGGGGGCCGGAGCCCGCAACCGGGGTGGCCGGGGCGGTGCTCAGCGGGGCGCGAGCCCGTGCAGCGCGTAGTCGACGAGGGTGTCGGTGTACTCGTAGGAGACGGGCGCGGTGCGCTGGAGCCAGCGCTGGGCCAGCGGGGAGACGAAGAGTTCCAGGGCGATGCGCGGGTCGATGTCGGGGCGTACGGCGCCGGTGTCCTGGGCCGAGCGGAGCCGGTGGACGTACAGCTCGAGCTGCGGCTGGAGCAGCTTGGCCACGTACTGCCGGCCGAGCTGGTCGTTCACCAGGCCCTCGGCGGCCAGGGCGCGGGCGGGCGCCTCGAACGCCGGGTCGAAGAGTGCGTCGACGGTGGCGCGCAGGACGGTCTTGAGGTCGGCGGCGAGGTCGCCGGTGTCGGGGATCCCCTCGGGCTGCCGGTCGCCCCGCGCGTCCTGCTGCCGGGCCGCCGCCTGTTCGCCGAGGTCGAGGAACGCCTCCATGAGGACGTCCGCCTTCGAGGGCCACCAGCGGTAGATCGTCTGCTTGCCCACCCCGGCCCGCGCGGCGATCGCCTCGATCGTGGTCTTCGGGTACCCGGTCTCGGCGACGAGCGCGAGGGCGGCGGCGTAGATCGCGCGGCGGGACTTCTCGTTGCGGCGGCTGGCGTCGGGGGCGGGCTTGTCGGGCATGCGCCGACGGTAGCAGGGCGGTGAGACGGTGCGTCTCGCTGCTCCCGGGCGGGCTGGGTCCCGGCCTCAGCGAGTGGGGTCGGAGGGCGGCCAGGGGTCGCCCCAGTCCGTGTCGCGGGCCGCCTTGTACAGGTCGCCGTGGCGTTTGGTGACCGTCTCGCGGCGCAGGCCCTCGTCGGGGGCGCACAGGTTGAGCAGGACCTGGCCCTTGCGGATCTGGGGGCGGCGGACGACGCGTGCGGGGGCCGGGGTGACCGGGAAGCGGGTGGCGGCGACGTAGCTGAACTTCTCGTCCTCGTAGGCGAGGGAGCCGCCCTTGACCTGCCGGTGCAGGGAGGAGCGGCTGACCCGGGCCGAGAAGTGGCACCAGTCGGTGCCGGGCACGATCGGGCAGGCGGCGCTGTGCGGGCAGGGCGCGGCGATCCGGAAGCCGGCCGCGATCAGGCGGTCCCGGGCCTCGATGACGCGGGCGTAGCCGTCGGGTGTGCCGGGTTCGACGACCACGACGGCGCGGGCGGCGGCCGCGGCGGCGTCCACGACGGCCGCGCGGTCGAGGGCGGTCAGCTCGCCCAGGACGTAGGAGACGGTGACGAGGTCGGTGTCGTCGAGGGTGAGCTGCGCGCCGATCCGGGCGCGCTGCCAGCGGGCGTCCCGCAGGGCGGGGTCGGCCTCGGCGATCCGGCGGCCGAGGGCGAGCGCGGGCTCGGCCCAGTCGAGCACGGTCACCGGGCGGATGCCGTCCCAGGTGGCGGCGGCGGCCCAGGCGGCGGCGCCGGTGCCGCCGCCGACGTCGGTGTGACCGGCGGGCGTCCACTCCGGCGCGGCCTGCGCGAACGCGGCCAGCGCCGAGCGCACCGCCTCGAAGGTGGCCGGCATCCGGTACGCGGCGTACGCGACCACGTCGGCGCGGTCGCGCAGGATCGGGGCGTCGGTCGGGGTGCTCCCCCGGTAATTGGCGATCAGCCGCTCCACGGCCCCCGCCGCCTGCCGGGGCGGCAGCCCGTCGAGCAACCCGGACAGCGCGGCACGGAGAGTCTCCGACGGCGATACAACGTCGTTCACCGTCCAATTCTCTCAGCTCCACCGGCCCCCCAGAACCGCCGAGGCCCTCCGGGCCCAACGGGGACCACCGGCCTGACAGGGTCGACGCGTTGGAGAGCACACCGCCCCCACCGGCCGACCCGCCCCCACCGAGGGGTGACCCGCTCACCTCCCCCGGGCCCGGGACGAACCCCGACCACTTGCGCCGGCCGGATGGCCGCCACACGTGAGGGTCCCGCGCCCCCTCGGGCCCGGCTGCCCGCGGGGCTCGCGCCCCCGATGGGCGCCGCGGGCCGCCCGCGCCGACGGGGGCGGCGTGCTGGACAGCGTGAGCGTCGCCCTTGCCCTCACCGGCCGGCTCGCCCCCGCCGAGCGGTAGCCCGCTCACCTCCCTCGGGACCGGCACGGGCCCCCGACCGCGGCCGGGTCGCCGCCACGCGTGAGGGGCTCGCGTCCCTCTGGACCGTCGGGACCGACAGGCCACCGGGTGCACTCGGTCCCTCAGATCCGGTGGGTGTTGCGGATTGCTCGGGACAGGTGGGTTGCCGCTGTTGCGCGGGGGGTGCTTGATGGGGGGCGGCGGCGGGGGTGGACCGTGTTGGCCAGGAGGATGAGGAAGGTGTCCGTGGCCCGGTCGAGGGTCAGGGACGTGCCGGTGAAGCCCGTGTGGCCCGCTGCTCCGTGGCCCGCCAGTTCGCCCATGAACCAGGGCTGGTCCACGGCGAAACCCAGGCCCGGTGGGGCGAGGAGCAGGTCGACGAAGTCGGGGCCGAGGATCCGGGCGGGACCGTAGGAGCCGCCCGCGAGCAGCGCGCGGCAGAAGACCGCGAGGTCGGGGCCCGTCGAGAACAGGCCCGCGTGACCGGCCACACCGCCCAGCGCCCAGGCGTTCTCGTCGTGGACCTCGCCCCGCAGCATCCCCCGGTCCGCCTTGGCCCACGGCCGCCGCTGGTCCTCGGTCGCCGCCGCGCCGGGGCACGGGCCGAAGCCGGTGGACGCCATGCCCAGCGGGCGGGTGATCCCGTCGCGGACCAGGACGTCCAGGGTGCGGCCGGTGATCCGTTCCAGGACGTGCTGGAGCAGCAGCGGGTTGAGGTCCGAGTAGGTGTACGTGCCGGGCACGCCCACCGGAGCCTCGGCGCGCAGCATCGCCGACCGGGAGGCCGCGTCGGGGCAGTCGTACAGCGGGAGTTCGGGGCGCAGCCCGGAGGTGTGGGTGAGCAACTGCCGTACGGTGACGCCGTGTGCGGCGGCCGCGCGGAACTCCGGCAGGTACGCCCCCACCCGCGCGTCGATGCCCAACGTGCCCCGCTCGATCTGCTGCACGGCGGCGACCGCGGTGAACAGCTTGGTGAGGGAGGCCAGGTCGAACGGCGTGTCCACGGTCATCGGCACCCGCCGGTCGGGCGGGAGTTCGACGCCCCGGTCGGTGGCGGGGTCGTAGGACGCGTACCGCACCGCCCAGCCCGCCGCCTCGGCGACGGCGATCACCGGGCCGCGTCCGGCGAGGACGACGGCGCCGGCCGCCCAGGGCCGCTCCCCGGTGGTGAGGTCGTGGACCTCGCGGACGAGGTGACGCAGCTCGGCGAGGTCGAGTCCGGCCTTCTCCGGTGTGTCCCCGCGCAGTCTCGGTGCGCTCAGCTCTCCTCCTGCACGCTCTCGGCCGCATATGGCCTCCAGGGACGGCACATTCCCATGAAGCAGGCCAGCGCCACCAGCGCGGCCGCCAGTTGGACCAGCGCCATGGGCACGGCGGTGTGCTCCCCGGCGATCCCGACCAGCGGGGAGGCGACCGCGCCGATGAGGAAGGAGGACGTGCCGAGCAGGGCGGACGCGGAACCGGCGTGCTCGCGGGTGCGCATCAGCGCGAGCGCCTGGGTGTTGGGCAGGGTGACGCCCATCGCGGACATGAGCACGAACAGCGCGGCGGCCACGGGCACCAGGCCCACCTCGCCGAAGACCCCCGTGGCCATCAGCAGCAGCGCGGCCGCGGCCAGGATGACCACCACGAGGCCGACGGCCAGCACCCGGTCGAGGCGGACCCGTCCGACCAGCACCCGGCCGTTGACCTGGCCCACGATGACCAGCCCGACCGAGTTGAGCCCGAACAGCAGGCTGTACGTCTGCGGGGAGGCGCCGTAGATCTCCTGGATCACGAACGGCGAGGCGGCGATGTACGCGAACAGCGCGGCGAAGGCGAAGCCGCCCGCGAGCAGGTATCCGGTGAAGGCGCGGTCGGCAAGCAGCCGGCGCATCGAGCCGAGCGTCTCGCCCACGCCGCCGCCGTGCCGGCGGGCGGGCGGCAGGGTCTCCGGCAGCCGGGTCCAGACGACCACGGCCAGCAGCGCCCCGACCACCGTGAGGACGACGAACACGCCCCGCCAGTCCGTCACCCGCAGGATCTGCCCGCCGATCAGCGGCGCCACGATCGGGGCGACCCCGGATATCAGCATCAGGGTGGAGAAGAAGCGGGCCATGGCCACGCCGTCGTAGAGGTCCCGCACGACCGCGCGGGCGATCACGATGCCGGCCGCGCCCGCCAGGCCCTGGGCCAGCCGGAAGGCGACCAGCGTCTCGACGTTCGGGGCGAGCGAGCACAGCGCGGTGGCGAGGACGTAGACGGCGAGCCCCGCCAGCAGCGGGCGGCGGCGCCCCCACCGGTCGCTCATCGGGCCGACCACCATCTGCCCGAGCGCCATGCCGGCCAGGCAGGCGGTCAGCGTGAGCTGGACGGTCGCGGCCGGGGCGTGCAGGGACCGGGTGACCTCCGGCAGGGAGGGGAGGTACATGTCCATCGCGAGCGGAGGCGTCGCCGTCAGCCCGCCGAGGATCAGCGTCACCAGCAGCCCGGCGCGGCGGGCCGAGCGCGCCGGTGGTCCGGCGAGTCCCCGCTCCGGTACGGCCGTCCGCGGCGCGTGCGGTGCGGGCGCCCCACCCTCCGACATGTGTGTCCCTTCCTCTCCCGGCCCGCTCGTGGCCCTCTTCGGCCCGCTCGTGGCCCTCTTCGGCCCTCTCCGGGCCTGTCCGGCTGATCCGCCGCCTATGCTCTCAGCTCGTACACCGTGCCGAGGAACGCGTGAGCGAGAGTGAGGTCCGGGATGTCGGAAGTGTCCGGGGTGACGGAACAGACGGTGCGCTGGGGCGTTCTGGCGACCGGCCAGATCGCGGCCGCGTTCACCGCGGACCTGGTGGACCTGCCGGACGCCGAGGTCGTGGCGGTGGCCTCGCGCACCGAGGAGCCGGCGAAGGCGTTCGCCGAACGGTTCGGGATCCCGCGGGCGTACGGCGACTGGGAGTCGCTCGCCCGGGACCAGGACGTCGACGTCGTCTACGTCGCCGCCCCGCACACGGCCCACCGGGCGGCCGCCGGGCTGTGCCTCGCGGCCGGGCGGAACGTGCTGTGCGAGAAGCCGTTCACGCTGAACCTGCGGCAGGCCGGGGAACTCGTCGCGCTCGCCCGGGAGCACGACCGGTTCCTGATGGAGGCCATGTGGATGTACTGCAATCCGCTGGTACGGCGCCTGAAGGCACTGGTCGACGACGGCGCGATCGGCGAAGTACGCACCGTTCAGGCCGACTTCGGGCTCGCCGGCCCCTTCCCGCCCTCGCACCGGCTGCGCGACCCGCACCTGGGCGGCGGGGCGCTGCTCGACCTCGGCGTCTACCCGGTGTCGTTCGCGCAGCTGCTGCTCGGCGAGCCGTCGGACGTGACGGCCAGGGCGGTGCTCTCCGCGGAGGGCGTCGACCTGCAGACCGGCGCGCTGCTCTCCTGGGACAGCGGCGCGCTGGCCCAACTGCACTGCTCCATCACGGGATCCACGGCCACCTGCGCCTCGGTCACCGGCTCCGAGGGCCGGATCGACGTGCCCTCCGGCTTCTTCCACCCCGACCGTTTCGTGCTGCGCCGGCACGGCCGTGACCCGGAGGAGTTCACCGCGGATCCGGCCGACGGTCCGCGCACCACCCTGCGGCACGAGGCGCGGGAGGTGATGCGGGCCCTGCGCGCGGGCGAGACGGAGTCCCCGCTCGTGCCGCTGGAGGGCACCCTGGCGGTGATGCGGACGCTGGACGCGGTGCGGGAGCGGATCGGCGTGCGGTATCCGGGCGAGGCGGACGGACCGGGCGCCGGGCGGGCCCGGGAGGCCGCGCTCGCCTGAGCCCCGCGACACCGGCGGGCGTCCGGAGACACACTCACGGCCCTCGCGGGCATCCGTATGGCGGACGGTGGATTCCGCTCCGCGGACCGTCCTCGTACGCTCCGGTGCCATGACCGACAGGCAATCGAAGATCGCGGTGGTGACCGGGGCCGGCTCGGGCATCGGGCGGGCCGTCGCCGTGGAACTGCTGCGCGCGGGCTGGTCCGTGGCCCTGGCGGGGCGCCGCCGCGAGACGCTGGAGGAGACGGCGGCGCTCGCCCCGGAGGCCGCCTCCCTCGCCGTACGCGCCGACGTGGCCCGGCCGGACGACGTGGCCGCGCTGTTCGCCGCCACCGTCGACCGGTTCGGGCGGGTCGACCTGCTGTTCAACAACGCGGGCACGTTCGGGCCGGGCGGCGTGCCGGTGGAGGACCTGTCCTACGAGGCGTGGCGGCACGTGGTGGACACCAACCTCAACGGGGCCTTCCTGTGCGCCCAGGCGGCGTACCGGCGGATGAAGGAGCAGGACCCGCAGGGCGGCCGGATCATCAACAACGGCTCGATCTCGGCGCACACGCCCCGGCCCCACTCGGCGCCCTACACCGCCACCAAGCACGCCCTGACCGGCCTGACCAAGGCGCTCTCCCTGGACGGGCGGCCGTACCGGATCGCGGTCGGGCAGATCGACATCGGCAACGCGGCCACCGACATGACGGCGCGGATGGAGTCGGGTGCCCTCCAGGCCAACGGGGAGGTGGTCCCGGAGCCCGTGATGGACGTGGCCGACGTGGCGCGCACCGTGCGGCACATGGCGGAACTGCCGCTGGAGGCGAACGTGCAGTTCGCGACGGTACTGGCGACGGCGATGCCGTACGTGGGACGGGGCTGAGCCGCCCGGAACGGGCCCGCACGGCCCGGCGCGGACGGCTCAGCGCCGGTGGCGTCCCCCGGACGCGGCGGCCGCGGCCCGGCGCCGGCGCAGCGCCCACACGCCGCCGGCCAGCAGCGCGACCGTACCGCCGGCGCCTTCCAGCAGCCGCCAGGCCGAGGGGCTCGTGTCCGCCGCCGCGCCCGGCGGCCCGGCGGCGGCCGGTGTCGCCTGCCGCACGGGCGGGGCGTCCGCGTCCGCCTTCTTCCCGCCCTCGCTCAGCGGCTCGACCAGCGTGCCGACGGGCCGCGCGGAACCGCCCTGCCCGAAGCCCCAGTCGAGCAGGGCGGCGGTCTCCTCGTAGACGGCGTTGCTGCCGGCCGCGGGGTTGAGCACCGTGGCGAGCAGGGTGCGGCCGCCGCGTACGGCCGCGCCGGTGAAGGTGTTGCCGGCGTCGCTGGTGTAGCCGTTCTTCACCCCGATCAGGCCGTGGTACGCCTTCAGGCCCCAGGCTCCGGTCAGCAGGCGGTCGGTGTTCTGGATCTGGAAGGTCCTGCTCCGGCCGGCCGGGAAGTCGGCGGCGTGCGTGCCGCAGTAGCCGCGGAAGTCGGCGTTGCGCAGCCCGTGCCGGGCGATCAGCGTCAGGTCGTACGCCGAGGACAGCTGACCGGGGTGGTCGAAGCCGTCCGGGCTGACCACGTGGGTGTCCAGGGCCTGGAGGTCCTGGGCCCTGGCCTGCATCTCGGCGACGGTCTTCGCCACCCCGCCGTTCATGTGGGCGAGCACGTGCACGGCGTCGTTGCCCGAGCGCAGGAAGACGCCCTGCCAGAGCTGCTCCACCGTGTACGTGGTCCCGGGCCGGATCCCCACGAGGCTGGAGCCCATGGGGATGTCGGCCAGCTCGGCCTCGGTGACGGTGTGCCGCTGGGCACGGTGGAACTTCCGCAGCACCGTGTCCGCGAACAGCATCTTCAGCGTGGAGGCGGGCGCGAGGGGCTGGTGGGCGCGGTAGGCGGCGAGCACGTGCCCCGTCTCCCAGTCGGCGAGGAGCCAGGCGCGGGCGGTGAGCCGGCCCAGTAGGCCGGTGGCACCGCTCACCTGCGCTTTCGTACGGGCCAGCCGCTCGCCGCCGATCGCGGCGGGGGCGGCGACCGCGGTGGACGCGGCCGGGCCGGTGGCGGTCACGGCGGCCGTGGCGAGGGTGAGCAGGGAACGCCGGGACAGGCCGTGGGGGGACCGAGAGGAAACACGCACCCCGGGACCGTACAGAGCGAGCCTGAGCCCGTGCACGACATGTCCTCAAAGCCTGATCAAAAGATCATCAAAGGACGAGTCACCGAATGCCCTGTCGAATTGCCCCTCGCCCCTCCCTCCCCCCGGCTCGCGCCCCGTCACCGTCACCGCCCCAGGATGCGGTCGGTCTCGGCCAGGTCTGCGGCCGTCAGCGCGCCCTTGGCCAGCGCGTTCGCGTTCTCCTCGGCCTGGGCGACCGAGCGGAAGCCCGGGATGGGAATGGTTCGCTCGCTGCGCGCCCACAGCCAGGCCAGGGCGCCCTGGGCGAGCGTACGGCCGCCGCTGGTCAGCACCTCACGCAGCGCCTCGACGCGGTCCAGCCAGTCCGGGTCGGCGCCGGAGCCGTACCCGAAGCCCTTCAGCCAGGCGGGCGGCCGGCTGCGGATGTCCCCCGCCTCCAGGGGCGCGCGCCCGGCGTGCTTGCCGGTGAGCAGACCCATGGCCAGCGGGCTGCGGTTCACGCTCGCGAGGCCCCGCTCCTCGCACAGCGCGAGCATCCCGGGCGCGTCCTGGAGCACGTTCAGCGCGTGCTGCACGGCCGCGCAGTGCTCGCCCTCGGCGAAGACGGCCGCGCGGGCGGGATCGTCCGTACTCCAGGCGTAGGCCCTGATCAGCCCCTCGGCCACGAAGTCCTCGCAGGCGTCCCGAAGGGCGGCCGCGTCGCCGGGCCGTGCGTCGGAGAGGTGCAGCTGGTACAGGTCGACGTGGTCGGTGCCGAGGCGGGCGAGGCACGCGGTGAGCGCGCGGCGCGCGTACTCGGGGGTGGCGTCCTGGCCGTCGGCAGTGCGGGTGCGCTCGTCGAACAGGTTGCCCCACTTGGTGGCGACGACGACCTCGTCCCGCCGCCTGCCCAGGGCCCGCCCGAGCACCCGCTCGCTGTGCCCACAGCCGTAGACGTCCGCCGTGTCGAAGAAGGTGACGCCGAGGTCGAGGGCGCGCCGGATCGCCCGTACGGACTCCTCGTCGTCCACCCTGCCCCAGCCGAGCGGCTGCCCGTCCGCCGAACGCCACTCCCCGCCGATCGCCCAGCACCCGAAGCCGAGCGCACCGACCTCGATCCCGCCGCGTCCCAGTGTCCTGGTGAAGGTGGTGGTCTCCATGTCCCGGGACGCTACGAGTTGGAGCGCACGCGAGGGCAAGGCCCCGGTACGGGACCCCGTGTCCGCGGGCTACGCCTGGCCGGTCTCGAACCGTGAGATCCGGCCGTCGTCGGTGATGGTGAACGACCACCGGGTGCGCATCTCGCCCCAGGTGTCGTTGCGGTAGCGGGCGAGGAGGGCGCGGCCGCCGGCGGACTCGTTGTCGACCTCCATGTGGCCGTGCGTGGCGAAGATCTCCGCCTCGATCCACTCCGCGAGGTCGCGGTCGGCCCCGTCGTCCGCCATGGTCGCGCCGGGCGCGAGCAGGTGCATGAAGCCCTCGCGGTCGTGGGCGTTGACGGCGGTGACGAAGGCACGGACGGCCGGGTCGCTCAGTCTGGCGGTCTGAATCGTCATGTCGGCAGCGTCACACCGGCCCCGGGGACCCCGCCACCCGGACGGCGCCCAGGACGGGCCGGCGGAGTGTGGGCGGTGCGACGGTGGACACCCGGAAGCGGTCCGTAACCGCTGTTCCCGCCGTACGTCTTGGGAGTCACCGTGACCTGTTACGACCGACGTGATCTTGGCCTGCTGCTGCTCCGGCTGGGTACCGGCGGTGTGCTGGCCGCGCACGGAGCGCAGAAGCTCCTTGGCTGGTTCGGCGGGGGCGGGATCGAGGGGACCGGCCGGTTCATGGAGTCCGTGGGCTACCGGCCGGGGAAGGCGAGCGCGATGGCGGCCGGGCTGTCGGAGGCCGGCGGCGGCCTGCTCCTCGCCCTGGGCCTTGCGACCCCGGCGGCGGGCGCGGCGGCGGCCGGCGCGATGGCGGGGGCGGCCGCGGTGCACGCGCCCAGCGGCTTCTTCGCCCAGAGCGGCGGCTACGAGTACGCGGCTTCGCTCGGCCTGACCTCCGCGGGCCTGGCGATCACGGGCCCCGGCCGGCTCTCCCTGGACCACGCCCTCGGGCACGCCGTCAACCGCGGCTGGATGGTCCCCGCGGCGTTCGCGACGGTGGCCGCGGCGACGTCCGTCGTCCTGGGCGCGCGGGTCCGGCGGCTGCGCCGGGAGAAGGAGGGCGAGCAGGAGGCGCTCTTCGAGGAGTAGGCGACCAGGAACAGCGGAAGGCGCTTTTCACGGAACGGGACGGGCGGGTCGTGGCAGGCTGCGCCGCATGAGCGATCAGCACCCCGGCTCCGCGCCGGCACCACCCGAGGATCTCTGGTCCACCGTCGACGACCTGTGGGCCTGGCTGGACGGGCACCGCCCCTTCGGTGAGAGCCGGGAGGCGGCGGTGCTGCCGGGGGTCCTGAAGCTGTCGGAGGAGGTCGGCGAGGTCGCCCAGGCGGTGATCGGCGCGACCGGCCAGAACCCGCGCAAGGGCACCACCCACACCTGGGACGACGTCGAGGCGGAACTGTGCGACGTGGTGATCAGCGCCCTGGTGGCCCTGCGCGCCCTGACCCCCCAGGCCCGGGAGGTCTTCGCCCGCCATCTGGACCGGGTCAGGCAGCGGTCGCTGGGACCGCGTGGGGAGACCTGAGCGGGCCCCCGCCCGCGCGTGACGTTCCGGTGGCGGAATCCGCTTGCTGATCAGGGGCCCGTCAAGGCCCCCTGGCAAGCGAAGGGTGGAATTTCCATGGCCGAGGCCGACGAGAGCGTTCCGTACGCGGAGGGGATGCCCCGGCGCGCGGCCGTCCTGGTCGCCCGTCTCACGGAGCGCAGCCGGGTACCCCTGGACTACTCCGTGGCGAGTCTGCGGATCGTCGACTTCCTGATCGACGGCATGCGCAAGAGCGGCGCGTCGCGCGAGCGCGTACGGGGGCCGCTGCTCGGCCTCGGGGCGTACGTGGGCGAGGTGCTGGTGCGCCACGCCGGTGCGAGCTGGGTCGACTTCGACGCCGTGCAGCGGGCCCGCTTCTCCCAGCCGGCCGGCGTCCTCATGCCGGACGGGCGGCTGCGGAACCCGCTGGGCAGGGTCGTCGACCGCTTCGACACGGGCGGAGCGCGCCATTCCCTCCAGGCCTTCCACCTGCCACGGGACGGCCGGTCGCGGCGGGCTGCCCTGGCCCACGCCCGGGCGGGCGGCGTACGCGCGGAGGAGGTCGGGCCCGTCGGCAGGGCCCGCTGAGCGTCACGCGGGGTGAGCTCTCGCTCTGCGACGGGGACACGTTTGGGATTAACTGCAAGAGCGTGGTTCTTCCTCTCGCCCCGTGGAGGCGGCCGATGCTTCTGACGTTGCACGAGCGTGAGCGCCTGATGATCTACACGGCCGCGAAGCTGGCCCTGGAGCGCAAGGAGCGGGGCCTGAGGCTGAATCTGCCGGAGGCCACCGCGGTGATCACGTCGTTCCTCCTCGAGGGTGCGCGCGACGGCCGTACGGTCACCGAACTCATGGAGTCCGGACGAGCGGTGCTCGGTCGCGACGACGTGATGGAGGGCGTGCCGGAGATGCTGGGGCAGGTGCAGGTCGAGGCGACCTTCCCCGACGGCACGAACCTGATCACGGTGACGGGGCCGATCTCATGATCATGAAGAGCGGCGGCCATCCCGGCGACGACCCGGGCCGGCACGACCAGCACGGCTCGGTGCTGCACCCGTCCAGCGGCGTCGGCAGCCCCAGCCTGCCACGGCGGGGCGGGACCGGGTCGCCGCAGGCGGCCCGGCGGCACTACACGGGGAGACATCCGGAGACCGACGAGCCCCTGATCCCGGGCGAAGTGCTCTACGGCGACGACCCGGTCGTGATCAACGCCGGCAAGGAGGTCACCCGGCTGCGGGTGGAGAACACCGGCGACCGTCCCGTCCAGGTCGGTTCGCACTTCCATTTCGCGGAGGTCAACGCCGCGCTGGAGTTCGACCGTGAGGCCGCGTGGGGGCGGCGGCTCAACGTGCTCTCGGGCGGCTCGGTGCGTTTCGAGCCCGGGGACGTGGAGGAGGTGGAGCTGGTCCCGATCGGGGGGCGGCGGATCGTGGCCGGACTGCGCGGTCTGTGCGGAGGTGAACTCGATGGCTGAGATCGGCCGACGCGAGTACGAGGCATCGTTCGGCCCGACCACCGGGGACCGGGTCCGCCTGGCCGACACCAACCTGTTCATCGAGGTCGAGCGGGACCTCTGCGGCGGCGGCGACGAGGCCGTCTTCGGCGGCGGCAAATCCATCCGGGAGTCCATGGGCCAGTCGCGGGCCACCCGCGGCGAGGGAACACCGGACCTGGTCATCACCGGCGCGGTGGTCCTTGACCACTGGGGAGTGGTCAAGGCCGACGTCGGCGTCCGGGACGGCCGGATCGTGGCGCTGGGCAAGGCGGGCAACCCCGAGACCATGGACGGGGTCCACCCCGACCTCGTCATCGGCCCCTCCACGGAGATCGCGGCCGGCAACGGGTTGATCCTGACGGCGGGCACGATCGACACCCATGTGCACTTCGTCGGCCCGGCCATGTTCGAGGAGGCCCTCGCGGCGGGCACCACCACGTTCGTCGGCGGCGGCACCGGACCCACCGAGGGGTCGAAGGCGACCCTGGCCACGCCGGGCGCCTGGTGGCTGCGGCGGATGCTGGAGGCCTGCGAGCCCTGGCCGCTCAACGTGCTGTTCCTGGCCCGCGGCAACACCGTGTCCCCCGAGGCGCTGTGGGAGCAACTGCGCGGCGGGGCGGGCGGGTTCAAGGTGCACGAGGACTGGGGTGCCACCCCGGCCGCGATCGACGCCGCGCTGACCGTCGCCGACCAGGCCGGAGTTCAGGTCGCGATCCACAGCGACACCCTCAACGAGGCGGGTTTCGTGGAGGATCTGCTCGCCGCCGTGGGCGGCCGGACGTTCCACGCGTACCACACCGAGGGCGCGGGCGGCGGCCACGCACCGGACATCATCCGCATCGCCGGTGAGCCGAACGTGCTGCCCGCCTCGACCAATCCGACCCGCCCGTTCACCGTCAACACGGTGGCCGAGGCGCTGGACATGGTGATGGTGGCCCACCACCTCAACCCGCAGGTGCCCAACGACCTCGCGTTCGCCGAGAGCCGGGTACGGCCCACGACCATCGCCGCCGAGGACGTGCTGCACGACCTCGGGGCGCTCTCGATCATGTCCTCGGACGCCCAGGCGATGGGCCGGATCACGGAGGTCGTGTCGCGGACGTGGCAGACCGCCCACCGGATGAAGGAGCTGCGCGGCTCACTGCCCGGCGACAGCGGGGCCGACAACCACCGGGCCCGCCGCTACGTCGCCAAGTACACGATCTGCCCGGCGGTGGCCCACGGCCTCGAACGCGAGGTCGGTTCCGTCGAGCCCGGGAAGCTGGCCGACCTGGTGCTGTGGCAGCCCGCCCTGTTCGGGGTACGGCCCACGGTCGTGTTCAAGGCCGGGATGGCCGCGAGCGCCGCCCTCGGCGACCCGAACGCGTCGATCCCCACGCCCCAGCCGGTGCTGAACCGGATGGGCTACAACGTGGGCAGCCCGGCGGCCGCCGCGAGCGGCGTCGCCTTCGTCGCGCCGGCGGCCGTCGAGGACGGCCTCGCGGACCGCCTGGGGCTGCGGCGGCGGCTCGTGGCCGTGGAGAACGTACGCGGCCGCGGCAAGCGGGACCTTCCGGAGAACACGGCCACTCCGCGTATCGAGGTCGACGCCGACACGTACGCCGTGCGGGTCGACGGCGAACTGATCGAGCACGAACCCGCGGCCGAAGTGCCCATGGCACAGCGCTACTTCCTCTTCTGACTCCACGACATCGACGCGCCTCGATGAACACCCACGACACCATGCGACCGCAGCCGACACCGCCGGCGCTGCTGCTGCTCGCCGACGGGCGCTTCCCCTCCGGCGGGCACGCGCATTCCGGTGGTCTGGAAGCGGCGGCGGCCCTGGACGGCGTGGACGACCTGCCCGCGCTGGAGGAGTTCCTGCGGGGACGGCTGGCGACGACCGGCTTGGTGAGCGCCGCGTTCACGGCCGCGGCGTGCGCCGCCTTCGGCGGTACGGGCCGCCGAGGGGACTCCCCCGTCGAGCAACTTGAGCTGCTGGACCGCGAGTTCGCCGCCAGGACCCCGTCGCCGGCGTTGCGTACCGCCTCCCGCCGCCTGGGACGGCAACTGCTGCGGGCGGGCCGTACGGTCTGGCCCCACCCCCGCCTGGACGAGTTGAGCGCGGCGCCCGGGCAGGGCCCCCATCAGCCGGTCGCCCTCGGCGCGGTGGCCGCGGCGGCGGGTCTGGGTCCGGACGCCGCGGCGCTGGCCGCCGCCCACGAAGCGGTGCTCACCCCGGCGACGGCCGCCGTGCGGCTGCTCGGCCTCGACCCGTTCGAAGTCCACGCGGCCCTCGCCCGGCTGGGACCGCGGATCGCCGCCGTCGCCGCCGGGGCGGCGGGCCACGCGGACACCGCGCCCGCGGATCTCCCGTCCCGTGCGGGCCCCCTGCTCGACATCCGTGCCGAACACCACTCCGCCTGGGAGGTGCGTCTCTTTGCGTCCTGACCCCACCCCTCGCCCCGATCGGGCCCACGTCCACGCGCACGCCGACGCGCGGGGGACCCTGCCCCGCAGCCCCGGCCGGGCGCTGCGCATCGGCATCGGCGGCCCGGTCGGATCCGGCAAGACCGCGCTGGTCGCGGCGCTGTGCCGCACGCTGGCCCCGGAGTTCTCCCTGGCCGTGGTCACCAACGACATCTACACCACCGAGGACGCCGACTTCCTGCTGCGCAACGGCGTCCTGGCCGCCGAGCGGGTCCGGGCGGTCGAGACGGGGGCGTGCCCGCACACCGCGATCCGCGACGACATCTCCGCCAACCTCGAAGCGGTGGAGGAACTGGAGGCGACCCTGCCGCCGCTCGACCTCGTCCTCCTGGAGAGCGGCGGGGACAACCTCACCGCCACGTTCAGCCGCGGGCTGGTCCACCATCAGATCTTCGTCATCGACGTGGCCGGCGGGGACAAGGTGCCCCGCAAGGGCGGGCCGGGGGTGACCTCGGCCGACCTGCTGGTCGTCAACAAGACCGATCTGGCGCCGCAGGTCGGCGCGGACCTCGCCGTCATGGACCGTGACGCCCGTGCCAAGCGCGGCGACCTGCCGGTGCTGTTCACCTCGCTGGTCCGGGACCCGACCGCCGCCGACGTCGCCGCGTGGGTTCGGCACTGTCTCGCCGTCCCCGCCCGGTGACCCGGTGATGCGGGCACACGCCCGCCTGGCGGTGACGGCCGAGCGGGACCGGTCCGGCGGGACCAGGACCCGGATCAGCCGCCTCCGCTCCGAGGCGCCGCTGATCTGGCGGCCCACGATCCCCTTCGCCGTCGGGCCGACGGGCCGCTGGAACCCGCCCGGCGCCGCCCACGTGGCGCTGGCCGCCGCGGCCGCGGGCCCGATCGGCGGCGACCACCTGCGGCTGGACGTCGAGGTCGCGGCGGGTGCGGCGCTCGTCGTACGCGGTGTGGCGGCGACCCTGGTGCTGCCGGGGCCGCACGGCCGCCCCTCGCACACCGAGGCCCGCCTGCGGGTCGCGCCGGGCGGCACCCTGGTGTGGCTGCCCGAACCGGTGATCGCCGCCGGCCGCTGCGACCACCACGCCACGACACGCGTCGACCTGGAGCCGGGCGCCCGCCTGCTCGCCCGCGAGGAACTGCTCCTGGGCCGCCACGGCGAGACCCCGGGCACCTTCCGCCAGCGCCTGCGGGTGACCCTCGCCGGCCGTCCACTCCACGACCAGGAGTTCACCGTCGGCCCGGACGTCCCGGGCTGGCACGGCCCGGCCGTGACCGGCGGCCGGCGAGCCCTGGGCACCCTGCTCGTCGTCGCCCCCGGCGGTCCCGCGCTCCCGCCCGCACCCCCCACCGCCGACGCGGCCGTCATGCCCCTCTCCCCCGGCGCCACCCTGCTCACCGCCCTGGCCGACGACGCCCTCACCCTGCGCCGACTGCTCGACCAGGGCCTGACCGGCCTGGCGACGTCGCAGTCGCGGACGGTCAAGGGCTGACACGGCGGACCGGCCGGGCCCCTTCGGCCACGCGCAAGAGGTGGTTTTCGGCCAAGGGATGCTGGTGGGGCGGCTGGGGAGGGGGTGGGGGCTGTCTTGGTTGACTGTTGATCAATTACCTTGTGCCGTAAGCCAGTCACTCACTTTGAGGGAGCCCCATGTCCACCGCGCAGCAGGTGCCCGACATCCTCTCGCCGGAGTTCGCCGCGGACCCCTACCCGGCGTACCGTCTGATGCGCGACACCGCGCCCCTCATCTGGCACGAGGCCACGCAGAGTTACATCGTCTCGCGCTACGAGGACGTCGAGCGCGTCTTCAAGGACAAGCAGGGCGAGTTCACCACCGACAACTACGACTGGCAGATCGAGCCGGTGCACGGCAAGACGATCCTCCAGCTCAGCGGCCGTGAGCACGCCGTGCGCCGCGCCCTGGTGGCCCCCGCCTTCCGCGGCGCCGACCTCCAGGAGAAGTTCCTGCCCGTCATCGAGCGCAACTCGCGCGAACTGATCGACGGCTTCCGGAACTCCGGCTCCGCCGACCTGGTGGGCGACTACGCCACCCGCTTCCCGGTCAACGTCATCGCCGACATGCTGGGCCTCGACAAGGCCGACCACGCGCGCTTCCACCGCTGGTACACGTCCGTGATCGCCTTCCTCGGCAACCTCTCGGGCGACCCCGAGGTAGCGGCGGCGGGTGAGCGGACCCGTGTCGAGTTCGCCGAGTACATGCTGCCGATCATCCGCGAGCGGCGCGACAACCTGGGCGACGACCTGCTGTCGACGCTGTGCGCCGCGGAGGTGGACGGCGTGCGGATGAGCGACGAGGACATCAAGGCGTTCTGCAGCCTGCTGCTCGCCGCCGGCGGCGAGACCACCGACAAGGCGATCGCCAGCATCTTCGCGAACCTGCTGCTCCACCCCGACCAGCTCGCCGCCGTCCGCGCGGACCGCGACCTGATCCCGCGCGCTTTCGCCGAGACCCTGCGGTACACCCCGCCCGTCCACATGATCATGCGGCAGTCCGCGACCGAGGTGGAGCTCAGCGGCGGCACCATACCCGCGGGCGTCACCGTCACCTGCCTGATCGGCGCGGCCAACCGCGACGAGAACCGCTACCGCGACCCCGACCGCTTCGACATCTTCCGCGACGACCTCACCGCCACGACGGCCTTCTCGGCCGCCGCCGACCACCTGGCCTTCGCGCTCGGCCGGCACTTCTGCGTGGGCGCGCTGCTCGCCAAGGCGGAGGTCGAGATCGGGGTCGGCCAACTGCTGGACGCCATGCCGGACCTGCGTCTCGCCGACGGCTTCGACCCGGCCGAGCAGGGCGTCTTCACCCGCGGACCGGAGCGTCTGCCGGTGCGGTTCACACCCGTGACCGCCTGATCAACCGCCCCGCGCCACCGCCGAGGCAATGGGCCCCTTCCAGGAAGAGGGGCCCATCCGCCCGCCTGGCGCACCACCCGACTAGTAGCGTGTCGCTACTAGTGCACCACCGGCGTGAACCGCACCGGAAGCGACATCAGCCCCCGCATCCAGATCGACGGACGCCAGGTCAGCGTCCCCGCGTCCACCGAGAGGACCAGGTCGGGCAGCCGCTCCAGCAGCGTCTCGACCGCCGTCCTCGCCATCACGTCCGCCAGCAGCGGTGCCGGATAGGGGCAGCGGTGCTCGCCGTTGCTGAACGACAGGTGCGCGGCGTTCTCCGCGCCCACATGCGACTCGGGCCAGATCTGCGGATCGGTGTTGGCCGCGGCCAGGCCCAGCACCAGGCAGTCGCCGGTCCTGATCTGCCGCCCGCCGAGCTGGGTGTCGCGGACGGCCCAGCGCCCGATGAAGTTCTGCGTCGGCGTGTCCAGCCACAGCGCCTCGTTGAGCGCCTCGCCCACACTGAGCCGGCCGCCCGACACGTTCACGGCGAACCGCTCGTCCGTCAGCAGCAGTCGCAGCGTGTTGCAGATCCAGTTCGCCGTCGGCTGCTGCGCCGCGGCGATCACCGAGATCAGGTCCTGGACGATCTCCTCGTCCGTCAGCCCCGCCGAATGCCGCAGCATGCGCGAGGTGACGTCGGGGCCAGGGCTGACCCGCTTGTCCTTCACGAGCTGCCGCAGCCGCTCGCCCACCCGCCCGTACGCGGCCACCGGGTCGTCGCCCTCGGCCGCGTCCAGCGAGATCCGCAGGTCGTCGACGAGCTGCTGGGTGTCCTCGCCCGAGAGCGGCATGCCGCACATCTGCACCACGGCCCGCATTGGCAGGGCGTGCACATAACCGGACATCAGCTCCGCGTGGCCGCTGCCCGCGAAGTCGGCGATCAGCCGGTCGGCGATCAACTGGCAGTTGCGGGCCAGCTCGAACTGGTCGACGCCCTCCAGTGCCTCGGTGATCACCCCGGCCCGCCGCCGGTGCTCGTCGCCCTCGGTGAACAGCACCGACGGCTGGTAGCCGACGTACGGCATCAGCGGCCAGTCCGCCGGGATGTTCTCCCACTGGTTCCAGCGCCGTGAGTCCCGCGCGAACAGCTCGTCGTGGCTGGTCACATAGGTGACCTCGGAGTAGCCGAGCACCAGCCAGGCCGGGATGTCCCCGTCGAGCAGCACCGGCGCGACCGGGCCGTGCTCCCAGCGCAGCGCGCGGTAGAGCTGCGACGGCGTCTGCTGGTACTCCAGCCCCGCCAGGCGCACCGCGTCGGGCTGGTGAGCCGGGCAGCCCGGCGGAGCCGGTCGCGCGGAAGAGGGGTCGGTCACGGGGTCGCCTCCTGGGCCATGGCCAGTTCGTACAGGTGGTCCACGAGGGTGATCAGCACGTCCTTGCCGGACTGCCGGACCCGTGCGTCGCAGTCGAGCATCGGCACGTGCTCGGGCAGGGCGAGCGCCTGGCGGATCTCGTCGAGGGAGTACCGGTCGGTGTCGTCGTCGAACCGGTTGACGGCCACCACGAACGGCGTCTTGTGGTGCTCCAGCCGGTCGATCGCGTACCAGGAGTCGTCCATCCGGCGGGTGTCCACGAGCACCACGGCGCCCAGGGTGCCGGAGAACAGCCTGTCCCACAGGAACCAGAAGCGCTCCTGGCCCGGGGCGCCGAACAGGTACAGCACCATGCGCTCGTTGAGGCTGATCCGGCCGAAGTCGAACGCGACCGTCGTGGTCGTCTTCGTGGCGACCGCGCTGGTCTCGTCGACGCCGACGCCGGCCTGCGTCATCACCTCCTCGGTGTTCAGCGGCCGGATCTCGCTGACCGAGCGCACCAGGGTGGTCTTGCCGACACCGAAACCGCCCACGATGACGATCTTCAGGCCGGTCTCGGCGGCGTCGTCCAGTGGCGTGCGGTGGGAGGGCAGCTCAGAGGTTGCGGAGCCCATGGAGCACCTCCTTGAGAAGGGCGGAATCGGGGAGCGAGGCGACGGACCGCGCCGCACGCGGGTGGCGGGCGGTGATACGGCCCATGTCGAGCAGGTCGCCGAGCAGGATCCGCACCACCGTGATGGGCAGTCTCAGCTCAGCGGCGATCTCGACGACGGCCGTGGGGTGTTGGCACAGCTCCAGGATCCGGGTGTGCTCCGACTGCATTCCCGCGGTGGGCCGGCACTCACTGACGATGAGAGTGACCAGGTCGAAGGATTCGTCGGCGCGGCTGCGGCCGGCCGTGACCGTGTAGAGCCGGTCCGGGTCACCGGTGTCCACGGGTTTGCGCATCACGAGGTGGCACTCCCCGGGACGGGCTCTCGGGGCAGGGCGCGCAGGTGCTCGCCGATCTGCTCGACCAGCTCAGTCATCTGATGGCCGACGACGCCGGGGTCGGCGTCCTCGTCGGCGAGGACGGCCAGATGCGCTCCCTCGCCCGCCTCGACGATGAACAGCAGGCCGCCGTGGAACTCGGTCATGGACTGCCGGACGCCGCCGCTGCCGTCGCCGAACTCCATGGAGGCGCCCTGGGCGAGGGCCTGGATGCCGGAGCAGATCGCGGCCAGTTGGTCGGCCTGGTCCAGGGCCAGGTGTTCGGTCCAGCACAGCTTGAGGCCGTCCCGGGACAGGGCCAGGGCGTGCCGGGTGCCCGGGGTGCGCTCCAGGAGGCTCTGAAGGAGCCAGGTGAGGCTGTTGTCTGTGGTCTGCATGATGGGTGATGGGACGGTGGTGCCCGGTTCGACCGGTCACCGGCCCGTTCCTCCAATCTCAGGAAATCGAGCGTGACGTGGGCGCCGACGCCCCGGGCGCCGTACGGGAAGGGGGCGGCGGGCTACGGGGCGGCGGGCGGCTCGGACTCGGGCCGGGCGTCCGGTCCGGTGGTGCCGCCCGCGGCGCGGCGCCCGCGGTGGAAGGCGCCGAAGCGTGAACCGGCGTCGCGTGCCGGGCGGACTCCGTCGGGCGCCTCGGACTTCGTGCCGGACGCCGCCTCGGATGCCGCGTCGGCCGCCGACCGGCGCTGCTCGCGCTCCCGTTCCGCCTCGGCCATGGTGCGGCCGGGGGCGCGGACGGGCAGGCCGTTCAGCGTGGCGCCGGTGGCACGGCGGGGCTGTTCCTGTTCGGGCGGCTCGGGCCGGACGGCGGGCCGCTCCGGGGCTCGTGGGCGCGAGGGGGGCTCGGGCGCGGAGGCCGGTGCGGGCGCAGGGGCGGGGGCGGACGCGGGGGCGGGGGCCGGCGACGTGGCCGCGGCGGGACCGGGCGTGGGCGCGGTTCCCGCGGCGGGGCGGCCGGTCGCCTCGCGCGGGATCGACTCGCGCTGCTGGGCGAGCAGTTGCGGGGGCAGCAGGACCACGACGCCGGTGCCGCCGCGCGAGGAGGGTCGGTAGTTGACGCTGATGCCGTACTTGCCCGCGAGCCGTCCGACCACGGCGAGTCCGAGCCGGGTGCCCTGGAGCGAGGCGAGGTCGTTCACACGGCCGGACACCGCCTCCTCGGCGCGGCGCATCGCCGCGTCGGCCATCTTCAGGCCGCTGTCCTCGATGGTGACGACCATGCCGGCGCTGCGGTCCTCGACGTAGACGTGCACCTCGTCGATGGGCGGGGAGAAGTTCGCCGCGTTGTCCATCAGTTCGGCGAGCAGATGCATGACGCCCTCGGCGGCGAAGCCGGAGATCGCGGCGGTGGTGGCGCAGTGCAGACGCACCCGCTGGTAGGCGGCGATACGGCCGACGGCACCGCGCAGGATGCTCTCCATCACGATCGGCTTGTTCCACGCGCGGCTGGACCGGCCGCCCATGAGGAGTGCCAGCCGGTCGGTCATCAGGCCGAGCTGGGAGGTGCTGTGGTCCAGCTTGAGCAGGTCGCCGAAGACCTCCTCGCCGTGGCGTTCCTGCATCTCCCGCAGGTCGGCGAGCATGCTGACGGACTTGGCCTGGACGCGGCTGAGCGCCTTGGCGGAGGCGGCCTGGGCCGCGGCGGCGCGCCGCTCGCTGTGGGCGAGTTCGCGGACGAACGACTCGGTCGGGGTGCGCACCATGGCCAGCCGCGGCAGGTCGAGTTCGGCGAGCACCGTGTCGGCGGACTGGCCGTCGCGCAGCCGGTCGACGGCGGCGGGCAGCGTCTCCTTCTCCAGCCGCTCCAGCGCGGCGGTGGCCTCCGCCAGTTCCTGGCGGGCCCGCCGGCACTCGTCGTCCAGGGCGGCCGCGCGCCGCACGTCCTCCTCGACGGCGGCGGCGAAGGTGTGCGTGATCCGGCCGAGTTGCGGGTCGGACGGCGGCGGCACGCTGCCCACCGCGTCGTCCGCGCCCGCGCCGTCCCGGAGCTGCTTGGCCACGGCGGGCAGGGTCACGTTGACCAGGTGCGCGGTCTCCGCCGAGAGCTGCGCGGACTGCGCCTTGAGCCGGCCGGTCTCGGCGGCCTGTGCCGCGGCCGTGCGCCGGGCCCGGTGGACGAGCCGGTGGCTGACGAGGACGGTCACGGCCAGGCACACCCAGGCGACCGCCGTGACGGTCAGCGCCCAGGTGCGGGCGCCGGACGGCGCCAGGGCGACGGCCGCACCACCGGCCGCGGCACCCACCACCAGTACGGCGAGGGGCGCGGTCGGCGAGGTGTGCGGCGCCTTCGCCGACCGGGGCTGACTGGGCGGTGCAGGCACTGACATTCCGCGGTCCCTCGGTCCATGAGATCAGAAGAAACGGGGCAGCCGGCTCACGGCGGCCGCGGGCCGGAAGAGGGGTCGCCAAGAGGACGACGATCTTCCGACCGGGTACCCGCTCATGCTAGCCACACTGCCGCGCGAGGAGATCTGGCTGACCGCGCAGTCAGCCGGTCACGCAAGTTCGTCGCGAACCGACTGCCTGAACGCCCGCTCGTGATAAGGGAGATGACGCTTCCTCACCCGCGCTGACCCACGAGGACAGCCTGCCAAATGTGCTGACGGAGTGTCAAAATTGTAAAAAAGATCGCCACCCGCGCGTCAACTCCGAACGCCAGCAGTCACTTTCCAGCCAACCCTACGCCACCGGAAGTCGAACTCACCTACATTCAAAGGCTTTTGAGCAGGCCGCCGGATCATGAACCGGAGCGCCAACGTTGGCGTGATCCTGTCACTCGGAACCGGGTTCGGCCGCACCCTTCCACGGAGGCACCGGTGCCCGGAACTACCCCGCGACGCAATGGCGTTGACAGGCGGGACGGGGGGCGAGAGGAGCGGACGGTGGCACAGGAGCAGGGGCGGGACCCTTGGCGATTACTGCTCGTCGAGGACGACCGGGAGCTGGTCGCCATGCTCGCCGAGGTGTTGCGTGACGACGGGTACGCGGTGGACGTCGCGGCCGACGGGCACCGGGGCCTGCACCTCGGGCTCACCCGGAACTACGACGTGCTGGTCATCGACCGGCGGCTGCCGGTCCTCGACGGTCTGGATCTGCTGCGCCGGCTGCGGTCCCGCGCGGTCCGCACCCCGGTGCTGATGCTGACGGCGCTGGGCACCGTGCACGACCGTGTCGACGGACTGGACGCCGGCGCCGACGACTATCTGGCCAAACCGTTCGACCTCGACGAACTCGGCGCCCGGCTCCGGGCGTTGTGCCGGCGGTCGCTCGACGTCACCGACGTGGGTCGGTGTCGAAGTCGTCATAGCGCTCGGCGAGTTCGACACCGGGAATGGACGGCACATGGAGCCGGGAGACGCCGGTCGTGACGACGAGCCGCTGGGCCCGCCAGGTCCGCCCGGTGCCGTCGAGGACGCTGAAGCCGCCGCCCTCACGGGAGACCCGGACCGCCTCCGTGCCGTACTCGACGCGCACGCCGGTGCGTTCCGCGAAGTCGGCCAGATAGCGCAGCAGGTCGTCGGCCTGCGGGAAGTAGCGCTCGCTGTACCGGGTGAACAGCAGCTCGGGGTCGTCGGCGAGCAGCGAGTTCCAGTCCATGCGTAGACTGAGTTCCGGGTCGGTGTACCCGGTGTTGACCTTGTTGATCGATATGAGCTGCCGATGCCGGGGGTAACGGGTGAAGAAGGTCCCCGGCCCGCTCCCCCGCTCCAGGACGGCGTAGTCGCGTCCGTCGCGTTCCAGCAGAGCGGCGAGCTGAAGTCCGGCCGGTCCGGCCCCGATGATCAGGTAATCGCGCACCATGAGCCGGACGCTAGCCGCACGAGATCAGAGGACTCTGAGATTCACCCGGCTCCGCCCCGGACAAGTGCCTCGTCACCCTCCGGGTTCAGAAGGTCTGCTCGATGCGGACGTGAGCCGGGCAAGGCACCCTCGGAACCCGTCCGGCTGACGTCCTGCCGATGCACCCCGACAACGGCAAGACCGCCCGGCAGCCTCCGCCAGGGCCCGCAGCCTCCGCCAGGGCCCGCAGCCGCACACCGGGGTGAGTGCCTCGTGGACGGTGCTACTTCAGATGCTCTTCAAGGTCGTCGACGGTCCAGTCTGCCTGGCGAAGGAGGGAGCGGAGGGTGCCGGGCGCGAGGCTGCGGTGGAGAGGCACGATGACGGTTTGCTCGCCGATGCGGTACTTGGCGTGGCTGCCACGGGTGGAGATGTGCTCGAACCCGCCGCGTTCCAGGGCCTTGGCTACGGCCGCGCCCGACAGGCCCGCCGGGACAGCAGGGCTCATGCGACGCGCCGCACTTCGACAGGGGCGGTGATCACGTCGGTGACCTCGGGCGCGGGAGCGTCCTCGAAGTAGAGCTCCAGCGCCTCGCGCAGGTTCTCCAGGGACTCCTCAATACTCTCGCCCTGGGAGGTGACCTCGACCTGGAGGCAGCGGGCCACGTACCACTCGCCTTCGTGAGTGATCGCGGCGGTCAGGTGCAGTGCGTCAGCCATGCCGCCAGTCTGGCACGCACCGACCTCCCCGGACAGCGGTCTTCCCCACGGTCACCCGTACCGGTGCCGCGTTGACCTGCCGGAATCCGCCCGCCGGCGCCATATCGGCCCCGGCTCGCATACAGCCGACCCGGCGAGGCCGGGTACTGCTGCGTCCACAGCCGTGGCAGCACAACGGGTACACCAGTGACCATCGGCCACCTGACTGCCGAAGCCGATCCCACCTCGGCCGCCGGGTAGGTGGTTCCAGCCCAAGGGCGTGATGTGGTGGTTCGTGAGCGGCAGCATCGCTGGCCCATCCGAGGGAGGCGGACAACGCTGAATGCCAGGCTGCGGAAGGTGGCCCTTCCAGGCATCCGATCAGGCTTCGTCCGGTAGGCCGGGGAGGTGATGTCCCCCCCAGCGTCGGAAACAGAACGAAGACCTCACTGAGGTGGCTGCTCCCTCAGCGATCGAGCACTCCGACCGCGGGCGGAAGCTGAGCGAGGGCTGCATGTCCCACGACGATGTCGTCGCCCTGTCCCTGCGGCTCGTCGCCACCCACCCCAAACTCATACGCATCATCACCAGCAAATATCCTGTCATCTTCGTCGACGAGTACCAGGACACCTCACCCAAGACGATCGAACTACTGCTGAACCACCTGGCAGGAGCGGGCAAGGATCCCTGTGTGATCGGCCTCTTCGGCGACTCCATGCAGAAGATCTACCGATCCGGCGTCGGCGCGGTCCGGCACGACAAGCTCACACCCATCACCAAAATCGAGAACTACCGTTGTTCGCGCCCTGTAGTCGACGTTCTCAACAAGATGCGGCCCGAACTCCGCCAACAGGCCTCCGGGAAGCAACAGGAGGGCGAGGTACACCTCTTCCTCAGCACCGACGTACCGCCCGGCCCGTGGCGGCTCGATGCCGCTAAAGCCAGCCTCGCGAAGAGGGGCTGGTCGCTTGAGAACGCGAAGTACCTCTTGCTGACCCATCGCGGCATCGCGGGCACACTCAAATACGCCAACCTGCTGGAGCAGTACAGGCAGCTCGGCAGCCATGGCCCCGATGACCTCATGGCACGCAACGAGCCCTACATCCAGTATCTGACGCAGATCGAAGCCCTGAGCACGGCCTACCAGGCCCGGGACTTCGTGGCACTGCTCCTGGCCGTTCCCGGAAAAGTGAAAGACCGCGAGCGCCGCAGAACCGCAGCCGACCTCGACGAGCGACACAAGCGGCAAGCAGACTTCGCCAACAACATCCGAGGTGTCTCCTACCGGGAAGTCATCAGCGTCATCCAGTTCATCGATGAACTCACGCCCTTCTCAACGCAACACGGCGTCAAGGGTGACAAGTTCGAGAATGTCGTCGTAGTGATCGACGACTCTGTCCGGACCATGTACAACATCGGCAAGATGCTTGCCGGCACCGACAAATCCGAGCGGACTGAGCGCTCACGCAACCTCTTCTACGTCTGCTGCTCACGCGCCCGCCGCGGCCTGGCCGTGGTCTTCATCAACGACCTCCCAGACGGAGCGGAGGCAACAGCTCGCGACTGGTTCGCTTCGGGCTCCGTCCATCCGTAAAGCGTGCCCGGACGCCATCGATCGTGGCGAATGGCGCACCTATGCGGTAGGCCGCGGCACGCGATGTTGAGCACGTTTCGCCAAGTGGTCTCGACGTCGATCGCCACAGTCCCCCCCGGCACCCACAAAGCACCCGATATGACGCACTGCTCCCTCGACGGGGTGGACACGGCGGACAATACGCGAGGGAGAGCGGCAGACGAGTCGGGCTGTACGCCGGGTTCTGTTCCCCGGGTTCCTCGCGGAGCCCGGGGCGACGGCCATCCATCTAGGGCCGGCGTTGCCGCCGACCTCGTGCGGTCCACCCGCGGACTCGGGCGGGCAGCCCTCGAACGTCCGCGCAGAAACACCGGGGTGTTTCCTTTTGACCTTGCTCCAGGTGGGGTTTACCTAGCTGCCCAGGTCACCCTGGGCACTGGTGGTCTCTTACACCACCGTTTCACCCTTACCGAGGACCGAGATCCCCGGCGGTCTGCTTTCTGTGGCACTGTCCCGCGGGTCACCCCGGGTGGCCGTTAGCCACCACCCTGCCCTGTGGAGCCCGGACGTTCCTCGGGAAGCCCCTCAGAGGGACTCCACGCGGCCGCCCGCCCGGCTCGTCTGCCGTGGGCACCATGGTACCGGTCGCGCGGGCCGCGCCGTTTCCGGTCGGGCCCGGGCCGGGCACCGGTCGGCCGCCGCACCCCGTGCTTGACCTTCACGCGACGTCAACGTCTGTACTGGTCCCATGCGGATCGGAGAACTCGCCGCCGCCGTCGGTGTCACGACGCGGACCGTGCGGCACTACCACCACCTGGGGCTGCTGCCCGAGCCGGAGCGGCGGCCCAACGGCTACCGGCACTACGGCCTGCGGCACGCCGTCGCCCTGGCCCGGATCAGGCGGCTGACCGAGCTGGGGCTGGGGCTGGCGGAGGTGCGGGACGTGCTCGCGGAGGACGCCGGGAAGGATCTCGCCGAGGTGCTCGGAGAACTCGATGCCGACCTGGCGCGGCAGGAGGCGGCGATCCGGGACCGCAGAGCCCGGCTGCGTGCCCTGCTCGACGCCGGGGAACTGCCCGCCGAGGGGCCGGTCTCCCCCGAGCTGGCCGCCCTGTTCGCCACGGCGGGCGCCGAGCTGGCCGACTCCCCGGCGGCCGCCAAGGACCGCGAGGTCCTCGCCCTGCTGGAGACGACCGCGGCGCCTGCGGACTGGGAGCGGATGATGGGCGCCATGAGCGCGGCCTTCGGCTCCCCGGAAGGGGCCGCGCGGGCGCGGGAGGCCTACGCGCTGCTGGACGCCCTCGCCGACGTGGACGCCGAGGCGAGTCCGCCCGATCCGCGGATCGCGGAGGCCGCCCGCGTGATCGCCGGGTGCGTGCCCCGCGACATGCTGCCGCGGGAGACCCGCGACGTGCTGCCGGAGGGGGCGGGCCCCGATGAGAGCCACGGCTTCCTGCGCGCCCTCTACGCGGACGTCGCCCCGGCCCAGGCCGAGGCGGTCCGGCAGGCCCTGCGGATCCTCTCGGAGGGACGGCGGTGAGGGCCGCGGCACGGGCGGCGTTCCGCCTCGCCCGGCACGAGCTGCGCCTGCTGGCCGGCCTGACTCTGTGGGTGACGCGCCGCACCCACGGCACCGACGACGGGCGGGCCTTCGGGTACGCCCGCGGTCAGGGCCCGGTCATGGCGGGGCTGGCGTTCGTCTGCGTGAGCGAGACGGTGGCGATGTCCGTGCTGCTGCGGAACTGGCCGGCCGCGCACACGGTGGTGCTGCTCCTCGACGTGTACGCCGTCGTCCTCGTCGCAGCCCTGCACGCGGCCTCCGTGGTCCGGCCGCACGTGCTGAGCGCAGACCACCTGCGCATACGGCAGGCCGCCCACGTCGATCTGCGCGTTCCGCTGCACCGGATCGCGTCCGTGCGCCGCGAGACGCGCGCCACGCACGAACGGGCCGAGGGCGAGCTGAACCTGCCCGTCGGCTCCCAGACCTCCGTCACCCTCGAACTGACCGCGCCCGTCGAGCACATCACCCTCCTCGGCAGGCGCAGGCGGGTGCGGCTCGTGCGGTTCCACGCCGAGGACGCCGGTGCGCTCGTACGGGAGCTCACGCGGGCGACGACGGCGGCGGACGCGGGGCGGGGGCCCGCGGGCGGCACGCCGTACGCTGGCGCGGAGCGCTATCCGAAGGAGTAACCCCGTGCTTGTGCTGCTGCCCCCGTCCGAAGGCAAGGCCGCCGCCGGCCGTGGCGCCCCGCTGAGGCCCGAGTCGCTGTCGCTGCCGGGACTGGCCGCCGCCCGCGAGACGGTGTTGACGGAACTGGTCGAGCTGTGTGCCGGGGACGAGGACAAGGCCCGCGAGGTGCTCGGGCTGAGCGAGGGCCTGCGCGGCGAGGTCGCCAAGAACACCGGGCTGCGCACGGCCGGGACGCGGCCCGCCGGGGAGGTCTACACCGGGGTGCTCTACGACGCCCTGGACCTGGCGTCCCTCGACCCGTCGGCCAAGCGGCGCGCCGCGCGCTCGCTGCTGGTGTTCTCGGGGTTGTGGGGCGCGGTCCGGGTGACCGACCGGATCCCCTCCTACCGCTGCTCGATGGGCGTGAAGCTGCCCGGCCTCGGCGCGCTGGCCGCGTACTGGCGTGCGCCGATGGCCTCGGTGCTGCCCGAGGCGGCCGGTGACGGGCTGGTCCTCGACCTGCGTTCCTCGGCGTACGCGGCGGCGTGGAAGCCGAAGGGGGAGGTCGCGGACCGGACGGCGACCGTGCGGGTGCTGCACTCCCAGGTCGTGGACGGGGTGGAGAAGCGGTCCGTGGTCAGCCACTTCAACAAGGCCACCAAGGGCCGGATCGTACGCGCCCTGCTGACCGGGGCGGCCGCCCCGAAGAACCCGGCGGGGCTGGTCGAGGCGCTGCGGGACCTCGGGTACGTGGTGGAGGCGGAGCCGCCGGCGAAGGCGGGGCGGCCGTGGTCGCTCGACGTGGTGGTGACGGAGATCCACTGACGCGACGGTGGCGACGGTCAGCGCAGGTGGGACGTGTCGTTGAACAGGCGGACGCTCGCGTTGCCGTCCGCGTAGTACGCCACCGCCGACAGGGACGCCGCCGACAGCTCCATGCGGAACAGGGACTCCGGCGGGGCGCCGAGCGCCAGTTGGACGAACGTCTTGATCGGGGTGACGTGCGTGACGAGCAGCACCGTGCGGCCCGCGTGGGCGGCGACCAGCTCGTCCCTGGCGGCGGCGATCCGTACCGCGGTGGTCGCGAAGCTCTCGCCGCCTCCGGTGGGCGCGGCGTCCGGGGAGGCCAGCCAGGCGTTCAGGTCGTCCGGGTAGCGCTCGCTCACCTCGCCGAACGTGAGCCCCTCCCAGGCACCGAAGTCGGTCTCGCGCAGCCCTTCCTCGACGGTCACGTCGAGGCCGAGGCGGGCGGCGACGATGCCGGCGGTCTCACGGGTGCGGGCGAGCGGCGAGGACACGACGGCCTGGACGGTGCCGCGCCGGGCGAGCGCCGCCGCGACCTTCTCGGCCTGCTCACGGCCCACGTCGGACAGCGACGGATCGGTGCCGCCGCTGCCCGAGAAACGCTTCTGCGGCGTCAGCGGCGTCTCCCCGTGCCGCAGCAGCACGAAGGTGGCGGGCGCACCGAGATCGGCGGGCGCCCAGCCGGGTGCGGCCACGGCCCCCTCGGGGGCCGCACCGGAGGCCGCCCGGCCACCCGTGGCGGTGGCACGCGCGGCCCGGACATCGGCGCCCGCACCGGTGTCGCCGGGCCCGCCCGAGACGGACGAGGCACGGACCGCACGGCCACCCGCACCGGCGTCGGCGCCCGCACCGCCGGAGGCAGCCGGTTCGGCGCCCGCACCGGCGTCGGCAGTCCCACCGGAAGTGGCCGAAGGACCCGCCTCGCGGGGAGCCGGGCCGGGTTCGGGGGCCGGGGTGGCGCTCGGCGTGTTCCGGGTGTCCGGAGCCGGCGCGGCGGACCACCGTTCGCCGCGGGCGCCCGCGTCCATCGCCTCGTTGGCCAGGCGGTCGGCGTGCTTGTTGCGTTCGCGCGGGATCCACTCGTAGGTGACCCGGTCGGCCGGGAACACCCGGCCCGCCGCCGTCGCGAGCGGCTTCAGATCGGGGTGCTTGATCTTCCAGCGGCCCGACATCTGCTCGATGACGAGCTTGGAGTCCATGCGGACGTGCACGGCCGCCGCGGGGTCCAGCGCGTGCGCGGCGCGCAGTCCGGCCAGCAGGCCCCGGTACTCGGCCACGTTGTTCGTGGCCACGCCGAGGTACTCCGCGTGCTCCGCAAGGGTCTGGCCCGTCGCCGCGTCGAGCACCGCGGCCCCGTAGCCCGCGGGCCCCGGATTGCCCCGTGACCCGCCGTCGGCCTCGACGATGAACTCCCGCACGCCACTTGCTCCTTACCGACCGGACTACGGACCAAGGACTACGGACCCGGCTACAGACCGGACTCGGCGGTGCGCACCAGGATGCGGCGGCAGTTCTCGCAGCGGACGACCGTGTCGGGGGCGGCCGCGCGGATCTCGCTCAGCTCGGTGATGGCGAGCTCCTGCCGGCAGCCCTGGCAGGTGCGCTGGTACAGCTTGGCCGCGCCGATGCCGCCCTGCTGCCCGCGCAGCTTGTCGTAGAGCTTCAGCAGGTCCGCGGGCACGGCCGCGGCAATGACCTCGCGGTCCTTCGTCACGGACGCCACCTCGCCGTCGATCTCCTCGAAGGCCGCGTCCCGGCGCGCGGTCGCGTCGTCGGCCTTGGCCTGGACGGAGGCCACGCGCCCGGTCAGTTCGGTGACCCGCTCCTGCGCGGACTCGCGGCGTTCCATGACCTCCAGGACGACGTCCTCCAGGTCGCCCTGCCGCTTGGCGAGGGACGCGATCTCGTGCTGGAGGTTCGACAGGTCCTTGGGCGAGGTGATCGCGCCGGAGTCGAGGCGCTGCTGGTCGCGGACGGCACGCTTGCGCACCTGGTCCACGTCCTGCTCGGCCTTGGTCTGCTCGCGGGCGCAGTCGCTCTCCTCGGTCTGCGCGGCCACCAGGAGGTCGCGCAGCTGCACGAGGTCGCGGTTCAGCGACTCGATCTCGGCGTGCTCGGGCAGCGACTTCCGCTTGTGCGCGAGCTGCTGGAGGCGGACGTCGAGGGCCTGGACCTCGAGGAGTCGGATCTGGTCGGCGGGCGCGGCGTTCAGTTGGGGGCTCCCAGGTCGCTAGAAGTGGAGGTGGTGGACGCCGCGTGGGCGGTCCAGGGGTCGGTGACCGTCGTGGAGACGTGGACGCGCAGGCCCCATCCGTGCCGGTCGGAGATCTCGTCGAGCTGGGCGGCGGCCAGCTCGCACCAGGGCCACTCGGTGGCCCAGTGCGCCGCGTCGAGCAGCGCGATGGGACCGTCGGCGCGGTCCGCGACGAACTCGGAGGCCGGGTGGTGGCGCAGGTCCGCGGTGAGGAACGCGTCGACGCCCGCGGCCCGTACGTCGCCGAAGAGGCTGTCGCCCGAGCCGCCGCTGACGGCGACCGTACGGACGACGGCCTCCGGGTCGCCGGCCACGCGGATGCCCTGCGCGGTGGCGGGCAGCCGCTCGGCGGCGCGGGCCGCGAGTTCGCGCACGGTCAGCGGGTGGTCCAGCTCGCAGACCCGGCCGAGGCCCCGGCGGCCCTCCGGGTCGGAGGCGTCCGGCACCAGGGGACGTACGACCCTGAGGTCGAGGGCGCCGGCCAGCGCGTCGGAGACGCCCGGGTCGGCGGTGTCCGCGTTGGTGTGGGCCACGTGCAGCGCGATGTCGTTCTTGATCAGGGTGTGCACCACGCGGCCCTTGAAGGTGGAGGCCGCCACGGTCGTCGTACCGCGCAGGTAGAGCGGGTGGTGGGTGACCAGCAGGTCCGCGCCCAGCTCGACCGCCTCGTCGACGGTCTCCCGGACCGGGTCGACGGCGAACAGGACCCGGCCGACCTCCTGCTCGGGGTCGCCCACGACGGTGCCGACCGCGTCCCAGGACTCGGCCCGCTCGGCGGGCCACAGGTTCTCCAGCGCGGCGATGACTTCAGACAGACGGGGCACGGGTGCAAGGCTACCTGGGTGTTCGCCGCGGCTGAACCGGTGCCGTCGCCCCCGCCCGGACCGGCGCCGTCCAGCACATCGGTCACGGTTTCCTCAGGCGAATCGTTTTTCGGCCACCCGTATGTGTGAAGCAGCCGCCCGCCGGTCCGTCCGGTGTGCGTAGGAAAACTACCGTCCTGGCAGGAGGTGACCGAACGATGACAGCCTGCATGGTCGAGACTCCGGCAGCCGGCGAGGAGAAGGACGGTACCCCGCGGGCGGGCTGCACGATCACGGTGGACGGTGCCTATGCCGCCCGGCTCGCGGGCGGCGGCGACTCCCTGTACCCGGAGCGCTGGACGCTGGACGGCCCCGAGCCGTACGCGGTGCCGCTGCCGGCCAACCAGCCCGAGGAGCCCGGCACGGAGGTGCTGCCGATGGGCGACGGCCGGGTGCTCATCCGGCGGTTGGTGGACGGGCGGCACACCTTCTCGCTGCTGTACCCGACCGGCCCGGGCACCGGCGAGCTGCCGCTCGGCGCCATCGAGTGCCCCGAGGGCACCGGGCTGCGGCTGCTGCCCCCGGCGCCCGGCGGCGAGCGGGCCTACGCGCTCGCCGTGGGCCGGCGGTCCTCGGCGGTGTGGCTGGTGGTGGGCGGCGCCTTCGGGCCAGAGCATCTGGCCGAAGTGCCGGGCCGCTGCTCGGGCGGGGTCTGGCTGGACCACGCCGGGCGGATGCTGGCCCTGGACCGGGAGACCGGCGGGCGCACCAAGGCGGTCGTGGTGGACCTGGAGTGCGGCGGCGAGACGTCCCCGCTGCTCCAGATCGCGGCCGGCAGCGACGACCGGCTGCTGCTCGCCGACCCCGACAGCGGGCTGCTGCTGATCCGCTCGGACGCACCCTCGCCGGGACAGCCCCGGCTGGGCTGGGGTGTCCTTGGCAGCGCCCAGCCGGTCCGCTTCCCGGAGTGCCTGCGGCTGCCGGACTGCGTGGTGACGCCGTTCGCCATCCAGCCGGGGCAGGTGCTCACTCCCGAGCAGTGCGGGGTGGCGCTGCGCTGCGACGGCGCGTTCGGCAGCTGGGTGGCCGTATGGCGGCCCGCCGAGCGGCAGGTACGCCATCTTCCGGCGCCCGAGGGGTGGCTTGCCGGGTCCGGCCTGTGGACCGACGACGGCGTACTGCACCTGCCCTGCAGCACGAATACGGCGCCGTGCGGCGTGGTCCGATGGACGAGTCCGGCGAGTCCGGCGAGTCCGACGAGCCGGTCGGCCCCGACACCGCGACCGGAACCGGGGCCGACACCGGAACCCGCAGGGGCGGGCATCCCGCTCCCCGCGCCATCAGATGCGCCGGACCCGCTCACGCCACCGGAACCGCACCCCGGAACCGATCCCGGACCGCGCGCCGAGTCAGAACCGTCCGCCTCCCCCGAACCAGCCGCCGCCCCCGGTCCACGGGCCGACCCTGATCCACGAGCCGAGTTCGGCCCGCCCGCCCCGGGCGAAGCCACCCCCCGCGAGCATCTCGCCCCCGACGCCGGAACCCACGCCACCCTCGGAACCGGGTTTCTCATCCGTACCGATTCCGGCGCCCTCCCCGCACCCCAAGCCGCCCCGGAAACCGGCCCGCACGACGTCCCGCACCCCGCCCTCGACCACTCCCCCGCCTTGGAATCCGGCCCTCCGGTCTCCTTCGTGTCCGGCCCCGCTCCTCGTCCCGTCCCTCTTCAACAGGCGCCGCTGGGGAGGCTTGTAACGAAGTAGTGCCGGTTGGCGTGGCCGCCTGGATACGACCCGAGGTGTGCCGGTTAAACTCGCCGGGCTGTACGAAAGATCATTGTTGACGGGGTGAATTTCTTCCGATGAGCGACGCCAGCACGACCCAGCCGTCCGCCGCCGACGTCGAAGAGTCCGCGGCTCACGGCAAGCACCGGGGTCCGGTTTCGGTGGGCAACGGTGAGGCCGCACCCAGCGGCCGCCACCGCAGGCCCGCCGAGCAGAACGAATCGGCGGCCTGACGGCACGTCGAACGCCGCGGCCCCGCCCGTCAGCTGACGGGCGGGGCCGTTTCGCGTACCGGGGCGTCGCAGACGACCGTGCCGGTCAGCACCGGCGCGTCCGCCCGCTCGACGGCGCTCACCGCCACCCGCACCGCGTCGTCCCGCCGCCACATGCGGACGCGCAGGGTCTCGCCCGGGTACACCGCCCCGGCGAAACGCGTGGCCCAGGACCGTACGCGGGTCACGTCCCCGCCGAGGAGCGTGTCGGCGACCGCCTTGAGGGTCATGCCGTAGGTGCACAGCCCGTGCAGGATGGGCCGCTCGAAGCCGGCGCGCCCGGCGAACTCCGGGTCGGCGTGCAGCGGGTTGTAGTCGCCGCTGAGGCGGTAGAGCAGAGCCTGGTCCTCACGGACCGTCCGCTCGACGGTGCGGTCCGGCTCACCGGGCGGCCCACCGGGCGGCCCACCGGTCGACTCACCGCCCCGCTCGCCGGCCGACGCCGCGGTGCGGGCGGAGGGTCCGCGGTCACCGCCCCAACCGCCCTCGCCCCGGACGAAGATCTCCGCGTCACCGGTCCACAAGGGGCCGTCGCCGTCGGCGACGTCGGTGCGCATGATCAGGACTGCCGCCGTGCCCTTGTCGTACACGGCGGCGATGCGGCTGGTGGCGGTCGCGGTGCCCGCCACGGGGAGAGGGCGGTGCACGGTCAGCGACTGGCCGCCGTGCAGGACGCGGGCGAGGTCGACGTCGACGCCGGGCATGGACAGTCCGCCGATCACACCGGGCGGGCCGCCGCCCGCGACGGTGGCGAAGCTCGGCAGGACGTGCAGCCGCGTCTCCAGGGTGTAGCGCAGCTCGCCGGGATCGGTGGCGGGCAGGCCGGCGCCGATGCCGAGGTGGTAGAGCAGGACGTCCCGGGGACTCCAGGAGATCTCACCGCTACGGGGTCCGGCCGCGAGGGCCTTGGCTGCGTCAATAGGCATGAGCCTCCTGAATCTAGCCCAGCCCTCATCGGCTGTGAAGGATCCTGCCCCGCCGGACGCGCACGCCGAGGCCGCCGGCCGTGACATTTGTCCTGCCGGAGTCCGTACAAGCGCATCTGCCGGGCGGGGCACGGGAGTTCGTAGCGTCGTAGACATGACACAGGTCGCAGACATGACACAAACGGAACGTGCCGTGTCCTTCACACGGGCGGTCAAGGCCTTCGGCGCCGTATGCGCCGTCGACGGCGTCGACCTCACCATCGAGCGGGGCGAGACGGTCGCCCTGCTCGGACTCAACGGAGCCGGGAAGTCGACGGCGATCTCGCTGCTGCTCGGACTGCACGCGCCCGACGAAGGCAGCGTCGAACTGTTCGGCGGGCCGCCCGAGCGGGCGGTGCGCGCCGGCCTGGTCGGGGCCATGCTCCAGGACGCGCGGGCGGTGCCCCGGGTCACCGTCCGCGAGCTGGTGACCTTCGTGGCTGGACGGTACCCGTCGCCGCTGTCCGTCGCGCGCGCCCTGGAGCTGGCCGGCATCCCCCACCTGGCGGGACGGCGGGTGGACCGGCTCTCCGGCGGCCAGACCCAGCGGGTGCGGTTCACGGTCGCGGTGTCCGGCAACCCCGCCCTGCTGGTGCTGGACGAGCCGACGGCGGCCCTGGACGTGGAGGCGCGCCACGCCTTCTGGGACGCGATGGGTGACTACGCGCGCGACGGCCGCACGGTGCTGTTCTCCACGCACTACCTGGAGGAGGCCGACACCCACGCCGACCGCATCCTCGTCCTGGACCACGGCCGGATCGTCGCCGACGGCACCGGTGAGGAACTGAGGCGCGCGGCGGGCGGCGGCCTGGTCGCCTTCAACCTGGCCGGGCGGGGCAGCGCGGGCCTGGAACTCCTGCCCGGTGTGCGGTCCCTGGAGGTGCGCGGGGGCCGGGCGCGGCTGTGCACCGACGACCCGGACGCGACCGTGATCGCCCTGGCCGAGCTGGGTGCCGTACGGGGGCTCGAGGTCGCGCCGGCCTCGCTGGACGACGCCTTCCTGGCCCTGACGGGCGCGCGGGCGGCCGCGGAACGCGAACGGGAGGCGGCGTGATGCGCGACGTACTCGACTACCTGCGCCTCGAAGTGCGACGCACCCTGCGCGACACGGGCTTCGTGATCGGCGGGATCGCGATGCCGGTGATGATGTACCTGCTGTTCACCAACCTCGGCGACGGCGCCGACCGGGGCTGGCGGACCGCGTCCATGGTCGGCATGGCCGCCTACGGCGCGGTCGGCTCGGCCCTCAACACCGGCGGCGGGGTCGCCGAGGACCGTACGGTCGGCTGGCTGCGGCAGCTCAGGGTGACCCCGATGACCCCGCGCCAGGTGGTCGCCGGGCGGGCGCTGACCGCCTCGGTGACCGTGCTGCCCGCGATCTGCGCGGTGCTGCTGGCGGGCGGTCTGATCAACGGCGTACGGCTGGCGGCGTGGCAGTGGGCGGCGACGGCGCTGCTGCTGTGGCTGGGCTCGGTCCCGTTCACGCTGCTCGGACTGGGCAACGGCTACGGGCTCACCGCGCAGACCACCGGCGTGGTCAACATGGTGTGCAACCTGGGGCTCGCCGTGCTCGGCGGCCTGTGGTTCCCCGTCGAGCTGTTCCCGCACTGGATGGCCGTCCTGTCCACGTACACGCCCACGCACGGGATCGCCGACCTCGGGGGCTCGGTCGCGGAGGGCCGTGTCCCGGCGGCGGGTGCCATCCTCGTACTGGCGGTCTGGCTGTCGCTGTTCGGTTCGTACGCCGTGCTGTCCTACCGCCGCCACGCCGGCAAGGTCTGATCCGGGGGAACGGAGCATGAGCATGAGCTGGTCACGCAGGGGCTCCTGCCGCACGGAGCACGGGACGGAGTGCGAGGGCGGGCAGGAGCGCGAGCATCCGGGGCCGCCGCCCACCGGCTTCTCGCTGCTGCCCTGGCTGCTGATGGGGATGGGTGCCTTCTCCCACCTCTTCCAGGGCAAGACCCCCAACCCCTGGATCGGCGGCCTGGGCCTGCTGGCCTTCAACTCCCTCTACATCTATGTGGTGTTCCGCGCCTTCGACCAGCGGGCGCGGACAGCACGCCCGACCCGCCTCGCGCTGCTGCTGCTGTTCCTGGTGACGTGCGGTCTGGCCATCGGGTACGGCGGCACGTGGCTGCTGTTCCTGCCGCTGTTCGGCCTGGCGGCGGGCGCGTCCCTGCGCGGGCCGCTGCTCGGCCGGATCGGCGTGGGTCTCGGCCTGTTCGCGGGGATCGTCGCCGGGATGCGCGAGGGCTGGAACGGCATCAACATCGGCTACGGCACGTTCCTGTCGACGGTGGTGACGGCGGTGATCCTCAGCCTGTCCGACGCCGTACGGGAACTGCGGGCCGCCCGTGAGGAGCTGGCCCGTCGCGCGGTGGAGGAGGAGCGGCTGCGCTTCTCCCGGGACCTGCACGACCTGCTCGGCCACACGCTGTCGGTGATCGTGGTGAAGTCGGAGGCGGCCCGGCGGCTGGCGCCCCGCGACATGGGGGCGGCGCTGACGCAGATCACCGACATCGAGTCCGTCGGGCGGCAGGCGCTCACCGAGATCCGCGAGGCGGTCACCGGCTACCGCGAGGGCGGCCTGGGCACGGAGCTGGACCGGGCCCGTTCGGCGCTGACCGCCGCCGGTATCGAACCCGTGGTGCGCCGGTCGGGCCCGCCGCTGACGCCGGGCGCCGAGGCGCTGCTCGGCTGGGTGGTGCGCGAGGCGGTCACCAACGCCGTACGGCACAGCGGCGCGCGGCGCTGCGAGATCACCGTCACCGGCACGGCCGAGCGGGCCCGCCTGACGGTCGTCGACGACGGGGACGGCACGTCGGCCGGACGGTCGGGGGATCCGGACCCGGTGGACTCGGTGGACCCGATGGACCGGGTGGGCGGCACGGGTCTGAGGGGCCTGACCGAACGTCTCGCGGCGGCGGGCGGTTCGCTGCGGGCCGGTCCTTCGCCGCGCGGCGGTTTCACGGTGACCGCCGAAGTCCCGCTGGACGAAGGGGAGACGGTGGAGAGCGACGGCGCCCGGCTCGGCTCCTCGGTGGGGTGACCGGCCCACGGGCCCACGCCCTCGGGGAGCGAGTCAATACCCTGGGTCCGTGAACGAGACGACAGGGGACCGCCGGCCCGCCCAGTCCATCCGCCTCCTCCTCGCGGAGGACCAGCAGATGATGCGCGGCGCGCTCGCCCTGCTGCTCGGCATGGAGGACGACATGGAGGTCGTCGCCCAGGTCTCGGCGGGCGACACCGTCGTGGACGCCGCGCTGGCCCACCGCCCCGACGTGGCGCTGCTGGACATCGAACTGCCGGGGATGAGCGGCCTGGACGCCGCCGCCGAGCTGCGCGAGCGGGTTCCCGGCTGCCGGGTGCTGATCCTGACCACCTTCGGCCGGCCCGGCTATCTGCGCCGGGCCATGGAGGCCGGGGCCGGGGGCTTCCTGGTCAAGGACGGGCCGGTGGAGGAACTGGCGGCGGCGGTCCGCCGGGTGCTCGCCGGGGAGACGGTGGTCGACCCGGTACTCGCCGCGGCCGCCCTCAGCGCCGGCCCCAGCCCGCTCACCGCCCGCGAGTGCGACGTGCTCAGGGCCTCCGCCGACGGGGCGACGGTCGCCGACGTCGCCGCGCAGCTGCACCTGTCGGAGTCCACCGTCCGCAACTACCTGTCCGCCGCGATCGGCAAGACCGGCACCCGCAACCGCACGGAGGCCCTGCGAGAAGCCCGCCGCCAGGGCTGGCTGTGACCTCGCCGCCCGCCCCTGCCTGGGGCGTTCGCTACGCCACCCCCCGCCGGAACAGCCCCGCCCACAGGAACGCCTCCCCGAAGTGCGGTGAGTCCTCCGGCTCGTCGTGCATCCGACGCAGTTCGACCTCCGTCAGGTCCGCGAAGAGGCGCCGCAGCGAGTCGGGCGTGTAGGCGAGGCCGCCGTGCAGGCGTGAGGTGCGGTACAGCTCCGCGTCCGACAGTTCGCAGCCCATGGCTCCGGCCGCGAAACAGGTCAGGGCCAGATGGCCGCCGGGGGCCAGGACCCGGTCGAGCAGGGCCAGGTGGCTGATCCGGCGGTGCGGCGGCAGATGGTGGAAGCAGCCGGAGTCGTACACGAGGTCGTACGGTCCGGTGAGCGGCGATCCGTCGGACCCGAAGGCGTCCTGACACAGGAACCGCACCCCGGCCCCCGCGCTCCCGACCCCACCTCCCTCGATCTCCACTCCCTCGGCCCCCGGCTCCCCGATCCCCGTCTCCCGGGCCCGCTCCCGGGCCCAGGCGATGGCCTGCGGTGACAGGTCGACCGCGTCCACCGCGAAGCCACGCTCGGCGAGGTACAGCGCGTTGCGCCCCGGCCCGCATCCGAGGTCCAGTGCCCGGCGCCCGCCGATCAGCCCCCGCTCCAGCCACTCGACGAGGTTCTCGTCCGGTTTGTCCGCGAAGAACGGCACCGGCCGGTCCCGGTCCCCGTAGAACCCGTCCCACCAGCCGGCCGCGCCCCCGGTCCACCGGTCGGCGTCCGGCGCGAACAGCCCGTCCAGCAGTTCCAGTACGTCCTCGACCGTGCGGACGTCCCGCTCCATACGGCCCCCTTCCGTATCCGTGTCCGAGTGGGCCAATTCTAGGGTTAAGCGCCACGAAAGCCCAGGTCAGCGAGGGTGAGCGGGGTCTTTCGGGACCGCTGTGCGGACGGGTGCGGGGCCACGGCGGACACCGGAAGGGCGCGCCCCCTGCCCGGCGTGAAAATCCGCCCACGCCCCCGCCCAGAACGCTGAGGACGGCTTCCACCGCCGGGCCGGCCCCGCTTTTTCAGCCTCGCCTCCCCCGGCCCGCCGGCCGCCTGACAGACTGTCAGAAGCTCACGGAACGGTCAAGAATTCGTTAGTACGCCAAAGCATCGGAATAGTTGCCTCGGTCGACGGGGTTGCCCCAGCGCTCGATCCGCACGGATGACCGCACGCTTCACCTCTCACGGCCCGGAGGCCCCACTCGATGACGCTCACGACGACCGGACGGACCGAGCGGAGCGCGAGCGGGGCCGTCGTCCCGGTGCTCGCCTTCGCGGGGATCGTCGTCGCGGTGATGCAGACCCTGCTCGTCCCGGTCATCAAGGACCTGCCGCAACTGCTGGACACCTCGCCCGGCGACGCCACCTGGGTCCTGACCTCCACCCTCCTGTCCGGTGCGGTGGCCACGCCGATCATGGGCCGCCTCGGCGACCTGTACGGCAAGCGCCGCATGCTGATCGCCAGCCTCGCCGTGATGGTGGTCGGCGCGCTGGTCAGCGCGTTCACCTCCGCCCTGCTGCCCATGATCGCGGGCCGTACGCTCCAGGGCTTCGCGATGGGGGCGATCCCGCTCGGCATCGGCCTGATGCGGGACATGCTGCCGCGCGAGCGGCTCGGCTCCGCCATGGCGCTGATGAGCTCCTCGATCGGCGTCGGCGGCGGACTCGCCCTGCCCGCCGCGGCCATGGTCGCCCAGCACGCCGACTGGCACACCCTCTTCTACGGCGCCGCCGGCCTCGGCGTCCTCTCCATCGCCCTCACCCTCGTCGTCGTACCGGAGTCCCCGGCGCGTGCCGAGGGCTCCTTCGACCTGCCGGGCGCGCTCGGCCTGGCCGGCGGGCTGGTCCTGCTCCTCCTGCCCGTCACCAAGGGCAGCGCCTGGGGCTGGTCGTCGCCCACCACGCTCGGCCTCTTCGCCGCGGCCGTCGCCGTGCTGCTGCTGTGGGGCCTGATGGAGCTGCGCGTCGCGGCCCCACTGGTCGACCTGCGCACCACCGCCCGCCGCGAGGTGCTGCTGACCAACCTCGCCTCGATCATGGTCGGCGTCAGCTTCTACGTCGTCTCCCTGGTCCTGCCCCAGCTGCTCCAGCTCCCCACCGCCACCGGCTACGGGCTCGGGCAGTCGATGGTGGTCGCCGGTCTGTGCGTGGCGCCGCTGGGCCTGACCATGATGTTCACCGCGCCCGTCTACGCCCGCCTCTCCGCCCGCTACGGCCCGAAGGTCACCCTGATCATCGGCCTGCTGGTCATCGCGGTCGGCTACGGCGCCGGCCTCGGTCTGATGGCGGCGGCCTGGCAGACCGTCGTCGTCTCGGTGGTCCTGGGCGCCGGCATCGGGCTGGCGTACTCCTCGCTGCCCGCGCTGATCGTCGGCGCGGTCCCGGCCTCCGAGACGGGCGCGGCCAACGGCCTCAACACCCTGATGAGGTCCATCGGCACCTCGGTGTCCAGCGCCGTGATCGGCATGGTGCTGGCCAGCACCGCGGACCACACCCCCGGCGGTCTCGCCGTCCCGACCATGCACGGCTTCCGCGTCTCCTTCCTGCTCGCCACGGCCGCCGTCGTCGTGGGCCTGGCGCTGGCCCTGTGCCTGCCCCGGCCGAACCTGTCGACGGGCCCGCTACTGCGTGCGAGCAGCGAGGAGGAGGCCAACCTGGCGCGGGCCGAGGCGGTCCTGCGCGGCTTCCGCGGCCGGGTCCTGGACGCGGGCGGCGCCCCGGTCGCCCGTGCCAAGGTCACGCTGATCGACCGCCGCGGCCGCCAGGCGGGCGCCACGCTCTCCGCGGAGGACGGCAGTTACACCGTCGCGGTCCCGGCCCGGGGCCCGTACGTCCTGGCCGCCCGCGCCGCCGGGCACGGTCCGCTCGCCAGCGCGGCGAACCACACCGGCGAGGACCACCCGGTCGACCTGGACCTGTCCCTGCCGGGCGAGTCGGTCACCGCCTGAGCCGGGACGCACACCCGACAGACGCGCCACCACGCACCCCCGGTCGCCCGCGCGGCCGGGGGTGCGGCAGCATGGCGGCCTGCGAGGACGCACGACCAGGACGACCGGCCAGGACGAGCGGCCAGGACGAGCGGCCAGGACGAGCGTCCGCGGCAACCGAGACGACCGAGACGACCGACCGGAAGGAATCCCATGCCCGTGGCACCCGAACCCCCGATCCTCGCCGCGTTCGAGGCGGCGAAGGGGTTCATGCCCACCGACGAGGGGCTGGCGCTGTACGCGGCGGCCGTGACGGCCGGGCGGCTCGGGCTGCCGCTCCTTGAGGTCGGCACGTACTGCGGGCGTTCGACGGTCCTGCTCGCCGACGCGGCCCGGCGGGCCGGGGTCACCGCGCTCACCGTGGACCACCACCGCGGCAGCGAGGAGCAGCAGCCCGGCTGGGAGTACCACGACCCGGAGACGGTCGACCCCGAGATCGGGCTGATGGACACGCTCCCCACGTTCCGCAGGACCCTGCACCGGGCGGGCCTGGAGGACCACGTGGTGGCGCTCGTCGGCCGCTCACCGCAGATCGCCGCCCTGTGGAACACCCCGCTCGGCCTGGTCTTCGTCGACGGCGGCCACACCGACGAGCACGCCGGCGCCGACTACGACGGGTGGGTGCCGCACCTGGCCGAGGGCGGGCTGCTGGTCATCCACGACGTGTTCCCGGACCCGGTGGACGAGTTCACCGGGCAGGCCCCGTACCGCGTGTACCTGCGCGCCCTGGAGTCGGGCGGGTTCACCGAGGTGTCGGCGACCGGATCGCTGCGCGTCCTGCGGCGAACGGAAACAGCCGCCCGCGCCCGCCACCGGAGCCGGTGAAGGGGAGCGACGCGTTCGCCCGGGACGGCCGTGTTCCAGGAAACGATTGACGATCGCTTCCATGCCGGAACGGTATGACCCGGCCGACCGAACGCCTTCGGTTCGGTGACGGGAGAGTGTCGGGACCGGAAACCCCAGGGGCCGCCCGGAGAGCCCACGTTGACATCTCCACACCTGTCCCGAAATGGCCGGTTGGCAGTGGGTGCGCGCGGGGCCGAGCCGACGTCACACACCTCGCGAGCAGCACGAACGCGATGTATTGACATGTCCCTTTCCGCGTGTGAACGTTCGGCGACTGTCCCGAACCATCCGGACAGGTCACATCGATCCCAGGGGGGATGCATGAACTGGTACGTCGAGGTCCTCAAGAAGTACGTGGTGTTCAACGGCAGGGCGCGCCGCCAGGAGTACTGGATGTTCACGCTGTTCAGCGTGATCATCTCCATCGTGCTGGCCATCGTGGACGCCGTCATCGGAACCCAGATCCTGGACTGGCTCTACACCCTCGCGGTCCTGCTGCCGACTCTCGGCGTGACGGTTCGCCGCCTGCACGACACCGACCGCTCCGGCTGGTGGATCCTCATCGGCCTCATCCCCCTCGTCGGCTTCATCGTGATGCTGGTGTTCCTGGCCACCGAGGGCACGCGGGGAGAGAACAAGTACGGCGCGAACCCGAAGGAGCCCCTGGCGCAGATCTGACACCAGCCGCGCCGGAACGGGTCACCGAAGGCCGGTGCGCGCAACAGGGCCCCGGCCGATCTCCTCGGCCGGGGCCCTGTTGTGCGCCCGGTGGACACCATGGACGGCCGCTAGGGTGGCAGACGTGTCGTACCAAGGCCCCGACTTCGATGTCCCGCAGCCCGAGCGCCCCGGCCGCCCACGCCGGGGGCTGCTGACCGTCGCCCTCGCGGCACTGGTGCCCGGGGCCCTGCTGGGCTGGCTGGTGTACGAGGCGGTGGGGGACCCCGGCGGCCCGGACACGGCGGCCCCGCCGTCGGCGAGCGGCTCCACCTCGGCGTCCGGCTCCCCCTCGGGGTCCGAGGGGCCGCTCCTGCCCTCCCGTCCCGGGCAGGACGACGGACGGGACGACAAGGGCGGCGGCCCCTCCCCCACGCGGAAGCCCTCGGCGCCCGCCGCCTCCGGCCCGCTCAAGGGCAAGGTCGTGGTCATCGACCCGGGCCACAACCCGGGCAACTTCCGGCACACGGCGGAGATCAACCGCAAGGTGGACATCGGCACCAACCGCAAGGAGTGCGACACCACCGGCACGTCCACGAACGCCGGTTACTCCGAGGCCCGGTTCACGCTGGACGTGGCCCACCGGCTGCGCACCCTGCTGGAGGCGCAGGGCGTCACGGTGAAACTGACCCACGACGGCACTTCACCGGCCTGGGGCCCGTGCGTCGACGAGCGCGCCCGGATCGGCAACGACGCGCACGCGGACGCCGCCGTCTCGATCCACGCCGACGGCGCGGCGTCCGGCGACCGCGGCTTCCACGTCATCCTGCCGGGGGCCGTGCACTCCGGTTCCGCCGACACCCGCCCGATCGTCTCCGCCTCGCGCGAGCTGGGCGAGCGCGTCGCGGGCAACTTCGTGCGGGTCACGGGCGAGGCGCCGTCCAACTACCTCGGCGGCGGCACCGGGCTCGTCACGCGGAAGGACCTCGGCGGTCTCAATCTGTCAACGGTTCCCAAGGTGTTCATCGAGTGCGGCAACATGCGCGACAGCAAGGACGCCGCCTCGCTCACCAGCGGCGCCTGGCGGCAGAAGGCGGCCCAGGGGATCTCTGAGGGAATCGTGAGTTTCCTGCGCGGGTCGTGATCAGGGCGCTCAGCACGGCGGACATCGTGGGCGTACGGACGATAGTGTCATCCGTACGATGAGGTGCCACCCCCGCGCTTCGCACCCCCGCCCGACGGCGGGACGGTGACAGCGACGCCTCCACCGACGAGACGACGAACCAGAAGGACCTGACGTGAATATCCGCTCCCTCACTCGGGGCGACGGCGTGGTGATCGGAGCAGCGGTGTTGCTGTTCATCGCGTCGTTCCTCCGCACCAGCTCGGGCTACACCATCAATGCCTGGGACTCGCTCGGTATGGGCTTCGGCGTCTACATGGGCGGAGTGATCGGCGGCGCGCTGATCGTCGTCAACCGGAGCCTGCCGCAGCCTCGCAAGGTGGCGGGTCTGGACCTGGGCACGGTGGGAGTGGCGTTCACGGTCCTGGTGGCCTGGACCATGTTCTGGAGCCTGGTGGACGCCTACAGCGCGGGCGCCGGCCTGATCCTCGGCTTCATCGCGGCCCTCGTCCTGGCCGCCGGCGCCGTCGCCTCCCCTCTGGTCCCGGCCCTCCAGGCCGCCCTGGTGCCCGCCCCCGGTCCGGCCGCGCCGCAGCCCTACGGCGCACAGCCGCAGAACGGGTACGGCTACCCGGGCGCCCAGCAGCCGTTCGGCGGTCAGCCGCAGCAGGGTCAGCCCCAGCAGGCCGGGCCGTTCGGCGGCGGTCAGCCGCAGCAGGGCCCGCAGCCCGCGGCCGGCTTCTCGCCGTTCTGGTTCGCCGTGCCGGCGCCGCGCCCGCTGTTCGCGGAGGACGGCTCCCCCGCGCCGATCGCCGAACTGGCGCCGGGCGTCTGGTACCTGGCCGTCGAGCAGCGCGGTCAGGGCCTGCTGGCCGAGATGCAGGACGGCCGCCGCGGTGTCCTCCAGGACACCTCCAACATCCAGCGCGGCTGATCCGGCCCGCCGGACCAGCCCCGACGGCCCCCGCCCTTACGGGCGGGGGCCGTTGCCGTGCCGTGCGCGGGGCCTGGCCGCGGCAGGCCGTCGTCGAACAGCCCGGGACGGCTTCTAGGAGCCCTGGAGGAGCTGCCTGTGGGACGGCACCTGGTTGTGGACCGGCGCGCCCGCGCTGCTCCCGGCGCCCTTCACCTTGTTGATGACGTTGCCGTAGTCGTGGACCGCCGAGGTGTCGCCCTTGCGCAGTTTGCTGGGCAGGGCCTTCAGGTCGGCGATGGCCGAGGAGAGCGGGGCGAGCGCCTTCGACAACAGGGGGTCGCCCTTGGCGTTGCGCACGGCGGCCCGCAGCCGGTTGTACGTGAACGCGCCCGCGAGCGCCGCCTTGACGAGGGTGGCCTTGCGGTGCGGCGCACCCTTCTTGAACTTCCCCTCCTTGTACGGTTTCACGATCCACTGGTAGGTGGCCCCGGCCGCGAGCGCCGCGTTCGCCACGAACCGCGTCTTGGCGAAGTGCTGCCTCTGCGCGGGTGTGGTGGGGCTGGGCGTGGCCGCCGCCACGGCGACCGTCGGACTGTGTTGCGGAGTGCTCTGGGCGCCCGCCCACCCGGTGGAACCGGCGAGCAGGGCGCAGCAGAGCGTCAGCGCCAGAGCGAGGCGCCGTATCGGTACGGGCACGGTGTCCTCCTGGAACATGTTGCCGCGGGTGCTTAGGAGGTCCGTGTGATCCCGGGTGGCCGCGCCGAAACAGTGCACCGGAGGTATGCTCCGGGTCACTCCGCGTGCGCGGACCGGGTTTCCGGCGTGATTCCGGGGCAGACGCAGAACATGTCCCCTCGCTATCGCACGGGTCCCAACTCCGCCGGTACGGTCATCGCGGTGGTCGCCGACGTCATGGCCGCCATCCTCGGACTGTGGATACTGATGTACCTGCTGGACGCCAACCGGGCCAACGAACTGGTCCGGTTCGTGCACGGCGCGGCCGACTGGCTGGCCGGCTGGTCCCGGGACCTCTTCACCTTCGACAGGCCCTGGGCCCGCGTGATCGCCGGCTACGGACTGGCCGCCGTGGTCTACCTCTTCGTCGGCCACGCCGTCGCCAACCGGATGCACCGGCACTGACGACGGCCGACCGGGCCGGGCAGGCGGCAGGCAGGACGACGTCAGCCGCAGCAGTCCGTCTCCAGGCCGCGCGGCAGGCGGTCGCCCGCCGCGAAGACCGTGCAGGTGGCCTCGTGGCCGCCGAGCGCGGCCACGGCGAGGAGGAGGGAGCCGGCGGTCCACGTGGTCAGTTCACGGGGCCACACGGCGTCGTCCTCGAAGACGTAGCCCGTCCAGTACAGGCCGGTGTCCGCGTCGCGCAGGTGCTGGATGGACTGGAGCACGGACAGGGCGTGGTCGGACTCGCCCACCGCCCAGAGCGTCAGGGCGAGTTCGGCCGACTCCCCGCCCGTCACCCACGGGTTGGGGACGACGCAGCGCACCCCGAGTCCGGGCACCACGAAGCGGTCCCAGCCCTCCGCGATGCGTGCCTTGGCCTCCGCGCCGGTCAACGCGCCGCCCAGCACCGGGTAGTACCAGTCCATGGAGTAGCGGTCCTTGTCGAGGAACCGCTCCGGGTGCGCGCGGATCGCGTGGCGGAGCGCGCCGACGGCCAACTCCCAGTCCGGTTGCGGTTCTTCGCGCTGTTCGGCGATGGCCAGCGCGCAGCACAGCGCGTGGTGGACCGAGGAGCACCCGGTCAGCAGCGCGTCCGCGGTGTCCGTGCCGTCGTCCTCCCGCTTCCAGCCGATCTGCCCGCCGGGCTGCTGGAGGCGCAGCACGAACTCGATCGCGGCGTACACGACGGGCCACATGCGGTCCAGGAACGTGTCGTCGCCGGTCGAGAGGTAGTGGTGCCAGACCCCTACGGCCGCGTAGGCGACGAAGTTGGTCTCCCGGCGGCGGTCGGTGACGTCGTCGTGCGCCCCGTCCGCGTAGGCGGCGTACCAGGAGCCGTCGTCGAGCTGGTGGCGGGCGAGCCAGGCGTAGGCGCGCTCGGCGGCCTCGTGCTCGCCTGCCGCGTCCAGGCCCATCGCCGCCTCGACGTGGTCCCACGGGTCGAGGTGGTGGCCGCGGAACCACGGGATCGCCCCGTCCGGCCGCTGGGCGGCGAGTATGCCGCGCACGGTCGCGGCGGCCTGCCCGGCGGTGAGGACCCCGGGCAGGACGAGGTGTTCTGTCCGGGGAGTCGTCACGTGGCGGCCGCCTCGGCGCGCCCGGCCGTGGCGGGCAGGTGCGGCTTGGTCGCGTAGGCGACGAAGCTCTTGCCGATGAGCGGGTTCAGCGCCTGCTCGGCGACCCGGGTGGCCAGCGGCTTCTTCATGATGTCCCAGACCAGCAGCTTGTGGTACGCGCGTACCGGCAGCACCTGGTCGTTGTCGACGCCGAAGGCGCACTTCAGCCACCAGTACGGCGAGTGCAGCGCGTGCGCGTGGTGGGTGCCGTAGGGCTTGAGGCCGGCCTCGCGCATTCTGGCGAGGAGCTCGTGGGCCCGGTAGATGCGGATGTGGCCGCCCTCCACCTCGTGGTAGGCGTCGGACAGGGCCCAGCAGACCTTCTCGGGGCCGTAGCGCGGCACGGTGACCGCGATCCGCCCGCCGGGCCGGAGCACCCGGACCATCTCGGCGAGGACGCCCTTGTCGTCGGGGATGTGCTCCATCACCTCGGAGATGATGACGACGTCGAAGGACGCGTCGGGGAAGGGCAGCGACAGCGCGTCGCCCTCCATGGCGGTCGCGGTCGCCCCTTCGGGCGCCTCCCCGGCCTCCTTCATCGCCGCGAACCACTTGGCGACCTCGCGGATCTCCTCGCCGTTGCGGTCCAGCGCCACGACCCGGGCCCCGCGCCGGTAGCACTCGAACGCGTGCCGGCCGGCGCCGCAGCCGAGGTCCAGGACACGGTCGCCCGGGGCGAGCGGGAACCGGGAGAAGTCGACGGTCAGCACGTGGCCCTGCTTTCGCGGTTGAGGTCGGCGTCGGTCGTGGTGGGGCCGGTCCCCGCGGGGGCGGCGGCCTCTGCGGGGCTGCCCGCGCGGGAGTGGGCGAGGGCCTCGCGGTACCGGGCCACGGTCCCCTCGGCGGCGCGGGCCCAGGTGAAGTGCCGCAGGACCCGCTCACGCCCGGCCCGGCCCAGCCGCAGCCGCAGCTCCGGGTCTCCCAGGAGCCGGCCGAGCGCCACGGCCAGCGCCCCGGCGTCGCCCGGCGGCACCGCGAGGCACGTCTCGCCGTCGCGTCCCGCGACCTCGGGGACGGCGCCCCCGGTCGTGGCGACCAGCGGGGTGCCCGTGGCCATGGCCTCGGCGGCGGGCAGGGAGAAGCCCTCGTACAGCGACGGCACGCAGGCGACCTCGGCGGAGCGGACCAGGTCGACCAGTTCGGCGTCCGAGATGCCCTTGACGAACTCGACGGCGCCTTCGAGGCCGTGGCGTGCGACGGCCTGCGCGACCGGGCCCTGCTCGGGCCGTTTGCCGACGACGACGAGGTGCGCGGCGGGGTGTTCGGTGCGCGCCTTCGCCAGCGCCTCGACGAGGAACACCAGTCCCTTGAGGGGCACGTCCGCGCTGGAGGTGGTCACGATCCGGCCGGGCACCCGCCGCACGGCCGGGTCGGGTGAGAACAGGTCGGTGTCGGCGCCGATGTGCACGACGTGGACGCGGTCCTGGCGCACCCCGAGGTGGTCGACGATCTCCTGGCGGGAGGTGCCGGAGACGGTGAGCACGGAGGGCAGCCTGCGTGCGACGCGCTTCTGCATGCGGGTGAAGGCGTACCAGCGCCGCAGGGACCAGCGCCGCTGCCATCCCTCGGCGGCGTCCAGCTCCAACCGCCGGTCCACGGTGATGGGGTGGTGGATGGTGGTGACCAGTGGCGCGCCGATGTCCCCCAGCAGCCCGTATCCCAGGGTCTGGTTGTCGTGGACGATGTCGAACTCCCCGCGCCGGGCGCGCAGATGGCGGCGGGCGCGCAGCGAGAAGGTCAGCGGCTCGGGGAAGCCGCCGGTCCACATGGTGGCGACCTCCAGCGCGTCGATCCAGTCGCGGTACTCGTCGCGCTTCGGGGTGCGGAAGGGATCCGGCTGCCGGTAGAGGTCCAGGCTCGGCAGCTCGGTCAGGCGCAGCCGGCCGTCGTGGCCGTCACCGGCGATGTCACCGAGCGTGTCGAGGACGGGGTACGGCTGGGCGGCGATCACCTCGACCCGGTGGCCGAGGCGGGCCAGTTCGCGCGAGAGATGGCGTACGTAGACGCCCTGGCCGCCGCAGAACGGGTTTCCCTTGTAGGTGAGGAGCGCTATGCCGAGCGGTCGCTCGCCGTCCGCGGCCAGGTCCGCCGGGGACCCCGCCTGACTGGGCTCAGCGGTCACTCCGCGCCCCCTTCTGGCCGCACTGTCCCGCGACATTACGCCGGGACGCTAATCTAGAACAAGTTTCAGACTTGATCGTTCAGGAGGTTCCGAATCTACCGGCAGGTAGCCACGCGGTGAGCAGCGGATCGGGTGATTCGTGCCACGGCCCGCGCCACTGCCCGCGGTCCGGCCCCCTGCCCCCACCGACTGTCACGGAACGGACCCATGCCTGCGCGAGCCAGTACCTCCCGGCCCACCCCACCACCCCTCACCGAGCGGCAGGAGGCCCGCCGCCGCCGCATCCTGCGCGCGAGCGCCCAACTGGCCGCCCGGGGCGGCTTCGACGCCGTGCAGATGCGGGAGGTCGCGGAGTCCTCGCAGGTGGCGCTGGGCACGCTGTACCGGTACTTCCCGTCCAAGGTCCATCTGCTGGTCGCCACGATGCAGGACCAGTTGGAGCGGCTGCACGGCACGCTGCGCAAGAGGCCGCCGGCCGGGGACAGCGCCGGTGAGCGGGTGGCGGAGACCCTGATGCGCGCCTTCGGGGCCCTCCAGCGCGATCCCCACCTCGCGGACGCGATGGTCCGCGCGCTGACCTTCGCGGACCGCAGCGTGAGCCCCGAGGTCGACCAGGTCTCCCGCCAGACCACCGCGATCGTCCTGGACGCCATGGGACTTCAGGAGCCCACCGCCGAGCAGCTCTCCGCGATCCGCGTGATCGAGCACACCTGGCTGTCGGCCCTGGTCACCTGGCTCTCGGGGAGGGCCTCCCTCGCCCAGGCGAAGGCCGACATAGAGACGGCATGCCGGCTGATCGACCTGACCACACCTCCCGCCGGGCATGAATAGAACCTACGAGACGGGTTCCCTTCGCCGGTATTACCCGGATCAGGTAATGGGGGTCGCCTTCGGGTCCGACTGCTACCTTCCGGCCTCTCAGCCCGACCGTCGACGTCGGCCCCAGCGGATGCCGTAGCGTCTCGCCAAAGTCGGCTACTCCGGTCGAACTCCCTCACTCGCCTCGTAGGCCACCTCCAGGATAAATCCGTACGCACCGGATGGAACCCCCCAATTCGAAGATTTTTTTGGGTTCCTCGCGGGCCGGGCGGAGACCGGTTTCGGCCACCCCTCGGGGCCTTTTCGGTCGGCCGGTAGAGTGACCGGGTCGTCATCACACCCGTTCGGGGGGAAGCCGGTGGAAATCCGGCGCTGACCCGCAGCCGTGAACCGTCCCACGAGGACGGCGAGCCGGAATGCCCCGGGCGGAACGTGACCGGCTCATGCGCTCGGCGGATCCGCCGAGCGCATCGCACCGTCGAGGTATACGGAGCCGAGCCGCCGGGGTGTCCCGCGCTGTCCGGCTCCCCACAGGGAGAGGCACCCGCCGATCATGAACTTCCGCCGCAGCGCCGCGGCCCTGGCCGCCGCCGTCGTGATCGGCAGCGCGGCCCCCGCCGTCGCGAACCCGTCCGCCGACCCGTCCTCGCCGGCCCTTCCGGCAGGTCTCTACGGCACGACCGACCCCCAGTACGACGGAGTGTGGCGGCAGTCCCTCGCACTGCTCGCGCAGCACACCGTGGGCGTGCGGCCCGCCGCCGAGGGCGTGGACTGGCTGGCCGGACAGCAGTGCGCCGACGGCTCCTTCGCCGCCTTCCGCGCCGAGCCGGGCAAGGCCTGCGACGCCAAGGTGATGGTCGACACCAACAGCACCGGCGCCGCCGTGCAGGCCCTCGCCGCGCTCGGCGGCCACGACACGGCGACCGGGAAGGCGGTGTCGTGGCTGAAGTCCGTGCAGAACAAGGACGGCGGCTGGGGGTACATGCCCGGCGGGCCCAGCGACGCCAACTCGACCTCGGTGGTGATCGGCGCGCTCGCCGCCGCCGGGCAGAAGCCGGAAAGCGTCGTCAAGGACGGCAGGTCCCCCTACGACGCCCTGCTCGCCTTCGCCCTGCCGTGCTCGGGTGGCGGAGCAGGCGCCTTCGCCTACCAGCCGGACAAGAAGGGCAAACTCGAGGCCAACACCGACGCCACGGCGGCCGCCGTCGTCGCCGCGCTCGGGCAGGGCATGGCCCCCGAGGCCGGCGGCAAGGGCGAGGACGCGGGCGCGGCCCGTTGCGAGGACTCCGGCAAGCCCAGCCCTGACCGGGCCGCCGCCAACGGCGCCTCCTACCTCGCGCAGGCCGTCGCCAAGGACGGTCACCTCACCTCCTCCCTCCCCGGCGCCACCGACCAGCCCGACTTCGGCAACACCGCCGACACGGTCGTCGCCCTCGCCGTGCAGGGCGGCTCCGCCCAGGCGCGGAAGCCGCTGAAGTGGCTCGAGAAGAACTCCGAGGCGTGGGCGAAGCAGAGCGGTCCCGCCGCCTACGCCCAGCTCGTCTTCGCGGCCCGCGCGGCCGGCGCCGACCCGCGTGACTTCGGCGGTGTCGACCTGATCCAGCGCCTCAACGCCACCGGGCCGGCTCCCCGGGCCGCCGAGGGCAAGGACGCCACGGACTCCGCGAAGAGCGACTCCGCCTTCGGCGTCTGGTGGACCGTCGGCGTCTTCGCCGTCGCGGGCGTCGGCATCGGGTTCCTGGTGAGCGGCCGGAAGAAGCAGGGCCAGTCGTGACCCGCCGGCTCCGGGCGCTGTGCGCACCGCTGCTCGCCGCCGCGCTCCTGCTGGTGGCCGGCGCCGGCCAGGCGCAGGCCACCGGCTACCGGTACTGGTCCTTCTGGGACCGTGACGGCGGGACGTGGGTGTACGCCACCGAGGGCCCGTCGACGGCGCGTCCCTCCGACGGCGACGTGCAGGGCCTGCGCTTCGAGGTGAGCGAGGACTCCCAGGACGCGAGCAAGCCGCGCGGAACGGCCGACTTCGCGGCCATCTGCGCGAAGACGCCCGCCGAGAAGGGCAGCAAGCGGGTGGCGCTCGTCCTCGACTTCGGCGTCCAGGCGGACGCCCCGGCGGGCGAGACCCCGCCGGCGCCGCGCACGGAGTGCGCCCGGGTGCCGTCCGACGCGACCACCGCCGAGGCCCTGGCGGCCGTCGCCAAACCGCTGCGGTACAACGCCAACGCCCTGCTGTGCGCCATCGCCGGCTACCCGCGGAAGGGCTGCGGCGAACAGGTGGCGGCCGGTAGGACGGAGCAGCCGGCCATGGACGAGCCGCACGCGGGCCCCTCGGTGGGCCTCCTCGCGGGCGGTGCCGTGGTGGTCGTACTGGCCGCGGCGGGCCTCTGGCAGGCGCGGCGGCGCAGGAATGCGTGACACCGTGCGGAGCCGCGGGCGGGCGGGCCGCGCCGGCGGCGCACCCGCCCGCGGCTCCGCCGGTGTCCACGCGGGCGCCTGGTGGCTGTGGGCCCTGGCCCTGGGCACCGCGGCCACCCGCACCACCAACCCCCTGCTGCTCGGCCTGCTGCTGGCGGTCTCCGGCTACGTCGTCGTGAGCTGCCGCCCCGACACGCCCTCCGCGCGGTCCTACACCGCCTTCGTCAGGCTCGCCCTCGCCGTCCTCGTCATCCGCCTGGTCTTCGCCGTCGTGCTCGGCTCGCCCATCCCCGGCTCGCACGTGCTCCTCTCCCTGCCCGAAGTCCCGCTGCCGCACTGGGCGCAGGGCATCCGCCTGGGCGGCCGGGTCACGGCCGAGGCGGTCGTCTTCGCCCTGTACGACGGCCTGAAGCTGGCCACGCTGCTGGTGTGCGTCGGCGCGGCGAACGCCCTCGCCGCGCCCGCCCGGCTGCTCAAGTCCCTGCCCGGCGCCCTGTACGAGACCGGGGTCGCCGTCGTCGTCGCGCTCACCTTCGCCCCGCACCTGGTCGCCGACGGCCGGCGCCTGCGGGCCGCGCGCCGGCTGCGGGGCCGTCCCGACCGGGGCGTCCGCGGCCTGGTGCAGGTCGGACTGCCGGTCCTGGAGGGCGCGTTGGAGCGTTCCGTCGCGCTCGCCGCCGCGATGGACGCCCGCGGCTACGGCCGTACCGCCGAGGTCGCTCCCGCGGTCCGCCGCACCACCGCCGTGCTCACGCTCGGCGGTCTGCTGGGCGTCTGCGCCGGGACGTACGGGCTGCTCACCGCCGAGGGCGGCACCTACGGACTGCCGGTGCTGCTCGCCGGGGTCACCGCCGCCCTGGCCGGACTGTGGCTCGGCGGGCGCCGCTCCCCGCGCACCCGCTACCGCCCGGACTCCTGGAACCCGCGCTCCTGCCTGGTCGCGGGGTCGGGCGCGCTGGTCGCGGCCCTGCTGGCGCTCGCCGCCGCCCGCGACCCCCAGGCCCTCCACCCGGGCGTGGTCCCGCTCGTCGCGCCCACTCTTCCCCTGTGGCCCGCCGCCGCCGTACTCCTCGGTCTGGCCCCCGCGTTCGCCGCACCCGCGAGTCCCGCCCCCAAGGAGCCGTCGTGATCCGCTTCGAGGATGTCTCCGTCATCTACGACGGAGCGGTGGAACCCACCGTCCGCGGCGTCGACTTCGAGGTGCCCGAGGGTGAACTCGTCCTCCTCGTCGGCCCGTCGGGCGCCGGCAAGTCCACCGTGCTGGGCGCGGTCAGCGGACTGGTGCCGCACTTCACCGGCGGCACCCTGCGCGGCCGGGTCACCGTGGCCGGCCGGGACACCCGCACCCACAAGCCGCGCGAACTCGCCGACGTCGTCGGCACCGTCGGGCAGGACCCGCTGTCGCACTTCGTCACGGACACCGTGGAGGACGAACTCGCCTACGGCATGGAGTCGCTGGGCCTGGCCCCGGACGTGATGCGGCGGCGCGTGGAGGAGACCCTGGACCTGCTGGGCCTGGCCGGCCTGCGCGACCGCCCCATCGCCACCCTGTCCGGCGGCCAGCAGCAGCGCGTGGCGATCGGCTCGGTCCTCACCCCGCACCCGAAGGTCCTCGTCCTGGACGAGCCGACCTCGGCGCTCGACCCGGCCGCAGCCGAGGAGGTCCTCGCCGTCCTCCAGCGGCTCGTGCACGACCTCGGCACGACGGTCCTCATGGCCGAGCACCGCCTGGAACGGGTCGTCCAGTACGCCGACCAGGTCGTCCTGCTGCCCGCCGCGGGCGCCGCCCCGCTGCTCGGGCCCCCGGCGGACGTCATGGCCGTCTCCCCGGTGTATCCGCCGGTGGTGGACCTGGGCCGGCTCGCGGGCTGGTCCCCGCTGCCGCTGACCGTGCGCGACGCCCGCCGCCGGGCCGCGGATCTGCGGCAGCGGCTGGAGGGCCGGGAACCCGTGCGCTCCGGGACGGCACCGGACACGGGCTTCCCGATCCCCGCGCCCCGTCCGGACCCCCGTCCCGCGCCCCGGTGGCGGCTGCGCCGCGGCCCCGCCCCCGAACCCGTCCCGGCGGGCGCGCCCGTGGCCGAGGTCCACTCCCTCGGCGTCCGGCGCGCCGGCGTCCAGGCGCTGCGGAACGTCGACCTGACCTTCGCGCCCGGCGAGACCGTCGCCCTCATGGGCCGCAACGGCGCCGGGAAGTCCACGCTGCTCGGCTCGCTCGTCGGCCTGGTCCAGCCGTCCGCCGGACGGGTCCTGGTCGGCGGCGCGGTCCCGCACCGCACCACGCCCCGCGAACTGGTGCGCCGGGTCGGGCTCGTCCCGCAGGAGCCGCGCGACCTGCTGTACGCCGACACGGTCGCCGCCGAGTGCGCCGCCGCCGACCAGGACGCGCAGGCCACGCCCGGCACCTGCCGGGACCTGGTCCGCGAACTGCTGCCCGGCGTCGGCGACGACACCCACCCCCGCGACCTGTCGGAGGGCCAGCGCCTCGCGCTCGCGCTCGCCGTCGTGCTCGCCGCCCGCCCACCCCTGCTGCTGCTCGACGAGCCGACCCGCGGCCTCGACTACGGCGCCAAGACCCGCCTGGTCGCCCTGCTGCGCGCGCTCGCCGCCGAGGGACACGCCATCGTGCTCGCCACGCACGACGTCGAACTGGCCGCCGAACTCGCCCACCGGGTCGTGCTGCTGGCCGAGGGCGAGGTGATCGCCGACGGTCCGACGGCCGAAGTGGTGGTGTCCTCGCCCTCCTTCGCCCCGCAGGTCACCAAGATCCTGGCTCCGCAGCGGTGGCTCACCGCCGCCCAGGTCCGCGAGGCGCTGGCATGACGGCCCGCCCCGCCGACACGACGACCCGCCCTGCCGAGGAGAAGGCACCCCGGGCCGGCGCGAAGCCCCGCACCCGGGTGCGGGCCGTCCGTCTCGGCCCCCGGTCCCTCGCCGCGCTCGCCCTGGTCAGCGCGGTCGGTGTGGCCGCGTTCGGCTGGCCGTTCCTCGCCCCGCCCGCCTCACAGCTCAGCGCGCACGCGCAGGACGCGCCCTGGCTGTTCGCTGGCCTGCTCGTGCTGCTCGTCGCCGTCGTCACCGCGACGATCTCCGAGTCCGGCCTCGGCCCGAAGGCCGTCGCCATGCTCGGCGTGCTGGCCGCGACCGGGGCCGCGCTGCGCCCGATCGGGGCCGGTACGGCCGGAATCGAGCCCATGTTCTTCCTGATGGTGCTGAGCGGGCGGGTGCTCGGGCCGGGCTTCGGGTTCGTGCTGGGCTCGGTGACGATGTTCGCGTCCGCGCTGCTCACCGGCGGGGTGGGCCCGTGGATGCCGTTCCAGATGCTCGCCATGGGCTGGTTCACCATGGGCGCGGGTCTGCTGCCGGGCCCCGACCGGCTGCGCGGACGCGCGGAACTGCTGCTGCTCGCCCTCTACGGCTTCCTTGCCGCCTTCGCGTACGGCACCGTCATGAACCTCGCGGGCTGGCCCTTCATGGGCACCCTCGCCTCCTCCATCGCCTTCGACCCGCACGCGGACATCGCCGCCAACCTGGCCCGGTTCGTGGCGTACTGCCTGGCCACCTCGCTCGGCTGGGACCTGGGCCGGGCCGCGGTCACCGTGGCCTTGACCCTCGTCCTCGGCCACGCCGTCCTGCGGGCGCTGCGCCGGGCCACCCGCCGGGCCGCCTTCGAGGCCCCGGTCGCCTTCGACGCACCCTCGCCGTGACACGCCCGGCGGGACCGCCCGCATGAGCTGGGTCGCCCACGAGTCCGGGCCGTTGCCCGCCCGGTCTGGCACATATGCGCGTTCACGGCCCTGACCTGCGCGTTGAGAGCCCGCTCACACCCATACGGAGCACCGTAAAAGCGGCGGAAACCAGCAAAAGGGGGTGTTTGCGGGCGGAGTTCCCGCCTGCTTTTCTGTACGGCGTCGCCAGGCTCCGCCCGGCCCGCACCGGGCGGGCTGAGCCGAGGGCACGCCCCGCCCCACACTCCGTGGTGCGCGGCGGCCCGCGATTCCCTGTCCCCGACGTGAGAGGTGATCCATGACCGTCTCCGCCCTCCGCGCCACCGCCACCCCGAAGAAGGCCCTCACCACCACCGCCGTGGCCGCCGCCACCGCCGCCGCCCTGGCCCTCACCTCGGCCCCCGCCCACGCGGCCCCGCGGCACTCCGCCGCCTACGCCAAGGCGGCCGCGCGCCAGATGATCCCGGATGCCGCGCAGTTCCACGCGTTCAGCAAGATCGTCGAGCGGGAGAGCGGCTGGAACCCGCACGCCACCAACGCCTCCTCCGGTGCCTACGGCCTGGTCCAGGCGCTGCCCGCGTCCAAGATGTCCTCGGCGGGCGCCGACTGGCGGACCAACCCCAAGACGCAGATCAAGTGGGGCCTGAACTACATGAAGTCCCGCTACGGCAGCCCGGCCGGCGCGTGGAAGTTCTGGCGGGCCCACGGCTGGTACTGAGCCCGCCCCACCCGCCGGCTGCCGCCCTCGCCGTGTCCGGCTGCCGGCGCCCCTACGTTCTGCTTTCCTGAGCCCATGACGACGGACCCACCGCCGGGGGACCCGCCACCGGACGACCCCGACGCACGCGGACTGCGCCTGGTGGCGGTGCTCCTGGGGCTGACCGTGGTCAGCGGACTGATCGACGCGGTCAGCTACCTCGGGCTCGGGCACGTCTTCACCGCCAACATGACCGGCAACGTGGTCGTGCTCGGCTTCGCCGCCGCCGGGGCACCGGGCTTCTCGGTGCCGCACACCGCCGCCTCCCTGGTGTGCTTCCTGGTTGGCGCGACGGTCGGCGGCCGGGTCGCCCTGCGCTACGGCACCGGCTCGCGCCGCACCTGGGCCAGGGTGATTCTCGCCGCCGAGGCCGTACTGGTCGCGGCGTCGGCGGTGGTGGCCTTCGCCGCGCCGGGCACGGAGGCCATGGCGTACTCGGTCATCGCCCTGACCGCCTTCGCGATGGGCCTGCGCAACGCGACGGTCATCAAGCTGGGCGTGCCCGACCTGACGACCACCGTCCTGACCAGGACCCTGACGGGTCTCGCCGCCGACTCCCGGGCCGGCGGCGGCTCCGGCCACCGCTCCCCGCGCCGCACGGCCTCCGTGATCGCCATGCTCGCCGGCGCCGTCCTCGGCGCCTGGCTGGTCGTCCACCACGACCTGGGCATCCCCCTGCTGATCGCGGCGGCGGCATCGGGCGTCCTGGCGGCGGCGGCGTCGGGACGCGAATGACGCTCCCTCCGACGGGAGGGGCCGTACTCATAAGGCACTTGATGTGCCAGGATGCCGCCCATGGTGAACGTGCACCGTCATCTGGCCGATGACGAGGAACTGATACATGCGACCCGCCAGCACTGGACGCAGATGGTGGGCGAGTTCGTCGTGCTCGTCCTCGTCTGGGCCGTGGCGGGCGCGCTGGCGTGGGTGATTCCGTCCGACAAGGACTGGGGCACCGTCGTCCGTTACGTGGTGCTGGGCGTGGCGGTGGTCATCTCCGTCTGGTTCTGGCTGCGGCCGCTGCTGATCTGGCGCAGCACCGTCTACATCGTCACGACGAAGCGGGTCTCCGTGCGCACCGGCTTCCTGACGAAGACCGGGCACAGCATCCCGCTGGCCCGCGTCAACGACGTCGAGTTCCGCGCCACGCTGTGGGAGCGCATCCTGCGCGAGGGAACGCTGACCGTCCAGTCGGCCTCGGAGCACGGAATGCTCGAACTGAAGCACGTCTCGGACCCGGAGGGCCTCCAGGGCCTGATCTACGAAGCCGTGGAGAACGAGCAGCGCAGCCACCAGTGGGGCGGGCAGGTACCGCCGGTCGCCGGCTGACGATCAGCCGGCGTCCGCAGCCGCCCACGACACGAAGTCGGTGAAGGCGGCGGGCGCGAGGGTGAGCACCGGGCCGGCGGGGATCTTGGAGTCCCGTACGGCCACGGTGGCCTCCGGTATCTCGGCGATTTCGATGCACTCGCCGCCCTGGTCGCTGCTGTACGACGACTTGCGCCAGGCCAGGGCGCCGAGCGGCGCACATTCGACGCAGGATCCGCCCTGGTCGCCGCTGTAGCTGGACTTACGCCACTGGATCTTCGTCGGCACCACGTTGCTCCCCATAACGCTCCTCCATCACGTGCCGGATCAGCTCCGCCGAATCCCTGAGCGAAAGCGCGGCGGCCTGGAGGTGATCGTAACGGAGCGAACAGTCCGTGACGGTTTCCGGATTGGCGCTCGGATGCCCGCTGCCATAGCCCTCCGTATAGACGATGTCGGGGTCTCCGGCGAAGTGGAAGACGTCGAACGAGCCTTGAAGTCCCGCGTGCACACCGGCCGAGAACGGCAGCACCTGGATGTTTACGCGCGGGTTGGTTTCGAAGGTCAGCAGGCGGGCCAGTTGACCCCGCATTGTCTCCCGGCTACCGATCTCCTGGCACAGCACGGTCTCGCTGAGCACGGACCAGAAGACCGGAGGCTCGCTCTTCTCGAAGATGCGCTGGCGAGCCAGCCGTACGGCGGTGCGGTCATCGATGTCGACCACATGCATCGTACTGAGGACGGCACGCGCGTACGCCTTGGTCTGCAACAGACCGTGCACCAGGTGGGTGTGGAAAGTGTGGATCTTGACTGCTCGCGCCTCCAGCTCCGCCACCTGCTGAAACCACGCCGGAAGCTGGCTGCGCATGACCAACGCGACCAGCCTGGACAGCAGTCCGTCCGTGCCCAGCGCCGCGTCCACCCGCTCGCTGAACTCCGGCGTCGGCAGCTTCCGCGCTGTCTCGACCTGTCCAACCAGCGAGCCGGTGTAGTTGATGATGTCGCCCAGCTGTCGTTGCGTCAGACCGGCGGCCTCCCGGAGCCGGCGCAACTCGAAGCCGTAGTAGTCGAGCGGCGAGGCTCCCGGGTCGAGGACATTGATATTGGTCACGCATGACCCCTTTCACGCGACGCCCCACAGGCGGACCCGTTGTATTCAGGCGGTAGCCCAGCGTAGTGACAGCAGGTCAGTCTCGTACCGTGAACGACTACTTTCCCTCCGTCCTGGCGGGACCCCGTCCCGACCAGTACCGCATGTGCCTCACCCTCGGTGAGCACTCCGCTCGGCACATCCGCCGTATCGTCCGTTCCTGCCTGGGTGATTGGGGTCTGGCCGGGCTCACCGACGCGGTGGAGCTGGCCGTGACCGAGCTGGTCGCCAACGTCGTACGGCATGTCCCGGACCGGCGCTGCACGCTGCTGGTGCTGCGGCAGACGGACGGGGTCCGTGTGGAGGTGACGGACGGGTCGCCGCAACTGCCCGCCGTGCCTTTGGACTTGTCGCCGGAGGCGGAGGGCGGACGGGGACTGCTGCTGGTCGACGCCGTGACCGACAAGTGGGGCGTGGAGCGGCGCGGAGGGGCCGGAAAGACCGTGTGGTTCGAGTGCGTGGGCGCTGGGACACTCCCGCCGTGAGGAGCTTCACCGGGTCCGCCCGGGCAGGGCCCGACAGGCGACCAGCGCGCACACCGCCGCCAGCGGCAGCTCCGCGCAGAAGGCCATCGCCAGGCCTGCCACCACCAGGGCCGTGCTCGCCCACCGCTGCCGCCGACCGGACCTGATCGCCGACCACAACCGGGGAATCGGCTATCTGCTCAAGGAGCGGGTCTCCGACGTCGAGGAGTTCGTCGCGGCGCTGCGCCGGGTGGCCGCCGGGGGCACCGCGCTCGACCCGGAGGTGGTCTCCCAGCTTCTGCTCCGCCGCCGCAGCGATCCGCTCGACAAGCTCACGCCCAGGGAGCGCGAGGTCCTCGGTCTGATGGCGGAGGGCCGTTCCAACGCGGGGATCGCCGAGGCCCTGGTGGTCGGGGACAGCGCGGTGGCCGAGCACATCAACAGCATCCTCACCAAGCTCGACCTGCCCCCGGCCGACGGCGACCACCGCCGGGTGCCGGCGGTGCTGCGCTTCCTGGCCTCGGCGTGAGGAGTCCCTCCCGGTGAGACGTCCTCCTCAGCCCAGCTTCCGGCAGTAGAGGGCGTCCGGGGTCCGGCTGGAGCCCAGCCGGCCGGTGTAGGCGATTCCGGCCAGGTACTCGTCGTTCGCGCACTGCCCCTTGTAGTGGCCGTAGGCGAAGTCGCCGCCCTGGGGGGACGTGCCCCTGTTGTCGCTCCGGTCGAACCAGACGGTCCGGCCGCCCGTGCCGAGTGCTCCGGCCGGGGCCGCGGTGCACAGGGCGGCGGAGACGGCGGCGCCGCGGACGCTGTAGCCGGTGAGGAACTGGCCTTCGGCGCACTGGAGTTTGGTGTAGCCGCTCGCCCAGTCCTGGCCCGGGGCGACATGGCGCTCGTCGGTGACGACCTCGTGGGCGCCTGCCGGGTTCGCCAGGGGGCCGGTGGACACGTCCGTGCACAGGCCGCGGTTGCCGGTGTGGCTGACGCCGAGGAGGCGCTGTCCGTCGGGGCAGACCGCCTTGCGGGCACCGGGGTTCCAGTCGGGCAGGGCGCGCATCCGCCGGGAGGCGACGAAGTCGCCGTGGTCGGGGCTGAGCATCGACCAGTGGGCCACGGGGGCGACGGGGCCGGTGCGTCCCTGGGCCCGGACGAGCCGGGTCCAGGCGCCGGCCCGCCAGTCGTCGCCGTCGTAGACGCCCATGCGGTGTCCGGCCGAGTCCCAGTGCAGCAGGGCCCAGCCGTTGCCCGTGCGGTTCTCGTGCCAGCCGACGAGCGGCCAGTACGCGAAGTCGGCGTCGGCACGGACGAGGATGTCGACGAAGTTCTCGAACCAGGCGCGCGGCGCGGCGCCGGTCTCCTCGCGGCCGCCGACGCCGAACTCGCTGATCCAGACCGGGGCGGTGAAGTGCTGGTCCTGCTCGGCGGCCACGTAGAGCGCCTGGCGGTTCACCACGTCGGCCAGTTCGGCGGGGCCGAGGTCGCGGTAGCGGGGGTCGCTGGTCTCGCCGAGTCCGGTGGCGCCGCTGTGGTTGGGGCCCGTGTAGTCGTAGAAGTGGGCCGAGTAGACGAGCTTGCCGGAGTCGACGAGCGTGTGGGAGAGGCGGCGTACGGGTCCCAGGGTGGGCCGCCCGTGTGCGAAGCCGTCGACGGGGATGCCGGTCCAGTTGATGCCCTCGACGATGATCAGGAGGTCGGGGTCGGCCTCCGTGAGGATGCGGTCGGCGACGTGCTGCGAGGCGGCGAACCAGTCGTGGTCGTCGCCGAGGCCCCAGTTGGGGTCGTCCCAGACGCTGCGGCGCACCTCGTTGTAGAGGTCGGCGCCGACGACGCGCTTGTCGTCGCGGTAGCGGCGGGCCATGAACAGCCAGTCGTTCTCCCACGCCTCGGTTGACCGGCTCGCGTTCCACCGCTCGTTGCCGTCCACTCCGCAGCACCAACGCGTCGTGTTGGTGTGGTTGTTGAGGATCACGGCGAGTCCGGCGTCGGTGAGCCCGCGCACCACCGCGTCGTACACCTGGAGCGGTGTCTTCCCGCGCAGCGAGGGGTTGGCGCCGACGGCGCGGTCCGTGACGGGACGGTCGTCGTGGATCATCTCGTTGGAGAAGGGCAGCCGGATGCTGTTGATCCCGATCTCCTGGAAGCCGGAGATGATCTCGGCCATGGGGGCCCGGTCCAGGCCGAGCGGGACGCGGCCGGAGTTCTCGCCCGCGTGGTGGTTGGCCTCGTCCTCGGTGCTTCCCGAGCCGTTCCATGTGCCGCTGGCCCCGTGCCAGTTGCCCGACCGCAGCTTGAACCGGTTCCCGTTCGCGTCGACGATCCAGCGGCCCCGCGTGCTGAGCGGCGGCGTCCAGTCCGCGGCGGTCACGGAAACCGCCGGGGCCCCGGCTCCGGCCTCCTTCTCCACGGCGGCGGCGGGGGCGACGGGCGCCAGGGGCGCCAGCAGGAGTACGGCGGCCAGGCCGGCCCTGCCCAGGAATCCACGCACGGTTGACCGTCCCGAGTGAGCATGGCTGTCATGTATGCGTCAGCATGGTGGACGTTCCGGAATCAGTCCAGACCTGCCGCCGGGCCCGGGCAGCGGGCGGCGAGTTCGGGTGCCGGTTCTCGCTCCGGTGCGGCGGGCACGGCGGCCGCGCGCGGGCCGGACAGCAGGTAGGTCAGCCCGAAGCCCGCGCCGACGACGACCGCGCCGCCCACCGCGTCCAGCACCCAGTGGTTGCCGGTGGCGACGATGGCCGAGACGGTGAAGAGGGGGTGCAGGAGGCCCAGGGCCTTCATCCACCACTTCGGGGCGACGACCGCGATGACCACGCCGCACCACAGGGACCAGCCGAAGTGCAGGGACGGCATCGCGGCGTACTGGTTGGTCAGGGCGGTCAGGGTGCCGTAGTCCGGCTGGGAGAAGTCCTGGACGCCGTGGACCGTGTCGATGACGCCGAGGGCGGGCATCAGGCGGGGCGGGGCCAGGGGGTAGAGCCAGAAGCCGACGAGGGCGAGGAGCGTGGCGAAGCCGAGGGCCGCGCGGGCCCAGCGGTAGTCGACCGGGCGGCGCCAGTACAGGACGCCGAGGACCGTCAGCGGGACGACGAAGTGGAAGGACTCGTAGTAGAAGTCGAAGAAGTCCCGCAGCCAGTCGATCTTCACCACGGCGTGGTTGACCGCGTGCTCGATGTCGATGTGCAGGAAGCGCTCGATGGAGAGGATCTCGTCTCCGTGCCGCTCGGCACGGGCCCGGCCGCCGGATGTCGTGCCGCCCGTCGCGGCGAGGCGCACCTGCTGGTAGGCGGCGTAGGTGACCCGTATGAGGAGCAGTTCGAGGAGCAGGTTCGGGCGGCTGAGGACCCGGCGCGGGAAGGGCAGCAGGGGGACCCGCCGGAAGCGGGCCGGGACCGGCGGCGCGTACTGCGTGGGGACGGGTGAGGCGTAGTGCTCCGAGGCGCGGGACAGGAACGGCACGGCCGTCGCCGCGGCGAGGGCGGCCAGCAGGACGACGTTGTCCCGCAGCGGGTTCAGGACCGCCATGTGCGGCAGCATCATCGTCGCCGGCAGGGTCATCACAAGGATGACGGCGACCGGCCAGACGTACCGGTCCGAGGCGCGGCGGCCGACCCGGCCGACGACCGCGAGCAGCACCCACAGCAACTGGTGCTGCCAGGTGGTGGGCGACACCGCTATCGCCGCGCAGCCGGTGATCGCGACGGCGAGCAGCAGCTGGCCGTCGCGGGCGTAGCGCACGGCCCGGCGCAGACCGAGCACGGCGACCGCCGCGCCCAGCAGCAGGAACAGGCCCGTCTCCGGCGGGCCGGTCAGGCCGAGCCGGAGCAGGGCGCCGTGCAGGGACTGGTTGGCGAGGCCGTCGGCACGGCCGCCGAGACCCACGCCCGCCATGTGGTGCACCCAGTACACGGAGGAGTCGTGCGCCATCGCGGCCCAGGCGAGCGCGGTGCACACGGCGAACGTGACGGCGGTGGAGACGGCGGCCCGCCGACGCCCGGTGAACCACAGCAGGGGTGCGAAGAGGAGCACCGCGGGCTGGAGGGCGGCCGCGAGGCCGATCAGCGCGCCGCAGGACCGCTGTCCGCGCACGACGAAGCAGCCGAGCAGGACGAGCAGGACCGGGATGACGCTGGTCTGGCCGAGCCAGAGCGTGTTGCGTACCGGCAGCGACAGCATGAGCAGGCTGATCGCGACGGGTGCGGCCAGCAGGGAGGTGCGGCGGCCGACCGGCTCGGGCAGGGCGCGGGCGGCGACCAGGCCGAGGGCGACCACGAGCAGCAGCGTGCCGAAGGTCCAGCCCCAGCCGAGGGCCTGCTCGGCGGCCCTGGTCAGCGGCTTGAGCACCAGGCCGCCGAAGGGGGTGCCGGTGAACTGCGTCGACTCGTACAGCGACCCCTTGACGTGCAGGACGCCGTTCGGTCCTGCCCAGGTCTCCAGGTCGGTGAGCCGGCTGCCGCGCGGAGAGGTGAGGACGGCCGCCACCTGCCGTATCGCGAGGATCCCGGCGATCAGCCACAGGGCGAGCCGGATAGCGTGCAGGCGCGCCGTGGCCGGGTCCGCCGCCGCTCCGAACGCCGCCGCCGGTCCCCCACCGTGCTCCGCATTCGCCACGCCCCCTCGGCCTCCCGCCCGGTACGTCCCGCGCTCTTCCCGCGCCGGGAACCCTTTCGCCGTCCCCGAGAGGCTCACGCCTCCCCCGGAGAGGGACGCGGCTACCCCCGATTCACCTGTCGTCCGCCCGCCTTTTGTCAGGATGACGATAGTCCGGGGGCGGTTCGGTTCCCCCGGCCGGGCGCGACAAGGATCACAGTGCGGAACGGTCGATCACGGTCCGTGCGGGGGCTAAGTGCCTGTACACCCCACATTTAGGTGCAGCACGCACCGACGCACGCACGGTGCGTAACGGACATCAACAGTCGTATGGTCGATTTTCGGCCTGCCCAGGTGGGCTGTATCCGGCCCCCGCGTCAGCGCCGCCGCACGGGGCCGGGTCCCTGTCCCCGTCGAAAGGCAGGCGAGCGAAGCCTTGTCAGCTGTCACCGTCACCGCACCCGGGTCCGTCTCTCTCACCAAGAGCCGCCACACCACCGTCACCGACCCGGCACTCGTCCGGCGCGCCGTGAAGGCCGCCGCGCTGGGCAACGCCATGGAGTGGTTCGACTTCGGTGTCTACAGCTACATCGCGGTGACGCTGGGCAAGGTCTTCTTCCCCTCCGGCAACCCCACGGCGCAGTTGCTCTCCACGTTCGGCGCCTTCGCCGCGGCCTTCCTGGTCCGGCCCCTCGGCGGCATGGTCTTCGGCCCGCTGGGCGACCGCGTCGGCCGCCAGAAGGTGCTGGCCTTCACCATGATCATGATGGCCGTGGGCACCTTCGCGATCGGCCTGATCCCGTCCTACGCGACGATCGGCGTCGGAGCGCCGCTGCTGCTGCTCGCGGCCCGGCTGGTGCAGGGCTTCTCCACCGGCGGCGAGTACGCGGGCGCGTCCACCTTCATCGCCGAGTTCGCCCCGGACAAGCGGCGCGGCTTCCTCGGGAGCTGGCTGGAGTTCGGCACCCTGGCCGGTTACATCGGCGGCGCGGGCCTGGTCACCCTGATGACGGCCCTGCTGTCCTCGGACCAGATGACCTCCTGGGGCTGGCGGATCCCGTTCCTGGTCGCGGGCCCCATGGGCATCATCGGCCTCTATCTGCGGATGCGCCTGGAGGAGACCCCGGCGTTCGCGGCGGAGGCCGACAAGTGCGAGTCACGCCCGAAGGTGCCGCTGCGCGAGATGATCGCCGGCCAGTGGAAGGCGCTGCTGCTGTGCGTGGGCCTGGTGCTGGTCTTCAACGTCACCGACTACATGCTGCTGTCGTACATGCCGAGCTATCTGACCAGCGTGCTCAAGTACGACGAGACGCACGGCCTGCTGGTCGTGCTCTGCGTGATGGCCCTGATGATGATCGTCCAGCCGTTCGCCGGCGCGCTGACCGACCGCGTCGGACGCCGCCCGGTGATCGCCGCCGGATGCGCGGGCTTCCTGTTCCTGTCGGTCCCGGCGCTGCTGCTGATCCGCCAGGGCAGCCTGGCGGCGGTGGGCCTGGGCATGGCCGCCCTCGGCCTGCTCCTGGTCTGCTTCACGGCCGCGATGCCGTCCGCCCTGCCGGCGCTGTTCCCGACCCGGGTCCGCTACGGCTCGCTGTCGATCGGCTTCAACATCTCCGTCTCACTGTTCGGCGGGACGACCCCGCTGGTGGTCACCGCCCTGATCGGCGCGACCGGCAACCTGATGATGCCCGCCTACTACATGATGGCGGCCTCGTTGATCGGCGGTGCGGCGGTCTGGTTCATGGCGGAGTCCGCGGGCCGTCCGCTGCCGGGCTCGGCGCCGTCGGTGGAGGCCTGAACGTCCCCGGCCGTCATTGCCTGACAGTGCCTCCCCGCCCGGCTATATTCGTTAGCGCAGCTACTTAGAGAATCTAACTAGCCATACGAAAGGCCTGGTGCATGAGCGACTCGCAGCTCTGGGACGACGTGGACTCCTACTTCACCACTCTGCTCTCCCCGGAGGACGAACCCCTTCAGGCCGCGGTGCGCGACAGCGACGCGGAGGGCCTGCCGCACATCAACGTCACCGCGAACCAGGGCAAGCTGCTGCACCTCCTCGCCCAGCTCCAGGGCGCCCGCGCCATCCTGGAGATCGGCACGCTCGGCGGCTACAGCACCATCTGGCTGGCCCGCGCGCTGCCCGCCGACGGACGGCTGATCTCCCTGGAGTACGAACCCCGCCACGCCGACGTGGCCCGCCGCAACATCGCGCGCGCCGGCCTGGAGCAGGTCGCCGAGGTGCGGGTGGGTCCCGCCCTGGAGTCGCTGCCCCAGCTCGCCGACGAGAACCCGCCGCCCTTCGACCTGGTCTTCATCGACGCCGACAAGGCCAACAACCGGCACTACGTGGAGTGGGCCCTGCGCCTGACCCGCACCGGCAGCCTGATCGTCCTGGACAACGTCGTACGCGGCGGCCACGTCACCGACCCCACCAGTACCGACCCGAGCGTGCTCGGCACCCGCGCCGCCCTCGACCTCATCGCCGAGCACCCCAGGCTGGACGGCACGGCGATCCAGACGGTCGGCAGCAAGGGCCACGACGGCTTCGCGCTGGCACGGGTGCTGGAATGACGGCGGCGACCGGCCGGGCGGTGCTCATACCTCGTGGAAGAACCCGACGTTGACGCTGCGCGGACTCGTACGGTCCTGCACGACGATCTCGCCGGAGCCGCCCCGGGGCAGCGCCACCGTCCCGCCGTAGGCGAGCGGCTGGGTGTACTCACCGAGGGTCAGCCGGACCTCGGAGGAGGGGTCCGGCTGGGAGCCGCGCAGCCAGGTGACCTGCCAGGTCCCGTCGGCCCCGCACAGGAACTCCAGGTGGACCCGGGAGACGAACAGCCAGTCGTCGGGCGTCACCAGGCGGCAGACGGCCGGGTCCCGGCCCACCCGCAGCGCGGCGCCCGGCTCGCTGGGAGCGTCGGCCATGAGCATCCCCGCCGTGGCGCCCGCGTCCGTCCCGGAGACGGAGGCCATGGTCAGTTCGAGCACGTCGGTTCTCCCTGCGGCGTCTTTCGCGCGGTGGCCGGATTGCCTGACCGCCGCCGCATGATAAAACGCCCGGCGGGGCCACGTCCGGCACAATGGACCCATGACCGAGCGGAAGCCACCCGGTGTTGCGTTCGAGTCCTGGGTCGACAAGCAGATCCGCGACGCGCAGGGACGCGGCGAGTTCGACCGGCTGCCGGGCGCGGGCAAGCCGCTGCCGGACGACACGACGTACGACGAGCTGTGGTGGGTCAAGCGGAAGATGTCCCGCGAGGGCCTGTCCTACCTGCCCCCGACGCTCGCGCTGCGCAAACAGGCCGAGGACGCCCTCGCGGCGGCCCTCGCGGCCCCCTCGGAGCGGGTGGTCCGCGCCGTCATCGCGGACATCAACACCAAGATCCTCGACATGATGGTGAAGCCGCCGCCGGGCCCGCCGCTGGGCCTGAAGCGGTACGACGTCGAGGAGGTCGTCCAGGCGTGGCGGACACGGCGGGCGGCGGCCGAGTAGGCCCTGGAGATCGCGTGCGCCCGGGCGGCCGAGCTCGCCGTCCGGCGCGTGCTTAACCGGTTGCGTCCGTCCCCCGCCACGTCCCCACAATGGCGGTCGTGACCTGGACCATCGCCCCGGAACCCGTCGACTCCCCCGCGGCCGCCGCACTGTGGCGCGCGTACTACACCGAGATCAGCGACCGCTGGTACCTGCTGCACGAGGGGCGGCGCACCGACCCCGCCGAGCTGGAACGGGAGATCGCCGCCCGTACGGGCGCCGAACTCACCCCACCCACCGGTCAGTTGCTCCTCGCACGGCACGACGGCAGCCCGGCCGGCACCGCGGGCGTACGGCTGCTGGACGCGGAACGGGCCGAACTCACCCGGGTGTTCCTGCGCGAAGAGACGCGGGGCAGGGGCGGCGCCGCCCTCCTGGTCACCGCCGCCGAGGACGCCGCCCGCGCGCTGGGCGCCCGCCGGATGATCCTCGACACCCGCGGCGACCTCGTGGAGGCCCGCGCCCTGTACACCCGGCTCGGCTACACGGAGACCGCCCCGCACAACGACGACCCGTACGCGGAGCACTGGTTCGGCAAGTCACTCGTCTGAGGCTCAGGCCGGACGGGTCGCCGGCCGCCCGTCGTGCGGCCGTTCGGAGTCGGACCCGCACAGCTCCGCCGTCAGCTCCTTCACCAGCTGCACCAGGTCGGTCGGCCGGTCCGGGCCCCACCAGTCGCCGAGCAGCCGGGCGAGCGACTCCTCCCGGGCCCGCGCCAGCCGCTCGGCGGCCTCGAGGCCGGCGCCCGTCAGTACGAGGTCCACGCCGCGGCGCTCGCCCAGGTGCCGTTCCTCGACCTCGCGGGTGGCCCCGATGATGGTGCTCAGGGGGAGCGTGGTGCGCTCGGCCAGCAGGGCTGGCTCCACCCAGCCGTACTTCTTGATCCGCAGCACCAGCCAGCTCGCCGCGGGGTCGAGGTCGTAGCCCGCCCGCGCGGTGATCTCCCGGTAGATCTCGCGCCGCCCCTCGCGGGTGCCCAGCACGGACAGCGCCCGGCACACCTCGTCGTACGAGGACCGCTCGACCGGGTTGGTCGCGTACGTCTCCGTGACGTCGGGGGCCGTGACCGAGCCGCGCAGCCGGTCCTCCTGCAGGAACCAGGCCAGGACGAAGCCGACGAGGGCGACGGGGGCGGCGTAGAGGAAGACGTCGGTGATCGCGGACGAGTACGCGTGCAGCGCGGCCGGACGCAGCGCGGCCGGCAGGGCGGCGATGCCGCGCGGATCGGACTTCAGCGTGTCCGCCGACACTCCGTGCGGCAGCGGCACGCCCTTGAAGGCGGCGGTCAGCTTGTCGCCGAGGCGGCTGGCGAAGACCGTCCCGAAGATGGCCACGCCGAAGGAGGCGCCGATGGAGCGGAAGAAGGTGGCGCCCGAGGTGGCGACCCCCAGGTCCTCGTAGCCGACGGCGTTCTGCACGATGAGGACGAGCACCTGCATGACCAGGCCGAGACCCACGCCGAAGACGAAGAAGCAGACGCTCATCACGATCGTCGCGCTGTGCTCGTCGAGCTGGTGCAGCAGAAGCAGCCCGATCGCGGTGACGGCGGTGCCGACGACGGGGAACACCTTCCAGCGGCCGGTGCGGCTGACGATCTGCCCGGAACCGGTGGAGGCCGACAGCATGCCGACCACCATGGGCAGCATGTGCACACCGGACACCGTCGGGGAGATGCCGCGCACGACCTGGAGGAACGTCGGCAGGTAGGTCATCGCCCCGAACATGGCGAAGCCGACGATGAAGCTGATGACCGCGGAGAGGGAGAACGTGCGGATGCCGAACAGCTTCAGCGGCAGCACCGGCTCGGCCGCCCTCCGCTCCACGGCCAGGAACGCGAGAACGAGCACGACGCCGACCACCACCAGGCCGATGATCTGCGGCGAGCCCCAGCCCCAGGTGGTGCCGCCGAGCGAGGCGACGAGCACCAGGCAGGTGGCGACCGAGGCGATGAGGAAGGTGCCGAGGTAGTCGATGACGTGCCGCTGCGAACGGGGGGAGATGCGCAGGGAGGCGGCGATCACGGCGAGGGCGACCATGCCGACGGGAATGTTGACGTAGAACACCCAGCGCCAGCTCAGATGCTGGGTGAACAGCCCGCCGAGCAGCGGCCCGAGCACACTGGTCGTGCCGAACACCGCGCCGAACAGGCCCTGGTAGCGGCCGCGTTCGCGGGGCGCGACGACATCGCCGACGATCGCCATCGACAGCACCAAGAGCCCGCCGCCGCCCAGTCCCTGCAGGGCCCGGAAACCGATCAGCTCAGGCATGTTCCGTGCCATGCCGCACAGCACGGAACCGATCAGGAAGATCACGATCGCGGTCTGGAAGAGCTTCTTGCGCCCGTACTGGTCACCGAGCTTGCCCCACAGCGGAGTCGCGGCGGTCGACGCCAGCAGATACGCCGTCACCACCCAGGACAGATGCTCCAGGCCGCCGAGGTCGCTGACGATGGTGGGCAGCGCGGTCGACACGATGGTCTGGTCGAGCGCGGCCAGCAGCAAGCCGAGGAGCAGCGCGCCGATCGAGGCGAGAACGTTGCCGGGTACCTGCCCGGGCGGAGCCGCGGCACCACCGGGCGGGGCCTGCGCATCGGGCGGGCCGGGCGGGCCCGGCTCGGCCTGGGGACCCTGCGGGGCTTGGGGACGCTGCTGGGCTTGGGGACCTTGCTCGGCCTGGGGACGCTGCTCGGCCTGTGTCTGTGGAACCCGCTCGGTCTCCGGGGCGCGCGGGGACGCGGGGACGGCCGACGGCGGCCGGTCGCCGCCCGGGACCTCGCCCGGGACGTCGCCCGTCGTCCCCGTCATGCCGGTCCTGCCGTGCCCATCGCCGGCCATGGAGTCCTCCCGACGCTCTCGTGACATCTCCCATCGTCATCGGTGTGTCCGGTTATGGCCTGTTGAGTCCTCCCGGACGCCGCCATTCCGGGGGCCCTTCGGGGAGAAGGTGTGTGCAGGATCTGCATAATCCTTGGAGTTCGTACGGGAGGGGACCGACGCGTGGAAGAGCGGAAGGGGCATGTCTGCCCCGAGTGCGGGGTGCCCCGGGGCTTGGACAACACCCCGTCATGCGCCTGCGGAAGCCGGGCGTCCGACGCTCTCCGCAACACCCGGACAGCCGAGGCCGCGGCAGCGGAGGACTTCAATCCACTGCGGATTCGGCCGTACGTGGACATCGGGGAGCCACCGGCGCCGACGGGCACGGCGGGGGACGCCCTGACGGGGGGTGCCCCGGCAGGGGACGGTGCTTCGGCGGGCGCTTCGACGGGGGGCGATGCGTTGACTGAGGGCGGCGCTTCGGCGGAGGGCGATGCGTTGACTGAGGGCGGCGCTTCGGCGGGGGGTGCCGGGCATGGCGGGGTCGCCGGGGCCGCAGAAACCCCTGGCGCTGCGGGAGCAGCCGTAGTCGCGGGAGCCGCCGGAGCCGCCGGAGCCGCCGGAGGCGGCGAAGACGGCAGGGCCACCCAGGCGCTCGCGGCCACCAGGACCGGCGGGGCCTCCGGGGCCACCATGACCTCCGGAGCCACCGGTACGGCTGGCGCCGCCGGTACGGCCCGGACCGCCGGTACGGCTGGCGCCGCCGGGCAGGGAGCGCAGTCCCCCTCCCCCGTCGACGCCACAATGACGCTGCGCGCCCTCCCCGCAGACGCCACAATGGCGCTGCGCACGCTCCCCGCTGAGGCCGCGGCGGTGCGAGGGGCCGCTCCCGCTGAGGCCGCGGCGGTGCGAGGGGCCGCTCCCACCGATGCGCGGACGGGGCAGAAGGACGCCGCCACCCCCGCGGAGTCCACGATGGCGCTGCGAGCCATCCCCGCACAGCCGCCGGCCAGCACCACCCCACCCTCAACCACCCCACCCGCGACCACCCTGTTCGCGCCGCCGCCGGGTGAACCGAGCGCGGCCGACGTGAGCATGTTCGACAAGGCGACAGGGGCGGACCCGGCCGCCACCCGGGAGTCGGTCGTCGCCGCGGAAGGCTCCGGGGGCCCGGAGGGCCGGCCGGGCCGGGCGAGCACCCGCCGTGGCGGCCGGCGTACCCGCCCCGTCGTCGTGGTCGCCGCCGGGGCGGCCGTGGTCGCCGTCGTGGCGGGGGCGGGGTTCGCGAGCGGGATGTTCTCGTACGAGTCGCCGGAGCGGGACCATGCCTCCCGTCAGGTACGGGAGAGCGTGCCGGACGCGTGGGTGGAGACGCCCACGGCGTCCGCGTCGACGGCCGCCGTGCCGTCGGACACGCCGTCGGCCGCGGCACCGGGGGGCGAGTCGCCGACGCCCGGCGCGGACGTCTCGCCGTCCGCGTCCGCCTCGGAACCGGGGACGGCGGAGCCGTCGCCGTCCGGATCGGAGGCGGGGAACGTTCCCGCCCCGGGTCCGGAGTCGGCCGGGCCGACGGAGACGGCGACAACCTTGCGTGAAAGCGCCCCGCCGGCCCCGGCCCCAGCCCCGGTGCTGCGACGTGGTGACCAGGGCGCCGAGGTGACCGAACTCCAGCTACGGCTTCGCCAGTTGTTCCTGTTCCCGGGGAAGGTCGACGGCGTCTTCGGCCACAGGCTGGAGAAATCCGTACGCGCGTACCAGTGGGCGCGCGGCATCAGCGCCGACGAATCCGGGGTGTACGGACCGGCGACGAGGGCGCGCCTGGAGTCGGAGACGAAGGCGCCCTGAGCCGGGGGTGGCGGGAGCGCCCCGGCGGCGGCGCGACTAGCCGACGTGCAGCCGGACGCCTCCGTCACCGAGGGGCTCGACCCGCACCTGGGTCAGGTCGCGCACGACGGCGTCCGGCTGGTGGAACCCTGCGCGTGGACCGACGCCGATCACCCGCATGCCGGCGGCGCGGCCGGCCGCGATCCCGGCACCGGAGTCCTCGAAGACCACGCAGCCGGCGGGCGCGACTCCGAGTTCGGCGGCGCCCTTGAGGAAGCCCTCGGGGTCCGGCTTGCTCGCCCCGACGGACTCGGCGGTGACGCGCACGTCGGGCAGGGACAGGCCGGCGGCGGCCATCCGGGCCGTGGAGAGGGCCACGTCGGCGGAGGTGACGAGGGCGTGCGGCACGTCCCGCAGCCCCGCGAGGAACTGAGCCGCCCCGGGGATCGGGATCACGCCGTCCATGTCCGAGGTCTCCTCGGCGAGCATGCGCGCGTTGTCGGCGAGGTTCCGCTCGACGGGCCGGTCAGGCAGCAGCAGTGCCATCGAGGCGTGCCCCTGACGACCGTGGACGACCTTCATCACCTCGTCGCCGTCCAGCCCGTGCCGGTCGGCCCAGCGCCGCCAGATCCGCTCGACGACGGCGTCGGAATTGACGAGGGTGCCGTCCATGTCCAGCAGGAGGGCGCGGGCGGTGAACACGGCGGTGGCCGTCATCGGCAAACTCCAAGACATGGCGAAGGGGGCGTGGGAACACGCCCCCGAAGAAACAAGGCGGCCCCGTCCACCGGTCAGGGAAAGCGGACGGGAGCCACTTTGTTTCCCCACGGTACAAAACATCCGGGCATCCCGCCACCACGCCTCCATCCTGAAGGCGGGCCTTCGGCAGGGAGCAGGGGGCAAAGCCCTGGGGATGCAAGGGGCGAAGCCCCCGCCGGGGCCTGGGGCGGAGCCCCAGAACGGGCCCCTCCCCTCCCACCGAGACGGGTGGGCGGGTGGGAAACCGGGGTGCAGGGGGCGGAGCCCCCGCCAGGGCCTGGGGCGGAGCCCCAGGGACGGGGCCCCCTCACCCCACCGAGACGGGCGGGTGGGTGGGCAAAGCCGGGACCCGAACCCAACCGATCACGCCACCGCCTCCCACAACCCCCACACCCCCAACCCCACCATCACCAACGCCGCCACCTTGGTGATCAAAACAAGCGGCACCCTCCGCATCAACGCCTTGCCCCCCAGGATCCCCAACCCCGCCACCGCCCACAGCGCCAGCACCGCCCCCACCCCGACCGACAGCGGATCGTCGTAACGAGCCGCGAGATTCGCCGTCATGATCTGCGTGAGGTCACCGAACTCCGCGACCAGGATCAGCATGAACCCGGTCCCCGCGACCTTCCAGAAGGACTGGTCCTCGGGTCGCCTGATCTCCTCCTCACCGTCCCCCTTCTTCAGCAGCAGCACGGCCGCGCCTCCGAGGAACAGCACACCCGTCAGCGCGTGCACGATCCGCTGCGGCAGCAGCGTCAGCACGCTGCCGGCCGCCACGGCCAGCACCACGTGCAGCAGAAACGCGGCGGCGACACCGGCGAAGACGTACGAGGCCCGGTAGCGCGTACCGAGGACGAGCCCCGCGAGTGCCGTCTTGTCCGGCAGCTCCGCGAGGAAGACGACGCCGAAGACGATCGCCAGGACGCTGAAGGTGATCACTGTTCCTCAATCGGTCGGGGCCACCCCGCCGAGAGTGCTGCGACTGTTGCGAAGACGCCTCGGCAGGGCAGCACACGGGTCACCCCTGCCATAGGGCACGGGCGTGCACTGCTCACCGAAGGTCTCGCTGGCCGGCCTCGCTCACGAGGCCCGCCTCCGGGCGCCGGCTCAGCAGAGCTGAGCAGTATGTCGACGGTCCGGCGAAGAGCTACTCCCCTTCCGCGCCGCCCATCGTACGCGACCGCCCGCGCACCCCGGCCGGCACCGAGATCCACATCACAGCGGACAGCAAGTCCCGTCACACCCCTTGCTGTGTCATGCACGCGTCACTAACTTCTCACCGCACACTCACCTGCTCGCAACACTGCGCGGCGAGCATTCCCTCGCCTCCCCCTGCTCGAACCCAAGGTCCCTCACCCCCAAGGGAGTTCGCATGTCCCGCAGGTCCAAGTTCTACGCGCGTCAACGGCTCAGCATACTCGCGGCCCTCACCGGACTCATCGCCTCCATAGGCCTGTTGAACGGCCCGGCCGCCTCCGCCGCCCTCCCCACCCCCGTCAGCGCGGCCACCGCCCGCAGCTACCTCGCCTCGCTCACCGTCGCGACGCCGAACCACACCGGTTACGACCGCAGCCTCTTCCCGCACTGGATCACCATCAGCGGAAAGTGCGACACCCGCGAGACGGTCCTCGTGCGGGACGGCTCGAACGTCGTCACCGACGCCAACTGCGCCTCCACCAGCGGCTCCTGGTACTCCGCGTACGACGGCACCACCTTCACCGTCTCCTCCAGCCTCGACATCGACCACCTGGTGCCGCTCTCCGAGGCCTGGGACTCCGGCGCGAGCAAGTGGACCACCGCCCAGCGCCAGGCGTTCGCCAACGACCTGACGCGCCCCCAGCTGATCGCGGTGTCGGCCAGCTCCAACCGGTCCAAGGGCGACAAGGACCCGGCGCAGTGGATGCCGAGCCAGACGTCGTACCGCTGCACCTACGTCCGTGCCTGGGTGCAGGTGAAGTACTACTACGACCTCTCCGTCGACACGGCCGAGAAGACCGCACTGCAGAACTACCTCGCCGCCTGCTGATCCTGGGCACCCTCCCCACAGGTCTCCGTCGCCCCGCACTGCTGTGGGGCGGCGGAGACGTCCGAAACCAACACCCCAACCACATACACCCCCAGTGAAACTTCTGTCACACTTCCGGCGTACGCTGTATAGGTTTCACAGGCCGCTCCTGCCGCTCCCGCGCGACACCGCGGCACGGTCCGCGGTACGGGGGTGACAGGGGGAGTTCTCGGTGCTGGAGAGTGTGGCGAGGGTGGGTGCACTCACCGGCACTCCATGGATCTACGTCATGGTGGCCGCGTCCGTACTGCTGGACGTGTTCCTGCCGGTCCTGCCCAGCGGCGTGCTGATAGTGACGGCCGCCACGGCGGCGGCCGCGGGCACGGGAGCGGCGACGGGTCGTGTCCCGCAGAACGTGCCCGACATCCTGGCTCTGACCCTCTGCGCGGCGACGGCGTCCGTACTGGGCGACCTCGTCGCCTACCGTCTGGCCCGGCACGGCGGCGAGCGCCTGGACCGCGCGATCTCCCGCTCCCGGCGGCTGAGCAGGGCACAGGAACGGCTCGGCGCGGCCCTGTCCCGCGGCGGCGGCGCACTGGTGGTCCTCGCCCGCTTCGCCCCGGCCGGCCGCTCGGTCGTCTCCTTCAGCGCCGGCGCCACGCACCGCCGGGTCCGGGAGTTCCTGCCCTGGTCGGCACTGGCCGGCCTGTCCTGGGCGACCTACAGCGTGGCCCTCGGCTACTTCGGCACCCGCTGGCTGGGCGCGGCCTGGCTCGCGACCGGCGTCTCGGTGGCGGCACTCTTCGCGGCGGGCGCAGGAGCGGTCTACCTGATGCGCCGCCCCCTGAAACCGGCCGAAGCACCGTAAAAGACCGCCACGCGGCACGCGGCACCCGGCACCCGGCACCAGCGCCCCCGGCCACCAGCAGCCACCACGGCCCCAGAGCCGCCCCGGCCGCCAAGGCCCCCCAGCCTCCCGACCACCCCGGCCCGTCACCCGGCCCCGCGCCCCGCCCTCCCCCGCACTTCCAGCCCCGCCAGCAGCTCCTCCGTGGCCCGCGCGATCGCGTCGACCGCCCGGTCGAAGACCTCCTGGTTGTGCGCGGCCGGGGCCCGGAACCCCGAGACCTTCCTCACGAACTGCAACGAGGCCGCCCGGATCTCCTCCTCGGTCGCCTCCTCGGGCAACACGGGCGGGCGCAATGTCTTGATACTCCGGCACATGCCCCCAGTGTCAGCACGCCCCGCGCGCACCGCGCAAGCGCCCCGGCGCCCCCGAGGCAGCCTCGAACACATGAACCCACCCCATTGCGCTCGCGCCACAAATTCGAACAGGCGTAGCATTGCGGTGTGGGTACGCGCTACGACTTTCCGAGTGACCTCCTCGCCGGTCAGGAGGAGCTGCACCAGGTCCGGGCCGAACTGGCGGCCCTGCTCAAGCGGCTGCCCTGGTCGGTCGAGCCGCTGGACGGGTTCAGCGACGACGGCGGCTGGCGCAAGGTGGAGCGCCCGGCCTCACCGGGCTGGACTCCCGACGAACAGGCGGCGGTCGAAAAGCTACGCCGCCGCGAGCGCGAACTCGCGGTGTTCGTCAGCACCCACCGCTACTGGTCGGACCTGCCCGGCCCGGACGGCGTCACCGCCCGAAGCCACCTGAAACACGCCCACGAGCCCCCGGAGAACGAGGACGAGGCCCCGCCCTCGACCGCCTGAACCGGGTTTGCGGGACAGGTCCCCCGGCAAGGTAGGCTGTCGACTCGTCCGGGTGCGTAGCTCAGGGGTAGAGCGCCTGCCTTACAAGCAGGATGTCGGCGGTTCGAAACCGTCCGCGCCCACCGGTCACGGTACATGGCCGTAATGCACTGACAGGGCCCAGGTCCACGGGTGACACCCCGGGACCTGGGCCCTCGTCGTGTCAAGGACCCGGTGGCTGCGGGGGTTTACCCCACCCCCCGCCCGGTGGCGCGCCGGATTTTCCGGGGGCCGGGTTTTTTCTACGGTCCTCTCAGAGCCGTTGGGGTTCGTCGTCCGTTGTCAGGGGGAGATCGTCATGTCCCGTTCCGTGCCCGCTCGTGTCGCCGCCGTCGCCGGTGTCGTCGTGGTGCTCGTCGCCACGGCCACGGCCTGCGGGGGTTCCGCCGAGGACGACAGCAGTCCCGAGCGGCGCTCGTTCGCCCTGCGCGGGGACACCCTGACCGTCGACTCGGACGACTCGTCGCTGGAGATCGTCTCCGGCGGTTCGGCGAAGGCTGGGGCCGTGGAGGTCACCCGCTGGTTCCGCGGGTCCGTGCTGATCGGGGACGACCCGAGGGTGACCTGGTCCATGAAGGACGACCGGCTGGTGCTGCGGCTGAAGTGCTCTGGGTTCATCGCCGACTGCTCCGCCAAGCACCGGATCGAGGTCCCGCGCGGGATCGCCGTGAAGGTCGAGGACCGCGACGGCAGTGTGCGGGCGCGCGGGTTCGGGGACGCGCTGAGCATCCGTACCGGCGACGGCTCCGTGCACGTCACCGACTCCACCGGGCCCCTGGAGCTGCGCTCCGGCGACGGTTCCGTACGGGCCGAGGTCTCCTCGCGCCGGGTGCGGGCCACCACCGGCGACGGCTCGATACACCTGGAGCTGGGCACCGTACCGGACCTCGTGGACACCAGGTCCGGGGACGGCTCGGTCAGCATCACGCTGCCGCACGCCGCGTACCGGGTGACGACGAAAACCGGCGACGGCTCGGTCGACGTCGACGTGCCCCGGGACGACGCCGCCTCCCACGTGGTGTCCGCGACCACCGGCGACGGAGGGATCACAGTTCGTACGGCTGACTGACCGGCCCGTGTGTTCGTCCTGCACAGATGGAAGAATGAGCACTATGCAGGGCGAAGAACACGGGAGAGGGATTTGAACCCTCCCCAAGCTGAAGCAAGGGGATTCCTGGCTCAAGCAGCTCATTCGCTCGGCGAACGAAGGAGTCCGACGCTCTCAGCACCAGCCGGGACGGAACCTGCCCGGTTGCCCGTTAGGACAAAGGAGTTGCGCGTGCTTGGCTCTCGCAACGCACGGCAGTCAGCATACCGAGCCGCGCGGGGCTATTCCTCCCCTTTGAGCGAAACCTCACTCTCGGTCGTGCTGATGCTGCCCCTGCTGGCCGCGCTCGCGCTGCCCGCCGCCTTCGCGGGCGGCGGCACCCGGCGCTGGTTCGGCGGGCGGGCCGAGACCCAGCGGGCCGAGGCGCAGGCCGCCAAGGACGCCGCCGCGGCGGCCTTCTACGAGCTGGACACCGCCCAGCGGGACCTGCGGATCTCGATCGAGACGATCACGGCGGTCGACGACTCCGCGGACGCCCGGCGCGCGGTCGGCGAGTTCGAGGCTCTCGGCCGGCGCATCGACGAGGTCAGTCAGCGTTACATCCAGGCCGTCGACGCCCAGGACCTGGACCGCGACGACCTGGAGGCCTCCGTCGCCTCCCGGGCTCGTGTCGATCTGACCGCCGCCAAGGACGAACTGCTGGGCGTCAAGAGGGAGCTGGATCGATTCGGCAGTGGTCTCGGGCCGCTGCTCGGCAAGGCCGAGACCCAACTCGCCCGTGTGGCGCCCGCGGTGGAGCGTGCCCGGCAGGCCCTGAGCGCCGCCGCAGGCGCGCTGGACGACGCGCGTGGGGCCGGGCTCGGGGCGGACGACCTGGCCGCCCGGCTCGCCGCGCTCTCCCCCGAGCTGACGAGGCTCAACCAGGGTGCGGGACAGCACGGTGTGCAGGCGACGCTGGAGCGTGCCGAGCGGGTGGCGCGGGAGGCGGAGGCGATCCGGGCGGAGGCGGCGCGGCTGCCCGAGCAGGCCGCCGAGATCGATCACCGGCTGGTGTCGCTGCGCACCCGGGCGCAGGCGCTGGGTACGCGGGCCGGTCAGGTGGAGCCGGTGCTCAGCGAGCTGCGGCGGCGGTTCACGGTCGCCTGCTGGCAGGATCTCCAGCAGGTGCCGGAGCAGGCCGCCGGGAGCGTGCGGGAGGCGGAGGCGAAGCTCCGGGAGGCGCGGGCCGCGCGGGACGCCCAGCGCTGGCCGGACGCGACGGCGCTGCTGTCGACGGTACGGGCGCTGCTGAACACCACGGACGAGGCGGTGTCGGCCGCCGGGGAGCGGCTGCGGCGGCTGAACGAGGTGCAGAAGGACCCGCAGGCGGAGATCGAGCGGACCCGGTTCGCGATCCGGGACGCGCAGCGGCTGGCCATGTCGGGCCGTACGACGCCGGATCCGCGGCACGCCCGGCCGCTGGACGACTCGGTGGGCCGGCTGGAGCGGGCGGTGGCGACGCTGGAGGGCCGCCATCCCGACTACTGGCACTTCCTGACGGAGACCGAGGCGGTGCGGCGGACGGTGGCCGCGGTGGTGGCCCGGATCCGCGAGGAGCGGGGAGCCGGCCACTGACGGCCCGCTCCCCGCTCCCGAAAGTCACCGGTCAGGTGCGGTAGGCGTAGTAGTACGCGTCCGGGTAGGAGGCGATGATGCTCGCCACCGACCTGTTGTAGGTGTTGGTGGAGTGGTACGACAGGTACGGCACGCCCTGCGCGGTGCGCGACGTGACGATCATGGAGTGGTCCTTGGACCCGTCGCGGTTGAAGTCCACCTGGAGCACGTCGCCGACGTCCATCTGGTAGACGTTGGCGAGGCTGGTGACCCGCTTGGAGGACAGGGCGAACCAGGAGAACTCGTTGACGCCGACGAACGAGTCCGACTGGATCTCGGCGTTGCCGAACCACTTGTGGAAGTCGTACGTGTAGCCGGGTTCGTGCTTCCAGCCGCCCGCCTTGAGGGACTGGCTGACGAAGTTGGTGCAGTCGCCGCCGGCCCCCGCCCCGTTGAAGTCGGGGTACTCGGGGTTGTAGTTGTTCCAGTACTTCGTCGCGTACGCCGCCATGGCCTTGTAGTCGTAGGCCCCGCCGGTGAGGTTCTTCGGTGCGGCGGGCGGGTTCGCGGTGATGGCCGAGCGGGCGGCCGACGGCGGGTTGTCGTCGGCGGCGACGCTCGGGGCCGTGGTGGAGGGCGCCGGGGTCGCGGTGGTCGGGGCCGGGGTCGTCGGCGCCGTGGTGGGCGGCTTGGTCGACGCCTTCGCGGTCGGTGCCGTGGGCGACGGCTTCGCGCTGGGCGGCGTGACGACGGACGGTTCGGCGATCTGGTTGACGGCGACGCCGTCGTCCGTGTCGCGGATGCCGGTGAGCTGCCAGTTGCCCCGCTGGTCGGCCTTGAACGTCAGTTCGTGGCGGGCCTGGAAACCGGTGGTCTTCGGCTCGTTGCCGCGGACCTTCCGGTACGTCAGGGTCGTGGTCTCGGTGACGGCGACCTTGGCGTCGCGGCCCTGCACCCGGGTGGCGTCCAGCGACACGCTCGTCTTGCCGGCGCTGTACTTCTCGCCCAGCTTCGCGAGCCGTGCCTTGCGGCCGCGCAGCTGGTCCAGTGCGGAGGTCTCCTGGCGCGACTGCGTGCCGGACAGGCGGACCTTGCCGGAGAAGCCGGAGGCCAGCCGGTGGTGGCGGCCCTTGCTGCCCGCGTCGTCCACCAGGGCCTGGGTGCGGTCGGTGAAGACCGCGTCGGCCAGCTTCTGGAAGGTGGCCTTGGTGGCCGCGTCCACGGTCGGGTCGTCGGTGACGGCCGCGCCCGCGCTCCAGTTGGGCACCAGCGCGACGCCGGCGACCAGGGAGGCGGCCGCCGCCGAGATTATGGTGGCGCGACGCCGCTTACGGCTGAGTTTTCTTGATTTCAATGGTGTTCCCCTCTACGCCGGCAGACCTGCCGGGCGACGGCATCTTCGCATGCGGTGTGGAGGCGCTGTGGAGCGGGGGCCACAAGCGGAACTCTCCGGTCCTGCGAGTCAGTTGACCACGGACGACCAGTCGGGCGACTGCGCCGGGTCCAGGGCGCGCAGCCGTTGCAGCGTTTCCGGCTTCTGCACGTCGAGCCAGTCGGCGAGCTCCCGGAACGACACGCACTTGACGTCCTTCTTGGTGCAGGTGTTCTTGACGACCTCGTCGATGGCCTTCATGTAGATGCCGCCGTTCCAGTCCTCGAAGTGGTTGCCGACGAACAGGGGCGCCCGGCTGCCGTAGTAGACGCGGTTGAATCCGGCCATGTAGGAGTCGACGGTCTGCTGCTGCCACTTCGGGAAGTTGGCCGGATTGCCCTGGGTCTCGCCGTCGGACTGGTTGTAGAGGAAGTTGAAGTCCATGGACAGGCCCTGGTACTTGCCGTCCTCGTAGGGGAGCATCTGGAGCGGGAAGTCCCAGATGCCCTCCTTCTTCGCCGGCCAGATCTGGAAGTCGCCGGGCGAGCTGGCGTCGTAGCGCCAGCCGTAGTCCTTGATGGCCTTCAGCAGGTTGGGCTGCCCCTCCAGGCAGGGCGCGCGTCCGCCGGTGATCTCCTTGCGGAAGTCGAAGGGCAGTGGCGCCACGTCGGTGAGGCCGGAGTTGGTCTTCCACTTCTCCGCGAAGTCGTAGAACTGGTCGATCTCGCTCTTCCACTCCTCGACGCTCCAGTCGCCGCCGCCCTTGTCGCCGCAGAAGTGGCCGTTGAAGTGGGTGCCGATCTCGTTGCCGTCCTCGTAGGACGCGCGGAGCTGTTCCAGGGTGGTGCGGATGTGGTCGACGGTGGCGTAGTCGATGGCGGCGGCGCCCGGCGAGTGCTGCGGCGGGTGGTAGAGCTCCTTCCTGGCCTTGGGCAGCAGGTAGATGCCCGTGAGGAAGAAGGTCATGTGGGCGTCGTACTCCTTGGCCAGCTCCCGGTAGTGCGAGAACAGGTGGTCGTCGCCCTCCAGGGCGCCGTCCCAGGAGAAGACCACGAACTGCGGTGGTTTCTCGCCGGGTTCGAGCGGCTTCGGCTTCCATTCGTTCTTCTGCGGGCCGGTGTAGGAGGTGGAGCCGTCGCCGAGCACCCGGACCTTGCCGTCCCACTCGGGCTCCGCGGCCGGGCCGGACGGCGAACCGCCCTTCTTGGGGCCGCGCTTGGCCTCTTCCCCCTTCGATCCGGCGGACGCGGTGGGCGCGGTCGAGTCGGAACGGGTGAGCGTCAGGAACCCCGCCACCACGGAGGCGACGACCAGCAGGGCGGCCAGGGTCAGGAACTCGGGGCGGGTGGCGCGGCGGGTTTCACGGGCCTTGCGCCGACGGCCGGTTGACTTCATGGGGGGGCTCAATCTGCGAGGGGGGCTGGTGAGGGCGGGTGCGGGCGGACCGCCGGGTTCAGACGGGTGGGTTCATGGCACCGGCCCAGATCCCGTAGGCAACGCTGTCGGCCCGGGTACCGGCGACTCCTTCCAGTGGCAGCGGTTCGAGGCTCTTGGCCAGATCCATGCGGTAGACGACGACCGCCGTGGACACCGACTTGACGGTGCCCACGTACCAGGCGGCGGTGTCGTCCTCGGTGGTGCCGGCCTTGCCCGCCACCGGGGCCGTGGCCGCCTCCGCCGCCGTGCCGGACGCCACGCCCGGGTGGGCGGTGCGGAAGGACTCGCCGAGCGCCTCGGTGACCGCCTCGGCCACGTCCCGGCCGACCGCGCGCCGCGTGGCCGGGGTGTCCAGCCGGACGGCGGAGCCGTTGCGGGTGATGCGCCGCACGGAGTACGGCTCGGTGTGCGTGCCCTTGGCGGCGAAGGTGGCGTAGCCGCCGGCCATCCGGATCGCGCTCGGGGTGGAGCTGCCGAGGGACAGCGCGGGGACCTGCGGGCCCATGCTGGAGGGCAGCAGTCCGGACGCCTGGGCGGTCTGCTTGACCTTGTCCAGGCCGGTGTCCATGCCGAGTTGCATGAACGGCGTGTTCACGGAGTTCGCGAGCGCCTGGTGCAGGCTGATCCGCCCCCATGACTTCCGGTCGTCGTTGTGGGCGGACACCTTCTTTCCGCTGCGGTCCCAGTAGGGGCCCTCGGGGGTGGTGACGGGCACGTCGTCGTCGCCGTCGTAGACGGTCTGCGGGGTGATCTGCTCCCGGGGGGCGTCGCGCTGCTTGATGACGCCGTGTTCGAGTCCGGCCGCGTAGACGAACGGCAGGAAGGCCGAACCGGCCGGGACGGTGGAGGCGTTGGACTCGTTGTATCCCTGGGTGCGGTGGTCGGGGCCGCCGTAGACGGCGAGGATGCGGCCGTCGGGGGCCACGGAGGCGGCGCCGTAGTGCACGGTCTTGGCCGGGCCCGGGGCGGTCTTGCCGGCCTCCTTGCGGGCCTTGGTGACCTCCTCGGTCAGGGTTCCTTCCCGCTTGCGGTCGAAGGTGGTGTAGATCTGGTAGCCGCCGAGGTCGAACTCCTGGTCGGTGATGTGCGCGGTCTTCTTGGCGTACTGCGACGCCAGTTCGACCAGGTAGTCGCTCTGCTGGCCGGTGTCGTAGAGCGGGTTGCGCTTGAGCGGCTCGGGGAACGTCCGGAACGTGTCACGTTCGGCCTTCGACAGCTTGCCGATCTTGACCATGCGGTCGAGGGTCCAGGTCCAGCGCTCCACGGCACGGCGGTGGTTGGCCTCGCTCAGGGTGGGGTCGTAGAGCCCGGCGCCCTTGAGCAGGGAGGCGAGGAAGGCGGCCTCGCTGGCGTTCAGGTCGCCGACGTCCTTGCCGTAGTAGGCCTGGGCGGCGCGCTGGATGCCGTAGGTGCCGCGACCGAACCAGCTCGTGTTGAGGTAGCCCTCGAGGATCTTGTCCTTGCTCATCTGGTTGTCGAGCTTGAGCGAGATCATCGCCTCGGTGAACTTGCGGCTGACGGACTGGTCCTGGGAGAGGTAGACGTTCTTGACGTACTGCTGGGTGATGGTGGAACCGCCCTGGGTGTCACCCTGGCCGACGGTGCGCCACACGGCCCGGCTGAGGCCGGTGAAGGAGATGCCGGGGTCGCTGTAGAAGCTCTCGTTCTCGGCCGCGAGGACGGCCCAGCGCACGTCCTCGGGTATGTCCTTCAGGGGCATCGCCTGGCGCTGCACCCAGCCGGTACGGGCCATGGGGGTGCCGTCGGACCAGAAGTAGACGTTGTCCTGCTGGGTGGCGTAGGTGTTCAGGTTCTGCGGGATGTCGGTCGCGGCGTAGGCGATGGCCAGCAGGAAGCCGCTCAGGCCCATGGCCGCGAGGGTGGCGCCGAGCCATTGCCTCCAGGAGGGGAGCCAGCGGCGCCAGCCGGTGCGGCCGGGGCGCGGGTAGACGGGTTTGAGTCTGCGGGCGTACGGCGCGGCCACCGCGACGAGGGGGGCGAGGCGCCGGGTCAGGGCCGGGGGCACCGTGACCGTGGGGCGGGTGCGCGGCTTGCGGCGGTCGCCGCGCCGCCGGGGCGCGCCGTCGGACGGTTCGGACCGGCCGGACCCGTCGGTCTGGTCGGACTGCTCGGACCGCTCCGGCGGGTCGGAGGGGTCGGACGGGTCCGGGGGTGGGGGCTGGAAGGCGCGCAACTGCATCGTCTCGTGCGGTTGCGCGCTTGTATGCCGCTCGCGGAGGCTGTCGACCTTCAGCTGCATGGTCTCGTCCGCCCGCAGGGCGTCCACCTTGAGCTGGATCGTTTCCTCCGCACGCACCGGCCGGTCGGTCTTCGACTGGTCCGGCTGTCCGGCCTCGGTGCGGCGTCCGTCGGACTCGCGGTCTTCCTCCGGAAGACCTTCCCCCCGCCCTGCCTCCGTCACGACTGCGTCCTCCTCCGCACTTTCGTGGTGCTCGCGCGGGTCGACACATTCACCGCAACTGCGACTGCTCTCCCCCTTGTTCGCAGTCACCACGCGGCCCTCGCGGCGCTACAAAATTATCAGCCGTCTTTTCCAATTCTCCGCACAAGAACTGGACAGAAACCAAGACATAAGAAACACGAAGGGCTGTGTGTCCTGTCACGCCCGTTAATCTGGGCGCATGCCTCGCTACGAGTACCGCTGCCGGAGCTGCGGCGACACCTTCGAACTGAGCCGTCCCATGGCGGAGTCCTCCGCCCCGGCCGGCTGCCCCGCCGGGCACGACGACACGGTCAAGCTGCTGTCCACGGTCGCGGTGGGCGGCTCCGCGGCCGCCCCCGCACCCGCGCCGCGGTCCGGCTCGGGCGGCGGCGGGTGCTGCGGCGGAGGCTGCTGCGGCTGACGTACCGACAACCGGCCGGCGTCGACGGCGGCTCGCGTCCCTACCCGGGCGCCCGGGCCGCCCTGAGGAACTCCCGCACGATCCGCTCCCCGGCGAGCACCCCGCGCTCGGGCAGAGCCGCGATACCGGGTGCCGTCCAGCCGGAGTCGGCCAGTTCGCCGTGTCCGGGCCGCCAGCCGCGGTCCACGGCGTGCAGCAGGTCGGCGTCCAGCAGCGAGTCGCCGGCGCCGAGGACGAGGTCGGCGCCCGTGCGGCGGGCGACCTCGCGGACGGCGGCGCTCTTGGTCAGCGGCTTGGGCACGGCGTAGAGCTTGCGGCCCTGCAGGGAGACCGTCCAGCCGCGCCCGGCCGCCCACGCGGTCAGCTCCTTCACCCAGTCCTCGGGCAGGAGTTCGCGCTCCACCACGAGGTAGGCGAACAGGTCCTCGGCGACGCGGTGCTTGCGCACCCAGACGGGGTCGGCGGTGCGCAGCAGATGCTCCTGGACCTCCGCGAGCGACGCGCACTCCTCGGCCAGCCGCCCGATCACCCGCCGGTGCCAGTCGCCGTCCGAGACGCCGTCCACCAGCAGGTGGCCGCCGTTGGCGCAGACGGCGTACGTCGGCGCCGGGCCGGGCAGGTTGATGCGCAGGTACTGCTTGCGGGTGCGGGTCGTGGCGGGCACGAACACCGCCGTGTCGGCGAGATCGGTGAGCAGTTGGGCGGCCGTCTCGGTGAGGTACGACAGCGGCTTGCTCTCGTGCACCTCCACGCACAGCAGCCGCGGCGCCCGCGCGTCCGGCATGGTGAGCGCCAGGGCGGCGGAGGAGTAGATGAGCGTACGGTCGAGATCGCTCGCCACGAGAACCGGCATCAGCGGGTCACCGTCCTGCCGTCGGCGCCGGTCGCCCCGCGCGTGTACCGAGGGTGGATCAGTCCGACGCAACTGTAGGGGAGTTCGCCGACCTCCTCGACCGGGACACCCCGCTGCCCGGCGAGCAGCCGCACGTGGTCCAGGTCGGCGCCGGCGCCGGCCCGCGCCAGGATCCTCCACGGCACCCGGCGCAGCAGCACCCGGGTGGTCTCGCCGACGCCGGGCTTGACCAGGTTCACGTCGTGGATGCCGTACTCCTCGCTGATGCGCTCGACCGCCGCCCAGCCCTCCCAGGTGGGGGCGCGGTCGGTGGCGAGCAGTTCCTTGGCGGCGACGTCGACGCGGTCCGCGACCTCGGGGAAGCACTGGGAGACGGCGTCGAGGAAGCCGTTCGAGACGTCGGCGCCGGCGAGTTCGCGGTAGAACTTCGCGCCGTGGAAGTCGTGCCGGCCGACCAGGTCGGCGCGCAGCACGGTCCGCGAGATCAGGCCGGAGACGGTGGAGTTGAGGCAGGCGGAGGGGATGAGGAAGTCCTCCCGGGTGCCGTACGTGCGCACGCACGAGCCGGGGTCGGCGAGCACGGCGATCTCCGGGTCGAAGCCGGTGATCCCTTCCCGTTCCTCGAACTCCCTGATCGCCTGGCTCAGTTCGCGGGTGATGGCGCCCTTGCCGGTCCAGCCGTCGACGAAGACGACGTCGCGCGGGTCGTGGTGGGCGGCGAGCCAGCGCAGCGCGTTGGTGTCGATGCCCCGGCCGCGCACGATCGACACGGCGTAGTGCGGCAGGTCCCGGCCGTGCCGGAACCGGGCCCAGCGCCGCATCAGTACGCCGACGGGGGTGCCGGCGCGGGCGAGCGAGACGAGCACGGGGCCGGGGCTCTCGTCCGTCCCGGCCGGGCTCTTCCGGCGCAGGGGGACTTCGGCGAGGATCGTCTCGGTGACCACGCCGACGGCCCGGGCGATGCGCGCGGCGGAGGCCGTCAGGGCCGTGTGGAACAGCTCCTGGTACTGCTCGCTGGGCTGGTACTCCACCGGCAGCGACTCGGCGTAGTGGGCGCCGCCGCTCTGGATGGCCTCCTCGCGCTCCTCCGTCGGCGCCTCCAGCGTCACGTCCGAGAGGTCCTGGAGCAGCCAGCCGACCTCGTCGGGCGCGTACGAGGAGAAGGCGGGGCCGCGAAGGGGCTCGGGCAGCATCGGGGACCTTTCGGGGGCGTGCGGGGGCGCGGGGAGGTACGAGGGCACGACCGTGAGCAGGACGTGCGGGGTGTGGTCGGCGAGCCGTGCCAGCAGGCCGTCGGGCGCGTGCAGTTCGGGGGTGTCGGCGGCGGAGTCGACGACGGCGACCACGGCCTCGAAGCCGCCGCCTGCGACGTTGTAGGCGTAGCGCTCGCCGGGGCCGTCGGCCGGGTCGTCGTGGGCCGGGAAGACCAGCCGGGTGCGGATCGCGTAACCGGGGTCGTCGACGGCCAGGACGGGTGAGCGGGTGGTGGTGGAGTACCGCACCTCGGCCTCCACGACCTGCTCCAGCTCCCGCGCCAGCCGCAGCGGCGCGTACATCAGTTCCTCGCAGCCGAGCACGAGTACCTGCCGGGCGTGCCGCGGCAGCGCCTCGGCTATCCGCGCGGCCATGGCGGGCAGCGCTCCGTCCAGCCGTCCCCGATGCGTCGGCGTGAACCCGTGCCGGCCCCCGTCCGGCACCCCCCGCGGCCACCGCAGCTCGACCCGCCGCACCCGCCCGGTCGGCCACTGCCGCAGATCGCCCGGCGGCTCACCGGGCCCGTCCATGGTTCCGGGGTGCTCCGCGGCGGTGCTTGAGGCCCCCTCGCCGGCCGGCTCCGGTACGGCGGACCCGTCCGCCCCCTCCGGGACGGCGGACGCATACGCGTGCGGCGTGCGCTGCTCGGTCTGCTGGGCCGTTTCGTGCTGGGCGACGAGGGCCTGGCCTCGCTCCAGGACGTCCGCCGGGAGGCGCAGGGTGCCGGAGGCGGTGGTGATCAGGGAGACCTGGGCGTCGATCCGGTCGGCGAACTGCCGCAGGCGGTCCGCGTCGGCAGGGGCTCGCATGTCGATCAGGGCGACCACGACGTAGCGCTTGCGCGGGTAGCGGGCGTGCAGGGCGCGGATGGTGTTCAGGACCGTGTTGCCGGTGGAGAACTCGTCGTCCACCAGGACCAGCGGGCCGTCGGAGGCGAGCAGGGCGGGGTCCTCGGGCAGCAGGAGGTGTGAGGTGGCGTGCGAGTGGGACTCCTCGAAGCCGCCGGCCGGGGCGATGCCGGGCACCGGGCGGCGCGTGGAGTGCAGGTACGGCGCGTCGCCCAGGCCGTCCGCGACCGCGTGCCCGAGGCCCGTCGCGGTCTCCGCGTAGCCCAGGACGACCGCCCGGCCGGACTGTTCGGTGCCCAGCAGGTTCCGGACCCTGCGGCCCAGGGCGAACCCGTGGCCGTACACGACCGACGGCGACTGCGGCACGTGCTTGCCGAGCACGTTGGACACGAGCAGGTGCGCCCGCTTGGGGTTGCGGCGCAGCGCGAGACCCAGGAGGCCTGTCAGCCGGTCGTCGCCCAGGAGTTCGACACCGAGTCGCTCGGCGACCCAGGTGCCGGACCAGAGCCCGTCGTTCACTGGCTTGTTCATGCCTTCCTTGTGTGCCCTCGGCGGTGGTGCGGTGCGGTCAGTCCGAGACCGCGGCAGCCAGCAGCTCCACGAAGCCGACGTCCTCCCGCGCCACGCCGAAGACCTCGGCGCGCAGCAGGGTCCGCTCGGCCCACGCGCGGTGCGGCTTCACCTCGTTCATCTTGTTCGTGTACGCCGACCTCAGCACGCCCCCGCCGCCCCGCTCGGGCCGCAGGATGTCCGCCGCGTCGCTGAACTCCTCGTGGCTGACCACGGACAGCGCGTGCACGGGCAGGACGTGGGAGGGGTGGATGCAGGTCTTGCCGAGCAGTCCGTTGGCCTGGTCCAGGGAGATCTCCCGCAGCAGCCCGTCCATCGCGTGCTCGATCAGCTTCGCGCGCAGCTCGACGGCCTGCACCTCCATGAAGGGGCTCTGCCGCAACTGTGGCTTGAACATGCGCTCCTGCACCCGGAAGTACTCCCACACCGGCCCGGTCACCGTGAACCCGGTGCCGTCGGCGCGTCCCAGCATGTTCACCACGTCGGCGATCACGGAGGCGACGACCTGGAGGTCGTAGGCCGTCATGTCGGGGGCCCTGCGCAGCCCGTAAGAGGAGCAGAAGTCCGTCACGCCGAGGCGCAGCGCGAGCACCCGGTCGCGGTGCTTGTCGACCGCGCGGAAGATCCCCTCCAGGGTCTCCACCCGCGACTCGCGGTAGAGCAGCTCGGGTGATTCGAGGACCGGCATGGCGAACAGCCGCCGTCCGCTCTCCGTCTCGGCGGCCTCCACCGCCTCCAGGAACGGAATGCCCCGTTCCCCGGTGAACTTCGGCAGCACGAACCCGGACAGCAGCCGCACCGTGGGTCCGAGGCGCCGCACCAGGTCGGGTATCTGCTGGGGGGTGCGCACCCGGATGAACAGCAGCGGGAGCTCCACGGAGCCGGGTGTCCGCGGCAGCGAGGCCAGTTCGGCGAACTGCCGGACCAGGTTCTCCTCACCGTCCTCCACCTCGGCGTCGTCGATCGAGTCCTCCAGGCACAGCACCATCGAGACCACGCCGCGGGCCGCCTGCTTGACGACGTCGGCGGCGAGCCGCGGCCGGGTGGCCGGGCTGTACAGCGTGGCACCGAGGGCCGCGGAGAGGGTCCGGGCCGGGGAGTCGGCGGTGAACTCGCACGGCTCCCGGTGGAACAGGTGCTGGCGCAACTCGGTGGCGAGATGCCCGAAATGACGCATGGAACTCCCCCCGTGGCGCATCGAGCGGCCTGCGAAGACTGTCAAAAGGTGGCCGGTAATAGTACGTACGAATCCATGTCCGAGGTTCCCGCTGGGCATGAATTTCAGGTAACCCCGCCGTGTCGACGCCCCGCGTTGTCGTGATCAGGACGGAGAAGGCAGGATGACGGCATGACGCACGCGATGCTGAAGGGGTCGAACGTCCCGCTGGACGCCGCCACGGTACGGGCCGTGGTGCGCTGGACGGCCGGGCAGGGGGTCCCGGACGTCGACGCCTCGGCGCTGCTTCTGGGGCCCGGCGGCCGTGTGCGCTCCGACGAGGACTTCGTCTTCTACAACCAGCCGCGGCATCCGTCCGGGACGGTCTGGCGGCTGGGCAAGAAGCGGATCGCGGACGGTCTGGCGGACACGGTCCAGGCGGATCTCGCCGGGCTCGATCCCGAGGTGGGCCGGATCCTGCTGGTCGCCTCGGCGGACGGTGTCGCCTTCGACGCCGTACAGGGGCTGCGCATCCTGGTGTACGACGCGGCGGCCGCCGGTGAGGAGCCGCTGGCCTACTTCGACATCACGCCGGAGACCGGCCAGGAGACCGCGCTGATCTGCGGTGAGCTGTACCGGCGGGGCGAGGGCTGGAAGTTCCGCGCGCTCGGCGAGGGCTACTCCAACGGTCTGAAGGGCCTCGCCACCGACTTCGGCATCTCGGTGGACGAGTCGGAGGAGGCGCAGGGCGCGGCTCCGGCCGCGCAGCCGCTGCCGCCGGAGCAGCCCGCGCCGGTGCCCGCGGCGGCTCAGCCGGCGTACGGATATCCGCAGCCGGCCTACGGCTATCCGCAGCCCGCGTACGGCTACCCGCAGCAGCCGCCGGCGGCCACGGCCCCGTCGGGGTACGGGTATCCCCCGCCGGTGGCGGCCGCGCCCGACCCGGACTTCCGGCTGCCGCCGCAGGGGCCGCAGTTCATCGGGCAGTAGGCCGGCCCTCGGCGGGGTGCGCTACCGGTCGGCCTTGGACTTGTAGCCACGGCCCCACTGAAGGCCCCAGCCGTACAGGCGGTCCAGTTCCGACTGGAAGCCGTAGACGAACTTGACCTCGCGGCGGACGATCAGTTCGTCCTTGACGTTCTCGATCAGGACCACGGCGCACGAGCGTGCCTGCGGGTGGCGTTCGTCGAGGCCGATCTCGATGCGGGGGCCGTTGCTCGGGTACATCGTGACGATCGCGTGGGTGCGGTCGAAGGCGGGTGTCTGGTCGTAGATGTAGACGAAGACCAGGAGCCGTTTGATCTCGTCCCGGTGGTCGAGGTTGATGTACATGGTCTCGCCGGACCCGGACCCGAACCGGTCGTCGCCGCTGAGCTTGACGTACGGCGGCGCGTTCACGTCGCCGAGGAAGCCGCCGAGGGGCTGTACGACGCCCTTGGTGCCGTCGGACAGCTCGTACATGCAGCCGAGGTCGAGGTCGACGTTGACCATGCTCTGGCTGTGCCCGATCACCGGCGCCGGCTTGAGCGCCCTGAGCGGGTGCCGCAGCAGGCTCTCCCGGGCCGGACCGCCGAGGTCGGAGGTGCGCATCCGCCAGGTCAGGTTGACGCGCAGATGGCCGGTGGCCGCGCCCTGCTTGGTCAGCGACACATGATGGTGCCGTTTGGTCAGTTCGATCGCGTTGGACGAGGCGCTGCCCGAGTCGAATTCGGCCGCGCGTCCTCCCAGCAGACCGTCGAAGAAGCCCATGTCCCTTTCCGCCCCCAAGTTCACCGCACACCGGCCCCGCACACACGTATGTACCCACATACGCCATGGGGCGGCCCCGAGAACCTGGCTCGATCGCCGTCGTCCGCGTCGGCCGCCCCGCGCAGAAGCCTTCCTCACTCGGAGGGCTGTCACACCGTTCCTGGAGACTGAGCATGAGTTGCGCGTGCTCAGCCGCGCGCCCCGAACGGTTGTGGGCGTACTGGTCCCCGGCATACTCGTCCCCGAGGACGGCGACACGCATCCCGTGCGTGGTCCGATCCCGGGAGTCCGGTTCCCTGCACAACCTGGGCGGTAGGGCACGGCCGGAGGCGACGGGGAGGCCCCAGACCATCACTCCGGTGGCAAGGGGGCCCCGCACGCCGATGCCGTGCCCAGGCATCCCAGACTGCGTTGATCACGCTACTCCGATCAGCTCAGGGCAACGCAAGCCCGCGAGCCGACCATCACACGATCGAGCTAAGCAGACCTTGAGCACGCCCTTGGCGAGCAGTTGCCCCCCAGGTCCGTCACACCTGCGCCGAAACCTCAGTCTCCTCGTCCGAGCCCGACGCGTTTCCCCCGGCCGCCGCCAGGGCGCGGTTGCGGCGCACCGAGGACCAGAAGGACCAGGCGATGAGGACCACGCCGACCAGGCCGGTGATCACCTCGTTGATCTGGTACTGGATGGTGACCATGAGGATCACGGCCAGCGCGCCGATCGCGTAGTGCGCGCCGTGCTCCAGGTAGACGTAGTCGTCGAGGGTGCCCTGGCGGACCAGGTAGACCGTGAGGGAACGGACGTACATGGCGCCGATGCCGAGGCCGAGGGCCATCAGGACGATGTCGTTGGTGATGGCGAAGGCGCCGATCACGCCGTCGAAGGAGAAGGACGCGTCGAGCACCTCGAGGTAGAGGAACATGAAGAACGCGGCCTTGCCGGCCAGCACGACGGCGGAGCGCTTCCTGCCGGTGCGCTCGGCCTCTTCCTCCTCCTCGTGCTCGCGTTCCTCGTCCTCCTCGAGCTTGTCCTCGAAGTAGCCGGAGAGCCCGCCGACGACCATGTAGGTGATCAGACCGGCGATGCCGGCGATCAGTACCGTCTGCGCCTTGTCGACGTGCGCGCCGCCGTGCTGGTGGGCGTGGGTGGCGAAGGTGAAGGAGGTGATGAGCAGCACGGCCAGGGCGATGCAGACCGACAGCATGTCGATGCTGCCGAGCTTGGCGAGCGGCCGCTCGATCCAGCCCAGCCACTTGATGTCCCGGTCCTCGAAGATGAAGTCGAGGAAGATCATCAGCAGGAACATGCCACCGAACGCGGCGATCGCGGGGTGGGCGTCCGTGACCAGCTGCTGGTAGTGGTCCTTGTTGTTGAGCGCGAGGTCGACGGCCTCGACGGGGCCCATCTTGGCGCTGACGGCGACGATGACGACGGGGAAGACCAGCCGCATGCCGAAGACCGCGATGAGCACGCCGACCGTGAGGAAGATCTTCTGCCAGAAGGCGTTCATCTTCTTCAGGATTCCGGCGTTGACCACCGCGTTGTCGAAGGACAGCGAGATCTCGAGGATCGACAGGATCGCCACGATCCCGAAGGCGGTCCACCCCCCGTACAAGACCGCCGCGGCCAGGCCGACCGCGGTTACCCCGAACGACCAGCCGAAGGTTTTCAGGAGCACTGGCTACCCAATCCGTATCCGGTACGGGTCTCCCCCGCGCCGCACTTGGCTTTACGAAACGTTGACCCCGAAGTCTAGAGCGATTCCGCGCAGCCCCGACGCGTACCCCTGGCCCACCGCGCGGAACTTCCATTCGCCCCGGTAGCGGTAGAGCTCGCCGAAGATCATCGCGGTTTCCGTGCTCGCGTCCTCGCTCAGGTCGTAGCGGGCGAGTTCCGTGCCGTCGGCCTGGTTGAGCACGCGGATGTAGGCGTCCGAGACCTGCCCGAACGTCTGGCCGCGCTCGTCGGCCATGTGGATGGAGACCGGGAAGACGATCTTCTCGCACTGCGAGGGCACTCGGGTGAGGTCCACCAGGATCGTCTCGTCGTCGCCCTCGCCCTCACCGGTGAGGTTGTCGCCGGTGTGCTCGACCGAGCCGTCCGGGCTCGTGAGCTGGTTGTAGAACACGAACCACTCGTCGCCCAGCACCCGGTTGGCGCCCGTGCACAGCAGCGCGCTGGCGTCGAGGTCGAAGGGGGCTCCGGTGGTGGAGCGCTCCTCCCAGCCGAGTCCGACCATGACGTTGGTCAGGTTCGGTGCGGCCTTCGAGAGGGAGACGTTGCCTCCCTTGGCGAGCGTGACGCCCATGATGCTGGTCCTCCCCGAGGTGGTGCCTGTCTGGTTGTCCTGCGCGTCCGGCGCCGCGCTGAAACGCGCGGCGCCGGACGGGTCGGGTCTGGTCGAGCCGTGCGGACCCGGCTCAGACGTTCACGCCGAAGTCCTGCGCGATGCCGCGCAGGCCCGAGGCGTAGCCCTGGCCGATGGCGCGGAACTTCCACTCGGCGCCGTGCCGGTACAGCTCGCCGAAGACCATGGCCGTCTCGGTCGAGGCGTCCTCGCTGAGGTCGTACCGCGCGATCTCCTGGCCGCCGGCCTGGTTCACCACGCGGATGTACGCGTTGCGCACCTGGCCGAAGGACTGCTGGCGGTTCTCGGCGTCGTAGATCGAGACCGGGAAGACGATCTTGTCGACGTCGGCCGGGACGCCGGCCAGGTTGACCTTGATCGTCTCGTCGTCGCCCTCGCCCTCGCCGGTGAGGTTGTCACCGGTGTGCTCCACCGAGCCGTCGGGGCTCTTGAGGTTGTTGAAGAAGACGAAGTGCTGGTCGCTGACCACCTTGCCGGAGTTGTTCAGCAGCAGCGCGCTGGCGTCGAGGTCGAAGTCGCTGCCGGTCGTGGTGCGGGCGTCCCAGCCCAGGCCGACGAGGACCGCGGTCAGGCCCGGGGCCTCCTTCGTCAGCGATACGTTGCCGCCCTTGCTGAGGCTGACTCCCACGAGTCCTCCATTGGTGTCCTGGGGCAGGGAGCCCCGTCGTGCATCGGATATGGGATCAACGACTCGATCCTAGTGACGGGTTCCCGCGCCACGCAGGCCCTGGAGCCGAAGAATCACCGGTGTCGGGGTCGCCGGGTCACAGGGTGTCGAGCGCCTTCACGTAGTCGTTCAGGTCGCGGGCGTCCGGCAGGCCGTTGACGACCGTCCAGCGCACGACGCCCTCCTTGTCGATGATGAAGGTGCCGCGCACCGCGCAGCCCTTGTCCTCGTCGAAGACGCCGTAGGCGCGCGAAGTGTTGCCGTGCGGCCAGAAATCGCTCAGCAGCGGGTACTCCAGGCCCTCCTGCTCGCCGAAGACGCGCAGGGTGGGGATGGAGTCGTTGGAGACGGCGAGCAGCTGGGTGTCGTCGTTGACGAACTTCGGCAGGTTGTCGCGCAGGGCGCACAGCTCGCCGGTGCACACTCCGGTGAAGGCGAACGGGTAGAAGAGCAGCACCACGTTCTTCTCGCCGCGGAAGTCGGACAGCCGCACGGTCCGGCCGTGGTTGTCCTTGAGCTCGAAGTCGGGTGCCTTGTCGCCGGCCTGGATCGCCATCGTCCTGCTTCCCTTCGGTGGGCCTGTTCGGGTGATGCCACCCTACGCAGTGATCACCGCAGGCCGACGGACGGGCCGACTCGAGTCGGCCCGTCCGTCGATCCGGGGACGAGGTGCGGCTACTTCTTGGACTTGGCCGCCTTGGGCGTCGCGAGCCGGCTGCCGCTCCAGTCCTTGCCGACGCTGACGCCCTTGCTCGCCGACAGACCCGCCGTGGTCGCGGCTTCCGAGATGTCACTCGGCTCCACGTAACCGGCACGGCCCGTCTTCGGCGTGAGGAGCAGGATCGCGCCACCCTCCTCGATGTACGTGGTGGCGTCCACCAGCACATCCGTCAGGTCGCCGTCGTCGTCGCGGAACCACAGCACCACGGCGTCGGCCACGTCGTCGTAGTCCTCGTCCACGAGTTCGCTGCCGATCGCTTCCTCGATGGCCTCGCGGAGGTCCCGGTCTACGTCGTCGTCGTAGCCGATCTCCTGGACCACCTGCCCGGGCTGGAATCCCAGCCTGGCGGCCGGGTTGGTCCGCTCCTCCGCGTGGTCCGCGGTCGCGCTCACGGTTTGCCTCCTGATGATGTTGCGATTTAGGTCTTCAGCCACGCGCGTGCGCGAAGCATTGGCCGTAGTCCACACGGGCGGGCCGGATCGCGCAAGTACCCGGCGGTTCAGACCGCCGAAACGGTGACGATCCCGGCTGTGTCGCCGCAACTCCTGACACGGTATCGCGATCAGCGGCGACACACACCACACCGTTCTGTCCGGTTCGCGTGTTCGGGAGCGCACGTCCGGGCAGGGGATGCCGGAGAGAGCCGGTATTACCCCGCGGTAGAGATGACGTGCGGCTCGCGCGAGGTACACGATGGGGAGCGGTGCAGGCACAGTCAGACAAACCTACAGGAACACAGGAAACCAGCAGAACGAACCCAGATTCGCCCCAGACATGTCAGCCCTCTGACAGGTAAGGAACAGCGTGGCTTCCGGATCCGATCGAAACCCGATCATCATTGGCGGCCTCCCGAGTCAGGTTCCTGACTTCGATCCCGAGGAGACCCAGGAGTGGCTCGACTCGCTCGACGCCGCGGTCGACGAGCGGGGCCGTGAGCGGGCCCGCTACCTCATGCTCCGGCTGATCGAGCGCGCCCGCGAGAAGCGCGTGGCCGTGCCCGAGATGCGCAGCACGGACTACGTCAACACGATCCCCACCAAGAGCGAGCCCTTCTTCCCGGGCAACGAGGAGATCGAGCGCAGGATCCTCAACGCCACGCGCTGGAACGCCGCGGTGATGGTCTCCCGCGCCCAGCGGCCGGGCATCGGCGTCGGCGGCCACATCGCCACCTTCGCCTCCTCCGCCTCCCTCTACGACGTCGGCTTCAACCACTTCTTCCGCGGCAAGGATGGGGGCACCTCCCGCTCGAGCGGAGCCGAGAGTGGGGGAGGGAGGGGCGGCGACCAGGTCTTCTTCCAGGGGCACGCCTCACCGGGCATCTACGCGCGCGCGTACCTGCTGGACCGGCTCTCCGAGGAGCACCTGGACGGCTTCCGCCAGGAGAAGTCCAAGGCGCCGTACGGGCTGTCCAGCTATCCGCACCCGCGCTCGATGCCGGACTTCTGGGAGTTCCCGACGGTCTCCATGGGCCTCGGCCCGATCGGCGCGATCTTCCAGGCCCGGATGAACCGCTACATGCACGCGCGCGGGATCGCGGACACCTCCGACTCGCACGTGTGGGCGTTCCTCGGCGACGGCGAGATGGACGAGCCGGAGTCGCTCGGCCAACTGTCGATCGCCGCCCGCGAGGGCCTGGACAACCTGACCTTCGTGGTCAACTGCAACCTCCAGCGCCTGGACGGCCCGGTGCGCGGCAACGGCAAGATCATCCAGGAGCTGGAGTCGGTCTTCCGCGGCGCCGGCTGGAACGTGATCAAGCTGATCTGGGACCGCACCTGGGACCCGCTGCTGGCCCAGGACCGCGACGGCGTGCTGGTCAACAGGATGAACACCACGCCGGACGGCCAGTTCCAGACCTACGCCACCGAGTCCGGCGCCTACATCCGCCGGCACTTCTTCGGCGACGACCACCGGCTGCGCAAGATGGTCGAGAACATGACCGACCAGCAGATCCTGCACCTGGGCCGCGGCGGCCACGACCACCGCAAGATCTACGCGGCGTACAAGGCGGCCCTGGAGCACAAGGGGCAGCCGACGGTCATCCTGGCCAAGACGGTCAAGGGCTGGACGCTCGGCCCGAACTTCGAGGGCCGCAACGCCACCCACCAGATGAAGAAGCTGACGGTCGACGACCTCAAGCACTTCCGCGACCGGCTGCACCTGCCGATCTCCGACCGGGAGCTGGAGTCCGGCCCGCCGCCGTACTACTACCCGGGCCGGAACACCGAGGAGATCCAGTACATGCACGACCGCCGCAAGAGCTGCGGCGGCTACGTGCCGACCCGGATCGTGCGCTCCAAGCCGCTCCACCTGCCCGGGGAGCGGACGTACGCGTCCGTGAAGAAGGGCTCGGGCCAGCAGTCCATCGCGACCACCATGGCCTTCGTCCGGCTGCTGAAGGACCTCATGCGGGACAAGGAGATCGGCAGGCGGTTCGTACTGATCGCGCCGGACGAGTACCGCACGTTCGGCATGGACTCCTTCTTCCCGAGCGCGAAGATCTACAACCCGCTCGGCCAGCAGTACGAGTCCGTCGACCGCGACCTGCTGCTCGCCTACAAGGAGTCGCCGACCGGGCAGATGCTGCACGACGGCATCTCCGAGGCGGGCTGCACGGCCTCGCTGATCGCGGCGGGCTCGGCCTACGCCACCCACGGCGAGCCACTGATCCCGGTGTACGTCTTCTACTCGATGTTCGGTTTCCAGCGCACCGGCGACCAGTTCTGGCAGATGGCCGACCAGTTGGCGCGCGGTTTCGTCCTGGGCGCGACCGCGGGCCGTACGACCCTGACCGGTGAGGGGCTCCAGCACGCCGACGGGCACTCCCAGCTGCTGGCCTCCACCAACCCGGCGTGCGTGGCCTACGACCCGGCCTACGGGTACGAGATCGCGCACATCGTGCAGGACGGACTGCGCCGCATGTACGGCGGCGACGAGCGGCATCCGCACGGCGAGGACGTCTTCTACTACCTCACCGTCTACAACGAGCCGATCCAGCAGCCGGCCGAGCCGGCGGACGTGGACGCCGAGGGCATCCTCAAGGGCCTGCACCGGCTCGGCGAGGGCACGGCGGGCGACATCCCGGCGCAGATCATGGCGTCGGGCGTGGCGGTCCCGTGGGCCCTTGAGGCGCAGCGGATCCTCGCCGAGGAGTGGAACGTCCGGGCCGGCGTCTGGTCGGCGACCTCCTGGAACGAGCTGCGGCGCGAGGCCGTGGCGTGCGAGGAGTACAACCTGCTGCACCCGGAGGAGGAGCAGCGGGTGCCGTGGGTGACGCGGAGGCTGAGCGCGGCCGAGGGGCCGTTCGTGGCCGTCTCCGACTGGATGCGGTCGGTGCCCGACCAGATCGCGCGGTGGGTGCCGGGCACGTACCAGTCGCTGGGTGCCGACGGCTTCGGCTTCGCCGACACCCGTGGGGCGGCGCGGCGGTTCTTCCACATCGACGCCCAGTCCATCGTGCTGGCGGTGCTGACGGAGCTGGCCCGTGAGGGCAGGGTCGACCGGTCGGTGCTGAAGCAGGCCCTGGACCGCTACCGGATCCTGGAGGTGACGGCGGCCGACCCGGGCACGGCGGGCGGCGACGCCTGATGCTGTGACCGGAGCCGCAGGAGGGCGGCGGACCGTCGGTCCGCCGCCCTCCTGTCCGGTGTCAGAACAGGCCGTTGCCCGGCATTGCCGCTCCGGCCAGCCAGACGACGGCCAGGAGGGTGTCGATGGCGCCCAGGACCACGGCGACCAGGGCCGGGAGCGAGCGGTCGCCCGCCCAGGTGCGGCCCATCGCGAGCCGGCCGCAGACGACCGCCGCCGGGCCGAGGATGATCCCCAGCGCGAAGAAACCGGCGACCGCGCAGATGGTCCCGATGATCCCGAGTGTCGCGCGGTCCGGCCCGCTCCGCTGCCACGTCCGGCCGCGTGAACGGGGGTACCCGCGCGTTCCGCCTCCGAAGCCCGCCATCATCAACTCCCTTGACTGTCTGTCGAGTTGGAGTTCCTCTGGGTTTCGTAGGTGCGGGTACCCCGGTTCCGGCCACTGAAGCCCATGGGGCTTGACGCGCGGTCAGATGTGGCCGACGCCCGCGCCCGCCTCCGCGTTCTCCCCGCGCTTGGTGAGCAGCGCCACCAGGACGGCCACGGCCGCGATCCCGGCGGCCACGAGGGAGGCGAGGCTCATCCCGGAGATGAACGTCTCGTGCGCGACGGAGGTGATCTTCGTGGCGATCTCCTCGGGCGTTCCCTCCGGCACCGGCGCCGCGCCGAACTGGACCGCCTCGGAGGCCTGGCCCAGCTGGGCCGGGGTGAGCGGCGGGAGCCCCGCGTCCTTCCAGTTGCCGGCCAGATCGCTGTTGACCTTGGAGGCCATCACCGCGCCCAGCACGGCCGTGCCGAGGCTGCCGCCGATCTGCATGGCGGACTGCTGCAGGCCGCCGGCCACACCGGACAGCTCCAGAGGCGCGTTGCCGACGATGACCTCGGTGGCGCCGACCATCACCGGAGCGAGGCCGAGGCCCAACAGGGCGAACCAGAGCGACATGGTGAGGCCGCTCGTGCCCGTCTCCAGCGTGGACATGCCGTACATGGCGAGCGCGGTGGCGGCCATGCCGCCCGCCAGCGGGACGCGCGGGCCCACCTTGGTGATCATGAAGCCCGCGAGCGGGGAGCCGACGATCATCATGCCGGTGAGCGGGAGGAGGTGCGTGCCCGCCTCGATGGGGCTCATGCCGTGCACGTTCTGGAGGTAGAAGGTGACGAAGAACAGGCCGCCCATGAACGCGATGGCCATCAGCACCATGAGCACCACGCCCGCGGACAGCGGCACCGAGCGGAACAGCGCCAGCGGGATCAGCGGCTCCTTCACCCTCGTCTCCCAGAAGGCGAAGGCGGCGAAGCCGAGCACGGAGACAGCGATGAACGCCCACGTCGTGCCGTTGCCCCAGCCCCAGGCCGGAGCCTTGATCAGGGCCCACACCAGGCAGAACATCGCTCCGGAGAGCAGGACGATGCCGAGGATGTCGAAGGAGCGCGGCGCGTTCTCGGCGCGGTGGTCGAGCAGGATCAGCAGGCCCAGGACCAGGGCGAGGGCGCCGACGGGCACGTTGATGAAGAACACCGACTGCCAGTTGACGTGCTCGACGAGCACACCGCCGAGGATCGGGCCGCCCGCGGTGGAGGCACCGATGACCATGCCCCAGATGCCGATGGCCATGTTGAGCTTCTCGGCCGGGAAGGTGGCCCGGAGCAGGCCGAGCGCGGCCGGCATCAGCAGCGCGCCGAACAGACCCTGGAAGACCCGGAAGGTGATGACCATGGCGATGGTGTCCGACAGGCCGATGGCGCCCGAGGCAGCGGCGAAGCCGGTCACACCGATGAGGAAGGTCTGCCGGTGCCCGAAGCGGTCACCGAGCTTGCCCGCGGTGATCAGGGAGACCGCGAGGGCGAGGAAGTAGGCGTTGGTGATCCACTGCACATCGGCGAGGGTCGCGTGCAGCTCCCTGCCGATCACGGGGTTGGCGATGGCCACGATGGTGCCGTCGAGGGCCACCATCATGACCCCTACGGCGACGGTGATCAGGGTGACCCACGGGTGCCCGCGCAGCCCCTTGGCGGGCGTGGGGTCCGACGGGCCCGCCGAGGCGCCGTCCCCCGGCCCCGTCGTGTCGATGGTGGTCTGACTAGTCATACGTTCGAGGCTAATGACAGCCACTGACAAACGACAAACCAATTCACAAGTCGGTAACTGACGTGTCGCTCCCCTATAGTCTGATCAGGGGAAACGGTTCGTGTTCGGGAAACGGTGCGGGTGCGGGAAAGAGGTCCGGAGAGGTCCATGGAGACGGCGGGGACCGCCGGGACGGCGTCACGGACGCTGTCACGGACGGCGGCACGGCCGGGACTGCGCGAACGCAAGAAGCGGCGCACCCGCGACGCACTGCTGCGGGCGGCGCTGGAACTGTTCACCACCCAGGGGTACGAACGGACGACGGTCGACGAGATCGCCGAGGCCGTCGACGTCTCCCAGCGCACCTTCTTCCGCTACTTCCCGAACAAGGAGGAGGCCGCCTTCGCCGTGCAGGAGATGGTGGAGGCGCACTTCATCGACTCGCTGCGCGCCCGCCCGCCCGGGGAGGCTCCGCTGGAGGCGCTGCGCCGCGGTCTGCTGGAGGGCTGGGACACGATCAGCGACGCCGTGGGGAGCGTCGTGCCCGTGGAGCTGTACCTGCGCATGTTCCGGGCGATCGAGTCGACGCCGGCCCTGCTCGCCGAGCATCTGCGGCGCTCGGCGGAGACCGAGGAGCAGATCGCCCGGCTGCTCGCCGAGCGCGAGGGCCTCGACGTGGACGCCGACCCGCGGCCGCGGCTGGCGGTGGCCGTGTTCGGCGCGGTGATGCGGGTGACGAGCCGCCAGTGGAGCACGCGCGAGGACGCCGGCGCGGAGGCCATGCGCGAACTCACCGCCGCCTACCTCGATCAGGTGGGACCCGCGCTCACCGGGAACTGGCGTACGAGCCAACGGCCTTGAGCCGGAACATTCCACCGATCTTGAACTGCCTTACGTCCGCCGGTCCTTGGACACGCTCACCGGCTGAGGTGACCGTCACACCGCTCGAAACGTGATACCTGTCACTCGGTTAACGCGAGACCGTCCCGTTCTCCTAGTGTGTCCTTCCAGTGACTTCCTTCGACACCTCCCCACAACTCAACGTCTGGCGCGCACTGCTCGCGCTGGCCGTGGTCTTCGTGATGCTGGCCACCACCGGCTGGACCGCGGTGCGCGGCCATCGCGGGACCACCGCCCTCCAGGCGTCGCTGACCGCCTGGGACCGCGGCCACCTGCACGGACACCGGCTGCCGGACGCGGACGCCTCCCCCGCTCTGCTGCGGCGCTTCTTCGACTCGCTGGGCGCGCAGGACCGCGGCCGGCTCGCCCACCGCTATCCGCTCGCGGTCGGCAACATGGACGGCGCCCCGGTGCGGCTGCGCTACCAGGCCAACCGCATCGCGCTGCGCGAGGCGCGCAGAACCGAGCTGGCCCGCACGCACGACAGCCGGCTCTCACCGGCCGGGCAGCAGGACGCGGGCCGCCGCATGCAGCGCTACACCTCGCTGATGGCGAAGGACCGGCAGATCCTGGCCTTCGATCCCGAGGGCTCGGGCCGCGTCGCCGAGGTCTTCGGCGATCTGCGCCGGGCCGAGCGGGTCTCCGTCGTCGTCCCCGGCGTCGACACCGACCTGATCACCTTCCGGAAGACCTACCGCCCGTACTCGGCGCCGTACGGCATGGCGAAGTCGCTGTATGCGGCGGAGCGCGGCGCGGCCCCCTCGACCCGTACGGCCGTGATCGCCTGGGCCGACTACACCGCGCCCAGCGGCCTCGGTGTGGACGCGGCCACGGCGATGCGCGCCGAAGAGGGCGCGGTGCGGCTGAACAAGCTGCTCCGGGGGCTGCCCGGCGACTCCTCCGTCTCCCTGTTCTGCCACAGCTACGGGTCGGTGGTGTGCGGCGTGGCCGCGCGTGCCCTGCCGCGGCGGGTCTCCGACATAGCGGTGGCCGCGAGCCCGGGCATGCGCGTGCAGAACGCCTCCCGCCTGCACACCTCCGCCCGGGTGTGGGCGATGCGGGACGCCACCGACTGGATCCAGGACGTGCCCTACCTCGAACTCGGCGGCCTCGGCCACGGCGCCGACCCGGTCTCCCCGGCGTTCGGGGCACGGGTTCTCTCGGCACAGGGTGCCAAGGGCCACGCCGGATACTTCGAGCCGGGCACCGACAGCCTGGCCAACTTCGCCGAGATCGGGGTCGGCGCGTACGGGTCGGTGCGGTGTGCACATGACGACGACGGGTGCCGGGCGAATCTGTCCGGCGCGACACCGGCCGGACGCGCGTAGAGACAGCAGGAACTGCGGTCCGCCCGGGGAGGGACGAAGGAGCCCCAGCCCCCTACGATGAGCCGCATGGGTGATGTACTGGCCGGATTTCATGCTGCCTGGGAATTCGAGTCCGATTCCGTGCTCATCCGATACGAACGGGGGATTCGAACACCCAAGCTCTTCCAGGCCCTCGGTGCCCGCCGGATCCCGCTGGCGGCGCTCGCGGGCGTGACGGTCGGCGCGGGCCGCCGCGGCACCGTGGTCCTGCGCGCCGAGCCCAGACCGGGCGCCGACCCGCTGATGGACGCGGCCGACGGGCAGCTCAAGGAGAGCTGCGACCCCTACCGCCTGGTGCTGCCCGCCGAACAGGAGACGCCGGCCGAGCGCTGCGCCGAGGAACTGCGGGCCCGCATCTTCGAGAACGGACCGGCCGACCGCCACCTGGTGGCGCCACCGGCGGCCCCGCTCCAGTTCAAGGCGTACGACGGGAAGGCGTCCTTCGACGGCACGACGGTGCGGTTCCGGTGGTCCTGGACGGGAGCTTCCTCGGCCAAGTGGAAGGCGGGAGACCAGAGTTTCCCCGTCGCCGACATGGGCGGCGTGGAGTGGCGCTCGCCCGAGGCCTTCGAGGGGCATCTGCGGCTGCTGCCGCGCGATCCAGGCACCGCCGCGCCGCCGCCCCAGCCGGACCAGGACCCGGCCTCGGTGGTGTTCGGGCTCGGGTACGGGCCGGTGCACGAGTCACTGCCGTTCGCCGCGGCCGTCCTGGCGGCGGTGCGGGAGGCGGGCCCGCCGACGCCGGTACCGGTGCCGGCCCCGCACCGCGACCCCGCCGACATCGCGGAACGGATTCGCCACCTCGGGGAGCTGCATCAGGCGGGGCTGGTCACCGACGAGGAGTTCTCGCTGAAGAAGGCGGAACTCCTCTCCGAGCTGTAGGAGTCACGGCTCGGCCGAGCCGCGGGGCTACTGCTGCTCCCGGCCTCGCGACGTGAACGACATGTCGGCGTACCGCGGCCCCGACACCTTCGCGGCGATCGGGTCGAGCAAAGCCATTTCCTCGTCCGTCAGGACGATCCGGGTCGCCGCCGCGTTCTCCTCCACCCGGCTCGCCCTGCGGGTGCCGGGGATCTGGACGACCGGGAGGCCGTGCACGGACGACTGCTGCTGCACCCAGGCCAGCGCGATCTGCGCGAGCGAGGCTCCGTGGGCCTCGGCGACCGTGCGGACCGGCTCCAGCAGGGCGGCGTTGGCCACCGCGTTCTCCCCCTGGAAGCGGGGCATGGCGTGGCGGAGGTCGTCGCTGGTCAGATCCTTCTCGGCGTCGACGAACCCGCCGGTCAGAAAGCCCCGGCCGAGCGGCGAGTACGGCACCAGCGCCACGCCGAGGTCGCGCGCCGCGGGCACCACGTGCGTCTCGATGTCGCGGCTGAACAGCGACCACTCCGACTGCACGGCGGCGATCGGGTGCACGGCCCGCGCGGCCCGCAGTTCGTCGGCCGTGACCTCGCTCAGGCCCAGGTGCTTCACCTTGCCCTCGCGCACCAGGTCGGCCATGGTGCCGACGCTCTCCTCGATCGGAACGTTCACGTCGCGGCGGTGCATGTAGTAGAGGTCGATCACGTCGACGTCCAGGCGCCGCAGGCTCGCCTCGACGGCCTGCCGGATGTACGGCGGGTCGTTGCGGATGATCCGCCGGTTCGGCTCGTCCGGCGGGATCGACAGGGCGAACTTGGTGGCGATCACGACCTCGTCCCGGTACGCCTTGAGGAAGGGCGCGAGGAACCGCTCGTTCTCGCCCCGCCCGTAGGCGTCGGCCGTGTCGTAGAGGGTCACGCCCAGTTCCAGGGCGCGTTCCAGGGCGGCGCGGGACTCCTCCGCGTCCGTGGGGCCGTAGGCGAAGCTCATGCCCATGCATCCGAGGCCCTGTACGCCGACCTCCGGTCCCTCCTCACCCAGCCGTACGGTCGGGATCCTGCTCTCGGTCATCGCGTTCTCTCCGCTTCTCAGGGGCGTGCGGGTTCTGGGGTCGCGGTCGCTGGTCAGTGTCGTCCGGCGTCCGCGTAGAAGCTGATCTTGCGGTCCAGTACCGCGAGCGTGTCGCGGAGTTCGGCGATCCGGGTCAGGACGTCCCGGCGGGTCGCCTCCAGCAGCGCGTACCGCTCGCCGTAGGTGCTCTCGCCCTCGCGCACCAGCTCCGCGTACCGGACCATGTCGGCGACCGGCATCCCGGTCAGCCGGAGCTTGCCGACCAGGTCGAGCCAGTCGAGGTCGCCGTTGGTGTACCGGCGCTGGCCGGTGTGCGAGCGGTCGACGTGGGGCATCAGGCCGATCCGCTCGTACCAGCGCAGGGTGTGGGCCGTCAGCCCGGTGAGGGCGACGACCTCGCTGATCGTGTAGCCGTCCTGCCCGTCGGGGCGCGGGTGCCGCCGGGGCGGGGCGGAGCAGAGGTCGGCGCCGGTGGGGGCTTCCTCGGTGTTCTCGATGGTCACGGCCGTTGTCTGCGTCACCGTCATGGCCTCAACGCTATGACCTTCGAGTGCGCTCCAAGCAAGCCGGACCCGGCATCGGGGCGGGAAATACGCACGACGCGGGACGGGCGGGGCCGTTAGCGTGCCGGACATGAGTCTCGTACGACGTGCCGAGCCCGAGGACGCGGCGGAAGTGCTGCGCCTGCGCCAGGTGATGATCGACTCGGTCCACGGCACCGATCCTTCCACCGACTGGCACGCGGAGTCCCTGCCCGTCCTGCGGGCGAGGCTGGCCGACCCGGACGGGGACTTCGCGGCGTACGTGGTGGACCATCCGGAACGACCGGGGGCGCTGGCCGCGCTGGTGGCGGGCACGCTCGACTACCGGATCGGCCGGGCGGGCCACCCCGGGGGCACGGTCGGCTACGTCTTCAGCGTCGCGACGGATCCGGACACCCGGCGCCGCGGGTACGCGCGCGCGTGCATGGAGACGCTGCTGGACTGGTTCCGTGAGCGCGGGGCAGGCCGGGTGCAGCTCACCACGTCCACCGAGGGGGCGCCGCTGTACACCTCCCTGGGCTTCCGGCCCAAGCCCGACCCGTTGCTGGAGCTGTGGCTCTGAGCGCTTAGGCTCGACGTCATGTCGTTGAACTCCCTGGCGTCGATCGAGAACTGGCCGGTCCCCACCGCGGCGGCGGGCGTGGTCCGCGCGGACGGCACGGTCCTTGGCACCCACGGCCCGACCGCGCGGCCCTTCCCGCTGGCCTCGGTCACCAAGCCGCTGGCGGCCTACGCGGTGCTCGTCGCCTACGAGGAGGGCGCGATCGAGCTGGACGAGCCGGCGGGTCCGCCCGGCGCGACCGTCCGCCATCTGCTCGCCCACACCTCGGGGCTGGCCTTCGACGAACACCGGGTGATGGCCCCGCCCGGCGAGCGGCGGCTGTACTCCAACGCGGGCTTCGAGCAGCTCGGTGACCATGTGGCGAAGGCCACGGACATTCCGTTCGCGGAGTACCTGCGCCAGGCGGTCCTGGCCCCGCTCGGCATGACACGGACGACCCTGGACGGCTCCCCCGCCAAGGACGCGGTCTCCACGGTCGACGACCTGCTCCTCTTCGCCGCCGAACTCCAGGCCCCGCGCCTGCTGGACCCGCGGACGGTAGCCGAGGCGATGACGGTCCAGTACCCCGGCACCAAGGGCGTCCTGCCGGGCTACGGCCACCAGAACCCCAACGACTGGGGCCTCGGCTTCGAGATCCGCGACTCCAAGTCCCCCCACTGGACGGGCACTTCCTCCTCCCCCCGCACCTTCGGCCACTTCGGCCAGTCCGGCACGTTCCTGTGGACCGACCCGGCCGCGGGCGCGGCCTGCGTCGCCCTGACGGACCGCCCCTTCGGCCCCTGGGCCATCGATGCCTGGCCCCCGTTCACGGACGGGGTCCTGTCCGAACTGCGCGCCGCCTGAGGGGGGCGTCGCCTGCGTTCACCGGGTCAGTCGGCCGCCATCTCCCACATCAGCAGCTCCGCGGCCGTCAGGGCGACCGCCTCGGCGTCCCTGGCCGACGTGATGCGGGCCGCGTCCCCTGGGCCCAACGTTTCGGCTCCCAGGCGCACTTCGCCGCGTACGACGTGGACGTACACGTACGCCGCGTCCGGTACCGCCGTCCGCTCCCCCGCCGTCAGGCGGCGGACGTGGAGCATCGTGCCGGCCTCCGGGACGGCGTACGGGGTGGAGTCGGCGATGCCGTGGACGAGTTCGTAGCAGGGGGTGCCGCCGGGCTCCAGGGGGGCCAGCCAGGTCTGGACGAAGGTCAGGGGGGCGGGGCCGGCGTTGCGTTCCACGTGGTGGACGCCGCCCGCCGAGCTCAGCCGCTGAACGTCGCCGGGGCGGACCACCGTCTCGCGGCCCGTGGAGTCGCGGTGGGTCAGCTCGCCCTCGACGACCCAGGTGACGATCTCGGTGTGACTGTGCCGGTGCTCGTCGAAACCGGCGCCGGGTGCGAGGTGTTCCTCGTTGCAGGCGATCATCGCGCCGAAGCGGAGGTTGTCCGGGTCGTAGTGCGGGCCGAAGGAGAAGGCGTGCCGGGAGGTGATTCCGGCGGCCGGCTCGCCGCCCTCGTAGCGCTCTGCCGCGCGGCGTACTTCCGTCGTCACGCGGACCACCGTAACTCCCGGCCCTGAGGAACCCCGGCAGCCCAGGCCAGACCCGGCGGCACGCACGCACGTCCGGATGAGGCAGTCTTGTCCCCGTGCCCGAACCCGAAACCCGCCAGGCCGATGCCGCAGCCCGCCCCCTCCATCCCCATGCCGCGACCCTGAAAAGACTGGAGAAGTCCTCCGGGTCGCTGGCCGCGCAGGCGATCGCGCGGATGGACGAGACGCTGCCGTGGTACCGGGCGATGCCCCCGGAGAACCGTTCCTGGATCGGGCTGGTCGCCCAGGCGGGCATCGCCGCCTTCACCGAGTGGTTCCGGCACCCGGACGCGCCCCAGGCGATCTCCACCGACGTGTTCGGGACCGCGCCGCGCGAGCTGACACGGGCGATCACGCTGCGGCAGACCGTGGAGATGGTGCGCACCACGATCGAGGTCATGGAGTCGGCCATCGACGAGGTGGCGGCGCCGGGCGACGAGTCCGCGCTCCGGGAGGCGCTGCTCGTCTACGCCCGTGAGATCGCCTTCGCCACCGCCCAGGTCTACGCCCAGGCCGCCGAGGCACGCGGTGCCTGGGACGCCCGGCTGGAGTCCCTGGTCGTCAACGCGGTGCTCAGCGGGGAGGCCGACGAAGGGGCCGTGTCGCGGGCCGCCGCCCTGGGCTGGAACTCCCCCGAACACGTGTGCGTGGTGCTCGGGACCGCGCCCGACGGGGACTCCGAGCTGACCGTGGAGGCCATCCGGCGGGCCGCCCGGCACGCCAAGCTCCAGGTGCTCACCGGCGTCCTCGGGGACCGGCTGGTCGTGATCGCGGGCGGCAGCGACAACCCGCTGGCGGTGGCCAAGTCGCTGATCGGACCGTATGCGCCCGGCCCCGTCGTCGCCGGGCCCGTCGTGCCCGATCTGCTCGCCGCGACCCGGTCCGCGCAGGCCGCCGCGGCCGGGCTGAAGGCCTGCTCGGCCTGGCAGGACGCGCCGCGGCCGGTCCTGGCGGACGATCTCCTGCCGGAGCGCGCCATCGCCGGCGACCCGGGCGCGCGGGAGCAGTTGGTAGAGGAGATCTACAGACCGCTGGAGGAGGCAGGCTCCGCGCTGCTCGAAACGCTCAGCGTCTATCTGGAGCAGGCGAGCAGCCTGGAAGGCGCGGCCAGGATGCTCTTCGTTCACCCGAACACCGTGCGCTACCGGCTCCGACGTGTGACTGACGTCACCGGTTGGTCACCCTCCGATGTACGATCCGCCTTCACCCTGCGGATCGCACTGATCCTGGGGCGTCTGGCCGACGGAGATCCCCAGGCCTAGGCTTTTGTCGGGGGCCCACAAAACCCCTTCCCGTTCTTCGTCCCTGTCCCCACGGGCGGTCGCGGCCGTCCCCAAGAGAGAGTGTGAGAGTGCTCGTACTCGTCGCTCCCGGCCAAGGCGCCCAGACGCCCGGCTTTCTGACTCCCTGGCTCGAACTGCCCGGCGCCGCCGACCGTGTGGCCGCCTGGTCCGACGCCATCGGCCTGGACCTCGTCCACTACGGCACGCAGGCCGACGCGGACGCGATCCGCGACACCGCGGTGGCCCAGCCCCTGCTGGTCGCCGCCGGGCTGCTGTCGGCCGCGGCACTGGGTGACACCGGCGCGGACGTGGTCGCGGGCCACAGTGTCGGCGAGATCACCGCCGCCGCGTTCGCCGGCGTCCTGGACGACACCGCGGCGCTGACCCTGGTCCGCCGCCGCGGCCTGGCCATGGCCGAGGCCGCCGCGATCACCGAGACGGGCATGTCGGCGCTGCTCGGCGGCGACCCGGACGTGTCCACGGCGCACCTGGGCAAGCTGGGCCTGACCCCGGCGAACGTCAACGGGGCCGGCCAGATCGTGGCCGCGGGCACCATGGATCAGCTCGCCGCCCTGAGCGAGGACATGCCGGAGGGCGTGCGCAAGGTCGTCCCGCTGAAGGTGGCCGGCGCCTTCCACACGCACCACATGGCGCCCGCGGTCGAGAAGCTCGCGGAGGCCGCCAAGTCGCTCTCGCCCGCCGACCCGAAGGTCACCTACGTCTCCAACCGGGACGGCCGGGCCGTGCACAGCGGCGCCGAGGTCGTCGAGCGGCTGGTCGGCCAGGTCGCCAACCCGGTCCGCTGGGACCTGTGCATGGAGACCTTCAAGGAGCTGGGCGCCACCGCCATGGTCGAGGTGTGTCCCGGCGGCACCCTGACCGGCCTGGCCAGGCGCGCGCTGCCCGGCGTGAAGACGCTGGCGCTGAAGACCCCCGACGACCTCGACGCGGCCCGCGAGCTCATCGCCGAGCACGCGAGCGCCTGACGCCTTAAGGAGCCGACGAGCATGTCGAAGATCAAGCCCAGCAAGGGTGCCCCGTACGCGCGCATCCTCGGTGTGGGCGGCTACCGGCCCACCCGTGTGGTGCCCAACGAGGTCATCCTCGAGACGATCGACTCGTCCGACGAGTGGATCCGCTCGCGCTCGGGCATCGAGACCCGGCACTGGGCGTCGCCCGAGGAGACGGTCGCAGTGATGTCGATCGAGGCCTCCGGCAAGGCGATCGCGGACGCCGGGATCGACGCCTCGCAGATCGGCGCCGTGGTCGTCTCGACGGTCTCGCACTTCAGCCAGACCCCGGCCATCGCCACCGAGATCGCGGACAAGCTGGGCACGGACAAGGCGGCCGCCTTCGACATCTCGGCGGGCTGCGCCGGCTTCGGCTACGGCCTCACCCTGGCCAAGGGCCTGGTCGTCGAGGGCTCGGCGGAGTACGTGCTGGTCATCGGCGTGGAGCGGCTCTCCGACCTGACCGACCTGGAGGACCGGGCCACGGCCTTCCTGTTCGGTGACGGCGCCGGCGCGGTCGTGGTCGGCCCCTCGCAGGAGCCCGCGATCGGCCCGACCGTGTGGGGCTCGGAGGGCGACAAGGCCGAGACCATCAAGCAGACCGTCCCGTGGGACCGCTTCAGGATCGGCGACGTCTCCGAACTCCCTGTCGACAGCGAGGGCAACGTCAAGTTCCCCGCGATCACGCAGGAGGGCCAGGCGGTGTTCCGCTGGGCCGTGTTCGAGATGGCTAAGGTCGCCAAGGAGGCGCTGGACGCCTCCGGACTTTCACCGGACGAACTGGACGTCTTCATCCCGCACCAGGCCAACGTGCGGATCATCGACTCGATGGTGAAGACGCTCAAGCTGCCGGAGCACGTCACGGTCGCCCGTGACATCCGCACCACCGGCAACACCTCGGCCGCCTCGATCCCGCTCGCGATGGAGCGGCTCCTGGCGACCGGCGAGGCGAAGAGCGGCGACACCGCGCTCGTCATCGGCTTCGGGGCGGGTCTCGTGTACGCCGCGACGGTCGTTACCCTCCCCTAGGCACTCCGTGCCGGATCATGCTTCCGGTGCGGGACCGCACACCCCTGCCGCTGACGCGGTGGGCGCCACACCCTCTGGAAATCTACGAAGGAGCGCCGACATGGCCGCCACTCAGGAAGAGATCGTCGCCGGTCTCGCGGAGATCGTGAACGAGATCGCCGGGATCCCGGTCGAGGACGTCCAGCTGGACAAGTCCTTCACCGACGACCTGGACGTCGACTCGCTGTCCATGGTCGAGGTCGTCGTCGCCGCCGAAGAGCGCTTCGACGTCAAGATCCCCGACGAGGACGTCAAGAACCTCAAGACGGTCGGCGACGCGACCGACTACATCCTCAAGCACCAGGGCTGATCGACCGATCACAGCCTTGAGCTGACTGCCCCGCCACCCGGCGGTGGCGCCGTACGAATCCTCGTTCCGTTGGAGAAAGAATTCCCGTGAGCTCGACCAATCGCACCGTGGTCGTCACCGGTATCGGCGCAACCACACCGCTGGGTGGCGACGTAGCTTCCACCTGGGAGGGCCTGGTCGCCGGCAAGTCCGGTGTGAAGCCCCTGACCCAGGAGTGGGCGGCCGACCAGGCCGTCCGTATCGCGGCCCCGGTGGCCGTGGAGCCGACCGAGGTCATCCCGCGGCCGCAGGCGCGCCGGCTGGACCGCTCCGCGCAGTTCGCGCTGATCGCGGCCCAGGAGGCCTGGAAGGACGCCGGTTTCACCGGCAAGGCCGGTGAGGACGGTTCCGTCGACCCGGACCGGCTCGGCGTGGTCGTCGCCTCCGGCATCGGCGGTGTGACCACCCTGCTGGACCAGTACGACGTGCTGAAGGAGAAGGGCGTCCGCCGCGTCTCCCCGCACACCGTCCCGATGCTGATGCCGAACGGCCCGTCGGCCAACGTGGGCCTGCTCGTGGGCGCCCGCGCGGGCGTGCACACGCCGGTCTCCGCGTGTGCCTCGGGCGCCGAGGCCATCGGCTACGCCATCGAGATGATCCGCACCGGCCGCGCCGACGTCGTCGTCGCCGGCGGTACGGAGGCGGCGATCCACCCGCTGCCCATCGCCGCGTTCGGCAACATGATGGCGATGTCGAAGAACAACGAGGACCCCGAGGGCGCCTCCCGCCCCTACGACGTCGACCGGGACGGCTTCGTCCTCGGCGAGGGCGCGGGTGTGCTCGTCCTGGAGTCCGCCGAGCACGCCGCCAGGCGCGGTGCCCGCGTCTACGCGGAGGCGGTCGGCCAGGGCATCTCCGCCGACTCCCACGACATCGTCCAGCCGGAGCCGGAGGGCCGGGGCATCTCGCACGCCCTCCAGCACCTGCTCGAGAACACCGGCCTGGACCCGGCGGAGATCGTGCACGTCAACGCGCACGCCACCTCGACGCCGGCGGGTGACATCGCCGAGCTGAAGGCGCTGCGCAAGGTCTTCGGCGACGACGCCGACCACATGGCGGTCTCCGCGACCAAGTCGATGACCGGTCACCTGCTCGGTGGCGCGGGCGGCGTGGAGTCGGTGGCGACGGTGCTGGCGCTGTACCACCGGGTGGCTCCGCCGACCATCAACGTCGAGAACATCGACCCCGAGGCCGAGGCGAACGCGGACGTGGTCCGCGGCGAGGCGCGCAAGCTGCCCGCCGAGGGCCGTATCGCCGCGCTGAACGACTCGTTCGGCTTCGGCGGGCACAACGTCGTGCTGGCGTTCCGGTCGGTCTGAGACCCCGGCAGCGGATGTGGAAGGGCCCCCACCGGTCGGTGGGGGCCCTTTCGTTCTGCGAGTGGTCGTCAGACCACCTGGTGCAGCCAGCGCACGGGGGCGCCTTCACCCGCGTAGCGGAACGGCTCCAACTCGTCGTCCCAGGGCTTGCCCAGGAGCTTGGCGAGTTCGGCCTCCAGGTCGGTCTCGCCGCGCTGGGAGCGCAGCAGGGCGGCGCGCAGCCGGTCCTCGGGGATGAGGATGTCGCCGTGGATGCCGGTGACGGCGTGGAAGATGCCGAGGTCGGGGGTGCAGCTGTAGCGCTCGCCCTCGGCGGTGGGGCAGGGCTCGGCGGTGACCTCGAAGCGGAGCAGCTGCCAGCCGCGCAGCGCGGAGGCGAGCTTGGAGGCGGTGCCGGGCTGGCCCTGCCAGGAGAACTCCGAGCGCCAGGTGCCGGGAGCGGCGGGCTGCCGGATCCAGTCCAGGCTGACGCGCGTACCGAGCACCCCGGCGACGGCCCACTCGACGTGCGGGCACAGCGCGCGCGGCGCGGAGTGCACGTACAGAACTCCACGTGTCGTCACCGGGACCTCCGGGCAGAGCGGGACATGGTGCGGGCGGGCGGACAGCGGTGGCGTGTGAGGCCACGTTGATGGCGAGGCTACCGTGCGACGGGGCAAGGAGTGTGACGTACCGTCGGTCCCGGTGCCAGGAAACGCCCTCCATTCACCCAGGGGGACGCTTGTACGGGTGCGCGCCGACCACTCGAGTGGGGGCGGGAACCCTCGCGCGTTCTCATGGAGGGGAGCACTTCACGACGACCGAGGGGATCACGGCATGCGGAATCGACGTCACCGTACCCGGGCCGCCCACGCCGTCGTGGCGGCGGCCGCCCTGGCCACCGCGGGCTGCGGTACCGGTCTCGGCACGGGGGCCGGGGCCTCCCGCCCGGCCGCGGCGCCCGTCTGGAACACCAGCCCGGAGTCGATCGCCGCGGTCGGCGACTCCATCACCCGTGGGTTCGACTCCTGCATGGTGCTGACGGACTGCCCGGAGGCGTCGTGGGCGACGGGCAGCGACGCGTCGGTCAACAGCCTGGCGGTGCGGCTGCTCGGGTCGACCGGGGCGGCCCGGAGCAGCTGGAACTTCGCGGTGACCGGATCCCGGATGTCCGATCTGCACAGCCAGATGGCGCAGGCCGTGAAGAAGAAGCCGCAGTTGGTGACGGTGATGGCCGGAGCCAACGACGCCTGCCGCGACTCCCTGGACGCGATGACGCCGGTGGCGGTCTTCCGGGCCGAGTTCGAGGCCGCGATGGATACACTGCGTCAGTCCCTGCCCAAGACACAGGTGTATGTCTCCAGCGTGCCGGACCTGAAGCGGCTGTGGTCCGAGGGCCGTACGAACGCGCTGGGCAAGCAGATCTGGAAGCTCGGCATCTGCCCGTCCATGCTGGGCGACGCCGACGCGCTGGACGCGGCGGCCACCAAGCGGCGCGACACGGTGCAGGCCCGGGTGCGGTCGTACAACGTGGTGCTGAAGGAGGTCTGCGCGAAGGACAGCCGCTGCCGCTTCGACAACAACGCCGTCTTCGACTACCGCTTCGGCACCGACCAGCTCAGCCACTGGGACTGGTTCCACCCGAGCCGCGACGGCCAGGCGCGGCTCGCCGAGATCGCCTACCGGACCGTCACCGCGAAGACATCCTGACGATGCGCCCGAACTGCCCCCGGACAGCCCCTGAAGCGCCCCTGAAGGCCCCCGGACGACAGGACTTAGGGTTTCCCCATGAGCGAACTCTTCGGCACGCTGGCCGACGGCACCGAGGTGCACCGCTGGACGCTGGAGCGGGCCGGGGTGCGGGTACGGGTGCTGTCGTACGGCGGGATCGTGCAGTCGGTCGAGGTGCCGGACCGGGACGGGCGCACGGCGGACGTGGTGCTGGGCTTCCCCGGCCTCGACGGCTATCTGGCCCACCCCGAGCCGTTCCTCGGCGCGCTGATCGGGCGGTACGCCAACCGGATCGCCGGGGGCCGCTTCCCGCTGGACGGGCGGACGTACGCGCTGGAGCAGAACGAGGGCGGCAACTCGCTGCACGGCGGGGACGGCGGCTTCGACAAGCGGATGTGGGAGGCGGAGCCGTTCGAGCACGGGCTGCGGCTCAGCCGGGTCTCCCCGCACGGCGAGGAGGGCTTCCCGGGCCGCCTGGAGGTCTCGGTGACGTACACCCTGGACACGGCGGGCGCCCTGCACATCGCCTACGAGGCGGTCACGGACGCGCCGACCGTCGTCAACCTCACCAGCCACTCGTACTGGAACCTCGGCGGCCACGGCGACGCGGGCGGCCACGAACTGCGGATCGCCGCCTCCCGGTACACCCCGGTGGACGCGGAGCTGATCCCGACCGGCGCCCTCGACGAGGTGGCGGGCACCCGCTTCGACTTCCGTCAGACACGCAAGACGGGCTCCGGGTACGACCACAACCTGGTCCTCGACAAGGGGGTCACCGGCGAGCCGGTGGAGGTCGCCGAGCTGCACGATCCGGCGTCCGGCCGGGTCCTGACGGTGGCGACGACCGAGCCGGGCCTCCAGCTCTACACCGGCGACCACCTTCCCGCCCCCTTCGCCCCCGGCGAAGGGATCGCCCTGGAGACCCAGCACTTCCCGGACTCCCCCAACCGCCCCGGCTTCCCGAGCACCGAGCTCAGGCCGGGCGAGGTCTTCCGTTCGCGGACGGTGTACGGCTTCTCGGCGCGCTGAGCGCGCCGGCCCCGGCCCGGGGGTCAGGTCCCGGGCCGGGGCGCCGGTGGGCGGACTCGGCCCGGACCAGACGTTAGCCGCCGGAAGAAGGAGGTGGCCGGTTGTCGGGCGCCGGGCCGGAGATCCCGTACGAACCCTTCACAATCACGGGCGGCTTCGCCGCTGTGCCGCGGCCCCCGGGTCAGGCGGGTGCCGGGGACTCCGACGCGGGGGGCGTGCGCGGTGCCGGAACGGCCGCGTCGCCGGACTCCTCGTCCAGCAGCTCACGGGCGAGCAGGGTGGCGCCCGCGACCGCGCCCGGCATGAGGAACACCGCCACGAACGGCACCAGGAAGGCCAGGCCGAGCGGCGCGCCGAAGCCCCAGACCAGCAGCTTGCGGGAGCGCAGCAGGGCCAGCCGGGCGCCGAGTCCGACGCCCCGGCGCTGGAGCGCGACGGCGGTGAGTTCCTCGGTCAGGAAGAAGCCGGTGACGAAGACGCCGGCCACCGGCACGACCGTCTGCCCGACGAACGGCAGGAAGCCCAGCGCGAAGAGCAGCACGCCCCACAGCGCGGCCCGTACGAGGATCCGCAGGCTGTCACGGGCCGAGAGCCACAGCTCGCGCCAGAACGGCAGGCCGGACTCGGGCGCCGTGCCGTCGGGCGACACGTCCCGGTCCACCCGCTCGGACAGGCTCTCGTAGAAGGGCTGGCCGATCAGGAGGGTGACCGCGGTGAAGGTGACCACGGCGAGGAGCAGGCCCAGGGTGAACAGCACGGCGGTGAGCAGGCCGCGGAAGAGACCGGCCCAGGGGTCCGGCCAGTCGTCGGCGAAGGGGGTGGCCCACGTGACCGCGCCGTCGCCCCACAGCGCGAGCGCGGTGAGCGCCGCCGCGTACAGCACGAGGGTGATCAGACCGGGGAGCAGTCCGAAGCGGTACGACCGCCCGTGCCGGGCCATCCAGCGCTGGCCTTTGAGGAGATGAGCGAAGCCGGCCCCGAGGTCACGCATGCGAAGACTGTATGCGGGGCCCGCGCCCGCACACCCCCCGGGGGCGGTACGGGCGCGGGCCGAGCGTGTGACTCAGGCGAGCGTCACGGTGATGTTGCCGCGGGTCGCCTTCGAGTAGGGGCAGACCTGGTGGGCCTTCTCCACCAGGCTCTTCGCCGTGGCGGCGTCGACGTTGGGGATGTCCGCCGAGATCTCCACGATGATCCCGAAGCCGTCCTCGTTCTTGCCGATGCCGACCTTCGCGGTGACGGTGGAGCCGGAGATGTCGGCGCCCTCCTGGCGGGCCACGACGCCGAGGGCGCCCTGGAAGCAGGCGCTGTAGCCGGCGGCGAAAAGCTGCTCGGGGTTGGTGCCGGCGCCGCTGCCGCCCATCTCCTTGGGCGGATTGACGACGACGTCGAGCTTGCCGTCGTCGGTGGCGACCCGGCCGTCGCGGCCGTTCTCGGCGGTGGCGACGGCGGTGTACAGAACGTCGGAGTGCTGGATGGGCATGGGGTTGCGTTCCTTCCTGCGTCCGCCGCGACTCGCGCCCACGGTCGCACCTGGCGGCTTCGGTTTCCGGAAAGAAGCTACCGCATACCGAAACTTCAGGGAACGGCCGTCGGGCGGGGGTCACAGCTTGACGATCATTTTCCCGGTGTTGTCTCCGCGCAGCAGGCCGAGGAAGGCCTCCAGGGTGTTCTCGATGCCCTCGACGACGGTCTCGCGGTATTTCAGCTCGCCCGAGCGCACCCAGGCGCCGACCTCCCGCACGAACTCGGGTTGGAGGTCGGAGTGGTCGCCGACGAGGAAGCCCTCGATGCGGCCGCGGGTCTGGATCAGCCGGGCGAGGTTCCTCGGACCCGGTGCGGGCTCGGTGTTGTTGTACCCCGAGATCATGCCGCAGATGGCGATGCGGCCACCCAGGTTGAGGGCGCCGATGGCGGCTTCCAGGTGCTCGCCGCCGACGTTGTCGAAGTAGACGTCGACGCCGTCCGGGGCGGCGGCCCTCAACTGCTCGGCCACCGGGCCGTTCCTGTAGTTGAAGGCGGCGTCGAAGCCGTACTCCTCGGTCAGCAGCCGGACCTTCTCGTCGGAGCCCGCGGAGCCGATCACCCGCGAGGCGCCCTTGAGTCTGGCGATCTGCCCGGCCTGGCCGCCGACCGCGCCGGCCGCGCCGGAGACGAAGACGGCGTCGCCCTCCTTGAACGAGGCGATGCGCAGCAGACCGGCGTAGGCGGTCAGCCCCGTCATGCCCAGCACGCCGAGGTACGCCGGCAGGGGCGCGGCCGCGGGGTCGACCTTGACGGCGCTGCGGCCGTTGACGGCGGCGTACTCGCGCCAGCCGCCGAAGTGCAGGACGTGGTCGCCGACCGCGATCCCCTCGGCCTCGGAGGCGACGACCTCGCCGACGGCGCCGCCCTGCATGGGCCTGCCCAGGTCGTACGGCTCGGCGTACGACCTGGCCGCGTTCATTCTTCCCCGCATATAGGGGTCGACGGAGAGGTACTTGTTGCGGACGAGGACCTGACCCTCGCCCGGCTGCGGGACCTCGGCCTCGACCAGGGCGAAGTCCTCGGGTTTCGGCCAGCCGACCGGGCGGCTGAGCAGGTGCCATTCTCGGTTGATCACGGCAGGAGCCTTTCGGTTACTTCAGTTACTGAAACAACCATGCGCCTGAATATTTCATGAAGTCAAGTAAGCCGGTACCCTGGACGCATGGCCGCCGCACCGAACACCCGCCGACCCGACGCGCTGACCCTGGAGGTCGTCGAGCTGATCGGGGACGTCGTGGCCCGCTTCTACGAGGACTACGAGGAGACCGCCGGTGAGCACGCGCTGACCGGGGCGCAGGCGCGGCTGCTGAGCCTGCTGTCGCTGGAGCCGCTGCCGATGCGCAGGCTGGCGCAGAAGCTGAAGTGCGAGCCGTCGAACGTCACCGGGATCGTGGACCGGCTGGAGACACGGGGCCTGGTGGAGCGACGGCCGGACCCGGGCGACCGGCGCGTGAAGCTGGCGGCGGCGACGGAGGAGGGGCGCCGGGTGGCCCGAGAACTACGAGAAGGCCTCCGCTTCGCCCGCGAACCCCTGGCCGGCCTCTCCGAGGGCGAACGCCTGGCCCTACGGGACCTGCTGCGACGGATGGTGAACGAGGGGGAACCGAACTGAGGGGCCCGGCCGACGAACTCGGCTGGGCGGCTCGGCCGAGCGGCCCGAGTCGAGGGGCTCGGGCCCCAGGTCCGCGTCGAGGGACACAGGCCCCGGTCTCGGGCTGAACGGCTCGCGTCGATGGGCTAGGGCCCGGGAGCCCGGGCTGAGCGGTCCGGCTGACGGGCTCGGCTGAGCGGTTCGGCCGAGTGGCCCGGCCCCCAGGGCCCGGGAGCCCGGGCTGAGCGGTTCGGCTGACGGGCTCGGCCGACGAACTCGGCCGAGAGGTTCGGCCGAGCGGCCGGGGGCAAGGCGCCCGGCCCCCAGGGCCCGCGTCGAGGGGCCCGGGCTGAGCGGCTCGGCCGAGCGGCTCAGCTTGAGGGGCTCGGGCCCGGGGGGCGGGCTGAGCGGTCCGGCTGACGAACTCGGCCGACGAACTCGGCTGAGCAGTTCGGCCGAGCGGGCGGGGGCAAGCCGCCCGGCCCCCAGGGCCCGCGTCGAGGGGCCCGGGCTGAGCGGTTCGGCCGACGAACTCGGCTGAGCGGTCCGGCTGAGGCTCGCGCCGAGGGGCTCACGCCCCCGGCACTCGGGCTGAGTGGTTCGGCCGAGAAGCTCGGGTTGACGAGTTCCACTGAGGGCCGGCTGAACGGCGCGGCTCGGCCGAGCGCGGCCGCCGCTGTGGGGACGCGCGGCCCGGCGCCGGCAGTGCGGCGGCCGCGGGTTCGCCAATCACCCGCGGTCGCCGCCCTGTTCGGCGTCGAGCCACCGTGCGGCCCTCAGGCCCGCGCATCGCGCCCTACGTGCACCACCACAGGAAGCGGTCGCAGGTGTGGGTCGGGGTGGGTGTGGGGTCCGGCTGAGGGGGCGGCGGGGCGGGGTCGCTCGCCGGGGGGTCCGCGGGCTGGGGCGCCTCCGGGGTCGCGGAGTCCGGCACGCTCGGCCGGTCCGCGCTCCTGCCCGTGTCGCTCTGTACCGTCGCCTCGGCCGACTGCCGGGGGCCGCTCGTGTCGCTCGCGTCCGGTTCCGGTTGCCCGTCCTTCGCGGAGGCGGAGGGAGAGGCCGACTTCGAGGCGTCCGGCGTGGCCGTGTCCGTAACGCTCCCCGGCGCGCCGTCAGTCGGCCCGGCCGTCCCACCGGTGTCCGAGGGGGACGCGTCGTCCTCCCCCACGTCGTCGCCGACCGCGGCCGGCTCCTGGCTGGAGAAGCCCGGCAGGCCCGGCGCGTCGACGCCGAGTTCGGCCAGGCTCAGACCGCCGCCCGCCAGGACGAAGCCGGCGGCCATCAGCACGACGCGGCGGCGGCGCCTGCGGTGGACCGCGGCCTTGCGGTCCCGCCGGCTCGCACTCCGGCCCTCGGCGTCATCGACGTCGCCCTCGACGTCCTCCTCCGCCCCGTCCTCGGCCACTACGCCGCGGCCGCGCGAGCGGCGCCGCCCGGCCCGGCCCTCGGGCTCGGCGTGGCCGTCGTCACCCCCGCCATCGTCGTCCCCAGCGCGCTCAGCGCGCCCCTCGTCAGGGTGGAACTCCCCGCTCTCTTGCGGGACTTGGGTGGCAGCGGGTTCCGCACTCACCCCGGGGTCCTCCGTGTGCACGGGAGGTGACTCCACTGGGGTGCCGCACCCCGGGCAGGCGAGAGCGCCATTGAGGTGCCGACGGCACGGGTGGCAGTAGTTCATGACGCGGGAAGAGTAAGTTCCGGATGGGCGCGGTTCCTAGGCACCCCTGTGAAGGTTCTGTGCGGGATCGAAAAAGTGACCGAACAGCCTCACCGAAACCGTTATCTGTCGGACCCATTGACACCCTCACCACCCCGTCCCTACTGTCGCGCCAGCATTTCGAACGTCTGACGAAATCTCGAACACAGCAGTGATGTCAAGCAGTTGAGGGGCGGGCGCCGTGCGCATCAGCGGAATCAGCACCCACGTGGTCGGGACGCCGTGGCGCAACCTGACCTACGTCCAGGTGCACACCGACGAGGGCATCACGGGGGTCGGCGAGACCCGGATGCTGGGCCACACCGACGCGCTGATCGGCTACTTGAGAGAGGCCGAGACCAACCACATCCTCGGCTCGGACCCGTTCGCCGCCGAGGACCTCGTCCGCCGCATGAAGTACGGCGACTTCGGCCGCGCGGGCGAGATCGTGATGTCCGGCATCGCGGTCGTGGAGATGGCCTGCTGGGACATCAAGGGCAAGGCGCTCGGCGTCCCCGTGTGGCAGCTGCTCGGCGGCAGGGTGACCGACCGGGTGAAGGCGTACGCCAACGGCTGGTACACCACCGAGCGCACCCCGGAGGCGTACCACAAGGCCGCGCAGGGGGTCGTGGAGCGCGGCTACCGGGCCCTCAAGATCGACCCCTTCGGCACCGGGCACTTCGAACTCGACCACGAGCGGACCCTGTACGCCGTCTCGCTCGTCGAGGCCGTACGGGACGCCATCGGCCCGGACGCCGAGCTGATGCTGGAGATGCACGGCCGCTTCTCCCCGGCCACCGCCGTCCGGCTGGCCAGGGAGATGGCGCCCTTCGCCCCGGCCTGGCTGGAGGAGCCGGTGCCGCCGGAGAACCTGAAGGCGCTGCGGAAGGTCGCCGCCAAGGTCGACATCCCGGTCGCCACCGGGGAACGCATCCACGACCGGATCGAGTTCCGCGAACTCTTCGACGACCAGTCCGCCGACATCATCCAACCGGACGTCGGCCACGTCGGCGGCATCTGGGAGACACGGAAGCTGGCCGCGACCGCCGAGACGCACTACATGTCCGTCGCCCCGCACAACGTCGGCGGGTCCGTACTCACCGCCGCCTCGCTCCAAGTGGGCTTCACCACGCCGAACTTCAAGATCCTGGAGCACTTCAACGACTTCGCCGACGCGGAGATCAAGAAGGTGGTCAGGGGCGCGCCCCGCGTGGATCCGGAGGACGGCTGCTTCCACCTCTCCGACGCGCCCGGCCTCGGCGTCGAGCTGGACGTCGACGCGGCGGCCGAATTCCCCCAGCAGCAGGCCCGGTTCGACCTGTGGGCCGAGGGCTGGGAGCAGCGCAGGCCGAAGGGGACGAAGTGAGCACCGAGGTCGTCGTCGAGGCGCCGGGCGCGCACCGGATCGCCGGGCACACGCCGCGCGAACCGGGGCCGGGCGAGGCGCTGGTGGCCGTGCACGCCGTGGGGATCTGCGGCAGCGACCGCGAGGTGTACCAGGGCAACCGGCCCGAGGGGTACGTCCGTTACCCGCTGACGCCGGGCCACGAGTGGTCCGGGACGGTCCGGCGGGTGGGCGCCGGGGTGCCCGGCGCTCTCGTGGGCCGCAAGGTGGTCGGCGAGGGCTTCCGCAACTGCCAGGTGTGCGACCGCTGTCACGCCGGCGAGACGACGCTGTGCACGGCGGGGTACGAGGAGACCGGCTTCACCCTGCCGGGCGCGATGGCCACCACGCTGACGCTGCCGGCCCGGCTGCTGCACGTGCTGCCCGAGGACGCCGACCTCACCGCCGCCGCCCTGCTGGAGCCGGCCGCCTGTGTCGCGGCCGCCGCGCTGAAGGCGGACGCCCGGCCGGGCGAGCGGGTCGCCGTGGTCGGCACCGGCACGCTCGGGATGTTCGCCGCGCAGTTCCTCAAGGCAGCCTCCCCGGCCGAGCTGCTGGTCGTCGGCACGCGCGACGACCGTGCGGCCCTGGCGCGGCGGTTCGGCGCCACCGGCTTCACCACCAAGGACCGGGGGTTGCCCGGCGGCTTCGACGTGGTGATCGAGACGGCCGGGTCGGCGGACGCGGCGCGTACCGCCGCCGCGCTGCTCAGACGCGGTGGGCGGCTGGCCCTGACGGGCATCCCGGCACCGGGCGCCGAGGGGCTGGACCCGACCGACCTCGTCGTACGGCAGCTGGAGGTGCACACCGTCTTCGGGGCGCCGCCGCACGCCTGGGCGCACACGGTGCGGATGTTCGCGGCCGGGCTGCTCGATCCGCTCCCGCTCGTCACCCACGAGCTCCCGCTCACCGAGTTCTCGCACGCCATCGATCTGGTGGGGGCGGGCGATCCGAAAGTGGGCAAGGTGCTGCTCCGCCCGTGATCCGTATGCCGCTCACGGCGTGATCCGAGGGGGCCACGAGCGCCGCACCGGGCCCGGCTCACCGCCGGTCCAGGTGTGCCGCCCGCCTCACCCGGAGCCGCGAACCTTGTCCGAAATACCGAACATTAAGGACAGCCTGTGACCGACGCTTCCGCCACGGCCGCCCGCAGACCCGCTGAGCAGACGCTCACCGCCCTGGGCCTCGGCGCCCCCGCCCTCGACCCCGCCGACACCTCGCCGCACGCCTTCCCGGGCGGCGGCCGCTGGCGCACCGAGATCCCCTCGTGCGAGGGCCCGGAGGCGCTGGCGGTGGTCCTCGACGAGGCCGCACGGCTCGATGTGCCGGTCCACCGGATCAGCCAGGGCAGCGGCGTGTGGATGCTGACCGACGCCGAGATCACCGAGATGGTCGACGCGAGTACCGCGCACGGCGTCGAACTGTGCCTGTTCACCGGCCCGCGCGGCACCTGGGACACCGGGGGCTCGGTGCGCTCCGACTCGCGCGGGGCGGGGCTGCGCGCTCGGGGCCACGACGCGGTCGCCGGGTGCGTCGAGGACGCCGTACGGGCCACGGAGCTGGGCGTGCGCTGCCTGCTGGTGGCCGACGAGGGGGTGCTGTGGACGCTGCACCGGGCTCGTACGACGGGCCTGATCCCGGCCGACACCACCCTGAAGGTGTCCGCGCTGATCGGCCCGGTGAACCCGGCGTCGTACGCCGTCTTCGAGCGGCTGGGCGCCGACTCCGTGAACGTGCCCAGCGATCTGACGCTCGATCACCTCACCGAGATCCGGCGGGTGTCGGGCGCCCCCATGGACATGTACATCGAGGCGCCCGACGACCTCGGCGGCTATGTGCGGATGTACGAGGTCGCCGAGCTGATCCGGCGCGGCGCACCGCTCTATCTGAAGTTCGGCCTGTCCAAGGCGCCCGGCATCTACCCGTACGGACACCACCTGCGGGAGCTCACCCTGGCGACCGCCCGGGAACGGGTGCGGCGCGGCCGGCTCGCCCTGGACCTGCTCGCCCGCCACGGCGCCGCCGGTGACATGGCCCCGCTCGGCTCCCGGCTGCCGGGCCCGCTCCACCGCTTCCCCACCGGTGCCTGACCGGCGCCGCGAGCACCTCCCCACGCCCCACACCGACCAGACGGACAAGGACTGATCACCATGCGCAACCGCAGAGCCGCCCTCGCCGCCACGGCCGCAGCCGCGTCCCTCGCCCTGACCCTGTCCGCCTGCGGGCAGAACAGCGAGGGCGGCAGCAAGGAGAAGTCGGGCAGCACCAAGGGGGCCACCATCGGCATCGCGATGCCGACGAAGTCCTCCGAGCGCTGGATCTCCGACGGCGACAACGTCGTCAAGGACCTCCAGGCCAAGGGCTACCGGACCAAACTGGTCTTCGGCGAGGACAACCCCGACACCCAGGTCTCGCAGATCGAGAACCTGATCACCCAGGGCGTCAAGGGCCTGATCGTCGCCGCGATCGACAACAAGTCGCTGAACAACGTGCTCCAGGAGGCGGCCGACGCCGGCATCCCGGTCATCGCCTACGACCGGCTGATCCTCGGCACGGAGCACGTCGACTACTACGCCTCCTTCGACAACGAGAAGGTCGGCCGGCTCCAGGCCGGCTACATCGTCGACAAGCTCGGCCTGAAGGACGGCAAGGGCCCGTTCAACATCGAGCTGTTCGCCGGCTCCAACGACGACAACAACACCAAGTACTTCTTCAACGGCGCGATGAGCGTCCTGAAGCCGTATCTGGACAGCGGCAAGCTGAAGGTGAGGTCCGGCCAGACGCAGCTCACCAAGGTCACGACCCTGCGCTGGGACGGCGCGACCGCGCAGCGGCGCATGGACGACATCCTCACCTCGTCCTACAAGAGCGGCCGGGTCGACGCGGTGCTCTCGCCCTACGACGGCATCTCGATCGGCATCCTGTCGGCGCTGAAGTCGGACGGCTACGGCTCGGGGAACAAGCCGCTGCCCGTCGTCACCGGTCAGGACGCCGAGCTGGCCTCGGTGAAGTCGATCATCGCGGGCGACCAGACGCAGACCGTCTACAAGGACACCCGCAAGCTCGCCGAGATCGCCTCTGCGATGGTCGACGACTCACTGAAGGGCAAGAAGCCGCAGGTCAACGACGTCAAGACCTACGACAACGGCTCGAAGGTGGTGCCCGCCTACCTGCTGCAGCCGGTGAGCGTCGACAAGAGCAACTACGAGGAGGTCCTGGTCAAGGGCGGCTACTACACGGACGCCGAGCTGAACAAGTAGCCGGGAAGCGACCGCCGCATCCACCGACCCCAACCGACTGGAAGGCACGACCATGGCGGGACCCGTCCTGGAAATGCGCTCGATCGGCAAGACCTTTCCCGGTGTCAAAGCGCTGTCGGACGTCACGCTGACGGTTCGCCGGGGCGAGGTGCACGCCATCTGCGGGGAGAACGGCGCCGGGAAGTCCACCCTGATGAAGGTGCTCTCCGGCGTCCATCCGCACGGGAGTTACGAGGGCGAGATCCTCTTCGAGCAGGAGGTCTGCCGCTTCAAGGACATCCGGGCCAGCGAGCGGCGCGGCATCGTCATCATCCATCAGGAGCTGGCGCTGGTGCCGTACCTGTCCATCGCGGAGAACATCTTCCTCGGCAACGAACACGCCACGCGCGGGTTCATCAACTGGAACGACACCCTCCGGCACGCCACCGCCCTGCTGCGCCGCGTCGGCCTCGACGAGCACCCCGAGACCCGGGTCGCGGACATCGGCGTCGGCAAGCAGCAGCTCGTGGAGATCGCCAAGGCGCTGTCGAAGTCCGTGAAGCTGCTCATCCTGGACGAGCCGACGGCGGCCCTGAACGACGAGGACAGCGGCAAACTCCTGCGCCTGATACTTGAGTTGAAGAAGCAGGGCATCACCTCGATCATCATCTCCCACAAGCTCAACGAGATCCGCGGGGTCGCCGACTCGGTGACGATCCTGCGCGACGGCCACACCATCGAGACCCTGGACGTGAAGGCGGCCGGCACCACCGAGGAGCGGATCATCGCCGGCATGGTCGGCCGCGACCTCGACCACCGCTTCCCCGAACGCACCCCGCATCCGACCGAGGAAGGCGCGGCCCCGGCCCTGGAGATCCGGGGCTGGACCGTGTTCCACCCGCTCGACCGGCAGCGCCGGGTCGTCGACGACGTGTCGGTCCAGGTGCGGCGCGGCGAGATCGTCGGCATCGCGGGCCTGATGGGCGCCGGCCGCACCGAACTGGCGATGAGCGTCTTCGGCCGCGCCTACGGCCGGTACGCGGCCGGCACGGTCCTCAAGGACGGCCGGGAGATCCGCACCAGGACCGTCGCGGAGGCGGTCGGGCACGGCATCGCCTACGTCACCGAGGACCGCAAGCACTACGGCCTGAACCTCATGGACACCGTCCACCGGAACATCTCGCTGACCGCGCTGCGCAAGGTGGCCCGGCGGGGTGTGGTGGACGAACACGAGGAGCAGCAGGTCGCCGAGGGGTTCCGCACGTCCATGAACATCAAGGCGCCGACCGTCTTCGAGCCGGTGGGCAGGCTGTCCGGCGGCAACCAGCAGAAGGTCGTCCTCAGCAAGTGGATCTTCGCCGGTCCGGACGTGCTGATCCTGGACGAGCCCACGCGCGGCATCGACGTGGGCGCCAAGTACGAGATCTACACGGTCATCAACCAGTTGGCCGCCCAGGGCAAGGCGGTCGTCTTCATCTCCTCCGAACTGCCGGAACTGCTCGGCATGTGCGACCGCATCTACACGATGGCCGCGGGGCGGCTGACCGGTGAGGTGCCGCGGGCGGAGGCCACCCAGGAAGTGCTGATGCGCCACATGACGAAGAACACGAAGGACGAAGAGGTGACGCGATGAGCACGGACATGACCGCGCAGACCCCGGCCCCCGCGCCACCGGAGCGCGGCGCGGCGGCCACCGGCGGCGGTCTGCTCGGGCTGGTGCTGAACGGTCTGCGCCGCAACATGCGGCAGTACGGCATGCTGATCGCGCTCGGGCTGATCGTCGTCCTGTTCGAGATCTGGACCGGCGGGGACCTGCTGCTGCCGCGCAACGTCTCCAACCTGGTGCTCCAGAACAGCTACATCCTGATCCTGGCCATCGGCATGATGATGGTGATCATCGCGGGCCACATCGACCTGTCGGTGGGCTCGCTGACCGCGTTCGTCGGCGCGGTGGCGGCGGCCCTGACGGTCAGCCACCAGGTGCCGTGGCCGGCGGCGATGGGCCTGTGCCTGCTGGTGGGGGCGGCCGCGGGCTCGCTGCAAGGGTTCATGATCGCCTATCTGGGCATACCGTCGTTCATCGTCACCCTCGCCGGGATGCTGCTCTTCCGCGGGCTGACGGAGATCCTGCTCAAGGGCCAGACCCTCGGCCCGTTCCCGGGCGGGCTGCAGAAGATGGGCAACGGCTTCCTGCCCGAGGTCGGGCCGAGCACCAACTACCACAACCTCACCCTGCTCCTCGGCCTCGTCCTGATCGCCTCCGTGGTGTGGCAGGAGGTGCGCGACCGGCGCCGGCAGCAGGAGTTCTCCCTCGACGTGCTGCCCGCGCGGCTGTTCGCGCTCAAGCTCGTCGCCCTCGTCGCCGCCGTCCTGGTCGTCACGCTGCTGCTCGCCAGCTACAAGGGCGCGCCGATCGTGCTGATCGTCCTCGGCGCGCTGGTGGCCGGCTACGGCTATGTGATGCGCAACGCCGTCTTCGGCCGCCACATCTACGCCATCGGTGGCAACCTGCCCGCCGCGAAGCTGTCCGGCGTCAAGGACAGAAGGGTCACCTTCCAGGTGTTCCTGAACATGGGCGTGCTCGCGGCCCTGGCGGGACTGGTGGTGGCCGCCCGCCTGAACGCGGCCTCTCCGAAGGCCGGCGTGAACTACGAACTGGAGGCCATCGCCTCGTCGTTCATCGGTGGCGCGTCCATGAGCGGCGGTGTGGGAACGGTGCTCGGCGCGATCATCGGCGGGCTCGTCCTCGGCGTGCTGAACAACGGCATGAACCTGCTCAGCGTCGGCACCGACTGGCAGCAGGTCATCAAGGGGCTGGCGCTGCTGGCGGCGGTCGGGTTCGACGTGTGGAACAAGCGCAGGTCCGGTGCGTAGGCCGACGCGCGCCGCGCCCGCGCGGGGCCCGCGGTTACCCGGAAAGCACACTTCCCACACATGAGTTGAACAGCGCCGCCTCCGTCCGCGTATCCATGAGTGGCCCGCGCTCCCCCGCGCGGGCCACCCCAGAACGACGGACCCGGCCGCCCCCACCGGGCCCGCCCCATAGGGAGGTTCCATGGCCGACAACGTCACCTCGCTGTTCCGCAGCACCGCGGCGCACAGTCCGTCGATGGCGGCGCTGACGCGGGAGGGCGGCGACGGGGCCGGGCCGGTGGACTTCTGCATTCCGTGCAATCCGTACTTCCCCACGCCCGAGATGTTCCAGGACATGGCGACTCGGCTGCGTGAGATCGTCACGTACTACCCGTCCAGCGCCGACACGATCACCGCAGAGCTGTGCAATCTGCTCCAACTGCCGCCGCAGTGCGTGGCGATGGGCAACGGCTCGACCGAGCTGATCACCTGGATCGACCATCTGCTGGTGCGCGAGTCCCTGGCCGTCCCCGTCCCCACCTTCGGCCGCTGGACCGACCAGCCCATGGAGACCGGCAAGCGGGTCGACATGTTCCCGCTCCAGGAGTCCAACGGGTTCGCCCTGGACCTGGCGCAGTACTCCGAGTTCATCCGGGCGCGGGGGACCAGGGTCGCCGTCGTCTGCAACCCCAACAACCCCGACGGCGGCTTCGTACCCAAGCACACCCTGGTGCAGTTCATGGACTCCCTCGCCGATCTGGACCTGGTGGTGATCGACGAGTCGTTCCTGGAGTTCGCCGACGCCGAGGCCGAGCCGAGCGTGGTGCAGGAGGCCATGCTGCGCCCGAACGTGGTCGTGCTGCGCAGCCTGGGCAAGAACTTCGGCCTGCACGGGATCCGCTTCGGGTACCTGGTCGCCAATCCGGCGCTGGCGGGCAAGGTCCGCTCGATGCTGCCGAAGTGGAACCTCAACTCCTTCGCCGAGCACGTGGTGTTCATGCTCAAGGAGCACGGCACGGAGTACCGGCAGAGCCTTCAGCAGGTGCGCCGCGACCGGATGGAGATGGCCGCCCATCTCTCGGCGCTGCCCGGTCTGACGGTCTACCCGTCCCAGGGCAACTTCCTCTTCGTGCGCCTTCCCGTGGGCGCCGAAGGCACCGTGGTCCGGGACCGGCTGCTCACCGAGCACCGGATCCTGGTTCGCGAGTGCGGCAACAAGATCGGCTCCTCCAGCCGCTTCCTGCGGCTCGTGGTGCGCCCCGAGGTGGACGTGCGTCGTCTCGTGTCCGCCTTGGAACAGGTGCTCTACGGCAGCAGGAAGGGAGCCGCCGTACCCGAGTTGGGGACAGGGACCAACTACAGCTCGGGTACGGCGGCGGTGGACCGGCTGGTCAGCGAGACCAACGGCGCCGGCATGCGAATACCGGCCGCCGTGACCGCCGCCGCCCCGGCCCCCGCCCCGGCACTGACTGCCCCGGCCGCCGGAATGGCGCTGACCGCCCCGGCCCCCGGCGTGGCGATGCCGCTCCCCGCCACGGCGGCGGCCCCGGCCCCGCAGCCGCCCGTCCCCGGCCCGCCCCTGCCGCCCGTGCCGATGCAACCCCTGGCCCCGCCGGCGCAACAGGCTCCGCCCCCCGTCCCCGGGCCCACCCCGCCGGGCGTCCCGGCCCGCGGTGGCCTCACCGCCGCCCAGGTGCGCGGCATGACCGCCCCGCCCCCCGAGGCCCCCGGCCTCACCCCGGCCCCGGCAGCCGGCTGGCCCGCCCCCCAAAACTGGCCCAACGCAGCAGGCATGAACCAGGCCGGGTAGCAGCCGAGCCGGGGGTACCCCACAGCCACGACCCGGCCCGTTCCGGGCCCCACCCCGCCAGGCGTTCCCTCCCCTCGACGGCCGTCCGGGCCGGTCTCCGGAGCTGGTCGGGCGCGGCGTGTATGGGGCGGCTGAGTCGGGGGGTGCGGCTCCTTGGTCGTCCCCCGTGGCCGCGCCCAGGGGTGTGGGCGTGCGTGGGGGCGGGGGCTCGGCGTGGAGAATGGCGGGATCCGCGACCGTAAGATCGCCCCGGAGGCACACCCTTGGCGCTCAGCAGACGTTCATTCAGCGCTCTCGCGAGTACCGCCGCGCTCGGACTGGCCCTGGGCGGCAGCGGTGGCCCGGGGGCGCCGTCGGCCTTCGCCGCGCGCTCCGTGCCCACGGGCCCGCCGCCGCCCCCGCCGAGCGCCGACGGACGACGGCACAGCGTCGGCTTCGACTCCTACTCACTGCTGGTCGACGGCCGGCGGCTGGTGCTGTGGTCGGGCGAGATGCACCCCTTCCGGCTGCCGAGCCCGGCCCTGTGGCGGGACGTGCTCCAGAAGATGCGCGCCTACGGCTTCAACGCCGTCAGCGTCTACGTGGCCTGGAACTACCACTCCCCCGCCCCGGGACGGTACGACTTCACCGGCGTGCGCGATCTGGACCTGTTCCTGCGGATGGCCGCCGAGACCGGCCTCTACGTCATCCTGCGCCCCGGCCCCTACATCAACGCCGAGGTCGACGGCGGCGGTTTCCCCGGCTGGCTGACCGCCACCGAGGGCACCGCGCGGACCGCCGACCCGGCGTACCTGAAGCACGTCGACGAGTGGCTGAGCCACGTCGACGCCATCGCCGTCCGGCATCTGTTCACCCGGGGCAGGGGCACCGTCCTGCTCTACCAGATCGAGAACGAGTACGACGCCCACGTGGACGAGCCGACCGGGCGCGCCTACATGTCCCACCTGTACAAGAAGGTGCGCGCCGACGGCATCGACGTACCCCTCTTCCACAACGACAAGGGCAGGAACGGCCACTGGACCCCCGGCTCGTTCGACACCGGCGGTGAGAAGCGGGGATGGCTGTACGGGTTCGACGGGTACCCCTCGCCGTCCCGGACGCCGCCCGACTGGGGGCACTTCGGCGCCGGCGGCAAGACCGGCGGGGCGAGCGCCGGCCCCCGTACACCCGGGTTCATGCCGGAGTCCGGCGGCGGCTGGTTCGACCCGTGGGGCGGCGCCTGGTCCCGGGGCAAGGGGTACGCGGAGTCGCGGCGCACCCGGGACGCGGCGTACGAGCGGCGTTTCTACCTGACCCACCTCGCCAACGGCATCACCGTCCACAACGTGTACATGGCCTTCGGCGGCACCTCCTGGGGCTGGCTGCCCGCACCGGTCGTCTACACGTCGTACGACTACGGGGCGGCCCTGGACGAGGGCCGCCGGCCCACCGACAAGCTGGTGCCGCTGCACCAGATCGGGCACATGCTCCAGCGCGTCCCCGACTTCGCCCGGCTGGACCGCGCCGCCGACGTGAAGGTGCGCGGGCTCACGACGTACCACCTGAAGAACCCCGACACCGGCGCCCACGTCTACGTCCTGCGCAACGACGGCGCCCAGGAGGTCTCCTCGACGCTGCGCGCGGCCGGCGCCGACCTGCCGGTGACCGTGCCGGCCCGGGACGCCCGGCTGATGGTCACCGGGCTGACGCTGGGGCAGCGGAAGGTGCGGTACTCCACCGCGCAGCCGATGCTCTTCCTGAACGCCGGACGGCAGGACGTCGCCGTGTTCTGCGGGCGGCAGGGCGAACTGGCGCGCGTGGTCCTGGAGGCCGCCGAGGAGCCGCTGGTGACCCGGATGAGCCAGCAGGCCGCGTACGCCTACGACCGGGGCCTGCTGCGGCTGACCGTCCCGCTCGGCGCCGGCGGGCTGATCGGGGTCCGGGTGGAGGGCGACGGCAACGGCCGCCCCCTGCTGCTGCTGTTCGCCGACGAGGCCACCTCGGCGCGCCTGTGGCCGTACGACACCCCGTCGGGCTCCCTGCTGGTCCACGGCCCCGCGCTGCTGCGCACCGCCACCGTGAGCGGTTCCACGGTGCACCTCACCGGTGACACCGTCGGCGAGACCGGTCTGGAGATGTGGGGGCCACGCGGCATCGACGCCGTGACGTGGAACGGCCGCGCGGTACCGGTGTCGGCCACCGGCTCGGAGAGCGTGCGGGCGGGCGCCCCGCTGCCGGGCGTGCCCGAGGTGACGCTGCCCGCGCTCGGCGGCTGGCGGACGCGCACCGAGAACCCCGAGTCCGGGCCGGGCTTCGACGACTCGGCGTGGAAGGCCGCCGACCGGACCTCCTCGTACAGCACGACCCCGGTGCCGAAGGGGCAGCCGGTGCTGTTCGCCGACGACTACGGCTTCCACTACGGGGACGTCTGGTACCGCGGCACGTTCTCGGACGCCACCGGCATCGAGTCGGTCTCCCTCTCCTACACCGCCGGCACGCAGGGGCTGCTGATGGCCTGGCTGGACGGTGAGCCGCTGGGCACCCACCGGCTGCCCGTTCCCGACAACAGCACGATCCGGAAGGGCAGTTGGTCGGACACGGCGGTCTTCCCGGTGCGCGGGGCACGGCGCGGGCCCGGCCGGCACGTGCTGTCGGTCCTGGTGCGGCGGATGCAGCACGACCAGGACGGCTCCGCGCGCGACACGCACAAGGCGGCGCGCGGTCTGACGGCGGTCGCCTTCAAGGGGGGCGCGCCCAAGGTGCGGTGGCGGATCCAGGGCGAGGCCGCTCCGGACCCGGTGCGCGGGCCGCTCAACAACGGCGGGCTGTACGGGGAGCGGGAGGGCTGGCACCTGCCGGGCTTCGCGGACGGCGGCTGGGAGCCGGTCACGTTCCCGCGCGCGGCGCGACGGCAGGGGGTGACCTGGTACCGGACCACGTTCCGGCTGGCCGTGGAACAGGGCGTGGACGCCTCGATCGGGCTCACCCTGGACGACGACCGGTACCGCTCCTACCGTGCGCAGATCTTCCTCAACGGCTGGAACATGGGCCAGTACATCAACGATGTGGGTCCGCAGCACACGTTCGTCCTGCCGAACGGGATCCTGCGCACACGCGGCACCAACACCCTTGCCCTGGCGGTGCTGTCGGAGTTCACCACGCTGTCGGGTCCGGGGCAGGTGCGGCTGACGCTGCTGGGCGCGGCGGCCGGCGGGGTGCCGGTGACGCCGCTGCCCTCGCCGGGGCGGTGACCGGACGGGTTCCCGCCCGGTCACCGGCGGGTACGCGTCGCGCGGAGGACGGCGGTCGTTTCCGGTCGTACGACGGTCGTCGGATCGCATGACGCGGGCAACTCCGGCCGCGTAGGCTCGGACGACCCCCCTGACAGGGGGCCGGAAGGGGTGCGGCGATGGACTCCGCGGGCGGACCGGTCCGCCTCGCCCGGCGATGAGGGCAGGCCTGGGAGGTGCGCGGCGGAAGATGGTGCGTAGGAAGAGGGAGATGCGCCGGCTGGCCGACGCGCTCATCGACCCGATCCAGGTGCCCGTGCCCGCCGACCCGGAGGTGCTGCTGGCCGCGCTCGTCGACTCCGTCAGCGCCTGGCGGGGACGCCGGGTCGTCGTCCGGCGGGAGGTGTTCCCGCCGCACACCGCCAGCGGACTGTGGCTGGAGGGCGAGACCCAGGACGTGGTCGTCGTCGACCAGCGGGCCGCCGTGTGGCACCAGCTCGTGATCTTCTGTCACGAGGTGTGGCACATGAGCCGGCGGCGGAGCGACGCGGACGCCGCGCCGGCCGCGGGCCCGCCCCGGCCGGTCGCGGCGCGCACCGACTTCAGCCTGGCCGACGAGCAGGAGGCCGACCGGTTCGGCATGTTGATGGGCCGTCGGCTGCGGACCTGGCTGGAGGCGTCGGCGGACCCGGTCGCGGAGGGCCCCGAGCACGGCCAGGACCTCGCCGGACGGATCGGGGCGGCCCTCAACTACCGGGGGATCCGGGGCGGATGAGCGGCTTGATCAACTACGTGAGCTGCGGTGTGCTGTGGCTGTGCCTGGCGGTGAAGGCGCCCGATCTGGCCCGTCACCGCAGCGATCCGTATCTGCGCGCGATCTGCGCGGTGCTGGGGCTGGCCGGCTTCTGCTTCCTGCTCGGGGCCCCGCCGACGGTCGGCGCGATCAACCGGCTCAGCGGTGTGCCCAACCTCGCCGCGCCGCTGACGTACGCGTCGATCACCGCCTACAGCGCGGCCTCCCAGGTCCTCGTCGTCCACTGGCGGGGCGGCGAGCACGTGCACCGGGTGGCCCGGCGCTGGATCGTGGCCTACACGCTGGTGCTCGTCGGCATCGCCGCCATGTTCGCGCTCGGTGAGGCGCCGGTGGAGCGGCGTACCGACCTGGACACCTACTACGCGACGACGCCGTTCCTCGCCGAGATGATCGTGCTGTATTTGGTGGGGCATCTCTGCGCCGTCAGCGTCACCGCGGTGTCCGCGCTGCGGTGGGCGCGCGACGTGGCCGGCTGGCTGCGGGCGGGTCTCGTGGTCCTGGGGGTGGGGTCGCTGTGCGGCGGCGGGTACAGCGTGACCAAGCTCGTCGCCGTGGTCGCCCGCTGGTGCGGGCGGGACTGGTCGGGGCTCAGCACGAACGTCTCGCCGGCCGCCGCCGGGCTGGGCGCGCTGCTGATGTCGGCGGGCATCATGGTGCCGCTGGCGGGGCCCCGCCTCGCCGAGTGGCGGCGGTCGCGGCGGGCGTACGCGCGGCTGGAGCCGCTGGAGCGCGAGCTGGACGATCTCCTCACCCGTCGCTGTCTGCGGCTGCCGCGGCCGCGCTGGGCCACACCCACCACGCGACTGGTGTGGCGCCAGACCAGCATCCACAACGCGCTGAGCTACCTCGACGCGTCCTTCGACCGGTCCCTGTACGAGCGGACCCACGAGGCGGTGCTGGGGGCGACCGGGGACACCGAACGCGCCGAGGCCGCCGCGTGGGCGGCGGTGATCGCCGCCGCCGTACGGGAGCCCGGCGCGCCGCTGCCCGGCGAAGCGGACCGCCTGACCGTGCGGGTACCGGGCCCGGCCGCCCTGGTCCGCGTCTCGGACGCCCTGTCCGCCCCGCCCCCGGCGGCGGCTCCCCTCATCCCCACCGGCCCCACCCCCACGAGCACGCCATGACGGCCACCCCGGCGGCGCGACGGCCGCCACAGGAACCCGCCGCAGCCACGCCCGTGGCCACGACGGGGCGCCCGGCGCCCCGCCCGCCCGCCGCACCACGCACAGCCACCCGCACGGCCGCCGCCGCGCGCGGAACCGCCGCGCGCCGTGGGCGGAGGTGGTCGGGGTGAGTCTTGTCGTCTACCTGGCGGCCGGGATCTTCGGGCTCTCCGCCACCGTGCTGCTGCGCCGGCCGCGGACCGCGGTGCGGAACCCGCTGACCATGTCCACCTGCGCGGCGATCGTGCTCGGCTCACTGGTGTTCGTCTGCTCGGCGCCGTTGACGCTGGCCACCGTCAACGAGCTCACCGGCATCCCCAACTTCGGTGCCCCGCTGACCTACGGGATGCTCTCCGCGTACAGCTGCTCGCTGCTGATCCTGCTGATCAACTGGCGGGGCGGGCCGCGCGAGCGGGTGCGGCGGACGGTGCTGCGCAGCATCGCCGTCTACGCCCCGCTGATCGTCGCCATCGTCGTGCTGTTCGCCCTCGGCGACGCCCGCACCGAGCGGCTCACCGACCTGGACACCTACTACGCCAACACGCCGTACCTGCGCGAGATGATCCTGCTCTATCTGCTCGGGCACAGCGCCGCGACCCTGGCGGCGTGCGCGCTGTGCGTCAAGTGGAGCCGCGAGGTCACCGGGCTGCTGCGGGCCGGGCTGCGGCTGATCCTGGCCGGCTCGGCGCTGGACGTGGTGGGCTTCCAGCTGGCCAAGTACACGGCGGTCGTGGCCCGTTGGACGGGACACGACCTGGACGTGCTGTCCACGAAGGTCGCCCCGCCGATGGCCTCCCTCGCCGCGATCCTGTGCTCGGCGGGCTTCGTGCTGCCCAGACTGCTCCCCGCGGCCCTCGCGCAGGCGCGCGGTCTGCGCGACCACCGGCGGCTGGGCCCGCTGTGGTCGCGGGTGCGGTTCGTGTCCACCGCGCCCAAACCGCCGAGCTCCTGGTGGCAGTTGCCGCTGGCGCGCCTTCAGTGGCGCGAGGTGTCCATCCACGACGCGCTGCTGGGCCTCGCGCCGTACTTCGACGACACGGTCCGCGAGCGGGCGCTGGCCGCCGCCCGGCGCGCGGGCCGCGGCGCGCACGAGGCGCGGATCGCGGCGGAGGCGGCGATGCTCGCCGACGCCGCGCGCCGCGCCGCCGCCCGCGGGGAGCCGCTCCCGGCGCCGAGCGGCTACCGCCTCCACGCCACGGAGGTGTCCGGAACCAGCGGCCTGGTGGAACTGGCGCAGGCCCTGGCGCGTACCCCCTCCGAAACCGCCGTACCAGCGGGAACGGTGAGGACCACCCATGGCTGAGGCCATGGCCGACTCCGAGGAGCCCCATGCCCCGTAGAGCTGTCGTCATCGGTGCCGGACTGGCCGGCATGCTGGCCGCGGCGGTGCTGTCCGACGTCGTGGACGAGGTGGTCGTGGTGGACCGCGACGACCTGCCCGAGGGGCCGGAGCACCGCAGAGGGCTGCCGCAGGGGCGTCACGCCCATCTGCTCATGGCCGGCGGTCTGGCCGCCATGGAGGAGCTGATGCCGGGCGGGAGCATCCGGCGGCGGCTGCTGGCCGCGGGCGCCCGGGAGATACCGCTGGGCCACGGCATGGTGGCCCTGACCCCCGAGGGCTGGCTGCGGCGCTGGCGGCACGACGGGCCGCGGATGCTCAGCTGCACCCGCGCCCTGCTGGACTTCACGGTCCGCTCCACCGTCCTCGCCCACACCGGGACGGTGATCCGCAAGGCGCAGGCGGTCGGCCTGGTGGGCGACGCGGGGCGCGTGCGCGGTGTGCGCGTCGCCACCCCCGGGGCGGAGGAGGTGCTGGCCGCGGACTTCGTGGTCGACGCGAGCGGGCGCGGGACCAGGGTGGTGACCTGGCTCGGGGAGCTCGGGATCTCCGGAGTGCGGGAACGCGGCGTGGACGCCGGGCTGGTCAACGCCACACGCGTGTACCGCACGCCCGCCGGGGCCGAGCAGTTCCCGCTGACGATGGTGCAGGCCGACCCGTACGCGGGCCGCCCCGGCCGCAGCGGCATGGTGCTGCCGATCGAGGGCGACCGCTGGATGGTCAGCCTCGCCGGCTCGCGGGGCGGCGAACCGCCGTCGGACCCCGACGGGTTCCTGCGCTACGCCCTCGACCTGCCGTCCCCCGTCGTCGGCCGGCTCGTCTCCGGCGCCGAGCCGCTCACCGACGTGTACATCAGCCGCAGCACCAGCAACGCGCGCCGCTACCTGGAGAAGCTGCCGCGGTGGCCGGAGGGCTTCGTGGCGCTGGGCGACGCGGTGGCCACCTACAACCCGGCCTACGGGCAGGGCATGTCGGTGGCCGCGCTCGGCGCCCGGCTGCTGCGCGACGAACTGCGCCGCCTCGGCCCGGACGCGCCCGGACTCGCGCGCCGGGTGCAGCGCGGCGCCGCCCGGCCGGTCGACGCGGCCTGGGCGGCCGCCGTCGGCCAGGACGTCTGGTACCCGGACAGCCGCGGCGCCCGCCCCGGAGCCGTCGACCGCCTGGTCACCGCCTACAGCCGCCGTCTCACGCGGGCGGCCACCGGCTCCTACCGCGCAGCGGCCGCCCTCTGGGAGGTCACCAGCCTCCGCAGCGGCCCGGAGCGCCTTCTGCGCCCCGACACCCTTCTCGACGTCCTGAACGGCCCTCTTCTTCCTCGGCTGGCGGGCCCGCCGCTGACCCCGGCCGAACGCAAGATCCTTCAGGAGCTGGACCGGACGAACACCTGACCCGGCCCCGGCCGACGAGCCCCGGGGCAGGCGGATTCAGCCCGCGAAGGCGGGCTGGGGCAGGCCCCGCCCCGCGTCGGGGACGACGAGGAGTGAGCCCGCCAGGGGGTGGGGGGCGGTCTGGCCCGTGCGGGCCGTGGTGACGTAGAGGTCGGTCAGGCCGGGGCCGGCGAAGGCGCAGGCCGTGGGGTGGGAAACGGGGAGCGCGAGTACGCGGTCCAGGGTGCCGGTGGGGGTGTAGCGGCGGATCGCGGCGCCGTCCCACAGGGCCACCCAGACACAGCCGTCGGCATCGACCGCGAGGCCGTCCGGGAAGCCGGCGCCCTCCTCCACCTGGGCCAACGGCCGCCTGCCCGTGATCCGCCGGCCGTCGAAGTCGAAGACGTCGACACGGCGGGTCGGCGAGTCGGCGTAGTACATCAGGCGGCCGTCGGGGCTCCAGGCGGTGCCGTTGCTCACCGCCACGGCGGGCAGCACCACCTCGGCCGTGCCGTCGCCGGTGAGGCGGGTCAGGGTGCCGCCTCCCGCGGCCTCGTCGTAGCGCATGGTGCCGGCCCACAGGGAGCCGTCGGGTGCCACGGCCGCGTCGTTGCCGCGCCGCCCTGGAGCCGGGTCGTGGTGCAGCCAGCGGAAGGCGTCGTCGGGGTCCACCAGACCCACACCGTCCCGGAGGTTGAGCACGAGCCCGCCGCCGGCGCGGGGTTTCGCCGCGCCCACGTGCTGCTCGGTCGTACGGACCGTGCACCGGCCCGAGGAGGGGTCGTAGGAGTGCACCCGGGAGGAGAGGATGTCGACCCAGAGCAAGCGCCCGGCCGCCGGGTCCCAGGTCGGGCCCTCGCCCAGCTCCGCCCGTGCCCGGACGGCGACCTCGTAGCCCGTCATGCCGCGCCCCGGTGGCCGAGCCGCTCGGACAGCCCGGCGGCGCCCTGCGCGACGAGCCGCTCCAGCTCCGCCCGCCGCTCCTCGCTCCAGCGGATCATCGGCACCGAGATGGACAGGGCCGCGACCACCCGCCCGGTACGGTCGCGCACCGGCGCGGCCACACAGCTGACGTCCGGGTTGGACTCGCGGCTCTCCACCGCCACACCCCGCCGCCGGACCTCGCCCAGGGCCTCGCGCAGCGTGGCCGGGTCGGTGATGCTGTTCGGCGTCATCGCGACCAGTTCGGCGTCGTCCGGGATGCGCGCGCCGAGCTCCTCCTCGGGCAGGGAGGCGAGCAGCATCTTGCCGACCGAGGTGCAGTGCGCCGGGAGGCGGCGGCCGGCCGCGGAAACCATGCGCACCGCGTGCGTGGAGTCCACCTTGGCGATGTAGATGACGTCGGTGTCCTCCAGGATCGCCACGTGCACGGTCTCGTCGCAGGTCTCCGCGACCGAGCGGGCGACCGACTGGCCCTCGGCGGCGAGATCCAGCTGCTCCGCGTAGCGGCTGCCGAGCTGGTACGGGCGTACGCCCAGCCGGTGGCGTCCGGGCTGCCCGGTCACGGGGACGATGTACTGGCGTGCCGCGAGCGTGGTGACCAGCTCGTGCACCGTGGTGCGCGGCAGTCCCAGCCTGCGCACGATGTCGGGGGCGGAGAGCGTCCCGTCCCCGTCGAGGAAGAGCTCGAGTATGTCCAGAGCCCGGGTCACGGCAGGTACGAGGCGTCCCACGACCGGTCCCCTCCCTTGATATGCGCCTGTGTGATCCAGTCTTGTTCGAAATCTCAAAAGGCGGTCGGCATGACGAACACAGGCTAGTCAGAGCGGAATGCGCGGGCAATGGGGGGAAAGGGCCGGGCGAGGCCGGGTTTGGGCGACGATGGACCGCATGACGACGCCCTCCGGAAAGCGCCCCGCCGCTCCCTTCACCCCGCTGGACTTCCAGCTCGTGCTGCTGCGCCGCATGGCCGACCACAACCCGGAGCTGGTGGAGGAGGCCCGCCGTACGCTGGGCGTCTCCCGCGCGCAGATGCGCGAGGCCAACAAGCGGTGGCAGGCGATGGCCCGCTCGCCACGGGCCCGCTCGGCGGCGTCCCTCCCCCATAGCCTCAACGGCATGGGAGGTGCCCCCATCCGCTCGGTCCTCGGCGAACCGGAGTCGACGACCGCCCGCCGCATCGGCGATCTGGACTGTGAGGCGCGCACGTGGCCCGTCCCGCTCTGGCCCGACCTGCGCCTGGAGGTACTGGTCGCCCCGGACGGCCGGGTCTGGAACGAGTGGCTGGTGCGCGCCCCTGGCGCCGAGGGGCCCGACCTGCGGACCGTGGCCGATCTGACCCCCTGGTCCTGCACGGTCGACGAGGCCGCCCGCGCCTTCGCCCCGGCCCGTCCCCTGGAGGGCACCGCCCCGACCCGCTGGGGCCTGGCGTTCCGGGCCCCGGACGGGGAGGGCGTCCCCCGGGAGGTCGTGGCCGAGTTCACCTGGGGCCTGCTGCAGCGCACGCGCGTGGGCGAGTAGTGGCTCAGCCCGCGGCGGCGGCCAGGATCGCCTCCGTCACCGCCGCCACCGACTGCGGGTGCAGCCACAGGAACAGGTTCGGCTCCACCAACTCCAGCTCCATGAGCCGGGGTTCGCCGTCCTCCCCGTCCACCAGGTCGACCCGGGCGAAGAGAAGCTCGGGAGCTCCGGGCACGGCGGCCAACGCGGCTTCGGCGACGGCGAGTTCGGCAGGGGTCGGGGTCCAGGGCGAGATGCCGGGGTGGGCCACCTTGCGCTCGTCGTAGGCGATACCGGGGGCGAGGACGGCGCCCTTGCGGCCGGCGTGCAGCAGACGTCCGCCGAAGAACTGGAGTGCCCGCTCCCCGCCCGCGTCGATGCGCCGCATGTACGGCTGCACCATGGCCGTGAGCCCTTCGGCGTGCATCCGCGCGAGCTGCCGTACGGCGGTGTCGCGCTCGTCGGGCGTGTACCGGGCGGCGAACCTCGCGCCGGCCCCGGACGCGGGCTTGATCACGTAGTCGTGGTCGCCGGGCAGGTCGGCCGGGTCTCCGGGAGCCAGGTACCGGGTCGGCACGACGGGTACCCCGGCCGCCCCGAGCTGCCCGAGGTAGCGCTTGTCGACGTTCCACCGCACGACCTCGACGGGATTGGCCAGCCGTGTGGCCTTGGCGCACCGCTCGGCCCACTCCGTGAACTCCGCCACCCGCCAGCTGTAGTCCCAGGTCGACCGGATCACGGCGAGATCGAACCCGGCCCAGTCGGCCCCGGGGTCGTCCCACGCCACGGCCCGGGCGTCGGCCCCGGCCTGCTCCAGCGCCTCCACCAGCACCGGAAGGTCCCGGTCGGCGCTGATACCGGGCGCGGGCCGGCAGGTGACGAGCGCGATGCGGGGCACAGCTGCCTCCATCCTGGTGGATCCTCGTGGATCCCCGTACAGGGCTGCGAACAGTGACGGGCCCCGCAGGCTAACAACCGCCCGCTTCGGCGCGTACGGTCGCCCCTGGCGCAGGAACCCCCGTCACCGGCCCCGGCCGACTCGTACGAGCGTCGCAAGGAGTCCCCCACGTGTCCTCCGGCGAGTCCCGTGCCGGGACGGTCGGCGTCCCGCTGCCGGGCGTCGAGCTGCGGCTCGTGGAGGAGGACGGTACGGAGATCGCGGCGTACGACGGGGAGACGGTCGGCGAGTTCCAGGTGCGGGGGCCGAACCTGTTCACCGAGTACCTCAACCGGCCCGACGCGACGGCCGCCACGTTCACCGCCGACGGCTTCTTCCGCACCGGCGACATGGCGGTGCGCGACCCCGACGGCCAGGTCCGCGTCGTCGGCCGCAAGGCCACCGACCTGATCAAGAGCGGCGGTTACAAGATCGGCGCGGGCGACGTCGAGAACGCGCTCCTGGAGCACCCGGGGGTACGCGAGGCCGGCGGCCGATCCGCAGTGCCCGCCGGACGCCGAGGAGTTGGCCGGTCACGTGGCCCGGCGACCGGCCCCGCACAAGCGGCCCCGCGTCGTCCGGTTCCTCGACGCGCTGCCCCTCAACGACATGGGGAAGATCATGAAGCGGGCGCTGCCCCGGGGGTGAACGGCGGCCTGCGAAGGCCCGGTCTCCCGCGGACCCGTCGTGGGCCCAACCCGCGGCGGGGGCCGGTCAAATGTCCTGGTGCGCCGCTTCTTACGCGCGGCGCGCCGGAATGCACCCGTCCAGCGGCGACCCGCCCGGCCCCCTTGAACAGGCGCCCGCCACGCCGCCCGAGCACGATGCCAGAGAGGCCTCCGCCCGGTGGCCGTCACGGTCCGCGCTCTCAGGAGGCACCGCCATGTCCGCCACTCTGGAGCAGTTGCGCCGCTGCCACTTCGCCGTCGACCTGGGAGCGGCCCGGACCCGTGTCTACGTCAAGGGCCCGGGGCTCGTCGTCGATCAGCCCTCCGTCGCGGCCGTGAACACCCGTAACGGGGCCCTGATCGCGGTCGGGGAGTTCGCGGAGAGGATGACGGGCCGTACCCCCGCGTACATCCGGGTCGTCCGCCCGGTCTCCGGCGGCACGGTCGTCGACATCGAGATGGCGCAGCGCATGCTGCGGCACCTGCTCGGCGACGGGATGCGCCGCACCCTGCGCCGCAAGGCGGCCCGGCTGAGGGCCGCCGCCTGCACTCCGCACGACGCCGATCCGCTCGCCCAGCGGGCCACGATCGAGACGCTCGTCGGGCTCGGCGCGCGCCGGGTGGAACTCGTCGACACGCTCATCGCCGCCGCCGTCGGCTGCGGGCTGCCCGTGGAGCGGGCCGAGGCCACCATGATCATGGTGTGCGGGGCCGCGGCCACCCAGGTGGCCGTCCTCTCGCTCGGCTCGATCGTCGCCGCCGAGCGCATTCCCGTCGGCGGGGAGGCCGTCGACCAGGCCATCGTGCAACACCTGCGCCTGGCCCACGCGTTGACGCTGCCCAGCCAGTCGCTCCGGCCGCTCCAGATCGCGCTGTCCGGCAACGGGCTCACGCCGCAGGGCCCGGCGTCCACCGAGATCCACGGGCGGGACGTGGCCACCGGGCTGGCCCGGTCCGTGCGGATCGACACCGCCGCCGTACGGGAGGCCATCCGGACGCCGCTGACCGCCGTCCTCGACGGCATCTACAAGGTGCTGCGCGTGTGCCCGCCGGATCTGGTGGCCGACCTCGCCGACCGCGGGATCATGATGGTCGGCGGCTCCGCGCTGCTGCCGGGCCTGGACCAGATGCTGCGCGAGGCGACCGGCATGCCGGTCCACATCGCCGAACGCCCCGACATGTGCGCGATCCAGGGCCTGGGCGCGATGCTGGAGGGCGAGATCGAGCCGATGGTCCTCAACCCGCTGGGCGCGTAACCGCGTTGGCCGTCCGGGTCAGCGGCGTCCGGCCGCCATCGACCCGCCCGGCCGGCCACCGCGTCGCCCGCCCGAGGCGCCGGGACCCGGTGGCGGCGATCCGGCCGGGGCACAAGCGCGTTGATCGCCTGGAACGCCGCAGGGCCGGTCAACCAGTTTGGGAAGCCGACGCGTTGAGAGCCCGTGCGGTCAGTTGGTGAACCAGCAGCGGACGGTGGTGCCCTCGTCGTCCGTGTGGACGCGGACCAGGTCGGCGACGAGGTTGACCAGCAGCAGCCCACGGCCGCCGCGCTGCTCGCGGGGGGCTGGCCGGCGGCCGGCCAGCGGATCGTCGAGGCGGCCCTTGTCCCGCACCTCGCACAGCACGCACCCGTCTTGCTCCCACACCCGCAGCTCGCCCGAACCGCCCCCGTGCACCACGCTGTTGGTCGTCAGCTCGGCCACGACCAGGGCCAGGTCCTCGAGCCGGGTGGCCGCGGGCCCCAGCCGCGCGCCCTCGGCGACGGCGACGTGCCGGACCTGCGACAGCGTGCCCGCCGTGAAGAAGAAAGACAACGCGTCCGGCACCGGCGGCAGGGGCTCGTTGTACCGGGCGACGACCCGCTCGGGGGCGTAGGCGTCGCTCTCCCGCTGCCCGGCGGCACCGGGGGGAATGACCACGGGGTGGGTGGCGTGCGCGTCGGCGAGGGCCCGTCCGTCGAGCCGGGCGGCGTCGTACGGGCACAGGATGGTGACCTCGCGGCCCCGGAAGGCCGGGTTGATCAGCGCCTCGTGCTGGGCGCAGGCCGCGTACTCGACGGACGTACGGCCCGCCCAGACCGGCTCGCCGATGATCCGCACCCGGCGTCCGGGCGGCCGGCCGTCGGCGAAGGCACGCAGCACCGCCGGGATGATCCGGCCGGGGTTGCGCCCGACCTCGCGCATGTCGAGCAGCCGTACCGACCCGGCGTCGGCGCCGAGGCCGTCCTCGATCAGCCGGAGGTTGTCACCGGGCACGGCCACCGCGACCGGCTCGCCGGCTTCAAGCCCCTCGCGCACGAAGGGCACGGTGCCCCTGAGGTACTCCCGCTCGTCCCGATAGAACAAGGCGGGGTGGCCGAAGGGTTCCGCGGTCGCGGTCATGACGTCGACACCTCCGTCCCCGGCAGTGCGGGCCAGAACATCACCGTTGCCGTCGGACGCGAGACCCGCTGTCCTCCGCCCGTCCGGCACCTACGCCTTAACGCGTACCCACTGCTCTCCCGGCAAGGCCAGTGGATCCGTGGGCGCGGCTCGTGACTCGGTCCGGCTCCGGTGGAGCGGGCCGCTCCCGTCCGCCCGGGCACACGGGCCCGTGCGCCCGGGAAGGCCCGTTCCCGGGCGTGTGTAGTCCCACGGGGAGCGGGCAGGCGGAGGGCAGCACCGCCGGGGATCCGTGGCTCCCGAGCGCCGCGGCATGCGTCCCGGCGGGGACGGGGAACGCGACGTCGCGAGGACGCGCGAGGACGGACGAGGACGGACGAGAACGGACGAGGCGGGAGATGGCCGCAACGGCACCACGAACCCACGTACGTCGGCGGAGCACCCCGAACGGCACGCTCACCGTCGACGTCCGCACGGACCCGGTGGCCGCCCGGGCGTCGCTCACCGCGCGCGGGGAGCTGGTCCACGGCTGCGCGGAGGCCCTGGTCCAGGCGCTGGCCGAGCTGCCGCCGGACATCGGCCGGGTCGACCTGGACATGTCCGGGGTGACGTTCATGGACACCGCCGGACTGGAACTCCTGGACACCCTCGACGACCGCGGCCGGCGCCCGCCGGTCCGGGTGACCGCGTCCGGCTGGACGGGGCAGCCGCGCCGCGTCCTGGAGCTGACCGGCCTGGACAGCGCGGACGCGCCGCGGCCGCCGGTCGGCGCGGATCCGGAGGCGCCCGAGGGCACCTCGGCGGTGGCCCTGGAACGGACGGAACGGCTGCTCCAGCTTCAGACGGAGGTCGATCAGCTCCGCCGGGCCTTGTCGTCCCGCCCGGTGATCGACCAGGCCCGCGGCGTCCTGATGGCCACCCACGCGTGCACCGCGGAGCATGCCTGGGACATCCTCAGGGATGCCTCCCAGCGCTCCAACACCAAGCTGCACGCGGTGGCCGCCGCGATCATCGCCGGCGCCCGTGACGACGGCCCCGCGCCGCCCCAGGAGATCCGCACGGCCCTGCGCGCCGCGCTCGCCCGGCACACCGGCCCCGGCCCGGACACCGACACCCCGCCGTGCGAGGACGGCCCGGACACCCCGCCGCGCGAAGTCGATCCCGACACCCCGCAGGAACGGTGACGGACCGGCCACCGGGGTACCCGGAACGTGGACGAGTCACCAGCCCCGTCCGCAGGAGTCACCCCTCCGCAGGAGTCACCACCATGAGAGAGCACACCCCTTCCCAGGCCGAGGGCGAACGCGACGACGAGGGCACGCAGCGCGCCGCAGGACCGCCGGACACGCCGTACCCGACCCCTTCCCAGGCCGAGGGCGACCGCGACGATCTGCCGGAGACCGCCGACCCCGCCGACGACCGTTCCTGAGCGGCCCGTCAGTAGCCCGTCCGCGGCGGCCGTTGCTCCGGCCGAGTGCAAAACGGGCCAACACGCGCCGAAGGCCCCCGGATCCACTTCCGGGGGCCACAGACTGGCTGGGAATGACCGGCGTAACCGCTGGTCACATCGATTCTGCGCGGGTAGCGCCTGGTGGGGCGGGTGGGACTCGAACCCACGGCCGACGGATTATGAGTCCGCTGCTCTAACCGGCTGAGCTACCGCCCCGTTGCGGCGCGTCGCGTACAAGTGTGCGCGCCGTCTGCCGCAGCATAGCCGCTCATACGATCTCCTGCTTCGGATGGTCGTCTTCCGCGGCCGTTCACGACCTTGAGGACTTCACCGACGCCGCGGCGGTTCCCCAGGGGCATGAAACCGGACATGAAAAAGGACCCCGGAGGGTCCTCGTTCAGCTGCTCCCCCGACTGGACTCGAACCAGTAACCTGCCGGTTAACAGCCGGCTGCTCTGCCAATTGAGCTACGGAGGACCGAGCTCCCCCGACTGGACTCGAACCAGTAACCTGCCGGTTAACAGCCGGCTGCTCTGCCAATTGAGCTACGGAGGAATGCCTCGTTGCATCGAACGCACCTACCCGGGTATTCGCCAGGGGGCGCGCGCTCGCTGCGACACATACATTAGCGCAAGCAGGGGGGTGCTCCGCCAATCGGTTCTCCCCGGCTGTGACCTCTAGGCAAGGGAAGGGTGGCCGCCATGCGTTACCGGCTCACGTTCATCGCAGGGATCGCCGTGGGTTACGTGCTGGGCACGAGGGCCGGACGTGAACGCTACGAGCAGCTGAAGAAGTCCGCGGGCCGGATCGCCCAGAACCCCGCCGTGCGCAACACCGCCGAGACCGCGGCGCAGCAGGGCCGGCAGTTCGCGGACCGGGCCTATCACACGGTCAGCGAGAAGGTCGGCGACCGCATTCCCGAGTCGGTCGCCCAGCGGGTGCGCTCGCTGCGCGCCCACTCCAACGGCAGCCGCGAGGACGACTGGGGCACCAGCAACACGTGACCGGACCGCCCCGGCGGCACCGCGCGCGCGTCCCCTGCGGTGCCGGGGCGGCCGCGGCCCGAGCAAGGGCGGCGGTACGGCAGAATTTTAGCCATGGGGATAGTCGCCGGGTTGGACAGTTCGCCCGATTTCACTCGTATCGTCGTATGCGACGCGGACACGGGGTCCGTACTCAGGCAGGGATACGCGCAGCATCCGGTGGAGACGCCGGAGGGCGGCGGACGTTCCGCCGACGTCGATCCGCAGGCCTGGCTGCTGTCCCTGGGGGAGGCGGCGGGCGGCGGGCTCCTGGAGGGCGTGCAGGCGATCGGCGTCTCCGCGCAGCAGAACGCGCTGGTCCCGATCGACGCCCAGGGCGCGACGGTGCGGCCCGCGATGGTCGGCGGCGACCGGCGGGCGCAGGTCGCGGCGGCCGACCTGATCGACGCGCTCGGCGGCCGCGAGATCTGGGCGCAGTCGGTCGGCTGCGTGCCACAGGCCCCGCTGCCGGTGACCAAGCTGCGCTGGTTCGCGAAGAACGAGCCCGAGGCGGCCGGCCGCACCGCGCTCCTGCTCCAGGCGCACGACTGGCTGGTGTGGCAGTTGCTGGGACGGCCGATGCGGAGCACCACCGACCGCGGCGGCGCCTCCGGCACCGGCTACTGGTCGGCCGCCACCGGCACCTACCGGCCCGACCTGGTCGAGCTGGCGCTCGGCCGGCAGGCCGCGCTGCCCGAGGTGATCGGTCCCGCCGAGGCGGCCGGCACCACCCCCGAGGGGCTGCTGATCTCGGCGGGGACCGGGGAGACCATGGCCGCCGCCTTCGGCCTCGGGCTGGGTCTGGGCGACGCGGTCGTCTCCCTCGGCGCCTCCGGTTCGGTGATGGCCGTTCACCCCGAGGCGCTCGTCGACCCGACAGGGATGATCACCTCGCTGGCCGACGCCACCGGCATGCACCTGCCGGTCGTGACCACGCTGAACGCGGTGCGGGCGCTGCGCGGCACCGCCGAACTGCTGGGCATGCCCGACCTGGAGGGCCTGTCGGACCTGGCGATGAAGTCGACGCCGGGCTCGCACGGACTCGTGCTGCTGCCCTATCTGGAGGGCGAGCGGACGCCCAGCCTGCCGCACACGGCCGGGATGCTCGCCGGGCTCCGGCGGGAGTCGATGAAGCCGGAGCATGTGGCGCGGGCCGCGTTCGAGGGCATGCTGTGCGGGCTCGCGGACGCGCTCGACGTGCTGCGCGGGCGGGGCGTGGAGGTGCGCCGGGTCTTCCTGCTCGGTCCCGCCGCCGAGCTGCCCGCCGTACAGGCCGTCGCTCCGGCGGTGTTCGGCGCGCAGGTCGTCGTGCCGCAGCCGGCCGACTACGCCGCGCTCGGCGCCGCCCGGCAGGCCGCCTGGGCGCTCGGCGCCTCGCAGGGCACCCTCGATCCACGCACCCCGCCGGCCTGGCAGGGCGCGGTGGCCCAGGTCCTGGAGCCCGGCGAGGATCTGGCGGTGGGCCAGGCGGTGCGCCAGCAGTACGTGTCGGTACGTGAGCAGGTTCACCCGGGGGCCTTCGCGGGGTGACACCCTGCCCCGCGGCCCCTTTTGACCCCGCAGAGTTTTTAGGACTTATCAGACATAAGGACTGGCCGTGGGGGTCGCAATAACCATCCACACGGGGACGTTTGGGACATAACGGTTCACTCGTGCGACGGATCGCGGGACGCGGGGTCAAGGGCCGACCAGGACTCGGCCATTGACCCACGGGCGGATTAATCGGTTGAGGTAACGCGGGTGGAGTGTTCGACGATAGGTGCCAGGGGACACCGACCGCCCCCACCGCCGACTGCGAGAGACCCAGCGTGCTCATACGACTCCTGCGGACCCATCTGAGGCCCTACAAGAAACCCATAGCCCTCCTGGTGCTGCTGCAGTTCCTGCAGACCTGCGCCACGCTCTACCTGCCCACGCTGAACGCCCACATCATCGACAACGGTGTGGTGAAGGGTGACACCGGTTACATCCTGACCTTCGGCGCCGTGATGATCGGCATCTCCCTTGCACAGGTCGTGTGCAACATCGGTGCCGTCTACTTCGGCGCCCGCACCGCCTCGGCGCTCGGCCGGGACGTACGGGCGGCCGTCTTCGACCGTGTGCAGTCCTTCTCGGCCCGCGAGGTCGGCAACTTCGGGGCGCCCTCCCTCATCACCCGGACGACGAACGACGTGCAGCAGGTCCAGATGCTGGTCCTGATGACGTTCACCCTGATGGTGTCGGCGCCCATCATGTGTGTGGGCGGTGTCGTCCTGGCCCTCGGCCTGGACGTGCCGCTGTCCGCGGTGCTGGTCGCCGTCGTCCCCGTGCTCGGCATCTGCGTGACCCTGATCGTGCGCAGGCTGCGTCCGCTGTTCCGGTCCATGCAGAAGCGCCTGGACGTGGTGAACCGGGTGCTGCGCGAGCAGATCACCGGCAACCGCGTGATCCGCGCCTTCGTCCGCGACGAGTACGAGAAGGACCGCTTCCGCGGGGCCAACGCCGACCTGACGGAGATGTCGCTGGCCACCGGCCGGCTGCTCGCGCTGATGTTCCCGATGGTGATGACGGTGGTGAACGTGTCGTCCATCGCCGTGGTGTGGTTCGGCGCCCACCGCATCGACAGCGGCGGGATGCAGATCGGCGACCTGACCGCGTTCCTCGCCTATCTGATGCAGATCGTGATGTCCGTGATGATGGCGACCTTCATGTTCATGATGGTGCCGCGCGCCGAGGTGTGCGCCGAGCGCATCCAGGAGGTTCTGGACACCGAGTCCAGCGTCGTCCCGCCCGTCGCGCCCGTGACCGAGCTGCGCCGCCACGGCCATCTGGAGATCCGCGGCGCGGGCTTCCGCTATCCGGGGGCCGAGGAGCCCGTCCTGCGGGCCGTCGACCTGGTCGCCCGCCCCGGCGAGGTGACCGCCGTCATCGGCTCGACCGGCAGCGGCAAGTCCACCCTGCTCGGACTGGTGCCCCGGCTGTTCGACGCGACCGACGGAGAGGTCCTCGTCGACGGCGTGGACGTACGCACCGTGGGTCCGGAGCTGCTCGCCAGGACGGTCGGCCTGGTCCCGCAGAAGCCGTACCTGTTCGCCGGCACCGTCGCGACCAACCTGCGCTACGGCAACCCGGACGCCACCGACGAGGAGCTGTGGCACGCGCTGAAGGTGGCGCAGGCCAAGGACTTCGTCGGCGGTCTCGAGGGCGGCCTGGACGCGCCGATCTCCCAGGGCGGCACGAACGTCTCCGGCGGCCAGCGCCAGCGTCTGGCCATCGCCCGCACCCTGGTGCAGCGCCCGGAGATCTACCTCTTCGACGACTCCTTCTCGGCCCTCGACTACGCCACCGACGCGGCCCTGCGGGCGGCGCTGGGGCGCGAGACCGCCGAGGCGACCGTCGTCATCGTCGCCCAGCGCGTGGCCACCATCCGCGATGCCGACCGGATCGTCGTCCTGGACGAGGGACGGGTCGTCGGCACCGGCCGCCACCACGAGCTGATGGCGGACAACGAGACCTACCGGGAGATCGTGCTCTCCCAGCTCACGGAAGCGGAGGCAGCCTGATGGCCGGGCCGATGGGGCGCATGATGGGCGGGTCCGGGCCCGACAACCGCTCGCTGAACTTCAAGGAGTCGGGCAAACGGCTCATCGCCCAGTTCAAGCCCGAACGGGCCACCGTCGCCGCCCTGGTGCTGTGCGTGGTCGTGAGCGTCACGCTCAGCGTGATCGGGCCGAAGATCCTCGGCAAGGCCACCGACCTGGTCTTCGCGGGGATCGTCGGCCGGCAGATGCCGGCCGGGGCGACCAAGGGCGAGGTGCTCGCCTCCATGCGGGAGCGCGGCCAGGGCGCGATCGCCGACATGCTGAGGAGCACCGACTTCACCCCCGGCAAGGGCATCGACTTCGGTGCCGTCGGCGAGGTGCTGCTGCTCGCGCTGAGCACGTTCCTGGTGGCCGGCCTGCTGATGGGCGTGGCGACGCGGCTGGTGAACCGGTCGGTGAACCGCACCGTGTTCCGGATGCGCGAGGACGTGCAGACGAAGCTGTCGCGGCTGCCGCTGTCGTACTTCGACAAGCGCCAGCGCGGCGAGGTGCTCTCCCGCGCCACCAACGACATCGACAACATCGGTCAGACGCTCAACCAGTCGATGGGCCAGCTCATCAACTCGTTGCTGACCATCATCGGCGTGCTCGTCATGATGTTCTACGTCTCCTGGATCCTCGCGCTGGTCGCGCTGGTGACCGTGCCGCTGTCGTTCGTCGTCGCCACACGCGTGGGCAAGCGGTCGCAGCCGCACTTCGTGCAGCAGTGGCGCTCGACGGGCCGGCTCAACGCGCACATCGAGGAGATGTACACCGGGCACACCCTGGTGAAGGTGTTCGGGCGGCAGGAGGAGTCGGCGAAGCAGTTCGCCGAGCAGAACGACGCGCTGTACGAGGCCGGGTTCAAGGCGCAGTTCAACAGCGGTGTCATGCAGCCGCTGATGATGTTCGTGTCGAACATCAACTACGTGCTGGTGGCCGTCGTCGGCGGTCTCCGGGTCGCCTCGGGCACGCTGTCCATCGGTGACGTGCAGGCCTTCATCCAGTACTCGCGGCAGTTCTCGATGCCGCTGACCCAGGTGGCCTCGATGGCCAACCTGGTGCAGTCCGGCGTCGCGTCGGCCGAGCGTGTCTTCGAACTGCTGGACGCCGAGGAGCAGACGGCGGACCCGGTGCCGGGCGTACGGCCGGAGGAGCTGCGCGGACGGGTCGCGCTGGAGCACGTGTCGTTCCGCTACGACCCCGAGAAGCCGCTCATCGAGGACCTGTCGCTGACGGTGGAGCCGGGTCACAAGGTCGCGATCGTCGGCCCGACCGGCGCGGGCAAGACCACGTTGGTCAACCTGCTCATGCGGTTCTACGACGTCACCGGCGGGCGCATCACGCTCGACGGCATCGACATCGGGAAGATGTCGCGGGACGAACTGCGGTCCGGGATCGGCATGGTGCTCCAGGACACCTGGCTGTTCGGCGGCACCATCGCGGAGAACATCGCCTACGGCGCCTCCCGCGAGGTCACCCGCGGCGAGATCGAGGAGGCGGCGCGGGCCGCGCACGCGGACCGGTTCGTGCGGACGCTGCCCGACGGCTACGACACCGTGATCGACGACGAGGGCTCCGGGGTGAGCGCCGGTGAGAAGCAGCTCATCACCATCGCGCGGGCGTTCCTGTCCGACCCGGTGATCCTCGTCCTGGACGAGGCGACCAGCTCGGTCGACACCCGTACCGAGGTGCTGATCCAGAAGGCGATGGCCAAACTCCAGCACGGCAGGACGTCGTTCGTCATCGCGCACCGGCTCTCCACGATCCGGGACGCGGACACGATCCTCGTCATGGAGAACGGTTCCATCGTCGAACAGGGCGCCCACGACGAGCTGCTGGCGGCCGAGGGGGCGTACGCCCGCCTCTACAAGGCGCAGTTCGCGCAGGCGGTCGCCGAGGTCGACTGACCGGCGACGCGTCGTACCGGGGGCCGCTCGCCGAGGGGAGCGGCCTGGGGCCTGTCCGGCGGATCAGGTCGCAGAAAACCCACGGTCTCTGATCGACTCGGGTGAGCGGGGGCCGGTGCGTCCGGCTGCAAGGCGGAGGAGGGCGTCGACGCGGAGCGTCGGCAACCGACGACAACGCCGCAGACGGGCGTGCCGGCCCCCGCGTCCGCGGCAGGATCCGCCGGACAGGCCCCAGGTTAGTCAAGGTAGCCGCGGAGCTGGTCGGCGAAGGCGTGGTCGCGCAGCTTGTTGAGGGTCTTGGACTCGATCTGGCGGATCCGCTCCCGGGTCACGCCGAAGAGGCGCCCTATCTCCTCCAGCGTGCGCGGGCGCCCGTCGACGAGCCCGTACCGCAACTGCACGACCTTGCGCTCGCGCTCCCCCAGCGTGGACAGCACGGCCTCCAGGTGCTCGCGCAGCAGCAGGAACGCCGCCGACTCCACGGGCGAGGCGGCGTCGCCGTCCTCGATCAGGTCACCGAGGGCGACCTCGTCCTCCTCGCCGACCGGGGCGTGCAGGGAGACCGGCTCCTGGGCGAGCCGCAGGACCTCGCTCACCCGCTCGGGCGGCAGGTCGAGGAGGGCTGCGACCTCCTCGTGGGCCGGCTCGTAGCCCCGCTCCTGGAGCATCCGCCGCTGCACCCGGACGACCCGGTTGATGAGTTCGACGACGTGCACGGGCACGCGGATGGTGCGGGCCTGGTCGGCCAGGGCGCGGGACATGGCCTGGCGGATCCACCAGGTGGCGTAGGTGGAGAACTTGTAGCCGCGGGCGTAGTCGAACTTCTCCACGGCCCGGATGAGCCCGAGGTTGCCCTCCTGCACGAGGTCGAGCATGGTGAGCCCCCGGCCGACGTACCGCTTCGCCACGGACACCACGAGCCGCAGGTTGGCCTCGATGAGGCGGCGCTTGGCCATCCGGCCCAGCACGACGATCCGGTCCAGGTCCAGGGCGAGCCGGCTGTCCAGGTCCGGGCTGGTGGTCAGCTTCTCCTCCGCGAACAGGCCGGCCTCCACGCGCCGGGCCAGCTCGACCTCCTCGGCGGCGGTGAGCAGCGGGATCCGGCCGATCTCCCGCAGGTACTGGCGGAACAGGTCGGAGGAGGGGCCGCCGCTCTCGGTGCGGACGGGAACCGGTTCGGGAAGCTCGGGCGCGGCCTCCGCGTCCGCCTCCGGGACCGGTCCGGCACCGCCCGGTCCGGCGGGTATGTCGGTCTGGGTGAGGGTCTGGGTCTGCACGGGGGCGACCTCCAGGATGATCGCTGCTGAGGCGTGCGGCAGCGGTACGAGAGGGGCGGAGTCGGCGGCGCCTCGCCACCGTCCGTCCCGTACGCGAGAAGCACAGCCGCGGGGATGCGTCACCCGTGAGGGGCGGAGCGGCCGCGCTCCGAGGACTCAGGCAACCGGACCCAGTGTGGGGTACGACACATCACCGCCACGAGGGGCGTGCGAAGACTTTTTGAGTCCGGTGCGTGACCGGCCGGTTACGCAGACCGCCCGGCGGACCGGCGCGCGCTCACAGCGCTGCCACGCCGCGTTCGCGCAGAGCCTGGTCGTACTGCTGGAGGACCCACAGCTCGTTCTGGGTCGAGGCGAGCTGGGCGGGGTCGCCGCCGGTGCCCAGGCGGGCGACCGTGCTCTGGAGGTCGCGGATGTGGCGTTCGACCGCGCGGCGGCGGACCGTCACCAGCTGGGCGCCCGCGTAGGCCTCGTCGACCGCCCGGCGGAGCAGGATCGCCTCCACCGCCAGCTCGGTGACCATCGCGCGGACCGCGTCGTCCGGGGCGGCCTCGCGGACCCGGGCCAGGTACTCCTGCGGGTCGCCGACGCCGTTCTCGGCGCCGCCCGCGTCCAGGACCGCCTGGCGTACGGCGGCGTACGGCGGGGCGGTGAACTCGTCCACGCCGTAGGCGTCGAAGGCCGGGGAGACCAGCTCCGGGCGTTGCAGGGCGAGTTTGAGCAGTTCGCGTTCGGTGGCGAAGACCGGGTTGCGCAGATTGAGCGCCGGGCCGCGGGGCGCGGGACTCGTCGGCGCGTACTGCTGCTGCGGGCCCCGCTGCCGCTGGTCGGGGGCGGGGCCGCGGCCGCCGCGTTCGCGTGCCCAGCGGGCCAGCTGGGCCACCCGCTTGACCACGAACTGGGTGTCGAGGATGCCGAGCAGTCCGGCGAGCTGCACCGCGACCTCGTGCTGGGCGCCGCTGTTCTTGATCCGGGCCACGACCGGCGCGGCCTCGTCCAGGGCGGAGGCGCGGCCGGCCGGGGTGTCGAGGTCGTAGCGGGCCACGATCTGGCGCAGCGCGAACTCGAAGAGCGGGGTGCGCGGTTCGACCAGGTCGGCGACCGCCTCGTCGCCCTTGGCCAGGCGCAGGTCGCAGGGGTCCATGCCGTCCGGGGCGATGGCGATGTAGGTCTCGGCGGCGAACTTCTGGTCGTCCTCGAAGGCCCGCAGGGCCGCCTTCTGTCCGGCCGCGTCACCGTCGAAGGTGAAGATCACCCGCGCCGATCCGTTGTCCATCAGCAGCCGGCGCAGGATCTTGATGTGGTCGCCGCCGAACGCCGTGCCGCAGGTGGCGATGGCGATCGGCACGCCGGCCAGGTGGCAGGCCATGACGTCGGTGTAGCCCTCGACCACCACCGCCCGGGAGGTCTTCGCGATCTCCTTCTTCGCCAGGTCGATCCCGTAGAGCACCTGGGACTTCTTGTAGATCGCGGTGTCGGGGGTGTTGAGGTACTTCGGTCCGTTGTCCGCCTCGTACAGCTTGCGCGCGCCGAAGCCGACCACGTCGCCGCCGATGTCGCGGATCGGCCACATCAGCCGGCCCCGGAAGCGGTCGATGGGACCGCGGCGGCCCTCCTGGGCGAGCCCGGAGAGGATCAGCTCCTTGTCGGTGAAGCCCTTGCCGCGCAGAAAGCGGGCGAGGTGGTCCCAGCCCTGGGGGCTGTAGCCGACGCCGAAATGGAGGGCTGCGCCCTGGTCGAAGCCGCGTTCGGCGAGGAAGACCCGGCCGGTCTCGGCCTCGGCGGAGTGCGCGAGCTGTTCGGCGTACCAGTCGGCGGCCAGCTTGTGCGCCTCCACCAGGCGGATGCGCTCGCCGCGCTGGTGGGCGGGGTTGTATCCGCCCTCCTCGTAGCGCAGGGTGATGCCGGCCTGGGCGGCCAGCCGCTCGACCGCCTCCGAGAAGGAGAGGTGGTCGATCTTCATCACGAACGTGAGAGTGTCGCCGCCCTCCTGGCAGCCGAAGCAGTGGAAGAGTCCCTTGCTCGGGCTGACCTGGAAGGACGGCGACTTCTCGTCGTGGAACGGGCACAGGCCCTTGAGGTTGCCCCCGCCCGCGTTCCGCAGCTGGAGATACTCGGACACCACGGCGTCGATCGGGACCGCGTCCCGTACCGCCTTCACGTCCTCGTCGTTGATCCGTCCTGCCACGCCAGAAGTCTACGGTGGTCCGCCGCCGGTCCAGAGGCGAGCCGCCCCACCCCCGGCGGGGTCCGGGGGTCGCCCCCCGGGGAATTGCGGCACGGTGGTCCGGCGAGGGTCACCCCCTATGAGGTCAGGCTCTCCAGCGGCACGTGCGGGTCCGCGAGCGCCTCCGTGTCCACCCGCGCCCTCGTGCGGATCAGGTGCTGGATCGGGTCCGTGACGTCCCACACGTTGACGTTCATCCCGGCCAGGACGCGGCCCTCCTTCACCCAGAACGCGATGAACTCACGCTTTCCGGCGTCCCCGCGGATCACCACCTCGTCGTAGGAGCCGGGGGGCGCCCAGCCGCTGTACTCCATGCCGAGGTCGTACTGGTCGGTGAAGAAGTAGGGCACGCGGTCGTAGAGGACCTCCTGGCCGAGCATCGCGCGGGCCGCGGCCGGGCCGCCGTTCAGCGCGTTGGCCCAGTGCTCCACCCGCAGCCGGGTGTCGAACACCCCGTGCGGGAAGGCGGCCACGTCGCCGGCCGCGTAGATGTCCGGGTCGGACGTGCGCAGCCGCTCGTCGACCTTGATGCCGCCGCCGTGGGCGCGGTCGGCCAGCTCCAGGCCCGCCGACTCCGCCAGCGCGACACGCGGCGCGGCGCCGATCGCCGCGAGCACGTCGTGGCAGGGGTGCTCCTCGCCGTCGTCGGTCCGCACGGCGAGCACCATGCCGTCCTGCCCGACGATCTCGGTCAGCCGGGCGCCGAAGTGGAAGCGGACGCCGTGCTCGCGGTGCAGATCGGCGAAGAGCTGGCCGAGCTCGGGGCCGAGCGCGCTGTGCAGCGGGGTGGCGGCCGTCTGGACGACGGTGACCTCCGCGCCGTACTCGCGGGCCGCCGCCGCGACCTCCAGGCCGATCCAGCCGCCACCCGCGATGACGAGGTGGCCGTTGTCCCGGCCGAGGTGGGTCAGCACGTGCTTCAGGCGCTCGGCGTGGGCGAGGCGGCGCAGGTGGTGGACGCCGGCGAGGTCGGTGCCGGGGATGTCCAGGCGGCGCGGCTCGGCGCCGGTGGCCAGCAGCAGCTTGTCGTAGCGCACGTGGGTGCCGTCGTCCCCGTAGTGGACGGTCTTCGCGGCGCGGTCGATCGCGACGACGGTCTGGCCGAGGTGCAGCTCGATGTCGTTCCGCGCGTACCAGGCGGGCTCGTGCACGAAGACGCTGTCGCGCTCCTCCTTGCCGAGCAGGTAGCCCTTGGACAGCGGCGGCCGCTCGTAGGGGTGGTCGCGCTCGTCGCACACGAGGATCACGCGGCCGCTGAAGCCCTCCGCGCGCAGGGTCTCGGCCGCCTTCGCGCCGGCCAGCCCTCCTCCGACGATGACGAATGTCTGATCCGCGTCGACCACTTGATGCCTCCTCGTAAGGGTGCCGCCACATGGGAGCGTCCCGCACGGAGCGTGGTGCGGGAAGAGGGAGTGGCCCGATCAGGCCACGGAGGGTCACCTGGGGAGCCGGTCGGGGTCCCTGGGTTCACTCGCGTCCCACCGGTACCACGGCTGTCCGTAAACGCGCTGTCAATGCCATCCGTGCGCTCCCCCTGTCATGCGGGTCCTCTCAGGCGCGCGTGAAGCGAACGGGCCGAGGCGTCGGTGAGGGAGGCGATCTGGTCGACGAGCACGCGCTTGCGGGCGCGGTCGTCGGCGGCCTGGTCGAACAGGGCACGGAACTGGGGGTCCAGGCCGTGGGGGGCGCGGGCGGTCAGCGCCTCGGCCAGCTCGGCGACCACGATCCGCTGGTCGGCGCGCAGCCGCTCCTGCTCGGCGCGCTGCATGACGTAACGGTCGGCGACGGCCTTGAGGACCGCGCACTCCATTCGGGTGGTCCTGGGGACGACGAGCTCGGCGCCGTACCGCTTGAGGCGCCCGCTTCCGTAGCTCTCCCGGGTGGCGCCCTCGGCGGCCAGGCAGAAGCGGCCGATGAGCTGGCTGGTGGCGTCCTTCAGGCGGGCCTGGGCGACGGCCGAGCCGTCGTAGCCGTGCGGCCACCACTCCTGCTCCAGGAGCCGGTCGAGGGCCTCGGCGAGTTCCTCCGGGTCGGTGTCGGCGGGGACGTAGCGGCCGACGGCGACCGCGAAGACCGCCTGCCGCTCGGGTTCGGCGTGCAGGCAGCCGGGGTCGATGTGGCCGGCGTGCAGTCCGTCCTCCACGTCGTGCACCGAGTACGCCACGTCGTCCGCCCAGTCCATGACCTGGGCCTCGAAGCAGGTGCGGGTGCCGGGCGCGTCCTTGCGCACCCAGTCGAAGACCGGCCGGTCGTCCTCGTAGACGCCGAACTTGGGCGAGGCCGGGTCGGTGGGGTGCTCGCCGCGCGGCCAGGGGTACTTGGTGGCCGCGTCGAGGGCGGCTCGGGTGAGGTTGAGGCCGACGCTGACGAGTTCGTCCGTCTCGGCGTCGGCGACGAACCGCTTGGGTTCGATGCGGGTGAGCAGGCGCAGGGACTGGGCGTTGCCCTCGAAGCCGCCGCAGTCCCGCGCGAACTCGTTCAGCGCCTGTTCGCCGTTGTGCCCGAAGGGCGGGTGGCCCAGGTCGTGGGAGAGGCAGGCCGCCTCCACCAGGTCGGGGTCGCAGCCGAGGGCCGCGCCCAGTTCGCGGCCGACCTGGGCGCATTCGAGCGAGTGGGTGAGCCGGGTACGGGGACTGGCGTCCCAGGCCTGGATGGGGGTCCCCCCTGTTCGAGCGAAGCCGAGAACTTGGGGGAACGTGCCCGGCGTGACCACCTGGGTCTTGCCGGCCAGCCGTCTGAGGGCGGCGGAGTGCAGCACGCGCGCGCGGTCGCGCTGGAAGGCCGTACGCCCCGGCCGCTTGTCCGGCTCGGCGGCCCACCGCTCGACGGCCGACGCCTCGTAACCGGCCGGCGGCACATGGTTCCCGGACGACCGGTGGGCGTGCCCACGCGACCGCGCTGCCTCGGATGCGATCCCTTCCATCCTTCGACAGTAAGCGCACCCAAGGACATCGGGGATGTCACCCTCCACAGCACGCGCATCCGCCGACGGCGGGCGACGACCACGACTCCCCACCGAACCACACCGGATCAAACCCCCTTCCCACACCGCAGTGGGCAGGCCGGGGCGGGCGCGTGTCGGACCCCCCGGGCTCCGGTTCGTGATCGTCGGCGTGAGAATGGGGGCCGGGGAGTGAACCGGGGCGTGGTGGGGTGCGTCCTTGCTGTTCGGGGGCCGTGGAGGCACCTGGGGAGGGAATCGAACGATGCGCCTGACGCATGAGCCGCGCTCGCCGCGCCGAGTGCCGTGGACCCGTCCGCGCCTGCCACGCACCCGCGCCGGACGGCGGCTGCTGACGCAGGTGGTGATGGCCGGGTGCGTACTGGCACTGCTCCCGGCGACCTGGATCCACGTCACGGCCGGAGACCGGCTGCGCACCACGGCCGACGCGCCGCGCACCGACGTCGCCGTCGTCTTCGGCGCGGGCCTGTGGGAAGGGGGGCCGTCGCCGTACCTCGCGCACCGGCTGGACGCGGCGGCGAAGCTGTACCACGAGGGCCGCGTCAAGGTGATCCTGGTGACCGGCGACAACAGCCGCGAGGACTACGACGAACCGGACGCGATGCGCGCCTACCTGACCAAGCGGGGCGTGCCCGGCATCCGGATCGTGAGCGACTACGCCGGCTTCGACACCTGGAGCTCCTGCGTCCGCGCGAAGAAGATCTTCGGCGTGGACCGGGCGGTCCTGGTCACCCAGGGTTTCCACGTCCGGCGCGCGGTCGCCCTGTGCGACGCGGCGGGCATCGACTCCTACGGTGTCGGCGTCGACGCCAAGCACGACGCCACCTGGTACTACGGCGGCACCCGCGAGGTGTTCGCGTCGGGCAAGGCGGCCCTGGAGGCGGTGTTCCAGCCGGACCCGAAGTTCCTGGGCCGCACGGAGCACGGTGTGGCCCGGGCACTGGCCGACGCCGAGCGCCGTCCGGCGACCCCCGTCGACACCCGCTGAGCCCCGCTGAGGTCTCCTGACCCTCGCCCGCGACGGCCCTCCCCGGCCGGGCCGAGCGGGTGTCAGCCCGCCCCGGACCGGCCCGTCACAAGGCGGGCAGCCGCTCGCCTCACCGCCCGTCAGACCGGGTTCCGTGTGTGCCAGTCGCCGCCCGCGATGCGCACGCCCTCGGCGCGCAGCCATCGGGTGACGGACGGTCCGGCGACGTAGACCCAGGCGCGCACGACCGCTCCGTCGCTCTCGCGGACCACATCGCGCTCGACGCGCTCGTAGAGGCTGTGCGGGTCGCCGGCCACGTACTCCTCCAGCCGGTCCAGCGCGGTGAGCACCTCGCCGTACTCCTCCGGCCGTGCGGCGACCAGGTCTCCCCGCACCAGCCCGCCCGGCTCCTCCACGGCGTACGGGTAGCCGGGTCCCTCGTAGAGCACCGCGCCGGACAGCCGGGCGGGCTCCTCGGAGCGGGTGCGGCCGCGCAGGAGCAGGCCGTGGTTGCCCTCGCCCGGGCGCAGGGTGCCGTAGACGAAGAACGGGAGCGGTGCGGACGGCGGCGTCGGAGCGGTCGAAGTCGTCACGGAAACGATTCTCTCTCCCCTCACCCCCACCCGAGGCGCTATGGACATGACATGTCATGAGCACTTAAATCTCAGCAACGCCAGCGCACCCCCGCGCGCCCCCAGGGCGCCCGCGCTCAAGGAGACCGATGAGTCGGACACGGCACATCCGAGGTTCCCGCCTTGCCACGGCCGGTGTGGCCGCCACCACCGCCACCCTGCTGGCCGCCGCCCTCTCCCCCGCCGCACACGCGGAGGGCAGACCCACCCGAACCACCGCGATCCACCACGCCGAGTCGGCGCTCGCCCACCACTCCACAGCCCTGGGCCTCACCTCCGCCGAGGCCACCACCGTCCGGGACGTGATCGTCGACAAGGACGGCGCACAGCACGTCCGTTACGACCGCATGTACCACCAACTGCCCGTACTGGGTGGTGACTTCATCGTCCACCTTACTCCGGACGGCGACTACCGCGGCGCCGATCGGGCCTCGAAGGGCACGGTGTCCCTGCCGAGCACCACGCCCGAGCTCACCGCCCCGAAGGCGGCCGACCTCGCGGTGAACGCGCTGCGCGCGCGGAACCTGGGCACGAAGCTGCAACGGGTCAAGGCCAAGCCCGAGTTGATCGTCGACGCCCTGCACGGCACCCCGCGCCTGGCCTGGCGCACCAACGCGGTCGGGCTGGACTCGCTCGGCAACCCGGTGGCCCGTACGGTCCTCACCGACGCCCGCACGGGCGCGCAGATCGACGCCTGGGACAGCATCGAGACGGCGGCGGGCGACGGGCAGTCGCTCTACAGCGGAACGGTGCCGCTGGAGACCACGCTGTCGGGCTCGACGTACCAGCTCAAGGACCCGACGCGGGGCAACACGTACACGGGCGACGCGGAGAACAAGACCGACCTGTGCATCTTCGGCATCTGCTTCCAGCGCGCCCCCGCCACGCTGTTCACGGACGCCGACAACCACTGGGGCACGGGCACCACCGCGGACCGCGCGTCGGCGGCGGTCGACGCGCAGTACGGCACCAACGAGACCTGGGACTACTACAGATACGTCCACGGCCGCAACGGCATCGCGGGCGACGGCAAGGGCTCGTACAACCGCGTCCACTACGGCAGCAACTACAACAACGCCTTCTGGGACGACAGTTGCTTCTGCATGACGTACGGCGACGGTGACGGCACCACGTTCGGCCCGCTGGTCGCCCTCGACGTGGCCGGCCACGAGATGAGCCACGGCGTGACGTCGAAGACGGCGGCACTGACGTACTCGGGCGAGTCCGGCGGCCTGAACGAGGCCACCTCCGACATCCTGGGCACGCTGGTGGAGTGGTACGCGAACAATCCCGCCGACCCCGGTGACTACCTGATCGGCGAGAAGATCGTCCGCTCCGGCTTCGGCAAGTCGGCCCTGCGCTACATGGACAAGCCCTCCAAGGACGGCAGTTCGGCCGACTGCTGGAGCAGTTCGGTGGGCAACCTCGACGTCCACTACTCCTCGGGCGTCGCCAACCACTTCGCCTACCTGCTCGCCGAGGGCAGCGGCGCCAGGACCGTGAACGGCGTCGCCTACGACTCCCCCACCTGCGACAACTCCTCGGTGACGGGCATCGGCCGCGACAAGCTCGGCCAGATCTGGTACCGGGCCCTGACGGTCTACATGACGTCCTCCACGAAGTACGCCGGCGCGAGGACGGCGACCCTGAACGCCGCCAAGGACCTCTACGGCGCCGGCAGCACGGAGTACAACGCGGTGGCGGCGGCCTGGACCGCGGTCAACGTGAGCTGAGCGAAATCACCGGCACCAAAGCGGGCGTCCTCGGTACGAGGGCGCCCGCTCCACTGCGCGGGGTCAGGCCGACGCCCTGAACACCGAGCCCGCCCGGGCCGGCTCCGGTACGGCGCGGCGGCGCCTGGACGGCAGCCCCGCCATCGGGTTGGCGACGGCCCAGGCCGCGCCCTTGCAGATCAGTTCCTTGTAGACGGCGGCGAGCCGTCCCGTCAGGACCGCCCGGACGGCACGGTCGTCGGCGGTGACGTACTGGATCAGGCCGTGCCCTCGGCCCAGCGAGACGCACTGGTTGAAGTACCGGAGCGGCACGTTGGGGAGCTTCCCGCCGGTCAGGCGGGCCGCGATGGCGTCGGCCGCCTGCCACGCGGTGGGGATGCCCGAGGCGCACGACATCCGCAGCGGCTTGTCGCCGGGACCCGTCGCCATGGCCGCGTCGCCGACGGCGTACACGTCCGGATGCGAGACCGAGCGCATCGTCCCGTCCACCACGATTTGGCCCGTACCGGTGACCTCCAGGGTGGTGGCCTTCGCGACCGGGTGAACGGCGAAGCCCGCGGTCCACACGGTGATCGCCGACGGCAGGTACCCGCCGTCGGCCGTGGCGACGCGGTCGGCCTCGACCCCGGTCACGGCGGTGTCCTCGTGCACGGTGATGCGGAGCTTGCCGAAGACCTTTCGCAGGTGCCGGCGGCCTCCGGGCGAGAGCCAGTCACCGAGGCCGCCGCGGGCGGCGAGGGCGACGTCGAGGTCCGGGCGGGCCCCGGCGATCTCGGTCGCGGCCTCCACGCCGGTGAGGCCGCCGCCGACCACGACCACGGGCTGTCCGGGCTCCAGGCCCGCCAGGCGCTCGCGCAGCCGGAGCGCTCCGGGGCGACCGGCGATCTCGTGGGCGTGCTCGGTGGTGCCGGGGACGCCCTGGTCGTTCCAGCCGCTGCCGAGGGCGTACACGAGGGTGTCGTACTCCAGCTCCCCGGCAGCACCGTCCGCTTCGACGACGGCGACGGTCCTGCGGTCGACGTCGACGCCGGCGACCCTCGCGAGCCTCAACTCGACGCCGGTGCCCGCGAACATCTCGCTGAAGGGCCGGGGCCTCAGGCGCCGGCCGACCGCGAGCTGGTGCATCCGCACGCGCTCGACGAAGTCGGGCTCGGCGTTGACGAGGGTGATGGAGACGTCGTCGCGGTGCAGCCGCCTGGCGAGACGGCCGGCCGTGATGGCTCCGGTGTATCCGGCTCCGAGAACGATGATGCGGTGCTGCATGTCGTTGCTCCTGTCCGATCGGGGTCGCCACTTGAACCGGGCGGCCCGCCGTTTCCTGACAGGAACGCGATGTGAAGCACCTCACATCAATTCAGAAGGCGTTGAACAGGGGTTCACCGTGGCCGGTGGCCGCCCACCACCGGGTCGCGCGTCCGAGCTTGTCGGGGTTGGCCTGGTTGCGGAACGCGGCGATGCCCTCGGCGGTGACCTCCAGGCACATCACGCCGACGACCCGGCCGTCGAGGACCGCCACGACGGCCGGACCGCCGTTGGCGGTCGTGGCGTAGACCTCGGGTGAACCGCCGACCAGGGCGCGCTTGGCCTTACCGGGTTTGAACAGGCCCCGCATGAACTTCGCGACCGCGAGGGCACCTTCGAACGCCTTGGCGCGGGCCGGGACCTTGCCGCCACCGTCGCCGATCGAGACGGCGTCCTCGGTGAGCAGCCGCACGAGCGGCTCGGTCCGGCCGCTGGTGGCGGCCGCGAGGAACTCGCCGACGATCCTCCGGGCGGCGGCCTCGTCGATCTCGGTGCGGGACCTGCCGTCCGCGACGTGCTTCTTGGCACGGTGCAGGATCTGCTGGCTGGCGGCCTCGGTGATGTCGAGGATCCGGGCGATCTCCCGGTGCGGGTAGCCGAAGGCCTCCCTCAGCACGTACACCGCCCGCTCGCCCGGGGTGAGGCGCTCCAGCAAGGTCAGAACCGCGTACGAAACCGATTCGCGCTGCTCGGCGGTTTCGGCCGGGCCGAGCATGGGGTCGCCGGCCAGCAGCGGCTCCGGGAGCCACTGGCCCACGTAGGTCTCGCGCCGCGCGCGGGCCGAGGTGAGCTGGTTGAGGCACAGGTTGGTGAGCACCTTCGTCAGCCACGCCTCGGGAACGTCGATGCCGCCGACGTCGGCGGCCTGCCAGCGAAGGAACGTGTCCTGCACGGCGTCCTCCGCCTCACTCGCGGAGCCGAGCAGGCGGTAGGCGAGGGCCTCCAGACGCGGCCTGAACGCCTCGAACCGGTCCACATCACTCACGGTCAGGGCCATGGCCCCGGATCTTAGGCGATGTCGTGGACGTTGTGCTCGGTCAGGTCGGGTGCGTGCCGGGCGATGGCACGGTAGTCGGCATCGTCGTGGAGGACCGTCAGCCCGTGGTGGGCGGCGGTGGCGGCGGACAGCATGCGGCCCGGCCCCTCGAACGTACGCGAGAACGACGACTCGCCCCAGGCACGGTTCGCCATGGCCGTCCGGCGACGTGGGCGTGGCCGGAATTGAGTGAGCCAGGAGCAATGTTCTGTCCTCCCTGTTCGCTGATGATTACGATCGACGGCGCAGCACCACGATGCCGGGGGTGGAGAAGCGATGCCGCAAGTCGTCAGTGTTCCGCTCGACAGCGGGGAGGATCTCCGCATCGAGGTCGATATGCGCGACGAGAACGGCTGGACTCGCGCTGGACGTGCGCAGGACGCCGCCGATGCCGTGAGCCGCACCCTCCAGGACGCCTTGGCGCCGATACGACCCGGGATGCAGGCGATCGTCGACCATTTGCGAGGCGGTGTTGCTCCCCCGGACAGCATCAAGCTGGAGTTCGGGATCAAGTTCTCCGCCGACGCCGGCGTGGTGGTGGCCCGTACCGCCGCTGAGGCGAACTTCTCCGTCGTGGTGGAATGGAACCGCCCGTCCGAGCGGTGACTGGCGTAGCCGCCGGGGTGTCCGCCCTGTTCGGCGCCGTAGTCCGGATCCGGCACACGGATGGCCCCGTAATGGGTGGGGGATTCCTCGTCGCCCCTGATCTGGTGTGCACCTGTGCCCATGTGGTGGCACAGGCTCTGGGAACCGACCCCCGTTCGTCCGATCCACCGCCGGGCCGGGTGGAACTCGACTTCCCTCTTCTGGGCTCAACGCTGCCGGAGCCACCACCAAGAGGTGTCCCGGGCGCCGGGTCCGCCACTGTGGTGGGCTGGCGGCCGGTGCTCGCCGACGACACTGGAGACCTCGCGCTCCTCCGGTTGGAGGCGCCACCGTCCCGAACGGCGGTGCCCTGGCTGGTGGAGGCCCACGAGCTGTGGGATCACGCGGTGCGTGTGTTCGGCTTCCCGTCGGGAAGCGACCACGGCGTGTGGGTCGCCGGCAGGCTGCGAGCCCTCCAGGGTGCCGGCTGGGTGCAGATGCAGAGTGAAACGGGACCGGCTGTGGAGCGCGGCTTCAGTGGTTGCCCCGTCTGGGACACCGATCTCGGCGGGGTCGTCGGGATGGCGGTGGCAGCGGGCCTCGGCAGCGGCGTGAACACCAGCTACCTTCTTCCCACGTCCGCGATTCTGCGGGCCTGGCCCGAACTGGCCGAGCACGCCCTGCCGTCCTCGCCCTACCGGGGTCTGAACTCCTTCACCGCACAGGACGAAGAGGTCTTCTGCGGCCAGGACGAAGCCATCGGCCGTCTGGAGAGACTGACCGCCCGGCAGCCCGTCAGCGTTCTGGCCGGGCCGTCGGGCAGTGGCAAGTCCTCCCTTGTGCGAGCTGGGCTGCTGCCGCGGTTGAGCCGAGCAGGCTGGGGGATGGCGGACTTCCGCCCGATCCCCGGGCTGAGCCCGGAACAAATGGTGGCGGGCGCGCTGACGCCGGTACTGAAGGGTGAACTCCGCAACCGGGACCTGACTCGGCACCTGGCGGAGGGGCGCTACGCCGAGGTCACCGCAAGACTCGCCCAGCGGCATCCGCGTGGTCTCCTGCTCTTCGCCGACCAGTTCGAAGAGATCGTCACCGCAGACCATGAAGCGGCCAGAGAACTGCTGGGCCTGATCTCCGCGCTGGCGATCGATCCGTCGCCGTCCACGCCGGTACGGGCGCTGCTCACCGTACGCTCCGGGTCGCTCGACCGCATGCTCACTCAACACAACCAGCACTCGCTGGACGAGGGCGTCATCTTCCTTGCGCCGATGGGACGGGAGCAACTGCGGACAGCGATCACCGCACCATTGGCGGTCACTCCAGGGATCGTCCACGAGCCCGGTCTCGTGGAAAGGATTCTGGACGACGCCGGCGAAGGCCCCGGCCGGCTCCCGATGGTGGAGTTCGCTCTTACCCGGTTGTGGGACCGGCGCCGCGGCGGGGTGCTCACCCACGAGGCGTACGACGGCTTCGACGGGGTCGTGGGCGCCGTCGCCTACTACGCGGAGGAGGTGTACGGCCGGGACCTGCGCCCCTCGGAGCGCGAGCCCGCACGACGCCTGTTCGTCCAGCTCGCACGGCCGGAGGAGGAAGGGGGATTCACGCGTCGGGCGGTACGCGTCGACGAGCTCGACGAAGACCAGCGACGTCTGGTGCCACGGCTGGCCGACCGCAAACTGCTGGTGACGACCCGGGCCGTGGACGGCACGGAGATCGCGGACCTGGCACACAACGCGCTCGTCGACAGCTGGGGCCGGCTGCGGGAGTGGCTGGTCGCTGACCGGGGGTTCCGAGACTGGCAAGAACGGCTGCGGCAGAACCGGCGTCAGTGGGAGCAGTTCGACCACGGTAGCGGCGCCCTGCTGCAGGACCCCGTGCTGACCGAGGCATTGCAGTGGAGCAAGCAGCGACCGCAGGACATCACTTCTGACGAGCATGCGTACATCGAAGCCAGCCTGGCACTGCGCAACCGCCGGACACGGCGTGGACGCCTCGTCACCACCGGTATCGCGACACTTGCCCTGGTTGCCGCGACCCTGGCCGGCCTCACATACACCCGGACCCAGGAGGTCACGCGACAGCTTCACGCCCAAGCCGCCCGGCTGCTCGGTCAGGATGCCCAACGCCAGGCCGATGCCGCTCCGGGCACCGCGGCCCTGCTCGCGTTGTCCGCGTGGCACACCGACAAGACCCAGCCTGAGGCGTACGGCGCGCTTTTCAAGCTGTACACGCGACTGCACGGCGTGGATGCGATCGACGAACTCGGCATCGACCACGCGCTCTTGCTCACCGCTACACCGGACGGCAGGTCGGCTGTGATCGTCGACCAGCGTGGGGTGGCATCCCTCCTCACCGATCTGCAAGGGCACGTGAAGATCCGCGCGTTCACGCGGACTCGGTCGATCACCGAGCACGAGCCGCTGGTAAAGGTCAGTCCCGACGGCCGGCGGGTAGCTCTGCTGGACGACCTTCTGGGTCTCACGGTGTGGGACGTGAAACGCCCCGACAGTCCGCTCCGACTGCCTGTTCCCGCCGGCTGGAACCAGGAAAAGAACCTCCGTGACATCGCCTTCTCCCCGGACGGCTCCCGACTGGCCGCCCTGTTCGGTGGACAGAACCGCGGCGGGACGGTCGAGCGCGACCAACTGGGTCTGTGGGACACCGCCGACGGACACCGGGTCTCAGGCCACACCCTGAGCCACAGTTCCTACTACGAGGTGGATTTCGGCGCGCAGCCCGACAGCGTATTGATCTTCCGCGAAGGAAAGGAGGCCAACAGTTACGTGCGGGTCGACCTGCGTACCGGTGCCGAGATCCGGTCGTTCGGCGTCGACGCACCCGAAGCTGTCGGGCTGCACGGGCAGGTCCTGGTCGACTGCAACTCCAACCAGCGGCTGCGCATCCGTTCCACGAGCGACGGCGCTCCCCTGCGTACGTTCGCGAGCACCAACTGTGGAAGTCAGTTGCTGGACGCCACCGGCCGCTACGCCCTCGTCGAAGAGGTCAGCGCTTCGAGTTCCGCGGATCTGTCGACCGTCAAGGTGGTCGATCTGCGGACCGGTTTGGTCTCCTGGGGCAACACCCCGACGCACGATGTCCTCAAAGGGGCCAGTTATGTCGTGAATCCGCGCGAGGACGGCAGCCTGTCGGTCCACGTCTTGAAGAGCAAGGAGCTACTGCGGTTCACCGTGCCCCGGCCGGCGCGGCCCGTCCGCTATCCGGTGCCGACGTTCACGTCGAGAGCGCTCCTCGGTGGTGGCGGACGATTCCGGGTGCTGGCCGACGAGCTGAATGGAACGTTCAAGTTGCTCGACACCTCCAAAGGCACAGTCTCCACACCTCCGGCTCGCGTGCAGAGGGACCTGTTGGCGGCATGCCAGACGGAACAGATGACGTTCACCTCTGACGGCCGTCGTCTGGTTACCCGCATGGGGAACTCCCTGACTGTCTATTCCACTACTCGTTTCACATCCGAACGCACGATCACGCTGCCCGTACCACCAGGTGTACGGGGCAGTTTCGAGGGAACGTTGGCCGCTGCCGATGACGGAAGCCTGCTGGCGCTCTACGCCGGAGAACTGACGCGCTGGGATCCGGCCACTGGCCGCCCACTGGGGCGACCGCTCTCGCTGGACCGCGGCGCTGAGCTGACCCGGCTGGCCGCGCAGACCGTCCCCGTGCTGCCTCGCCCCGGGCATCCGGCGCAGGCACTCGTGCGTGGGCGGAACGGTGTGACACGCCTGTGGGATCTCGACGAGCGACGCTCTCTCGGCACGTTCCAAGCCGATCCGGACGCGATCAGTGCCTGGCCGACGATGGTGTTCGACACAACAGGCGACACCCTTGCCACGATGAGCAACGTAAAGTCCCAGAACGCTTCGCGCATCGAGTTCCGCCGACTGCCGGACTTCCACCTCCTGGCAGCCCCGGTCCCGGTCGGCGACGACTTCGGTCTCCTCGGGTTCACCCCCGACGGCTATGTGGTCTCCAACGGTGGCGAGAGGCTGCGGGTATGGCGCTGGGGCGCAACCGTGGAGATCGCCGACCTCGCTGTTCCCTACTCGAGGTGGTATCTCCATGGCACTACGGCGCAAGCCTTCACCGATGTCGGATCGCTGCCACTCTCTCTCGACCCCGACCAGTGGCGCGCCACGCTGTGCCACGCCGTGCACCGACCGCTCACCAAAGCCGAGCACGGGCTACTGCCCGAGGGAGCGAACACGGACCGGCTCTGCGGGGATTGAACGGACAGGCCTCAGGGCAGTTCGCACCTGCGACTCGCCTCCCCCCTGGACGTGGGCCGTAGGGACCAAGCAGGTGAATCACTGACTGCGCTTCTCCGCCCGGTGCAGGCGCTCGGCGTCCTCGACGACACCCCACTCACACGCACGCTCGAAGTGACGGCTGATGCACGCCGCACGATCCTGCTGCTCGGCGTAGAAGCGCAAGGCGAGGTTGACCGCCTCCTTCGCAGTCCTGACGTTGGACAGAGCCATGGCACGTGCCAGGGCGTCGTCATCGATGTCGATCTGGGTCACAGACATGCGGCACCTCCCTCAAATATTGGTGATGTACGTAGATTGTCGGCGATGGCGACGATCACACGGCGGCTCCAGCGTGCGGGTAGGCGTACGTCTCGCGACAGGCCGCGCCGTCGACCGCGCCACAGGCTCGAACGTCCAGGCCGCGACCGGGACGATCAGCCGCCTGGTGGCTCACGGAACGGAACTTCCACCACGCAGGTCGGGCGCCGTCGGCCCGTCGGGGCGAGCGGCGCGGTGAGTGACGTCCAGTTCGCACCACACGGACTTCCCGACGGAGAGCCGCTCCACGCCCCACCGGTCGGCGACCTGCCCGACGATGAGCAGCCCGCGCCCGAACATGTCGGCCGGCGAAGCGGCTCGCGGCGCCGGAAGCACCTCGCCCCTCGGGTCGGAGACGCAGACACGTACGGCCTGTTCGGTGAGGGTCAGTTCGACGCGGAAGAGCCTGTCCCGCAGGCATCCGTGCAGGACGGCGTTACCGCCGAGTTCAGAGACCAGGAGGGAGACGTCGTCCGCGAGTTCGGGATGACCCCACTCCGCCACGAGCCGATGGGCCCGGCGCCGGGCGACGGTGACGCTCCTCGGCAGCGGCGTGCAGTCGAGCCGGTCGTACTGGAGCGGGTTGCAGGGGGCGACCAAGTCGCTCACCTCCGGGCGGGGCGGGCAGCACCGGCATCCGAAACGGCGGCGCTGCGTGATCGGTTCGTCGCCGAACGTAGGGGCGGCGGCGGTACAAAACAAGTTAGTCCTGGAAAAATTCGCCCGGACGTGGTTGCAAGGCGGAACACGGGCGCGGGAGACTTGCCGCGCACCGTGGTCGAGGAGGAGCGGAACGTGACCGTCAGTCAGCCGATGTCGGGCAACAGCACCTCGTCGGTGCTGGGGCGGCGCCTGGGCGGAGAACTTCTCAAACTGCGAACCGACGCCGGGCTGACCCAGACGGACGCGGCCAAGGTGCTCAGTTCGTCCATCACGAAGATCACCAAGATGGAGCGCGGCTGGGTCCCCATGCGTGACCCGGACGTCCGCGCGCTGTGCGAGTTGTACGGGGTGCGCGACCCACAAGCAGTGGGCGGCCTAATGGAGTTGGCCAGGATCGACCGTGAGCGCCGCAAGGCCAAGGGCTGGTGGAACGCTTACACGACCCTGGGCGACATGCAGGAATACGTGTCGCTCGAGTACGCCGCCACCGCGATCAAGGCATGGCAGCCGGCCTTCGTACCGGGACTTCTCCAGACCCCGGAGTACGTAAGCGCGTTGAGGGCGGACGGGCCGACCGCCAGCCCTGCGGAGGACAAGGAGTTCGTCGCGGCCCGTCTCGCCCGGCAACGGCGCCTGACGGACGACCGGCCTCTCGTCCTCCAGACAGTGATCTACGAGGCCGCCCTCCGGAACATCCCCGGCGGCGCGAATACAGCTCGCGGTCAGTTGGAACACCTTGCGAAGATGGCGGAGCAGCCGAACATCACATTGCTGGTCTATCCCTTCAGCGCGGGCCCGCACGTGGGACTGAGCAGCGCGTTCAACGTCATCTCGTTCGCCGAACCCGGAGCCATGGACGTGGTCTACCTGGAAATCCCCTTCACGCGACTGTGGATCGAGGGCGGTGACAGGACCGCGGCCCACGACGAACTGTTCGAAGCCCTCGCCGAGCGCTCCCTCAGCGAGCACGACTCCGCCCTGCTTCTCCACCGACTCCACAAGGACTTCTGACCGTGCCCGACTTCCAGTACCGCAAGTCCAGTTACAGCAACCCCGAACGCGAGTGCGTCGAAGTGGCGACCAACATCCCCACCACCATCGCCATACGAGACTCCAAGCACCGCACCGGCCCCGCCCTCCACATCACCCCGACCGCCTGGACGGCCTTCGCGCGGACCGTGCGGGGAGGCCTGCCCTGTGACCGACCAGGCGACTGACGACCCCGCCGAACACTTCCTCGCCTTCGCCGGGATGGCAGCCACACTGATCTGCCACCGCAGGCTTTCGGCCTGAACCAACGCTCAGGTATTGGCGCCTCGTGCCGTTACCTGCCAACGGTCGATCACCTTCCGGTCTTGGACGACCAGTAGCTCATCGGCGAGGTTCACCGGCGTGCAGATGTGGTTGGGGACGACGGCGACGACCGACCCAAGGCGTGGTCCCCGCACACCGTCCGGAAGCCGGACAACGGCGTGATGCTCCCACAACCCGGCGATGGTTCCCTGCGGGAACTGGGGCAGGTATCCGTGGCCCGTCACCCAGGACGACCGGTCGGAGCCGAGGACCTTGCTACCGACGTCCAACACAAAACGGTCAGGGGCGGGAACACTGATCACCGTCGCCGCGGCGACCAGCGCCAGATCCTCCACCCCACAAGTGCCGATGGCCAGTTGGGTGGCGTCATTGAAGACGTAGACACCGGGTCGCAGCTCGTTCACCGCTCCCGGCTGCCACTGCCCCACTGTCGGAGTCGACCCGCCGCAGTTCGCTGTTGCGCTGATCGCCTCGGGCCGGGCGGCGGGACCGCTCATCGGCCGGTACGGGGCCCGAACCGTCACAGCGTTCGGGCTCGGCACCGGTGCGGCCGGGCTCGCCCTCCTCGCGCTCACCGGGATCAACGCACACATCTCCTACGGGTACGGACTGCTGCCGGGCCTCGTGCTGCTGTCGGCCGGCGCGGCGGCCTCCTTCGCGGGAGCCGCCGTGCTCGCCACCGAAGGCGTGCCGCAGCAGGGGACCGGGCTCGCGGGCGGCGTGCTGAACACCGCGATGGAATTCGGCCCGACCGTCCTGTTCGCGATCCTGCTCACGCTCGGCAACGATGCCTCGTCCCTGGCCGCAGCAGGAGCCGCTCTCGCCGTTGCGGCCCTTCTGAACCACCGCGCCGAGTAATCCATCACTCAAGGGAGCCACTGGAATGAACCGCTTCACCGGCAAGACCGTCCTTGTCACCGGCGCAGGCTCCGGCCTCGGCCGCGCGATAGCGCTCGCCTTCGCCGCCGAGGGCGCATCCGTGGTCGCCGCGGGACGCACCGCGGCCTCCCTGGACGAGACGGTCGGCCTCATCGAGGCCACCGGCGGCACGGCCACCGCCGTCCCCGCAGATGTCACCGACTCCGGCCAACTCCGAAACCTGGTGCGCGAGAGCGTTGCCCGCTTCGGCGGACTGGACATCGCGGTCAACAACGCCGGGGTACTCCGCGGCGCGGTAGCCGCCGGTGAGGTGAGCGAGGAGGACTGGGACGCGGTGCTGCGAACCAACGTCACCGGCGTCTGGCTGGCCATGAAGCACGAGATCGCGCACATGAAGGGAAACGGTGGCGGCGCCATCGTCAATATCTCCTCCAACCTGGGCGCACACCGGCGGATCCCGAACGCTGCCGCGTACATCACCTCAAAGGCAGCGGTCTCCGCGCTGACCCGCGCCGCCGCTCTCGACCACATCCACCAGGGCATCCGCATCAACGCCGTCAGCCCCGGCACCTCGGCTGCTCCCATGTCGCTGCGGCCCGGCGAGAGCGAGGCCGACCGTGCCGAGCGAGTGAAGACAGAGAACCCGCTCGGCCGGGTCGCGGAAGCCGAAGAAGTGGCGGCCGCGGTGCTCTATCTCGCCTCGCCCGCGGCCGGCGCGGTGGTGGGCGCCGACCTGGTCGTCGACAGCGGATCCTCGGCCTGACGGTTCGTAGGCCTCGGCGGCCTCCTTCCCCGGCGAGGAAGTCCGCCACGACGGGCTGGAACGCGACGACGCAGGACCTGAACCTGGTCGTCAAGGCGTACGCCGGTTACGACACTTCGGCGGGCTGGAACCAGATCTACCGCTCCGGCCTGTGGATGACGAAGGAGCAGACGGAGGCGTTCGTCGAGGAGTACCGGACGTTGGTGCACAAGTACGTGACGGAGCCGGGCGACCGGCCCCCCGGCTCCCGCCAGATGGCCGTACGCCTGGTCATGCTGCCGAACGAGGACCCCGGCCCCACCCTGCCGACGGAGCCGGACGACGACTAGCGGCGCGGCGGAGAGCGCACCAGGACGCTACATGCCGTCGGGGTCCACGTCCGTGGCAAGGCGCGCGTGGCGTTCGACGTCGAAGCGGGCGCCGTCGTACTCCAGTTTCTGCCGCTCCACCCCCTCCGCCGCGAAGCCGGCCGCCGTGGCGACCGCGCAGGAGGCCGGGTTGTTGACCCGGTGGCCGAGTTCCAGGCGGAAGAGTCCGGCGTCGTCGAAGGCCCAGCGGGCCAGGGACCGGCAGGCCCGGGAGGCGACACCGCGGCCCCTGGCGGCCGGGACGGTCCAGTAGGAGACCCATCCGGTCGCGTGACGCCGGTTGACCGCGCCCACCGCCACATTGCCCAGCACGGTGTCCCGCCTGTCGACGACGGCGAACGCGAAGGCCGAACCGTCCCGCCACCGCTCGCTCTGCCCCGCGAGCCAACGCTCCACCGCGTCCGCCGATGTCACCGGCTCACTGGCCTGTCCGCGCATCAGAGGGTCCGCGAACGCGGTCAGAACCGCCCGCACGTCCCCGGCCGACCAGCGGCGCAGCCACAACCCTGTCGATGCTTCCACGTGATCACGCACCGTCGAAGTCTGCCGCCTACCGGTCGTGAAGCACCACGGGACGGGTGACGGGCACGACGGTGAGCAGGTCGGCCAGGCCCTTGAAGTCATCCGGGTTGGTGGTGAAGAGGGGCAGGTTCTCGGCGATGGCGATCGAGGCGATCATCAGGTCGGCGATGCGGCGCCGGGGCCTGCGGCCCGAACCGACGACGGCCGCGCAGACCCGGCCGTAGACGCGGGCCGCCTCCACGTCGAAGGGAATGGGATCGAACTCGTTCTCGGCGCGCTGGAGGACATCCGTTCGCCGGGCGCGCTCGGCGTGCTCGTCGTAGTCGTCCTGTTCGGCGTTGCCGCGCACCTGGTGGGGGCCCGCGGAGAGTTCGGCCAGGGTGATGGCCGTGATGGCCATCTCGGCGGGCAGCTCCCGCGGGTCGATCCACCTGCGCAGGATCATGATGTCGGTGTCGAGGATTCCCTGCTCGTGCTCGACAGGACGGCGCTCACCGGGCATAGGGATCGTGCGGCTCCTGCTCGACGGTGGCGTCCTGGTCGACGCGGAAGGCATCCAGGGAGATGTCGGGGGCGCTCCGGGACATGGCGGCGAACTCGCCCCGCGGAACGAAACGTCGGCGGCGCCGCAGCGGGATCAGTTCTCCGATGCGGTGCCCGTCCCGGGTGACGGTGAAGGACTGACCACCCTGGACGGCATCCATGATTTCTTTGGACTTCGTGCGCAGGTCGCGCTGAGTGATCTCGGGCTGTGCCGTCATGGGTTCATGATATCGCCCGTGTGCTATCAGGTGCCACACCGTGGCACGCACACGCCGCCTTCCCGGCCCTCGCGCGTCGGTCATCCGTCACCCCCGTGCCGCGCGCCCTTCCGGGTGGTCCTCGACGTGACGTCGGCAGGTTGGGCTTGACCTGGTCAAATCCCCGCCCCGGGGCCCGTGCGGGGCGGGTGCTTCGGCACCCGTTCACCGTATTTCTGACGCGCCCTCAGGGAGCGGCGGCGGGCGTGGGCGCTTTACCTCGGAAGGGCAAGGGCACGACCGAGGCCGGCACCTGCAAGGTGTCGCGGGTCGTGCCGCCGTGGAGCGAGCCCGGAGGAGCACCGATGCGACGTACCGCCGCCCGTCCGCCGGCCAGGGCCGTGGCCGGGGCCGTGCTCGCCGTGGTCGCCTCGTCCGCCGTGGGAGGTCTGGCCGCGCCCGTGTACGGCGCCTCCGGCGGCAGCCTGGAGGTGTCCCCGTACTCGGTCGAACCGGGCGGTCAGGTCACGGTGAACACCAGGGGATGCGGCAAGAAGGCGTCGGCGGCGGGCGACGCCAGCGCGGTCGGCGCGGGGCCCTTCACGCTGGCGCCCGGCTCGCGCGAGGGCGAGGCGGTGGGGCGGTTCCGGGTACCGGACAGCGCGCAGCCGGGGACGTACGAGATCGTCGCGCAGTGCGCCGACGGCGACCGGGAGGTCAAGGGCGACCTGATCGTCACGCTGATGGCCGCGCAGGGGCAGGTGGAGCCCCGGGGGAGTGTGAAGACGGGGGTCGGCGGCGGGCTGGGCCGCGACCCCGTGCGGACCGCGGCCGGTGTGGCGGCTCTCGCCGTCGCCGCCGCGGGCGGTACCTGGCTCCTGCATCGCCGGGCGAGAGGCGACGGGATCTGACGGACACCCTCCGCTGTCCGTCCGCAGGTACCGCACGTCCCCTCCCCCCTCCGGGTGCGACGCCCCTCGCGCCCCGGAGGGGGGTGCGGGGCACCGAGTCCGGGAGGGGTCCCGGAAGGGGCCTGGAGGGGGCCGGAAGGAAGCCCGCGGGGTTCCTGGAAAGGTCGTCCCCATGCGCATAGGCAACACCGCGATAGCGACCGTCACCGTGGTCGCCTTCTGCTCCGGCGTGTGGCTGCTGCACAGCGGCGCCGAGACGCACGCCCCGCCCCAGCCCGGTGCGGCCCAGGGCGTGTTCGACCCCGGTGAGGAAGGGCGCTCCGCCCCCGCGCTGCCGCCGTCCCCGCCCGTGCGCATCCGCATCCCGTCCATCCGGATCGACGCCCCGCTGACCGGCCTCGGTCTGACGAAGTCCGGCAGCCTCGACGTCCCTCCCGCAGGTAACAAGAACCTGGCCGGCTGGTACGAGGCGGGCACCACACCCGGCGAGCGGGGCACCGCGATCGTCGCCGGCCATGTCGACAACGCCCAGGGACCCGCCGTCTTCTACAACCTCGGTGCCCTGAAGAAGGGCAGCGCCATCGAGGTGGACCGCCGCGACGGCGGGGTCGCCGTCTTCACCGTGGACGCCATCGAGGTCTACGAGGCCAAGGCCTTCCCCGACGAGAAGGTCTACGGCGTCGCCAAACGCCCGGAGTTGCGCGTCATCACCTGCGGAGGCGGCTATTCGAGGAGCACGGGCTACCAGGGCAACGTGGTCGTCTTCGCCCATCTGACCGGCAGCCGCCGCTGATTCCGGCGCGGTCCGGGCAAGCGGTCTACGCCACCCACTGCCGATAGGCCATGTTCGCCACCAGGGCGAACACCACCGTCAGCAGCACGATCCGGACGAAGCCGCTGCCCTTCTTCAACGCGGTACGGGCGCCGAGCGCGCCACCCCCCAGGTTGAACACGGCCAGCACCGCCGCCAGTTGCCAAAGGATCACACCCTGCCAGGCGAAGGTGGCCAGGGCTCCCGCGTTGGTGCAGCAGTTGACGATCTTCGCGGTGGCGGAGGCGGTCACCAGGTCCAGGTGGAGCACGGCGGTCAGGGCCAGGACGAGGAACGTGCCGGTGCCGGGGCCGATGAGTCCGTCGTAGAAGCCGATGCCGAGGCCCGCGAGGCCGATCGCCGCGAGGATCCGGCGGCGGGTGGCCGGACCGGGCGCCGGGGCGGTACCGAAGGAGGGGCGCAGGATCACGAAGGTTCCCACGCCGAGCAGCACCACCATGATCACCGGTTTGAGCACCTCGGTGCTCATCCCGGCCGCGAAGAACGCCCCGGCGGACGACCCGGCGAGCGCGGCCAGCCCGATACGGACAGCGGTACGGACGTCCACGGGTGCCCGGCGGACGTAGGTGACGGCCGCGCCGGTCGTGCCGACGATGGCGACCGCCTTGTTGGTGCCGAGCGCGGCGGCGGCCGGGGTGCCGCCGGGCAGTCCCAGCAGCAGCGCCGGCAGCAACAGGAGGCCGCCCCCGCCGACCACGGCGTCGATCCACCCGGCCGCGAAGGCGGCGAGGCACAGGAGGACGACCACGGTCAGCGATATGTCGGGCATGATCGCGACCCTAGGCAGGGATGTGTGGGCAGTCCACGTATCTGAGGGACTTTTGAGGTCCGAGGCCCGTGTGCGCCGCCGGGTGCTCCGACGTCGCAGAGGGGCGGCGTCCCCGCACGGGACGCCGCCCCTCTCCTTTCGTGGACCGGAGTCCACGTCGCAATCGGTCATGAGGGTCGGGGACCACGACGCGGACTCCGGGGTCTGTTACCGGTGGTCGCTGCCCTCCGCCTCGACCGAGGCCCGGCCGGCCTCCAGGCGTGCCACCGGGATGCGGAAGGGGGAGCAGGAGACGTAGTCCAGGCCCACCTCGTGGAAGAAGTGGACGGACTCGGGGTCGCCGCCGTGCTCGCCGCACACGCCGAGCTTGAGGTCGGGGCGGGTGGCCCGGCCGGCCTGGACCGCGGACCTCACCAGGGAGCCCACGCCGTCCCTGTCGATCGTCTCGAACGGCGACACCCCGAAGATGCCCTTCTCCAGGTAGGCGGTGAAGAACGACGCCTCGACGTCGTCGCGGCTGAAGCCCCACACCGTCTGGGTCAGGTCGTTCGTGCCGAAGGAGAAGAACTGGGCCGCCTCGGCGATCTGGCCCGCGGTCAGCGCGGCCCGCGGCAGCTCGATCATCGTGCCGATCGCCAGCTTGAGCCGCGTGCCGGTCGCCGCCTCGACCTCGGCGATGACCTGGTCGGCCTCCTCGCGGACGATCTCCAGCTCCTGGACGGTGCCCACCAGCGGGATCATGATCTCGGCGCGTGGGTCTCCCTTGGCTGCCTTGCGCTCGGCGACCGCCTCGGCGATGGCACGGACCTGCATGGTGAACAGGCCGGGGACGACCAGTCCGAGGCGTACGCCGCGCAGGCCGAGCATCGGGTTCTGCTCGTGCAGGCGGTGCACGGCCTGGAGCAGGCGCAGCTCGTTCTCGTGCGGCTCCTGCCGGGACTCGGCGAGGGCCACGCGCACCGAGAGCTCGGTGATGTCGGGCAGGAACTCGTGCAGTGGCGGGTCGAGCAGGCGGACCGTGACCGGCAGGCCGTCCATGGCCTCGAACAGCTCCACGAAGTCCTTCTTCTGGAGCGGCAGGAGCTGCTTGAGGGACTCCTCGCGTTCGGCCTGGGTGTCCGCGAGGATCAGCCGCTCCACCAGCTCGCGGCGGTCGCCGAGGAACATGTGCTCGGTGCGGCACAGGCCGATGCCCTGGGCGCCGAAGCGGCGGGCGCGCAGCGCGTCCTCGGCGTTGTCGGCGTTGGCGCGCACCCGCAGGCGGCGCTTGCGGTCGGCGAAGGCCATCATCCGGTGGACCGCCTCGACGAGTTCGTCCGCGTCGTCGGCGCCCGGGTGCATCCGGCCCTCGAAGTACTCGACGACCGGGGACGGGACGACCGGGACCTCGCCCAGGTACACCTTGCCGGTGGAGCCGTCGATGGAGATCACGTCGCCCTCCTCGACGACGTGCCCGCCGGGGACCGTCATCCGGCGGCGCTTGGTGTCGACCTCCAGGTCCTCCGCGCCGCAGACGCACGTCTTGCCCATGCCCCGGGCGACGACGGCGGCGTGGGAGGTCTTGCCGCCGCGGGAGGTCAGAATGCCCTCGGCCGCGATCATGCCGTCCAGGTCGTCGGGGTTGGTCTCCCGGCGGACCAGGATGACCTTCTCGCCCGAGCGGGACCACTTGACGGCGGTGTACGAGTCGAAGACCGCCTTGCCGACCGCCGCGCCCGGGGAGGCGGCGATGCCGCGGGCGACCTGCTCGACCTTGGCCTCCTCGTCGAAGCGAGGGAACATCAGCTGCGCGAGCTGGGCTCCGTTGACCCGCTTCAGGGCCTCGGCCTCGTCGATCAGGCCCTGGTCGACGAGCTGGGTGGCGATGCGGAACGCGGCACCGGCGGTGCGCTTGCCGACGCGGGTCTGCAGCATCCAGAGCTGGCCGCGCTCGATGGTGAACTCGATGTCGCAGAGATCCTTGTAGTGGTTCTCCAGCGTCTCCATGATCTGCATCAGCCGGTCGTACGACTTCTTGTCGATCCGCTCCAGCTCCGCCAGCGGGACGGTGTTGCGGATGCCCGCGACCACGTCCTCGCCCTGCGCGTTCTGCAGGTAGTCGCCGTAGACGCCCTGCTGCCCCGTGGCCGGGTCGCGGGTGAAGGCGACGCCGGTGCCGGAGTCGGGGCCGAGGTTGCCGAACACCATGGAGCAGATGTTGACGGCCGTGCCGAGGTCGTGCGGGATGCGCTCCTGACGGCGGTAGAGCTTGGCGCGCTCGCCGTTCCAGGAGTCGAAGACCGCCTTGATGGCGAGGTCCATCTGCTCGCGCGGGTCCTGCGGGAAGTCGCGGCCGGCCTCCTTCTTGACGATCTTCTTGAAGGTGGTGACCAGCTTCTTCAGGTCGGCGGCCTCGAGCTCGGTGTCGACGGTGACCTTCTTGGACTCCTTGGCCTTGTCGAGGGCGTCCTCGAAGAGGTCGCCCTCGACGCCGAGGACGGTCTTGCCGAACATCTGGATCAGGCGACGGTAGGAGTCCCAGGCGAACCGGTCGTCGCCGGCCTGCTTGGCCAGGCCCTGCACGGACTTGTCGGAGAGGCCGATGTTCAGGACGGTGTCCATCATGCCGGGCATGGAGAACTTCGCGCCGGAGCGGACGGAGACCAGCAGGGGGTCGTCGGGCTGGCCGAGCTTCTTGCCCGTCTTCTGCTCGAGCGCGTCGAGGTGCGCGCTCACCTCGTCACGGAGTGCCGCGGGCTCCTCGCCGCTGTCGAGGTAGACCTTGCATGCCTCGGTGGTGATCGTGAAGCCCGGAGGGACCGGAAGGCCCAGGTTCGTCATCTCGGCCAGGTTCGCGCCCTTGCCGCCGAGCAGGTCCTTGAGGTCCTTGTTGCCCTCGGTGAAGTCGTAGACGAACTTCACGCCGTCAACACTGTTGCCGCGATCGGCTACCTGGAGATCTTTGTTTTCCGACACGGGTCTCGACTCCTCGAGGACGCGGTGGCTGCCCTGACGGCGAGGAACATACCCAGATCAAAGGCCGATGGGTACGTCCACTTGTGGGTCATGCGCCCGTAACCAGTCGTCCGCCAGCGGATCGAAAGTCAAGGCTTGGCAAGCCGTCGGGTGCAGATGTTTTCACTTCTTGAACGAATCAACGCTCGTAGACTTGACCTGGCCGCTCAGATGAGCGGCTCTCGTCTCGCCTGTTTTCGATCGATGAACGATCAATGGGTGGCACTGAGTGCCACCCATTGGAGAAGTGCAGCCGCTCAAGATCCGCTCATCTGAGCGCAACCCTTATCAAGGGTGGCGAGAATCACGCTGCCACAAGCGCTCGAATATCACCATGCGGACGACTTCCGGCCCCGTTGGCCGGGAGCCGTTTGCCGGGTGTTTGCCCGGCGCCCGTGAACACGGATGAGGGCCTGGCCGTACGGGAGTGCGGTGGGCCCCCGCGTGGCCCGCCTCCTCAGCGACGCCGCGCACGGAAGGACCTTCGGGTGCCTCAGCACACGGATACACGCCAGTCATCGGGTGCACCATCGGACTCGGGCACACCAACTGACCCGGCGGAGCCGGGCGCGGCATCCGAGACCGAGGAGGCGAAAGCCGCCGACGGCGGGGCCCCCGCCTCCGACACCGAAGCTTCCGGCGAGGCCGCCGCCGAATCCACCGCCGAGACCGACGAGGACACCGAGGACACCGCCGAGCCTGCCGAGGACTCCACCGAGCCCGCCAAGGGCGACCAGACCGGCGAGCCCGCCGAGACCGCCCAGACCGCTCAGGCCGCCGAACCCGCCGACACCGCTGCCAGGCCCGACGACACTGACGAGCCCACCGCCGAGCCCACCGCCGAGGGCGCCGAGGCCACCGGCGAGGCCGCAGAGCCCGACAACACCGACGAGGCCGCCGCCAAACCCGCCCAGGCCACCGAACCCGCCGCCGAAACCGACGCGGCCACCCAACCCACCGCCAAGCCCGCCGAGACCCCGGCGATCCGGCCCTGGCAGCTTCGCCGGGGCTGGCGTCGTTGGAAGGGGGCGCATCCCGTGGCCGCGGGCCGGGTGTCCCACGGGGTGACCCTGCTCGCGCTCCTCCTCGTCGTCGCCGCGCTTCTGCTGCCGAACAAGGAGGCGCAGTTCCAGGCCGCGGCGTTCACGCGGCTGCCCGTGGAGGCTCTGCTCCTGGGCGCCGTGCTGCTCGTGCTGCCGCGCAGGCCGCGGCTGGCCGCGGCCGTGCTCGGCGGGCTGGCGCTCGGCGTGCTGACCCTGCTGAACGTGATGGACATCGAGTTCAACCAGTACCTGGGCCGCAGCTTCAACGTGGTCCTCGACTGGGAACTGCTGGACGACGCGCAGTCGTACCTGGCGGACACCCTCGGCGGGACGGTCGCGCTGCTCGCCGCCGTCGGCGTGGTCCTCCTCGTGCTGGCGGTGCTCGCCGTGATGGTCCTCGCGGTCGTCCGCGTCGGCGACTACCTGGGCCGCGACAAGGCCCGCTCGACGCGCGGGCTGCTGATGGCCAGCGTGGTGTGGATGACGTGCATGGCCCTGGACATACAGATCTCCGGCATCCCGGTGGCCTCCCAGCACACGGTCGTCATGGTCAAGTACCACGAGCAGGCACTGCGCTCCACGATCCGCGACGAGCGGGACTTCTCGAGGACGGCGGAGGCCGACCGGTTCGGCCAGACCCCGGCCGACGAGCTCGTGCCGGACCTGCGCGGCAAGGACATGATCTTCACGTTCATCGAGAGCTACGGCCGCAGCGCGATCGAGGACCCGATCCCCGCGCCGGGCGTCACCAAGACCCTCGATACCAGCACGCGGGCCCTCGCCGACGCGGGCTTCCACGCCAGGAGCGGCTGGCTGACGTCGGCGACGTACGGAGGCGGCAGCTGGCTCGGCCACTCCACGTTCATGTCGGGCCTGTGGGTCGACAACCAGAACCGCTACCGCACGGTGACCTCCGGCGACCACCTCACCCTGACCGAGGCCTTCAAGAAGACCGGCGCCTGGGACACGGTCGGCATCATGCCGGGCGTGCAGAAGGGCTGGCCCGAGTCGAAGTGGTACGGCCTGGACAAGGTCTACAACGCCTTCCGGATGGGCTACGCGGGGCCCAAGTTCAGCTGGTCGACGATGCCCGACCAGTACGCGCTGGAGGCCTTCCAGCGTCTGGAGCACGGCAAGAAGCGCGACAAGCCGCTGACCTCGTTCGTCATCCTGACCTCCAGCCACCAGCCCTGGGCGCCCATACCGAAGATGGTCGGCTGGGACCAGCTCGGCGACGGCTCGGTGTTCAAGCCCATCGAGGCGGCCGGCAACAGGCCGGCCGACGTCCTCACCAGCTCCACCCGCTCCAGCGAGGAGTACGGCAAGTCGGTCGAGTACTCCGTGACCGCCCTGACCCAGTGGCTGGAGCGCTACGGCAAGGACGACACCGTGCTCGTCGTCCTCGGCGACCACCAGCCCAACGCCCGGGTCAGCGGCGACCACGCCAGCCGCGACGTGCCCTGCTCGATCGTCGCCAGGGACCCGAAGGTCCTGGACAAGATCGCCGACTGGGGCTGGACGGAGGGCCTGCGCCCCGACCACGACGCCCCGGTGTGGAAGATGAGCGACTTCCGCGATCACTTCCTGACGGCGTACGGCTCCACACCGCACCCGTCGAAGCGCTGACCGCCGGACCGACGGCGGGCCGGGCCGGATCCCGGCCCGGCCCGCCGTCGGCACAACGGTCGAACGTTCCCGCTCAGCCGCCCGAGGTGTCCAGTTCGGCGTCCTCGCCGACGCCCGCGCAGTCGTAGGGGTCCTTCAGCCAGCCGTCCGGCAGGACCACCCGGTTGTTGCCGGAGGTGCGGCCACGGGGCCCGTCGGCGCCCGCCGGCCAGGGCTGGTCGAGGTCCAGTTCGTCGAGGCCGGCGCGCAGTGCCTCCAGCGAGGAGGTGACCGCCAGCCGCTTGCGCATCTCGGAGCCGACCGCGAAGCCCTTCAGGTACCAGGCGACGTGCTTGCGGAAGTCGATCACACCGCGCGACTCGTCGCCGATCCACTCGCCGAGCAGGGTGGCGTGCCGGACCATGACGTCGGCGACTTCGCGCAGGGACGGGCGGGCCAGGTCCTGGACCCGCCCCTCGAACGCCGCCACCAGGTCGGCGAACAGCCACGGCCTGCCCAGGCAGCCGCGGCCCACGACCACACCGTCGCAGCCGGTCTCCCGCACCATCCGCAGCGCGTCCTCGGCCGACCAGATGTCGCCGTTGCCGAGCACCGGGATCTCCGGCACGTGCTCCTTCAGGCGCGCGATGGCGTCCCAGTCCGCCGTGCCGCCGTAGTGCTGGGCGGCCGTGCGGCCGTGCAGCGCGATCGCCGTCACGCCCTCCTCGACCGCGATCCTTCCGGCGTCGAGGTAGGTGATGTGGTCGTCGTCGATGCCCTTGCGCATCTTCATCGTGACCGGCAGGTCACCGGCCCCGCCGACCGCCTCGCGCAGGATCCCGCGCAGCAGGTTGCGCTTGTAGGGGAGGGCCGAGCCGCCGCCCTTGCGGGTCACCTTGGGGACCGGGCAGCCGAAGTTGAGGTCGATGTGGTCGGCGAGGTCCTCCTCCGCGATCATGCGGACGGCCTTGCCGACCGTGGCCGGGTCCACGCCGTACAGCTGGATCGAGCGCGGGCGCTCGCTCGCGTCGAACCTGATGAGCTGCATGGTCTTCTCGTTGCGCTCGACCAGCGCCCGGGTCGTGATCATCTCGCTGACGTACAGGCCCTTGCCCTGGCTGAACTCCCGGCACAGGGTGCGGAAGGGCGCGTTGGTGATACCGGCCATGGGGGCCAGCACCACGGGCGGCCGGACGGTGTGCGGGCCGATCTGGAGGGGGGACTCGGGCATGGGCATTCCCCCATTGTCGCGTATCGGCTCTCCCGTATCGGCACAGATCATGTAGCAGTCATTAGTTAACCGCACTATTGAAATCCCGTACCATGGAACGCATGCCCGAGCTCAGCCATCGACGACGGCACCTTGTCCTCGCGATCTGCTGCATGAGCCTGCTGATCGTCAGCCTGGACAACACCGTCCTGAACGTCGCCCTGCCCTCGATGCAGCGCGAGCTGCACGCGAGCACCTCCGGTCTCCAGTGGACGATCGACGCGTACACGCTGGTGCTCGCCTCGCTGCTGATGCTCGCCGGTTCCACGGCCGACCGGATCGGCCGCAGACGCGTCTTCATGGCGGGGCTGGTCGTCTTCGGCATCGGCTCGCTGCTGTGCTCCCTCGCGCCCGACCTGGAACTGCTGGTCGTGTTCCGCATGCTGCAGGCGGTCGGCGGCTCGATGCTCAACCCGGTCGCCATGTCGATCATCACCAACACCTTCACCGACCCGCGCGAGCGCGCCCGCGCGATCGGGGCCTGGGGCGCGGTGGTCGGCATATCCATGGCCGCCGGCCCGCTCGTCGGCGGCCTGCTGGTGGAGTCGGTGGGCTGGCGCTCGATCTTCTGGATCAACCTGCCGGTGGCCCTGGCCGCCCTGCTGCTCACCGCGCGTTTCGTTCCCGAGTCCCGCGCGCCGAGGGCCCGCAGGGCCGACCCGGTCGGCCAGATCCTGGTCATCGCCCTGTTCGGCGCCCTGACGTACGCGATCATCGAGGCCCCGGTCTCCGGCCTCGCCACGATCCTGCCCTTCGCCGTCGTCGCGCTCGCCGCCCTGCTCGGCCTCCTGTGGTACGAGCCGCGCCGCGCCGAACCCCTCATCGACCTGCGCTTCTTCCGTTCGGCGCCGTTCAGCGGGGCCACCGTCGTCGCGATCAGCGCGTTCGCGGCGCTCGGCGGCTTCCTGTTCCTGTCCACGCTCTACCTCCAGAACGTGCGCGGCCTCGACGCCCTGCACGCCGGCCTGTGGATGCTGCCGATGGCGGCGCCGACCTTCCTGTGCGCGCCGCTGTCCGGGCGGCTGATCGGCACCCGGGGGCCGCGACTGCCCCTGCTGATCGCCGGAACGGCCATGACGGTGAGCGCGGTGCTGTTCGCCGCGTTCGAGGCGGAGACCTCCGACCTCACGCTCGTCATCGGGTACGTCCTGTTCGGTGTCGGCTTCGGCTTCGTCAACGCGCCGATCACCAACACGGCCGTCTCCGGGATGCCGCGCGCCCAGGCCGGGGTCGCCGCCGCGGTCGCCTCCACCAGCCGCCAGCTCGGACAGACCCTCGGGGTCGCGGTGGTCGGCGCGCTGCTGGCCGCCGGGGTCGGCTCCTCGTCCTACCGGGACGCGTTCGTTCCGGCGGCCCGGTACGGATGGTGGGTGCTGGTGGTGTGCGGTGCCGCGGTGCTGGCGCTGGGCGCGGTCACCAGCGGCCGGTGGGCCAGGGGGACCGCCGAACGCACGGCCGAGCGGCTCCAGGAGCACGAGGTGCGGCAGGCCGCGGGCATCGGCGCCTGAGTCCGGAGCCGCTCGCGGATCGCTTACGAGTGGTTCCCGTCGGTGACCGCCGGTTCGGGGCGGGGCGCCGCCGGGGCGCTTGGTAAGAAAGAGGTAAGCGAGATCATGGCCGCTGAGCTGCGGCTTCTCATCAAAGTACCGCTCACTCACAGCTCCCCGTTACTCCTCCCGAGTCGCCGCGCCGGCGATCCACGGCAAATCTGGATGAGCGCGATGAGCCCTTCGGGTCATGCGCGACGCAGGGGGGAACCATCAACGGGAGACCACCATGCATCTCACACTGCGCAGCCGCTGTGTCCGTGGAGTCGCCGTGGGCGCTCTGTCCGCCGCGCTGGTGTCGGCCGGCTCCGTCGGGGCCTTCGCAGCGCCCCGTCCGAGCCCGATGCCCACCCGGACGCACACCGCCATGCCCACCCGGGCGGCCGAGTCGATCACGGTCAGGGCCAGCCACCGCTCGGTCAGGGCCGGGGAGAGCATCACGCTCTCCGGTCGCACCGCGCACCTGGCGGCCGGCAGCAGGCTGACCGTCCAGCACCTGAGCAACGGCAGGTGGACCACGCTGCGCGCGACCACCGTGGTCAAGAAGGGCGACACCTACACGGTGTCCACGAAGCTCGCGGCCAAGGGCAAGCAGCAACTGCGTGTGGTGCACGGCAACACGCGCTCCGCGACGGTCACCGTGGACGTGACCTGACCCGGGAGGTGACAGGGTGCTGACGGGCTCGTAGTCCGCCCAGCACCAGTTCGAGCACCGCCTCGAACTCCTCCTCGATCGCCGGCCGTTTCCACTCCCGGGCATGACCCGGGTCGTGGAAGCGGCCGGTGGCATGGAACAGGGCCCGGGCCGCGACGGCCGGGTCGGCGGCCGTGAAGACGCCGGCGGTGACGCCGTCCCGGACGATCCGGGTGAGCTGGGCGGTCAGGTCGTCGATGTGCTCGCCGACCGCCGCGCCGTTCTCCCCGGTGAGCACCGAGTACGTGGCGAACAGCTCGGGGTCGTCGCCCGCCTTGCGGCGCTTGGCCGCGAACAGTTCCCGCAGCCAGTCGCGCAGCCGGTCCTCCGGGTCCCGCTGGTCGGCGGCGATGCCGGCGAGGGCCTCGGACGTGCGGTCCAGCCACCGCTTGGTCACCGCCTCGCGCAGCGCGGCCTTCGTACGGAAGTGCCGGTAGACGCTGCCGTGGCTGACACCGAGCGCGCGGGCCACGTCCACCACGGTGGCCTTGGCCGGGCCGTGGCGGCGCAGCACCTCCTCGGTGGCCTCCAGGATGCGCTCGGCGGTCAGGGTCTCGGTGGTGGGTGGCATGCCCTAGACCGTACCCGTCGCCCGGGTCAGCGTTCGCTGTCCAGGTGGGCCATCTGCGCCTCGGGGTAGCGCTCGCCCACGACGGCGTCCGCCGGGACGGCCTGCTCGATGGCCGCCAGGTCGGCCTCGTCCAGCGTGACGGCCGTCGCGCCCAGTGCCTCCGCCAGCCGCTCCCGGGTGCGGGCGCCGATCAGCGGGACGATGACCGTGCCGTGCCGCGGGCCCCGCGAGAGCACCCAGGCGATGGCGGTCTGCGCGACCGTGACGCCCTTGCCCTCGGCGACCTTGCGCAGGGCCTCGACGAGGTCCAGGTTGTGCTGGAGGTTCTCGCCCTGGAAGCGGGGCGAGTGGGCCCGGAAGTCGTTCGCGGCGAGCTTGCGGTCGCGGCCGAAGTGCCCGGAGATCAGACCGCGCGAGAGCACCCCGTAGGCCGTGACGGCGATGCCGAGTTCGCGGGTGGTGGGCAGGATCCGGTCCTCGATGCCGCGGGAGACGAGCGAGTACTCGATCTGGAGGTCCGAGATCGGCGCGGTGGCGGCGGCCCGACGGATCGTGTCGGCGCCGACCTCGCTGAGGCCGATGTGCCGGACGTGTCCCTTCTCGACGAGTTCCGCGATGGCGCCGACCGTCTCCTCGATCGGCACGTCCGGGTCGACCCGGGCGATCCGGTAGATGTCGATGTGGTCGACGCCGAGGCGCTGGAGGGAGTAGGCGGCGAAGTTCTTCACGGCGGCGGGCCGGCCGTCGTAGCCGGACCAGTTGCCGTCCGGGTCGCGCAGGGCGCCGAACTTCACGCTGAGCAGGGCCTGTTCGCGACGGGCCGCGGGAGCGGTGCGCAGGGCCTCGCCGACCAGCATCTCGTTGTGGCCCATGGCGTAGAAGTCGCCGGTGTCGAGCAGGGTCACGCCCGCTTCGAGGGCGGCGTGCACGGTGGCGACGGACTCGGTCCGGTCCGCCTCGCCGTACAGCGCGGACATGCCCATACAGCCGAGGCCGAGGGCGGAGACCTGGGGGCCGGTGGTTCCGAGGTGGCGGGTGTCCATGAGGGCTCCTTGAGGTGCTCGGAGGGCGGATTGAACGGGTACCCACGATCAGCTTGGCATGACAGCTGACAGATTTCAATATCTGTCAGCTGTCACGCCAAACCCCTCGGGCGGCGCGCGGCCACCGGCCTGGCAATTTGGTCCAGACCTATTGACGAGAGGTCTGGACCACGAGCACTGTCATGCCTACGACACCTCACCGCACCCCCACCGGGAGGCTCCGTATGATCCGCCGCAGACTGCGTCTGCTCGCCGCCGCCCTCGCCGCCGCCTGCCTCACCCAGCTCTCCGTCGCCCTGGCCCCCACCGCCTCGGCCGCCCCCACCGCCGACACCTGCGCCGTGAAGTCCAGGCCCGCGGGCAAGGAGCTCCAGGGCTACTGGGAGAACTGGGACGGCTCCGCCAACGGCGTCCATCCGCCCTTCGGCTGGACGCCGATCACCGACTCGCGCATCCCCGCGCACGGCTACAACGTGATCAACGCGGCCTTCCCGGTCATCCGCTCCGACGGAACGGCCCTGTGGCAGGACGGCATGGACACGGGCGTGAAGGTGGCGACGCCGGCGGAGATGTGCGCGGCCAAGGCGTCCGGGCAGACGATCCTGCTGTCCATCGGCGGCGCGACGGCCGGTGTCGACCTCAACTCGTCCACCGTGGCCGACCGGTTCGTCGCGACGATCGTGCCCATCCTGAAGAAGTACAACTTCGACGGCATCGACATCGACATCGAGACGGGCCTGACGGGCAGCGGAAACATCAACCAGCTCTCCACGTCCCAGGCCAACCTGGTCCGGATCATCGACGGAGTGCTCGCGCAGATGCCGTCGAACTTCGGCCTGACGATGGCCCCGGAGACCGCCTACGTCACCGGCGGCAGCGTCGCCTACGGCTCGATCTGGGGCGCGTACCTGCCGATCATCAAGAAGTACGCCGACAACGGCCGCCTGTGGTGGCTGAACATGCAGTACTACAACGGCAGCATGTACGGCTGCTCCGGCGACTCCTACCAGGCGGGCACCGTGGCCGGCTTCACCGCCCAGACCGACTGCCTCGCCAAGGGCCTGGTGATCCAGGGCACGACGGTCAAGGTCCCCTATGACAAGCAGGTCCCGGGCCTGCCCGCCCAGCCCGGCGCGGGCGGCGGTCACATGGCACCCTCGCTGGTCTCCGAGGCCTGGCGCCACTACGGCACGAGTCTGAAGGGCCTGATGACCTGGTCGATCAACTGGGACGGGTCGAAGAACTGGACCTTCGGCGACAACGTGAAGGCCCTGCAAGGCCGTTGAGGAACGGCGAGCGCCGGACGGCCGCCGAGAGAGATCTCGGCGGCCGTCCGGCGCTCTGAGGTACTGCCGGGGGTTACCGGGTCAGCAGCCGACGAGGCGGCCGGCCAGGTAGCCCTCGATCTGGTCGAGGGAGACGCGCTCCTGCTTCATGGTGTCGCGCTCGCGGACGGTCACCGCGTTGTCCTCGAGGGTGTCGAAGTCGACGGTGACGCAGTACGGCGTGCCGATCTCGTCCTGGCGGCGGTAGCGGCGGCCGATGGCGCCGGCGTCGTCGAACTCGATGTTCCAGTTCTGCCGCAGGGCCTGGGCCAGGCCCTTGGCCTTGGGCGACAGCTCCGGGTTGCGCGACAGGGGCAGCACCGCGACCTTCACCGGGGCCAGACGGTGGTCCAGACGCAGCACCGTGCGCTTCTCCATCTTGCCCTTGGCGTTGGGCGCCTCGTCCTCGACGTAGGCGTCGAGCAGGAAGGCGAGCATCGCCCGGCCGACACCGGCCGCCGGCTCGATGACGTACGGCGTCCAGCGCTCGCCGGCCTCCTGGTCGAAGTACGACAGGTCCTGGCCGGAGGACTTGGCGTGGGAGGAGAGGTCGTAGTCGGTGCGGTTGGCGACACCCTCCAGCTCGCCCCACTCGCTGCCGCCGAACTGGAAGCGGTACTCGATGTCGGCGGTGCGCTTGGAGTAGTGGGAGAGCTTCTCCTTCGGGTGCTCGTACCAGCGCATGTTCTCCTCACGCAGGCCGAGGCCCGTGTACCAGTTCCAGCGCTGCTCCATCCAGTATTCCTGCCACGTCTCGTCCTCGCCCGGCTTGACGAAGAACTCCATCTCCATCTGCTCGAACTCACGGGTGCGGAAGATGAAGTTGCCCGGCGTGATCTCGTTGCGGAACGACTTGCCCATCTGGGCGATGCCGAACGGCGGCTTGCGGCGCGAGGTGGTCTGCACCTGGGCGAAGTTGGTGAAGATGCCCTGGGCGGTCTCGGGGCGCAGGTAGGCGACGGAGCCGGAGTCCTGGGTGGGGCCGAGGTGGGTGGAGAGCAGGCCCGAGAACTGCTTGGGCTCGGTGAACTGGCCCTTGTTGCCGCAGTTGGGGCAGTTGACGTCCGCGAGGCCGTTCTCCGGGGCGCGGCCCTTCTTCTCCTCGTAGGCCTCTTCCAGGTGGTCGGCGCGGAACCGCTTGTGGCAGGAGGTGCACTCCGTCAGCGGGTCCGTGAAGGTGGCGACGTGACCGGAGGCGACCCAGACCTCGGGCGCCAGGATCACGGACGAGTCGATGCCGACCACGTCCTCGCGGGACGTCACCATGTAGCGCCACCACTGGCGCTTGAGGTTCTCCTTGAGCTCGACACCCAGGGGCCCGTAGTCCCAGGCGGCACGCTGGCCGCCGTAGATCTCACTGCAGGGGAATACAAAGCCACGGCGCTTGCTCAGGCTGACGATGGTGTCGATCTTGTCGGCGGCCACGGTGCTCTCTTCATTACGACGACGGGCGACGAAGCGAGACGCTTCACGAGCGAATGCTTCAGGGTACCGGCGGTGGCTCCCCCTCGACCAAATCGGTGCCGGGTAACGGCCCTTTTCGGGCCCGCCACGACGCTTGTTGACAACCGTTTCCATTTCAGTTGAAAATGACACTCATGAACGTACGACGACGCCTCATATCCGGCTCCACGGTCCTGACGGTCACCGCGCTCGGCCTCGGAGGACTCTCCGCCTGTTCCTCCGCCGACGCGAGCGGCACCGGCAGCGGAAAGTACGACGTCGTCGCGTCCTTCTACCCGATGGCCTTCCTCGCCGAGCGGATCGGCGGGAGCCACGTCCACGTCACCAGTCTCACCCGGCCGGGCCAGGAACCGCACGACCTGGAGATCAGCGCCCAGCAGACCGTGCAGCTCGAGAAGTCCGACGCGGTGCTCTACCTCAAGGGCCTCCAGCCCAACGTCGACGAGGCCGTCGCCCAGTCCGGGATCGCGACGAAGGTCGACGCCGCGTCCCTGACCACGCTGGAGGAGCACGGCACCGACGTCGGCGGCCACGCCGACGAGCACGACGCCCACCACGACGAGGAGCACGGCGGCAAGGACCCGCACGTCTGGCTCGACCCGGTGCGCTACGCGCAGATCGCCGAGGGCGTCGGCAAGGCCTTCGAGAAGGGCGACCCGGACCACGCGGCCGACTACCGCAAGAACACCGCCGCCCTGGTCGAACAGCTCGGCGAGCTCAACACCAAGTACGAGACCGGCCTGAAGGACACCAGGAACAAGGTCTTCATCACCACCCACGCCGCCTTCGGCTACCTCGCCGAGCGCTACGGCCTGACCCAGGAGGCCATCAACGGCCTCGACCCGGAGTCCGAGCCCAGCGCGGCCCGGGTGAAGGACCTCCAGGAGACGGCGAAGGCCGACGGCGTCACGACCGTCTTCTACGAGACGCTGGTCAGCGACAAGACGGCGAAGACCCTCGCCAAGGACGCGCAGCTGAGGACGGACGTCCTCGACCCGCTGGAGGGCATCACCGACAAGTCCCGCGGCACCGACTACTTCCAGGTCATGGAAGCCAACCTCAAGGCGCTGCGACAGGCTCTGGGCGCCAAGTGAGCACGACGGAGGGCGTCATGGACGTCAGCAGCGACACCGCGGAACCCGTCATATCCCTGCGCGGAGTCCGCGCCGACCTGGGCTCGCGCCCCGTCCTGCGGGGCATCGACCTCGCCGTGCGCCGCGGCGAGGTCGTCGCGCTGCTCGGCGCCAACGGCTCCGGCAAGTCGACGGCCGTGCGCAGTGTCATCGGCCAGGTGCCGGTGAGCGCCGGTGAGATCGAGCTGTTCGGCACCCCGCACCGCCGCTTCCGCGACTGGGCGCGCGTCGGCTACGTACCGCAGCGCACGACCGCCGCGGGCGGCGTCCCGGCGACGGTCACCGAGGTCGTCTCCTCGGGCCGGCTCTCCCGCACCCGCTTCGGGATCTTCCGCAAGGCCGACCACGCGGCCGTACGGCGGGCCCTGGAGCTGGTCGGCATGGCGGACCGCGCGAAGGACTCGGTGGACGCCCTCTCCGGCGGTCAGCACCAGCGCGTGCTGATCGCCCGCGCCCTCGCCGCCGAACCCAAGCTGCTGATCATGGACGAGCCGATGGCGGGCGTCGACCTGGCCAGCCAGGAGGTGCTGGCGAGCACGCTCCGCGAGCAGGTGGCCGCCGGGGTGACGGTGCTGCTCGTCCTGCACGAGCTGGGCCCCCTGGAGCCCCTGATCGACCGGGCGGTGGTGCTGCGCGACGGCTGTGTGCTGCACGACGGGCCGCCCCCGAAGGCGGTCGGCCAGCACGCCCTGCCCGGCCACGACCACGTACACCCCCACGACGCCTCGGGCGCCGATCCGATCCGCACGGGACTGCTGAGCTGATGGACCTGTTGAACTACGCCTTCATGCAGCGGGCCCTGCTCGCCGCCGTCCTGGTCGGCATCACCGCGCCCGCCGTCGGCATCTACCTCGTCCAGCGCCGCCAGGCCCTCATGGGCGACGGCATCGGGCATGTGGCCATGACCGGCGTCGGCCTGGGCTTCCTGCTGTCCACCTCCCCGGTGTGGATGGCCACGGCCGTCTCCGTCCTGGGCGCGGTCCTCATGGAACTGATCCGCTGGTACGGCCGCACCCGCGGCGACATCGCCCTCGCGATGCTCTTCTACGGCGGCATGGCGGGCGGCGTCATGTTCATCAACCTCGCCCCCGGCGGCTCCAACGCGAACCTCATGTCGTACCTGTTCGGCTCGCTCTCCACGGTCTCGCAGTCCGACGTCACCGCGATCTGCCTGCTGGCCGCCTTCGTCGTACTGGTCACCCTGGGCCTGCGCCGCCAGTTGTTCGCGGTCAGCCAGGACGAGGAGTTCGCCCGGGTGACCGGGCTGCCGGTGCGCGCCCTGAACCTGCTCACGGCGGTCACGGCGGCGGTGACCGTGACGGTCGCGATGCGCGTGGTCGGGCTGCTTCTGGTCAGCGCGCTGATGGTGGTCCCGGTGGCCGCCGCCCAGCAGCTCAGCCGCAGCTTCGCCGCGACCTTCGCGATCGCCGTCGCCATCGGGGTGAGCGTGACGATCGGCGGCACGGTCACGTCGTACTACCAGGACGTGCCGCCCGGCGCGACGATCGTGCTGCTCACCATCGCGGTGTTCATCGCGCTCACCGCGCTGGCCACGCCGCTGGCCCGGCGACGCGCGCGGGCCCTCGCCGCGGCGCGGCCCGCCGGGGACCCGGCGGAGTGCGCGATTCCGGCCACCCGGGCCGCCGGCGACGGGGCCGGTGCCTGACCGCGCACTGTCCGGGCTGGCACAATGGCCCGCAGGCGAGACGTGAGGAGGCCGACCGGTGACCACCGCTGGACCGCCCGTGAAGGGCCGCGCCACCCGGCAGCGTGCCGCTGTCGCGGCGGCCCTCGACGAGGTCGACGAGTTCCGCAGCGCGCAGGAACTCCACGACATGCTCAAGCACAGGGGCGACTCGGTGGGCCTGACGACGGTCTACCGCACCCTTCAGTCCCTCGCCGACGCGGGCGAGGTCGACGTCCTGCGCACCTCCGACGGCGAGTCGGTCTACCGCCGCTGCTCCACCGGCGAGCACCACCACCATCTCGTCTGCCGCGTCTGCGGCAAGGCGGTCGAGGTGGAGGGGCCGATGGTGGAGAAGTGGGCGGAGACGATCGCCGCGGAGCACGGCTACGTCAACGTCGCCCACACGGTCGAGATCTTCGGCACCTGCGCGGACTGCTCCGCGGGGTGAGCCCGTGTGTGCGGGTGGTCTGGGGTGACCGGTCCTGAGGGCCGCTGCCCCCAGACCCCCGCTTTCGGCCTTACGGCCTCGCCCTCAGGCTCCCCCGAGCTCTACGAGCAGGGGGCACCCCCAGACAGGCTGATCTACTCGCCCTCGCCCTGCATGGCGAGGAGGGCCTCGTTCGGGATGGCGCCGCCGAAGCGGCGGTCGCGGGAGGCGAACTCGATGCAGGCCCGCCACAGGTCGCGGCGGTCGAAGTCGGGCCACAGCACGTCCTGGAAGACCATCTCCGCGTACGCGCTCTGCCAGAGCAGGTAGTTGGACGTGCGCTGCTCGCCGCTCGGGCGCAGGAACAGGTCGACGTCCGGCATGTCCGGATAGTACAGGTACTTCTGGATGGTCTTCTCGGTGACCTTGGCCGGGTCGAGCCGGCCCGCCCTGACGTCCTCCGCGAGCGCCTTGGCCGCGTCCGCGAGTTCGGCCCGGCCGCCGTAGTTCATGCAGAAGTACAGCGTGAGCCGGTCGTTGTCCTTGGTCTGCTCCTGGGCGATCTGGAGCTCCTGGGCGACCGACTTCCACAGCTTGGGCATACGGCCCACCCAGCGGACCCGGATGCCGAGTTCGTCGAGCTGGTCGCGGCTCTTGCGGATGAAGTCGCGGTTGAAGTTCATGAGGAAGCGCACCTCTTCGGGCGAGCGCTTCCAGTTCTCGGTGGAGAAGGCGTAGAGGGAGATGCTCCCGACGCCGATCTCGATCCCGCCCTGCAACACGTCCAGCACCCGCTCGGCGCCGACCTTGTGGCCCTCGGTGCGGGGCAGCCCGCGCTCCTTGGCCCAGCGTCCGTTCCCGTCCATGACGATCGCGACATGCTCGGGGACCAGCTCGCCGGGGAGCTTCGGCGCGCGGGCGCCGGACGGATGCGGCTCGGGCGCCCTGTACTCCGGGCGCCGGCGCCCCAGGATCCCGCGTACGGCCATGTGCTTCTCGTCTCCCTTGTCTCGGACTACTTTTCCACGTACCGAAGTGAGCGCAGCCCGCGCTCCAGATGCCAGTGCAGGTAGGCGGAGACCAGCCCGCTGCCCTCCCTGACGTACCGCGGCTCGCACGCGTCCGCGGTCGCCCAGTCCCCCGTGAGCAGCGCGCCGAGCAGCGCGAGCGTCCGGGGCGAGGGTACGACGCTGCCGGGCACCCGGCAGTCGGCGCAGACCGAGCCGCCGGAGGCCACCGAGAAGAACCGGTTCGGACCGGGCATCCCGCACCGGGCGCAGTCGCCGAAGCTGGGCGCGTAGCCGTTGACGGCCAGCGAGCGCAGCAGGAAGGCGTCCAGCACGAGGTGCGGGGCGTGCTCGCCGCGGGCGAGGGTGCGCAGGGCACCCACCAGCAGCAGGTACTGCTGGACGGACGGCTCGCCCTCGTGGTCGGTGAACCGCTCGGCGGTCTCCAGCATGGCCGTCCCGGCGGTGTAGCGGGCGTAGTCGGTCACGATCCCGCCGCCGTAGGCGGCGATGGTCTCGCTCTGCGTGCACAGCGGCAGCCCCCGGCCCACCAGTTCGCTGCCTCGGGCGAAGAACTGCACGTCCACGTGCGAGAACGGCTCCAGCCTGGCCCCGAACTTCGACTTCGTCCGCCGTACCCCCCGCGCCACGGCGCGGACCCGCCCGTGTCCGCGGGTGAGCAGCGTGATGATGCGGTCCGCCTCACCCAGCTTCTGGGTGCGCAGCACGACACCGTCGTCGCGGAACAGACTCATGGGGTCCATTCTCGCTCACGGCGAACGCGGTCGTGGCCGCGCCCGCTCCCCGGTCCGGGCTCCCGGCGCGGCGCAACCGCGGTTTCCCCCGCGGCGTCGGTCAGTGTGGAGATCGTTCTGCCCGCACCGACCGTCCGTCCGCGCCGACCGGAGGAGAACACCATCCGAACCCCGGGAGAGTTCCACCCGACACGACGTGCCTTGCTGACCACCGCCGCCGCCTCCGCCGTCGCCGCGGCGACGGCGGCCGCCACGGCCGCGCCCGCGCACGCCCTGCCGGACGGCGGCACCACCGCGCGTCTGCGCGCCCTGGAGCAGGAGCACGGCGCCCGGCTGGGCGTGTTCGCCCACCGCCCCGACACCGGCCGGAGCGTCCGGTACCGGGCCGAGGAGCGCTTCCCGATGTGCTCGGTGTTCAAGACCCTGGCGGCGGCCGCGGTCCTGCGGGACCTGGACCGCCACGGCGAGGTCCTCTCACGGCGCGTCCACTACACCGAGGCCGACCTGGTGCCGGAGGGCTCCGACCGGACCCGTGCGCACCTGGCCACGGGCATGACCGTCGCCGAACTCGCCGACGCCGCCATCCGCTTCAGCGACAACACCGCGGGCAACCTGCTTCTGCGGGAGCTCGGCGGCCCCACGGCCGTCACGCGTTTCGCCCGCACGCTCGGCGACCCGGTGACCCGCCTGGACCGCTGGGAGCCGGACCTGAACACCGCCGAGCCGGGGCGGCTCACGGACACCACGAGCCCGGGCGCGATCGGCCGCACCTACGCCCGTCTCGTCCTCGGGGACGCGCTGAACCGTCGTGACCGCCGGACGCTGACGCACTGGCTGCTGAACAACACCACCAGCACCAACCGCTTCCGCGCGGGCCTGCCACCGTCCTGGACGGTCGCGGACAAGACGGGCACCGGCGCCCACGGCACCGCAAACGACGTGGGCGTCGCGTGGACCGGGTCCTGCTCCCCCGTGGTCCTGGCCGTGCTGTCGACGAAACCGGCCCAGGACGCCCCGTACGACGACGCTCTGGTGGCCCGGGCGGCCGCGGTGGTCGCGGAGGCGCTGGGGTAGGCACGGAGGCCGTGGACGCCCTGCCTCACCGCCGCGGCGGGAAGTTCCGTACGTACCGCCGCTGCCACGGTGTCTCCACCGCGTGCCGGTCGTAGTGGGTTCTGACGTGGGCGACGGCCTCGTGGGCCGGGACGCCGTCCAGTACCGCCAGGCAGGCCAGGGCCGTGCCGGTGCGGCCCCGGCCGCCGCCGCAGGCGAGTTCGACGCGTTCGGTGGCGGCGCGCGTCCAGGCGTCGGTGAGCACCGCGCGGGCCGCTTCCCGGTCCGCCGGGAGGCGGAAGTCGGGCCAGCGCAGCCAGTGGGACGCCCAGGGGGTCGCGGGCGGCGGTGCGCCGAGGAGGTAGACGCCGTACGTCGGGGTCGGCGCCGAGGGGTCGAGGGGGTGGCGCAGGCCCCTGCCTCGCACCAGCCGTCCGGACGGCAGCCGCAGGACGCCCGGGGTCCGCTCGTCCCAGGGCTGCTCGTTCACGGTGCCGTGTCTCCCTTCCGGCCCGTCCCGGGCGGTGCGGTGACCGTGTCCGGCGGGGGTCGTCTCACGACGGGGTGCGGGCCTCCGTCAGGAGGCGGGTCACGTCGCTGGTGCAGATGGTCAGGGCGGCGCCGACGGTACCGAGGGTGTCGTGCTCGGCGGGGGTGTAGGGGCCGTCGGCCAGGGCGATGCGGGCGGCCTGGAGGAGGATCGACTCCCGGCCCGCGGGGGCCAGGTGCGGGGCGAGCGGGTCCAGCGCCTCGTGCAGCTCTATGGCCAGGCCCGCGCCGCACGGCCGGTCCTCGTAGGCGCGCCCGGTGTCCGCGGCCAGCGCCTCCACCAGGGCGGCCAGCTGCTCCTCGGTGCAGTCGGCCAGGCCGGCCGCGCGAACCGTGGCCGCGGCGGTCTCCAGGGCCGTGCGGGAGCCCGTCCCGCCCGCGGACAGCACGGCAAGGGCGACGGTGTGCACGGCGTCGCGGAGCATCGCGGAGAAGCGGTTGGTCGTCGGGTGGTCCAGGACGTCCGTGCCGAAGCGCCCTCCGCAGGCGGCGCACTCGACCACCGGACCCGCGGTGCCGCGCGGCAGCAGCGGGACGCCGAGGACGGTGAAGCGCCGACGCCCGGTCAGCCGCTGGTAGTTGCGGTCCCCGCCGCAGCCGGGGCAGAAGAACTCGCCGTCGCCGACCGGCGTCCACGCGGTGCGGGTGCCCAGCAGTCTGGCGAGCGTGGTGACACGGCCGTTTCGTCCCCGTACTGGCAGCACGTCCCACCTCCGTAACGGCACGGCAACATCGCCGTGCTGGCGTGATGTTAGCCACATTGCGGAGGTGCCGTCAGCACCCCGGACGAGACCTTTCCGTGACCTGGGTCGCCGACTGGCCGATACGCACCGGGCACACGACGGGGCCCCGGCCGCCTCAGCAGGCGTCCGGGGCCCCGAAAGCACCGGTCAGAGCGGTCAGCGCGCCGCGCGGTTGACGGCCGAGACGACGGCCTTCAGCGACGCACGTGTCGTGTTCGCGTCGATGCCGATTCCCCACAGGACCTTGTCGTCAATCGCGCATTCGATGTACGAGGCGGCCTGGGCGGAGGCGCCCTCGCTCATCGTGTGCTCCTGGTAGTCGAGCAGGCGCACGTCGACGCCGATGGACTGCAGGGCGTCGAAGAAGGCCGAGATCGGACCGTTGCCTGAGCCGGTGAGGACGGTGTCCTCGCCGTCGACGGTGGCCTCGACGGTGAGGGTGTCGACCCCGTCGGTGTCCGTCGTCGACTGGCCGGTCCTGACCTGGATGCGGCCCCAGGCGTTGTCCGGGTTCGGCAGGTACTCGTCCTGGAAGGCCGCCCAGATGTCCTTCGGCGTGACCTCGCCGCCCTCGGCGTCCGTCTTGGCCTGGATGATCTTCGAGAACTCGATCTGCATCCGGCGCGGCAGGTCCAGCTTGTGGTCGTTCTTCAGGACGTAGGCGACACCGCCCTTGCCGGACTGCGAGTTGACGCGGATGACGGCCTCGTAGGAGCGGCCGACGTCCTTGGGGTCGATGGGCAGGTACGGCACCGCCCACTCGATGTCGTCGACCATGACGCCCCTGGCCTTCGCGTCGGCCTCCATGGCGTCGAAGCCCTTCTTGATGGCGTCCTGGTGGGAGCCGGAGAAGGACGTGTAGACCAGGTCGCCCACGTACGGGTGGCGCGGGTGGACCTCCATCTGGTTGCAGTACTCCCACGTACGGCGGATCTCGTCGATGTCGGAGAAGTCGATCTGCGGGTCGACGCCCTGCGAGAACAGGTTCATGCCCAGGGTGACCAGGTCGACGTTGCCGGTGCGCTCACCCTGGCCGAACAGGCAGCCCTCGACGCGGTCGGCGCCGGCCATCAGCGCCAGCTCGGCGGCGGCGACGGCCGTGCCGCGGTCGTTGTGCGGGTGGACGGACAGGCACACGTACTCGCGGCGGGACAGGTTGCGGTGCATCCACTCGAAGCGGTCCGCGTGTGTCGACGGCGTCGAACGCTCCACCGTGGCGGGCAGGTTGAGGATGATCTCGCGGCCCGGGCCCGGCTGGTACACGTCCATGACCGCCTCGCAGACCTCCAGGGCGAAGTCCAGCTCGGTGTCGGTGAAGATCTCGGGGCTGTACTGGTAGCCGAACTCCGTCTCGGGGCCCAGCAGTTTCTCGGCGTACTCCATCACCAGGCGGGTGCCGTCGACGGCGATCTGCTTGATGTCGTCCCTGGAGCCGCGGAAGACGACCCGGCGGAAGACCGGGGCGGTGGCGTTGTAGAGGTGGACGGTGGCCCGCCGGGCGCCCTTCAGGGACTCCACGGTCCGCTCGATCAGGTCCTCGCGGGCCTGGGTCAGTACGGAGATCGTGACGTCCTCGGGGATCGCGCCCTCCTCCTCGATGATCGAGCGCACGAAGTCGAAGTCGGTCTGGCCGGAGGCCGGGAAGCCGACCTCGATCTCCTTGTAGCCCAGCGCGACCAGTTGGTCGAACATCCGGCGCTTGCGCTCGGGCGACATCGGGTCGATCAGGGCCTGGTTGCCGTCGCGCAGGTCGGTCGAGAGCCAGCGGGGGGCGGCGGTGATCCGGCGGCCGGGCCAGGTGCGGTCGGGGATGTCGACCTGCTCGTAACGGCCGTACTTGTGGATCGGCATGGAACTGGGCTGCTGACGGTTGACCATGGTGGCGTGGGCTCCTCGTGAGATCCGCGGGTCCGCGGGTGCCGGAGAACGGCCGACGGCGCAACGCCGAACTCCGCGGGGAGGGGGTCGGCCTCGACTACAGGCCCTCGCCGCGGCAGCTAAGGAGAAGCAGCCCGAAACGCATGATGGTCCGCAGCCTAGCCGAGCCGCGCCGGATGCGCGGGCCCGTCCCAGTATGCGAAACCGAAGGGACAATCAGGGCAAAAAGTGCGCGATGTCACGCGGCGCCGACGTCCCTCCACCTATCACTCCGTGACGGACGGGGGGACCCTTGCCCCGATATTTCACCAATCACGGTTGCGGGTAGTGACATGGTGACCACGCAGTGCAATGGTTCCGGATATGACGACCACCAGGGGCTCCGAGCCCGTCTTCTGCACCATCGTGCCGCCGCACGTCCTCGACCGCCTGGCCCGCAACGAGGACCCCGCGCTCTCCGGACCCGCCCGCCGGACCCTGGAACGCGACGCCTTCGAGCGCACCCGGCGGCGGCTGACCACCGTCATCGGCGCGCCCGCCGTCGCCGCGCCCACAGGCAAGCGGGACGGGCATCCGCACCGCACCGTCTACGACGCCCGGCACGGCACCGGACTGCCCGGCAGAAAGGTGCGCGCCGAGGGCCAGGACCCCGGCGGGGACGCCACGGTCAACCGCGCCTACGCCGGCCTCGGCGCCACCTTCGAGCTGTACCTCACGGCCTACCGGCGCGACTCGATCGACGGCAGCGGACTGCCGCTGGACGCGACCGTGCACTACGACAAGAAGTACAACAACGCCTTCTGGAACGGCGAGCAGATGGTGTTCGGCGACGGTGACGGCGAGATCTTCCTGGACTTCACCATCCCGGTGGACGTCATCGGCCACGAGCTGACCCACGGGGTCACCCAGCACACCGCGAACCTGGCCTACTTCGGGCAGTCGGGCGCGCTCAACGAGTCGGTCTCCGACGTCTTCGGCTCGCTGATCAAGCAGTACACGCTCGGCCAGACCGCCACCGAGGCCGACTGGCTGATCGGCGCCGGACTGCTGGCCCCGGGTGTCAGCGGCACCGCGCTGCGCTCCATGAAGGCACCGGGCACGGCGTACGACGACGACGTGCTCGGCAAGGACCCGCAGCCGGCCGCCATGGACCACTACGTCCACACCGGCAGCGACAACGGCGGCGTCCACATCAACTCCGGCATCCCCAACCACGCCTTCTACCTGGTCGCCACGGCGCTCGGCGGCCACTCCTGGGAGAAGGCGGGGCAGCTCTGGTACGACGTGCTGACCGGCGGCGAGCTGCACGAGGACGCGCAGTTCACTGACTTCGCCACGCTCACCGTGCGGGCCGCGCGGGAACGGTACGGCTCCGACGGCGGCGAACTCGAGGCCGTGCGCAAGGCCTGGGAGCAGGTGGGGGTGCGGACGCTGTAGTTCCGTACTAGACACGGACCATGCTGATTCGAGTGAGGCGCACAGGAGGGTTCGCGGGCATCGAGCGCCGCGCCGAGGTGGACGTCTCGGGGCGGCCCGACGCCCCGCAGTGGCGGGACCTGGCCGAGCGGGCGCTGGCGGGCGGCGAGGCCGCGCCGCCGGCCGGGGTGCCCGACGGCTTCAGCTACGAGATCACCGTGGACGGCCGGACGGTGTACGCGGCCGATCCCCGGCTGACCGGGGAGCAGCGCGAACTCATCTCCCGCGTACTGAAGGAGGGCGCGTGAGGCCCTTTTCCCCGCCGGGGCGTTGACTTCCGTTACCGACGGTAAGGATGATCCGCCCATGGCGACGAAACCGATGCCCCGGTTCCCGGCCGGCTTCCTGTGGGGCGTGTCCACCTCGGCCCACCAGATCGAGGGGGCGGCCGACCGGCGCGAGCCGTCCGTGTGGGACACGTTCTCGGCCGGGCCGGGACGGATCAAGGACGGCTCGACGGCGGCGGTGGCCTGCGACCACTACCACCGCCACCGCGAGGACGTGGCGCTGCTGGCCGGCCTCGGCGTCGGCGCGTACCGCTTCTCCGTCTCCTGGCCCCGGGTGGACTCCCCCGGCGGCCTCGACTTCTACGACCGCCTGGTCGACGACCTGTGCGCGGCCGGCGTCCGCCCGGTCCCCACACTCTTCCACTGGGACCTGCCGGCCCGCCTCGACTGGCTGGAGCGGGACACGGCCGCGCGGTTCGCCGACCATGTGGCGGTGGTCGCCGAGCGCCTGGGCGACCGCGTGACAAAGTGGATCACGCTCAACGAGCCCGCCGAGCACACCCTGCTCGGCCATGCCCTCGGCGTGCACGCGCCGGGCAGGCGGCTGCTGTTCGACGCGCTCCCGGCCGCCCACCACCAACTGCTCGCCCACGGCCTGGCCGTCCGGGCGCTGCGCGCCGCCGGGGCCGCGGACATCGGCATCGCCAACTCGCACAGTCCCGTCCGGCCGGCCTCCGGGGAACAGGCGGACGTCGAGGCGGCCGGCCTCTACGACCTGCTGCTGCACCGCCTGTTCGCCGATCCGCTGCTGCTCGGCCGCTACCCCGAGGGACTGGGCGAGCTGATGCCGGGCACCCCCGGGGCACTGGCCTCGGACCTGGAGATCATTGCCGAGCCCCTTGACTGGTACGGCGTCAACTACTACGCCCCGACCCGGGTGGGCGCCCCTCAGGGCGAGGAGATCGAGTTCGGCGGTCTCACCCTGCCCGCCGAACTGCCCTTTTCGGTAAGGGAGATCGAGGGCCACCCGGTCACGGACTTCGGCTGGCCCGTGGTCCCGGAGGGGCTGACCGAGCTGCTGACCGGCCTGCACGACCACTACGGCGACCGGCTCCCGCCCGTCGTCATCACCGAGAACGGGTGCTCCTACGAGGGCCTCGACGACCAGGACCGCATCGCCTACCTGGACGGACACCTCCGCGCCCTGCACCGGGCCCTGGAGGCGGGCGTCGACGTGCGCGGCTACTTCGTGTGGTCGCTGCTGGACAACTGGGAGTGGGCGGAGGGCTACGCCCGCCGGTTCGGCCTGGTGCACGTCGACCACGAGACCCTGGAGCGCACCCCGAAGGCGTCCTACCGCTGGTTCCGGGACCTGCTGCGGACCCAGCGGGAGGCGGGGCCGGCGGCCGGCGCGTCGCCCGTGCCGGGCTGACGCCGCTCCAGGCCCGCTAGGGCGCCAGTCCCCTCCGGGTCACCTGGGTCGCTCCGGTCGCCGAAAAGCCCTACGGCGTTGTCCCTCCCCCGTCGTACCCTGGGAAGCGCGAGGCCGCCCTGACGTGTGCGGCCGTGACGAGGAGGAACCGCAGGCCTCAGCGCCGGCCCATGACTCAGACACCCGCAGCCAAGACCCCCGCGCAGGGGCAGGCCAGAGCACAGTTCACCGTCCCCGCCCAGCACCCCATGGTGACCGTCCTGGGGTCAGGCGACTCTCTCCTGCGCGTGATCGAGAAGGCCTTCCCGGGGGCCGACATCCATGTCCGGGGCAACGAGATCAGCGCGGTCGGAGATCCTGCCGACGTCGCCCTGATCCAGCGCGTGTTCGACGAGATGATGCTGGTGCTCCGCACCGCGCAACCGCTGACGGAGGACGCGGTGGAGCGCTCCATCGCCATGCTCAAGGCGAGCGAGAACGGCGAGAGCGACGGTCACGAGACCCCCGCCGAGGTCCTGACGCAGAACATCCTGTCCTCCCGCGGCCGCACGATCCGCCCCAAGACGCTCAACCAGAAGCGGTACGTCGACGCGATCGACAAGCACACGGTCGTCTTCGGTATCGGCCCCGCCGGCACCGGCAAGACCTACCTGGCCATGGCCAAGGCGGTGCAGGCCCTGCAGTCCAAGCAGGTCAACCGCATCATCCTGACCCGCCCCGCGGTCGAGGCCGGCGAGCGCCTGGGCTTCCTGCCCGGCACGCTCTACGAGAAGATCGACCCATATCTGCGCCCGCTGTACGACGCGCTGCACGACATGATCGACCCGGACTCCATCCCGCGTCTGATGGCGGCGGGCACGATCGAGGTCGCGCCGCTCGCCTACATGCGCGGCCGCGCACAACCGCGCTTCACGAACGTGCTGACGCCGGACGGCTGGCGCCCGATCGGCGATCTTCAGGTCGGTGACCTCGTCATCGGCTCCAACGGCGAGCCGACCCCGGTCCTGGGCGTCTATCCGCAGGGCGAGAAGGACATCTACCGTGTCACCGCCCAGGACGGCTCCTGGACCCTGTGCTGCGGCGAGCACCTGTGGACGGTCAGGACGCGCGACGACAAGCGCCGCGACAAGCCGTGGCGGGTCCTGGAGACCCAGGAGATGATCGGCAACGTGCGTGCCGCGCACGCGCGCCGATACGAGCTGCCGATGCTCACGGCACCGGTGTGCTTCCCCGAGCGTGAAGTACCGATGGCCCCCTATGCGCTGGGGCTCCTGCTGGGCGACGGATGCCTGACCGGCTCCACCACCCCCTCTTTCGCCACCGCGGACCCGGAACTGGCGTCGGCCCTGCAATCAGCCCTTCCCGGAGTCTCGGTACGGCATCGCGGCGGGCCCGACTACGTCCTCAACCGGGACAAGGCCGCCGGCGACGTGGTCACCCTGGAGAACCCGGTCACCGGCGTTCTGCGCCGGCTGGACCTGCTGCGGACGCGCTCGTACAGCAAGTTCGTCCCCGACGACTACCTCTTCAACTCGGCCGAGGTACGGCTGGCGGTCCTGCAGGGGCTGCTCGACTCCGACGGCGGCCCCGTCGTCCAGAAGAACCGCACCTGTCGCGTCCAGTACACGACGACATCCATCCTGCTCCGTGACGATGTGATCGCTCTGGTGCAGTCACTGGGCGGCGTCGCCCACAGCCGTCGCAGGGCCGCCGAGGGGCGCGGTCCGGGCCGCGCGGAGGGGCGGGACGTCGCCCACCGTCGCGACGCCCACGTCATCGACATCCGTCTCCCCGAAGGCATCGAGCCCTTCCGCCTCGCCCGCAAGCGGGACCGGTACCAGGCGGCCGGTGGCGGCGGACGTCCAATGCGGTTCATCGACAGCATCGAGCCGGCGGGCCGGGAGGAGTGCGTCTGCATCCAGGTGGCGGCCGAGGACTCCCTGTACGTCACGCAGGACCATCTGCTGACGCACAACACCCTCAACGACGCCTTCATCATCCTGGACGAGGCCCAGAACACCAGCCCCGAGCAGATGAAGATGTTCCTCACCCGGCTCGGCTTCGACTCGAAGATCGTCATCACGGGCGACGTGACCCAGGTGGACCTGCCCAACGGCCAGAAGTCCGGGCTGCGGCAGGTGCAGGAGATCCTGGAGGGGGTCGAGGACGTCCACTTCTCCCGGCTGTCGTCGCACGACGTCGTCCGGCACAAGCTCGTGGGCCGTATCGTCGACGCGTACGAGAAGTACGACAGCAAGAACGGCACCGAGAACGGCGGGCCCGACAGGACCGGCGGCCACGGCAGGTCCGGGCACGCACACGGACACGGGCACAAGGGGAAGTAGACCAGCACCAGCATGTCGATCGACGTCAACAACGAGTCGGGAACCGAGGTCGACGAGCGGGCGATCCTCGACATCGCCCGCTACGCACTCACCCGCATGCGCATCCACCCGCTCTCCGAGCTCTCGGTGATCGTCGTGGACGCCGACGCCATGGAGCAGCTGCACGTCCAGTGGATGGACCTGCCGGGCCCCACGGACGTCATGTCCTTCCCGATGGACGAGCTGCGGCCGCCGTCGAAGGACGACGACGAGCCCCCGCAGGGCCTCCTCGGCGACATCGTGCTCTGCCCCGAGGTCGCCGCGAAGCAGGGCACCGAGGCCCCGACGCAGCACTCCATGGACGAGGAGCTCCAGTTGCTCACCGTCCACGGCGTGCTGCACCTGCTCGGCTACGACCACGAGGAGCCGGACGAGAAGGCCGAGATGTTCGGTCTCCAGGCGGCGATCGTGGACGGCTGGCGCGCCGAGCAGGGCCTGCACGGCCCGTCCCCGGCGCCCACCGTCTCGTAACCCGCCCATGAGCCCTCAGATCGTCGTCGGCGCGATCGCGCTGGTCGTCGTCGCCTGGCTCGCCGCCTGCGCGGAGGCGGGCCTGGCACGGGTGTCCAGCTTCCGTGCCGAGGAGGCCGTGAAGGCGGGCCGCCGCGGCAGCGCCAAGCTGGCCCGGATCGCCGCCGACCCGACCCGCTACCTCAACCTGGCGCTGCTGGTGCGCGTGACCTGCGAGATGGCGGCTGCCGCGCTGGTCACCTACGCGTGCCTGGAGTCGTTCTCCGGGACGGCCCAGGCGCTGGTCGTCGCCATCGCGGTCATGGTGCTCGTCTCGTACGTGGCCGTCGGGGTCTCCCCGCGCACCATCGGCCGCCAGCACCCGCTGAACACGGCGACCGTGGCGGCGTACGTGCTGGTGCCGCTCGCGCGGGTGCTGGGCCCGATCCCGTCGCTGCTGATCCTCATCGGCAACGCGCTGACCCCCGGCAAGGGGTTCCGGCGCGGCCCGTTCGCCTCCGAGGCGGAGCTGCGCGCCATGGTCGACCTGGCCGAGCAGGAGTCGCTGATCGAGGACGACGAGCGGCGCATGGTGCACTCGGTCTTCGAACTGGGCGACACCCTCGTGCGCGAGGTCATGGTGCCGCGCACCGACCTGGTGGTGATCGAGCGGTACAAGACCATCCGCCAGGCCCTCACGCTGGCGCTGCGCTCCGGCTTCTCGCGGATTCCGGTCACCGGCGAGAGCGAGGACGACATCGTCGGGATCGTCTATCTGAAGGACCTGGTCCGCAGGACGCACATCAACCGGGACGCCGAGAGCGAGCTGGTGTCGACGGCGATGCGTCCGGCCGTCTTCGTGCCGGACACGAAGAACGCCGACGACCTGCTCCGCGAGATGCAGAAGGAACGCAACCACGTCGCCGTCGTCATCGACGAGTACGGCGGCACGGCCGGCATCGTCACGATCGAGGACATCCTCGAGGAGATCGTCGGCGAGATCACGGACGAGTACGACCGTGAGCTGCCACCGGTGGAGCCGCTCGGCGACGACCGCTACCGCGTCACCGCGCGCCTGGACATCACGGACCTGGGCGAGTTGTACGGCCTGGAGGAGTACGACGACGAGGACGTGGAGACGGTCGGCGGGCTGCTCGCCAAGGCCCTGGGCCGGGTGCCCATCGCGGGCGCGTCGGCGGTCGTGGAGCTGCCCGACGGCCGGGAGCTGCGGCTGACCGCGGAGGCGGCGGCCGGACGGCGGAACAAGATCGTGACCGTACTCGCGGAGCCGGTGCCCCCGACGGCGCCCGCCGAGGACGGGGAGGGGAAGCCGGAGTGAGCCCCGGGGAGCCGCACGCCGGGGTGATCTCGGCAGGCGCCGGGGCTGCTCCTATGCTCGGGGCATGACCGAGACCAACGCGCTTGACCCCGAGGACCTCAAGATCGTCACTCTGGCCCGTTCGGCACGGGCCCGCAACGGTGTGCCGGAGGGCGCGGCCGTACGGGACGAGACGGGGCGTACGTATGTCGCCGGGTCGGTGTCCCTCGCCTCACTGAGGCTGAGCGCCCTGCGGACGGCGGTGGCGATGGCCGTCGCGTCCGGGGCGACGTCCCTGGAGGCTGCGGCGGTGGTCGGCGAGGCGGAGGAGATCGCCCCGGAGGACCTGGCCGCCGTACGGGACCTGGGCGGCGCGAAGACCCCGGTCCTACTGGCCGGCCCCGACGGCACCGTACGGCTCACCCGGCCGGCGGGCGAGGACGGCTGAGGCCCGGCGGGCGGGATCGGTGACGGGCCGCCGGGCCGGGTCCGGTGGCGGGCCGCCGGGCGGAGTCCAGTGGCAGCCCACCGAGCGGACTCCGGCGGCATGCCCACCGAGCGAGATCCGGCGACAGCCCACCAGGCAAGGCCCGGCGACAGCCCGCCAGGCGGAGTCCGGTAGCGGGCCGACGGGCGGGATCCGGCGACAGCCCACCAGGCAAGGCCCGGTGACGGCCCGCCGGGCGGAGTCCAGTGGCAGCCCACCGAGCGGGATCCGGTGGGCTGCCCGCCGGGCGGGATCCGGCGACAGCCCACCAGGCAAGGCCCGGTGACAGCCCGCCAGGCGGAGTCCAGTGGCAGCCCACCGAGCGAGATCCGGCGGCATGCCCACCGAGCGAGATCCGGTGGGCTGCCCGCCGGGCGGGGGCTGGTGGCAGGCCACGTGTGGGCGTGCGGCTCGGGTCAGTCGGTGGGGGTGGCGGCCTCGGAGGCCTCCTGGACGGTGCGGTGGGCCGTCAGACCGCCGTCCACGCGGATGTCGGTGCCGTTGATCCAGGCCGCGGAGTCGCTCAGCAGGAAGGCCACGACCCCGGCGATGTCCGCCGGCTCCCCGAACCGTCCGAGCAGGGCGCCGGCCCCCTCGACCTTGGCGACGCCGTGGTCCCGCTTGAAGTCGTCGAGGATCGGCGTGGCCACGGGCCCCGGGCTGACGGAGGTCACCCGGACCCTGCGGGGCAGGTACTCGGCCGCGAGGTGTTCGGTGAGGTACCGCACGCACTCCTTGGAGAACCGGTACGAGTGACCGGTGACACTCTCGTCCCGGGCCACGGCGTCGAGCGCCGCCTCGGTGTCCGCGGCGAGGGCGAAGGCCCGTACCGCGGGCAGGTTCCGCTCCCAGGCGCCGGCCACGGCCGAGGAGAGGTTGACGACGCAGCCTCCCTCCCGGATCGCCGGTACGAGAGCGGCGGTCAGTTCCCGCAGGCCGAAGACGTTGACGCCGAGCACCGTCCGCCAGGGCGCCGTTCCGGGCACCCCGGCGATGTTGGCGAGCCCCGCGAGCCCGTCCGGAGCGGCGTCCAGCACGCTCCGCGCGGCCCCGTGCGCACCGGCGGGCGTGGACAGGTCGGCCCGGACGAAGGTCCCCGCGAAGGACTCGGGCACCGACCGGTCGATTCCGACGACGGGCAGGCCCCTGTCGGCGAGCAGGCGGCCGGCCGCCGCTCCGATACCGGAGGCGACCCCGGTCACGACCACGGGCAACTGCGTGTTGTTCGTCATGGCTCTCACTTGTCCGTCGGCGGAATGTACGAATGACCGGGGGTCCGCGGGCCGAGCCTCCGGCTGAACCGGCATCCGTGACAAGCCCACTTTCCACCCTGTGGAAAACTCCGCCGCGTTCAGGGTGGGCCGGCCACCGCGGCACGGTCCGCTTTCCACTGAGTGGATGACCTGCTTGCCCAGGGCGTGACCTGCGGGGATCGTGACATCCCGTCCCCCCGCCCCCGACCAGGAGCACGCAGATGGCCCAAGAGACGTACGCCGTACACGACCCGGCCACGCTGGAGCCGGTCGGCCGGGCCCCGGTGCACGGCGAGGACGAGGTACGGCAGGCGATCGCCGCCGCGCGGGCCGCCGCGCCGGCGTGGGCCGCGGACCGCGAGGCCCGGCGGGCCGCGCTGCACGCCTGCGCGGACCTCGTCCGCGCCCACGAGGACGAACTCGGACGGCTGCTGTCCCTGGAACAGGGCAAGGTCCTGGCCGAGGCCGTCGGCGAGTTCCGGGTCGGCGCCGGGCTGCTTGACCACTACGCCGCACTCGCCTGGGACGAGGTGGAGCGGCTGCCCGACCGGGCCGACCGCACGGTCGAGGTGCACCACCGGCCCGTGGGCGTGGTCGGCACCATCACGCCGTGGAACTTCCCCATCTCCCTGCTGTGCGTGAAGCTCGCCCCCGCGCTGACCGCCGGGTGCACCGTCATCGCCAAGCCCTCCGCCACGACACCGCTGTCCACCATGGCGCTGGTCGACCTCATGAACCGGGTCCTGCCCGCCGGTGTGCTGCAGTACCGCACCAGCCCCGGCCGGGCGGTCAACGTGGCGCTGAGCGGCCTGCGCGGCGTCCGGAAGATCTCCTTCACCGGGTCGACGGAGGTCGGCACCGCGGTGGCCGCCCAGGCGGCCGCCACGGTCAAGCGCGTCACCCTGGAACTCGGCGGTAACGACCCCGCGATCGTCCTGCCGGACGCGGACGTCGAGACGACCGCGCGCGGCATCGTCGGTTCGGCCTTCCGCAACGCGGGGCAGGTGTGCATGGCCGTCAAGCGGGTCTTCGTGCCGCGCACTCTGCGGGACGAACTGGTCGAGGCGATGGCCGAGGCCGTCGCCCCGCACCGGCTCGGCCACGGGGTGGCGGCCGGGTCGACCATGGGCCCGATGCACTCGGCCGCCCAGCACGGCATCGTCCGCGGCCTGGTCGACGGCGCCGTCGCCGTCGGCGCGCGGGTCGCGGCGGGCGGCGGACGCGGCTGCGACCTGCCCGGTCACTTCCTCGAACCGACGATCGTCACGGACGCCGAGGTCGGCATGGACCTCGTCGACGCCGAGCAGTTCGGCAACGCCCTGCCGGTCGTCGCCTACGACGACCTCCGGACGACGATCGACGGCCTGAACGCACAGGACTTCGGGCTCGGCGCCTCGGTGTGGTCGCCGGACCTGGACCGCGCCCACCGGGTGGCGGCGGACATCGAGGCCGGCACGGTCTGGATCAACCAGCACACCCAGGTGGAGCCGGACGCCCCGTTCGGCGGCTGGAAGGCCTCCGGCCTCGGACGTGAACGCGGCCGCTGGGGACTGGAGGAGTACCTCGAACCCCGGACCGTGAACGCCCGTCCCCACCACACCCCGGCACCGCACGAGGCGGCTCCCGTACCGGAAGGACAGCGCCGGTGACCGACACCACGTCCGCACAGCGCGGCATGGACCTCATCACGCTCGGCGTCGCCGCCGGGCCCGCCATCCGGGGCCCCGAGCACGGCATCGCCAGCGCGGTCGTCGTCGACGACGCCTTCTACCTGGTCGACTTCGGCATCGGCTGCACCCGCGCCGCGGGCGAGGCCGGTCTGCGGGGGCACCGGTTCCGGGCGGGGTTCATCACGCACCTGCACTCCGACCACGTGATCGAGCTCCCGGGGTTCCTGCTGTGGAACTGGGGGCGGCCGGTGAACGGCTTCTCCACCCCGGTCGACATCATCGGCCCCGGCCCCGACCCGGACGAGGGCACCCGGCACCTCGCCGGTACGGCCCGCCTCGTGGCCTCCGCCCTGGACGCGTTCTCCTACGACATCGCCATCCGGGCGGGCGACGAGGACCGGCCGCCGCTGGCGGACCTGGTACGCGCCTCGGAGGTGGCCGCCCCGGCCAGGGGCTCGGCGGCCGCCGGGGAGCCGTTCGAGGTCTACGCCGACGAGCGGATCACCGTGACCGCCGTCCTGGTGGACCACCCGCCGGTGCACCCGGCCCTCGCCTACCGGATCGACTCCGCGTACGGGTCGATCACGTTCTCCGGGGACACGGCCGAGTCGGCGAACCTCGCCCGGCTGGCCGAGGGCACCGACATCCTCGTCCACGAGGCCGTCAACCTCGGCTTCTACCGCAGCCGTGGCTTCTCCGCGGCCTTCCTGGCCCACCAGGAGAACTCGCACACCCCGCCGGCCGGGGCGGGCCGTATCGCCAAGGCGGCCGGAGCGCGGCGCCTGGTGCTGTCCCACTTCGCGGGGCCGGCGGACGCCGAGTACTGGCGTGGGGAGGCCGCGTCGACGTACGACGGCCCGATCGACGTCGCCACGAGCGGGGCGCGGTTCTCCGTCGCCACGGACCCGGCGGTCCGCGCGGGGAGCTGAACGGGCGTACGGGGGTGCCGGCGGATGCCGGCAGGTGTGGAACGGCACGGGAAGGAAGCGGGTAGAACGGCATGGGCACGGGCAGTGACCGGGGGCGCGAGGGCGGGAACGGCGGGGACCGCGAGGAGAAGGAACCCGACTACCGGTTCACGCTCGCCAACGAGCGCACCTTCCTGGCCTGGATCCGTACCGGTGTCAGCCTGCTCGCGGCGGCGGTGGCGGTGCGGCAGCTCGTACCGGCCTTCACGATCCCGCACGCGCGGGAACTCCTCGCGGTCGTCTGCGCGTTGCTGGCCGTCGCCATCACGGGTGGGGCCTATCCGCACTGGCGGCGCGTCCAGCGAGCGATCCGGCGTGACGCGCCGCTGCCCGGCTCCTGGCTGCTGCCCGTGCTGGCGACCGTGATCACGGCGATCGCGTCGTTCACCACGGTGCTGGTCTGGGCCGGCGGGCCCGCGTGAGGCGGGCCGCGCCCGTCCGCGTCGTGGTCCGGGACCCGGGACTGCAACCCGAGCGCACCCGGCTCGCCTGGCGACGGACAGCCATGTCCCAGTCGGTGGGTGCGCTGCTGCTCCTGCACACGGCGGCGAGCGGCTCCTCTCCACTGGGCTGGGCGGGCGCGGCCTGCGCGGCCACGGCCACGGCCGTCACCTTTTTCGTCGGCGGCATGCGCCGGGAGACCGCGCCTCCGCCACCCACGGCGATGGCCCTGACCGCGGCGACGACAGCCGCCACGGCCCTGATCAGCCTGCCCCTCCTACTGACCGGCGGCACCTGAGCCACAGGCTCCACCGCCGGATCCCTCTACGACGCCTGCCGCGCGCGGCCCTTACCGCGAATCACCAACCTCGCGCGGCACCCGCGACGGCCCCGCCCTCGCGTCATGACGCCCGTCCGGCGAACACCCGCACCGCAAGCGCCCGTCCGCGAACACCGGCCCCGCGGTGTCTCGCTGTGTTGCCGACGGGTGGTGTCGTGTCTCGCTGCGAACCGCGTCCGGCGGGCGGTGCCGGGCCGCGCCGCTGGCGGGCGGTGCCGTGCGCCTCGTCACGGGGTGCGAGAGCACCCGCGCCCCGAACGCGGCCCGCCCGAACTTCCGCACCGCGGAGGCCCGACCCGCGCGTATGCCCGCCCCGCCCGCGTCCCGCGCGCGTGCCCGCACCACCAACCCCCGCACCGCCAACGCCCGCGTCCCGCACGAACTCCCGCACCGCCAACGCCCGCGTCCCGGGCGAATGCCCACACCGCACGAACTCCCGCACCGCCAAGCCCCGTACGGCTGACGTCCGCGTCCCGGGCGGATTCCCGCACCGGCGACGACCGACCGCGCACCCCCGCCCCCGTGAAGCGCCCATCCCACGCGAACACCGACGCCCGGCTCGGGCGAACCGCCCACGCACGCGTGCCCACCTGAGCCCGGCGGCGGGGTGCGGGTCCCCCATTCCGCTCGGCCGCGCCGCGCCGCGCTACGCGGCCAGGCGGCCTGCCTCCCTGGCGATGCTTCGGGCGGCGATCTGCAGGACCGGGACGATTCCGGCCGGACGGGGACGCGTGCCGACGGTGACCACGCCGAGGGCCGCGATGACACCGCCGCCGACGGCGGTGACCGGCACCGCGATCCCGTGCGCCCCCTCGACCGCCTCCTCCAGGGTCATGGCGTACCCCTTGCGCCGGACCTGTTCGAGTTCACGGCGCAGCCGGGTCGGGTCGATCACGGTGTGCGGGGTGAGCCGCTGCGGGTTGGCCAGGGCGGAACGCGCGAGTTCCGGCGGCCCGTAGGCGAGGAACGCCTTCCCTCCGGCACTGGCGTGCAGGGCGAGGCGGTCGCCCACCCGGTGCAGGGCCGGACCGGGCTGGGTCCCGGAGATCCGTTCGAGCAGCAGCGCGTGAGCGCCGTCGAGGACGAAGAGGTTGACCACGTGCTTGGTCAGGAACAGCACGTCGTGCATGTACGGCGCGGCCAGTTCGGCGAGGCCGTGATGGCTCTCGGACAGCAGCCCCAGGGACCACAGCTTGTGGCCGATGCGGTACCGGCCGCCGGTCCGCAGCAGGCCGCCCCACTCGACGAGCTCACGGACGAGCCGGTGACAGGTGGCCACCGGCAACCCGCTGCGGCGAGAGATGTCACTCAAGGACAGCTCGTAGTGCTCGGAGTCGAAGGTGTCCAGGATCCTCAGCGCACGGGCGGCGACGGATTTCGGCGCCGCCCCGGCGGATCCCGCCGGCAACGCCTCCCGCCCGGTGGGCCGCTTGTCCTGAGAGCTCATGAAACCGCACATTACGACCCAGGGGAGACGAAGGAAAGCCCTCGGGAAGTTCCGGGAAGCCGCAGGTCGGGGTGGTCGTGAGCAGGGACACGTCGACCAGGGCGCCCATACCGGTTTCTACTGAGTGGAAAGCCCCGGGGAAAGGCGCTCCGCGCTACCTAACATTCCCGCACCGGTGCGACACGGTTCGCCCGGCCCCCGAGGACCACGTGAGAAAGCAGGCATCAGATGGGCGGACTCAGTGCGCGCGCGGACCGCCGCGGCGTCGGGCCCCGCACCCGCGAGGTGATCGCGGAACGCGTGGACCGGATCGCCGACGGTGTCGTCTCCCTGGTCCTCGTGACTCCGGACGGGTCGCCCTTCCAGCCGTGGGAGCCCGGCGCCCACATCGACGTCCACCTCGGCGGCCAGTACGTGCGGCAGTACTCCCTGTGCTCCTCCCCCGACGACCTGTCGCACCTGCGTGTCGCCGTCCTCGACGTCCCCGACTCGCGGGGCGGCTCCCGCTGGATCCACGGGAACGTACGCCCCGGCGACGCGCTGGAGATCTCCGAGCCGCGCAACAACTTCCCGGTCAGGGACTCCCGGAAGTACCTCTTCCTGGCCGGCGGCATCGGCATCACCCCGATCATCCCGATGATCGAGCGGGCGGCGGAGGCGGGCAAGGACTGGCGCCTGGTCTACGGCGGCCGCTCGCGCGGCAGCATGGCCTTCGCCGAACGGCTCACCGACGCGTACGGCGACCGGGTCGAGATCGTCGCCGAGGACGAGCACGGCCGCATGGACCTGCAGAGCGTTCTCGCCCTGCCCCGGGCCCACATGCTGGTGTACGCCTGCGGGCCGGGCGGGATGCTGCGCGCGGTCGAGGACCTGTGCATGGGGTGGCCGCCCGGCTCGCTGCACACCGAGCGGTTCGCGGCGACCGCGCTGGGCCCCGGGTCCGTGGCCGAACCGTTCGAGGTCGAGCTCGCACGCAGCGGGAAGACCGTCTCGGTGCTCACCGACCGCACGATCCTGGAGGCGGTCGAGGACGTCGGTGTCCGCGTGCTGTCCTCGTGCCGGCAGGGCCTGTGCGGCACCTGCGAGACCACCGTCGTCTCGGGCGAGCCGGAGCACCGGGACGCGGTGCTCACCCAGGACGACCAGGACGGGGGCGCGACCATGATGATCTGCGTCTCCCGTGCGGCGGCGGGCTGCGGCCGACTCGTCCTCGATCTGTGACAGACCGGCACCGAAAGAGGTTCCCTTCATGACCATCGCACCCGCCGAGGGCGTCGTCACGCTCCCGGACGACCCCTTCTCCCCGGCGAACATCGCGGACCCCTACCCGATGCTGACCCGGCTGCGCGAGGCCGGCCCCGTGACCTGGCTGGAGAAGTGCGGCGCGTACGCCGTCGCCGGCTTCGAGGAGGTCTACGAGGTCCTCACCGACTTCGAGACGTACTGCTCCTCCGGCGGTCTCGGCCCGCGCGACATCCGCGAGGACGCGGGGTGGCGCCCGCCGAGCATCCTGGAGTCCGACCCGCCGATCCACACGGTCATGCGGCGCGCGCTGACCGGCGTCATCAACCCGGCGACGGTACGGCCACTGCGGGAACGTTTCACCGGACCGGCCGAGGAGATCGCCGAGGAACTCGTCGCCCGCCGCGAGTTCGACGTGGTCAAGGACCTGGCGGAGAAGTACCCGCTGCGGGTCTTCCCCGACGCGGTCGGCATCCCCCAGGAGGGCCGGGAGAACCTGCTGCCCTACGGCAACATGGTCTTCAACGCGTTCGGCCCGCAGAACGAGATCTTCGACCTGGCCTTCGCGCACGCCGACGAGCACAGCGCCGCGATCCTGCGCAACTGCGCCCGGGAGAACCTCGACGACACCGGCTTCGGCGCACGCGTCTGGGACCGTGTGCGGGACGGCCTGATCACCGCCGAGCAGGCCGCCCTGCTGGTGCGGGCCCTGCTGTCCGCGGGCGTCGACACCACGGTCTTCGGGATCGGCAACACCCTCGCCTGCCTGGCCCGCACGCCCGGCGCCTGGGCGGCACTGCGCGAGGATCCCTCCCTCGCCAAGTTCGCCGTGGACGAGGCGCTGCGCCTGGAGTCCCCGTTCCAGAAGTTCCACCGGACGACCACAGCCCCCGGCGTGCTGGGCGGCGTCCACATCCCGGCGGGCGCCAAGGTGCTGCTCTTCATCGGCGCCGCCAACCGCGACCCGCGCAAGTGGGGCGCGAACGCCGACTCGTACGACCTGGACCGGCAGGCGTCCGGCCACGTCGCGTTCGGTATGGGACTGCACCAGTGTGTCGGGCAGCCCATCGCCCGGCTCGAGATCGAGCTCGTACTCAAAGCCCTCGCCGCCCGCGTCGACACGATCGAACTCACCGGCGAGCCGGTCCCGCTGACCCACAACGTCCTGCGCGGATTCGCCTCTCTGCCCGTCCGGGTCACGCCGCGGTCCTGACCGCCGCGCCACCCCCTTCTCCCTCCCGTCCGGCCTTCCGGCCGGCCGGCCTTCCCGCCCCGTCCGGCCCTCTCCCGGCCGCGCGGCCTCGCCCTTCCCGTCCGGCCGCGACAAGGCTCCGGCCTCACGCGTCCCGCAGCGCCCCCGCGCCCGCCGACGGGCACGGGTCATGCGTTTCCAGGAGCCGTCGGCAGCCCGCCGGCGGTTCCGCCCCTCCCTCTTCGCTCCCAGCGGTCCGTTCGCGACCGTCTCCGCTCCGGAGGCTTCCATGACGCAACACCTCGCCACGCCGCCGTCGGTCCCACCGGTCACGGACCCCGCGGATCCCCGCCACTGGACCCCCAGGAAGCGCACCTCCTACGGCTGGCTGACGGCCGTCCTGCTGCTGGTCCTGATGATGATCAGCTGGGCGGACAAGGCCATCCTCGGCATCGTCGCCGTACCGGTGATGCGGGATCTGCACATCACCCCCGAGCAGTTCGGTCTGCTCGGCAGCGCCGTGTTCTTCCTGTTCGGTGTCGCCCAGCTGGTCGCCGCACCGATCGCCAACCGTGTGAAGTCGAAGTGGATCCTGCTGGCCCTGTGCCTGATCTGGGCCTTCGCCCAGGTACCGGTCTTCGTCTTCGCGTCACTGCCCGCGCTGTGGTTCAGCCGGGTCCTGCTGGGCGCCGGCGAGGGCCCGCTGGCCCCGATGATGATGCACGCCGTCTACCAGTGGTTCCCGAAGAAGAAGGGGGCCACGCCCGCGGCCCTCGCCGCCTCCGGCGTGACGCTCGGCATCGTCTGCTTCGCGCCCGTGCTCTCCTGGATCGCGGCCGACTTCGGCTGGCAGGCGACCTTCGTCTTCCTCGCGTTCATCGGCGTGGTGTGGGCGGCGCTGTGGCTCGTACTGGGGAAGGAGGGTCCCTACACCTCGGAGCGGGCCGAGCAGGAGATCGAGGGGACGGCGCCCGTCGCACCGGATCGCACCGCGCCCGTCGCGCAGCCCGTGAAGTACCGGCGTTCCTTCCTCACCCCGTCGTGGCTCCTCGCCGTGCTCTGCTCCTTCCTCGGCTACTGGACCTTCGCCCTGGCCACGTCGTGGCTGCCCACGTACTACGAGAAGGTCATGGGGTACGGCACCCAGCAGGCCGGATCGATGATCGTGTTCCCCGCGCTCTGGGGCACCGTCGCCACGGTCGGGCTCAGCTGGATCACCCAGGTCCTCGACGGCCGCGGTGTCCGGACCCGGGTCTCGCGCGGGGTCGTCCTCTCCTCCGCCACCCTCTTCAGCGGTCTCACCCTGCTCCTCGGCGCCCTCGTCCCGGACGACACCGTGCGCATCGTCGCCTTCACCTTCGGATTCGGCACCGCTCCGGCCCTGTTCGCGGTGACCTACCTGGTCGCGGCCGAGATGACCACGGTCGGCCAGCGCGGCGCCGTGCTGCAGGTGACCAACGCCCTGCTCAGCACCGGCGGCCTGTTCGCACCCGCCATCACCGGATTCCTGGTCGGCTCGGCGGCGACGAGCGCGCTGGGCTTCACCCACGCCTTCGTGCTCACCGCCGTGCTGCTGCTGGCCGTGGGCGTCCTGTCGATGCTCTTCATCGACCAGCAGCGGGACCGTGCCCGGCTGGGCCTCGCCGAGTGAGTACGGGCCGCCCCGGCCGGGGCTCCGGCCGGGGCGGCCCGCGCCACCGTGGTACAGACAGGGCTTGTCGATCAGGGACAATGGGCGCCATGAGCGTTCGCAACCAGTCATCCGAGCAGTCCGTCGCGGCTTCCCACCGGGCCGGCTTCGCCTGCTTCGTGGGCCGCCCCAACGCGGGCAAGTCCACCCTCACGAACGCTCTGGTCGGGCAGAAGGTGGCGATCACCTCGAACCGGCCGCAGACCACGCGGCACACCGTGCGGGGCATCGTCCACCGCCCGGAGGCGCAGCTGATCCTGGTGGACACCCCGGGGCTCCACAAGCCGCGCACCCTGCTGGGAGAACGGCTGAACGACGTCGTACGGGCCACCTGGGCCGAGGTCGACGTGATCGGCTTCTGCCTGCCGGCCGACCAGAGGATCGGCCCCGGTGACCGGTTCATCGCCAAGGAACTGGCCGGGATCAAGAAGACGCCCAAGGTCGCGATCGTCACGAAGACAGACCTGGTGGACTCCAAGGCGCTCGCCGAACAGCTGATCGCGATCGACCGGCTCGGCGAGGAACTGGGGATCACCTGGGCGGAGATCGTGCCGGTGTCGGCGACGGCGAACAAGCAGGTGGACCTGCTGGCCGACCTGCTCGTCCCGCTGCTGCCCGAGGGGCCCGCGCTCTACCCCGAGGGCGACCTCACGGACGAGCCCGAGCAGGTCATGGTGGCCGAGCTGATCCGGGAGGCGGCGCTGGAGGGTGTGCGGGACGAACTTCCGCACTCCATCGCGGTGGTGGTGGAGGAGATGCTGCCCCGTGAGGACCGGCCGGAGGACAGGCCGCTGCTCGACATCCACGCCAACGTGTTCATCGAGCGGCCGAGCCAGAAGGGCATCATCATCGGGCCCAAGGGGAAGCGGTTGAAGGAGGTCGGGATCAAGTCGCGCAAGCACATTGAGGCGTTGCTGGGGACGCCGGTGTTTCTCGACCTTCATGTGAAGGTCGCGAAGGACTGGCAGCGGGATCCGAAGCAACTGCGCCGCCTCGGCTTCTGAGAGCCTCCGTAACTGGGGCTCCCCACCTGGGGCTTCGCCCCCTGCGCCCCCGGCTTCAGTCGTCCCGGGCCGTCGCCGTCAGCTCAGGGCCTTCAGGGCACTCTTCGCGTCCTTTGCGTTCAGGTTGATGAAGATCGGGGTTGTGTTCAGGGGGGTCGTGTAGGCCGGGAGGGTGCGGGGGCCCTTGAGGGTGCGGGCGTGGGTCACGTCGTACCAGGTGCCCGGGGGCAGGTGAACCGGGCGGCTGGGGGCGTCGGTCAGTTGGGGGGCCGCCAGGATCGCGGGGCCCAGCATCCACTCGTCGGTGATCGTGTACGCCCGCTCGTCGTGCGGGAAGTCGAAGAAGAGCGGGCGCATGATCGGGTCGCCGGTGCGCAGCGTGTGCCGGACCTGGTCGCGGATGTACGGGGCGAGGCGGCCGTGACGGGCGATGGCCTCGCGGTAGAGGCCCGCGGTCCGCGCGTCGTACACCACCTTCCGGCCGGTCGTCACATCGACGGTGTCGACGGGTGACGTGGAGGCGTACATGAGCGGCATCAGCGACGCGGCCTGGGCCCAGCGGACCAGGACCTGACCGGTGGGGGCGGGCCGGCCGCTGGAGCCGCCGATCATGTCGGTGGTGACGAAGGGGTAGCCGATGGTGGAGATGGCGAGGTTCTGCGTCACGGCGGCCCGCAGCGAGTTCCAGCCGGTGCCCTTGTCCAGTTGGCGGGTGACGAACCCGGCCCGGTGCGCGGTGGTGTCCCAGTGGACGCGGATACCGACGCCCTGGAGGTCGAACTCGTCGGCGAGCCGCGCTCCGAGGCGCTGGTAGTCGGTGGGCTGGTGGCCGGCCCGTGGAACGCACCGCTCGTCGAAGAAGCGCGTGTCGAACTTCAGCCCGTCGACGCCGTAGGCGCTCATCAGGCCGCGGAGCCGGCCCTCGTACCAGGCCCTGGCCTTCGGATTGGCGAGGTCGACGATCCCGGCCGTGCCGTTCCACCAGGTGACCCGGCACGGCTCGGCGGGATCGGTGGCGGCGCCCAGCAGATAGCCGTGGTCGGCGGCGTACCGGTACTGGTCGGAGTCCAGGTTGATCCACAACGTCACCCAGAGGCCGAAGTCGAAGCCGAGGCCGTGGATCCGGCGGGACATCGCCCCGGGGTCCGGGTAGGCCTTCGGGTCGAAGGTCATGTTCCCGTAGTCGGACTCCCACTTGTCGTCGAGCTGGAGCGTGTGCCCGGTGATCCCGTGGTCGTGCAGGTCCTGGGCGTAGCCGAGGAGCCGCGCCTGGTCGACGTGGGTGTAGAACTGCGCCCAGGAGTTCCACACCGGCTCGGCGTACTGCCGCGGGGTGGCGTCGCTCTTGTCCGGCTTGCCCACGACGCCGACGTAGTCGCGGTAGACCTCCAGCGGCGTGGACTCGACGAAGACCGTGGCCCGGTAGGGGTCCGCGGACTCGATGTCGAAACGGCCGAGGCCGTCGTCGTCCTCGTTGATCGCCACGTTCATGACGTGCCCGGTGTCCACGTGCAGTCCGGTCGCGGAGGACGTGTACCAGAACGGGTCGACCATGTAGTAGGAGGCGGGCCCGAAGGCCGGGTCGGCGACCTGGCCGCTGTCGAGCGGCCAGGGCTGGTCGGTGGCGGGACCTCCGTGCGGGGTCCGGGTCTCGCCGTGGCCGTACCAGTGGCCGGCGGAGGACAAGTCGTAGGCGAGGCCGAGGCGTTCGGGGGCGGCGCCGACGACCTGCCAGTCGAGCCGGTAGCGGTCGGCGGACGGGGTGACGTGGGCCCGTACGGTGGCGCCGGGCGCCGTCGTGGCGGCGGTGAAGGTGAGCGTGCCGTTCTTCCAGGTCCAGTCGGTGACGCGGGTGGCGTGCTGCCATGTGCCGGCGGTCCGGAAGCGCAGTGCTCCGGTGTCGCCGCCCGCGGTGGCCAGCACCGTGCCGCCCGAACGGGTGATCGTCAAGGCGAGTTGATTCCTCATCACCCGTAATGCGTAACCGGGGGTGGTGCGGTCCGCCGGTACGGTCAGGGTGAGCCGGTCCGCGGAGTGGGTGAACCGGGGCACGTGCCGGTCGGTGGCAGTCGCGGTCAGCGTTCGCGCCCGGGCCGGTTCCGGCGCGGTCAACGCGACGGGCAGCGCGAGGACAAGGCCGAGGACGGCGAGGAGCACCACGGGGCTGCGGGATGGTCTGCGCACGACGCGTGCCCTTCGACGGCGGGAGTCAGGAGGCTGGAGGCTGCTCGCCTCACCGTGCTCGGTCGCGCCGATGATCGGGCGACGGACGACCCCTGTCAACGACCTTCCCGGCCAAGCCACGATCGGCGCGGCCCACGGCCGACCTGGTCCGCGGTCGGCCCGGCCCACGGCCGACCCGGCCCACGACCGCACCGGCCAGACCGCCAGGCCACTGGGGCCGTCACGCCGTCAGGCCACCAGGCCGAGCAGACGGGGCAGGCCGGTCACGTCGTTCACGCCGGCCTGCGGAAGCCGATTGTTGGTACGGCTCGGCGGCGGGGCCAGGGCTCGACGCCGGCCTCGGGGATCAGGGACTCCAGGAACGCGTACCGTCGCAGGGCCGCCGGGTCCTGGCCCTCGACCGACTGCACCCGGCGCCACCAGGCGGCGATCTCGGACCAGCCGGGGGCCGACAGGGAGCCGCCGAACTCCTGCACGGACAGGGCGGCGGTGAGGCCGGCGAAGGCGAGCCGGTCGGCCAGCGGCCAGCCGGCCAGGGTGCCGGTGACGAAGCCGGCCACGAAGACGTCACCCGCGCCGGTCGGGTCCAGGGCCTCCACCGCGATGGCGGGCACCTCGGCGCTCTCCCCCGTGCGCCGGTCGACCGCGTAGGCGCCCTCGGAGCCGAGGGTGACCACCGCGAGCGGCACGTACGCGGTGAGCGCGTGCGCGGCGGCGCGCGGACAGGCGGTGCCCGTGTAGCGCATCGCCTCCTCGGCGTTGGGCAGGAACGCCTCGCAGTGCTCCAGGTCGGGCAGACCCGCCAGGTCCCAGGCGCCGGTGTCGTCCCAGCCGACGTCCCCGAAGATGCGCGTGCCCTCGGCCGCGGCCTGGGCGATCCACGGGGAGCGCCGGCCCGGCGTCAGGGAGGAGACCGCGGCCCGCGCGCGGGGCCGGCACGCCGGGGCGCCCTCCTGGAGGAACACGGCCTCCGGGGGCGGCTCGTGGCCGTGCGAGACCATGGTGCGCTCACCCTCGTACGCCATCGAGACGGTGACCGGCGAGTGCCAGCCGGGCACGGTGCCCGACGGGGACAGGTCGATGCCCTCGCCCTGTTCCAGCGCGTCCCAGCAGTAGTCGCCGTAGTGGTCGTCGCCGAAGGCCGCCGCCAGGGACGTCCGCAGTCCCAGGCGGGCCAGCGCGGTCGCCATGTTGGCGACCCCGCCGGGGCTCGACCCCATCCCGCGCGCCCAGGACTCGGTCCCGCGCACCGGGGCGGAGCCGAGTCCGGTGAAGACGATGTCGAGGAAGACGGTGCCAGTGAGGTACACGTCCCAGGGCGGGTCGTCCGCCGAGCGCAGTCCGGCCAGCGGGTCGACCGGGTGATCGACGTGGGCGTGCGGCGCCCCGACGATGTACTCCCGGCCGTTCCGGTCTTCCGGGCCGTCCCGGTCCTCCGGGTACTCCGGTCCCGTTCCGGCGGAGATCCCGGCGGACGTGTTGGACGCGGTCACGGTGCGCTCCCTGACGTGGTGCTGGTCCGGCCAGTGTGCACCAGAGCGCCGACGACACGTCGGCGCTCGCGCCGGGGAGCGCCGACGCGCCTACCAGCGGGGGGTCGGCGGGGTGACCCATCCCGGTTCGGCGACGCGCATGGCCGCCGCGTCGTCCCGGTCCCGCAGCCGGCCGTCGTCCTCGGTCCAGCGGCGGTGCAGGAAGGCCAGCCTGTCCCGGTCGAGTTCGACGCCGAGACCGGGGCCGTCGGGGACGGCGACCCGGCCGCCGTCGAAGGTGAGCCGCTCGGTCAGGACGTCCTCCGACTGCCAGGGGTAGTGGGTGTCGCAGGCGTGGTGGAGGCCGGGCACGGTGGACGCCACGTGGGTCATCGCGGCGAGGCTGATCCCCAGGTGGGTGTTGGAGTGCATGGACACGCCGACGCCGAAGGCGGCGCACAGGGCCGCGAGCTGCTGGGTGTTGCGCAGGCCGCCCCAGTAGTGGTGGTCGGAGAGCAGCACCTGCACCGCGTTCGAGGTGAACGCCTCCTTGATCTCGGCGAAGGTCGTCACGCACATGTTGGTGGCCAGCGGCACACCGGTCCGGGCGGCCACCTCGGCCATGGCGGGTGTGCCGAGGGCGGGGTCCTCCAGGTACTCCAGGACGTCCCCGAGCTGCCGGGCCACCTCCACGGAGGTCTCCACCGACCAGGCCCCGTTGGGGTCAAGGCGCAGCGGATGCCCCGGGAAGGCCTCCGCCAGGGCCCGTACGGCGGCGATCTCCTCCTCGGGCGGGAAGACGCCGCCCTTGAGCTTGAAGGAGGTGAAGCCGTGGCGTTCGGTGAACTCGCGCGCCTGCTCCACCACCCCCGCCGGGTCGAGCGCGGCACCCCAGTCGTCCTTCTCGCAGGCGACGCCCTCCGGGTGCCCGGCCCATTTGTAGAAGAGGTAGGCGCTGTACTCGACGGAGTCGCGCACCTTGCCGCCGAGCAGCGCGTGCACCGGCAGGCCGAGCGCCTTGCCGAGGGCGTCCAGGCAGGCGACCTCCAAGCCGGACAGGACGGACAGGCGCAGTTTGTCGGCGGTCTGGACGCCGCGCAGCCCTCCGACGTCGACGGCGTTCTCCACCCGGGAGGCGTCCACGGCGACATCGAGGGCGAACAGGCCGTTCAGGTCCGTTATCCGGCGTCCCGTCAGCCGGTCGGCGAGCGGGCGGGCCAGCTCCAGGTACTTGGTGTCGCCGTAGGTCTCGCCGTATCCGGTGATGCCGTCGGCCGTCACCACTTCCACGATCAGGCGGGGTGTGTACGGCTGGTGGACGCCCTGGGTGTTCAGCAGCGGCGGGTCGGCGACCAGGATCGGGGTCAGCCGTACCTCGGTGACGGTCAGGTCGCCGGTCACAGGGCGGCTCCCACCATGTCGAGTCCCGCGGAGAGCAGTTCCCGCAGGTCGGCCAGGTCGACGGGCGAGGGGTCGGTGAGCGGGGCCCTCACGGGTCCGACGGGACGGCCGCGCAGCCGGGCGGCCGCCTTCACCAGGGACACGGAGTATCCGGGCACCCGGTCGCGCAGTTCGACGAAGGGGACGTAGAAGTCGCGCAGCAGCTTGTCCGCGCAGCCGCCGTCGCCGGACCGCAGCGCGGCGAGGAAGGCGTTCGCGATCTCCGGGGCGAAGGCGTGCACGGCGGAGGAGTAGGCGGCCACGCCGACGGTGGCGTAGGCGCGGGCCTGCATCTCGGCGGTGGGGGCGCCGTTGAAGAACAGGAAGCCCTCGGGGGCGGCGAGGGTGAGCCGCTGGAGGGCGTCGAGGTCGCAGCGGCCGTCCTTGAGGCCGATGACCGAGGGGATCCGCGCGATGCGCCGGAAGGCCTCCAGGCCGTACGCGACCGGTCCGCGCTGGTAGGCGATGAGCGGCAGCCGGGTGCGGGCGGCGAGCTGTTCGAGCTGGGCGGCCAGTCCGTCCTGCGGGGCGGCGACGAGGTAGTGCGGCAGGACGAGGAGCGCGTCGGCGCCGGCCTCCTCGGCGATGCGCGCGAACCGCGCGGCCTGCGCCCAGCCGTAGCCGGTGCCCGCCACCACGGGCACCCGGCCCGCCGCCTCCTCGACGGCGATCGAGACGACCCGGCGGTACTCGTCCTCGTCCAGGGAGAAGAACTCGCCGGTGCCGCAGGCCGGGAAGAGGGCGCCGGGCGCGGTGGCGAGCTGGGCGGCCAGATAGGCGCGGCAGCCGTCGGGGTCGAGCGAGCCGTCGTCGTGGAACGCCGTCAGCGGGAAGGACAGCACGCCGCGTGCCATCCCGTCCCGCAGTCTGCGCACCACATCGGACGGATCCGCGGTGTTCGTCTCCGGACTCACCCTGGCCATCTCCCCGCATAGACGCCATCCACGTATGGGAACGGAGTTTAGAAACGCGAACTTCCCCCGTCAACGGGCGTGCGGGGACGGGTCGTTGGCGAGCGGCGGCTACGGGAACTCGTACGCCTTGACCTCGGCGAGGTACCGGCGGCGGCGTTCCTCGTCGTGTTCCAGGAAGGAGGCGAGGAAGGAGTTGCGGGCCAGTTGGCGCAGCCGGTCCTTGCCCAGGGCCAGGGTGTCGCGCACGGCGTGGAAGTTGTCGCCGACGTAGCCGCCGAAGTAGGCCGGGTCGTCGGAGTTGAGCGTGCACAGCAGGCCGGCGTCCAGCATGGCGGGCAGCGGATGGTCGGCCAGCGTGTCGACCGCGCGGAGGCGGACGTTCGACAGGGGGCACACGGTCAGCGGGATCCGGTCGCGCACCAGGCGGGCGACCAGCTCCGGGTCCTCCATGCAGCGCAGCCCGTGGTCGACGCGCTCGACGCCGAGCACGTCGAGCGCCTGCGTGATGTACTCCGGCGGGCCCTCCTCGCCGGCGTGCGCCACGCGCCGCAGCCCGAGGGCGGCGGCGGCCTCGTACACCTCGCGGAACTTCGCCGGCGGGTGGCCCGCCTCGGCCGAGTCGAGGCCGACCCCGGTGATCCGGTCGAGGTACGGCTTGGCGGCGTCGAGGGTCTCCAAGGCCGACTCGGCGGACTCGTCGCGCAGGAAGCACATGATCAACCCGGTCGAGACGCCGTGCCGCTCCTCACTGCCGCCCAGCGCCCGCCACAGTCCCTCGACGACCGTGCCCATGCCGACACCGCGGGCGAGGTGGGCCTGCGGGTCGAAGAAGATCTCCGCGTGCCGCACGCCCTGCGCGGCGGCGCGCGCGAGATAGGCGTCGGCCAGGTCCTCGAAGTCCCGCTCGGTGCGCAGGACGGCCATGAGCTCGTAGTACAGGTTCAGGAAGGACTGGAGGTCCTCGAACCGGTAGGCCTCGCGGAGCGCTTCGGTGTCCGCGTACGACAGTTCGACGCCGTTCCGGGCGGCCAGCTCGAACGCGAGCTCCGGCTCCAGGGTGCCTTCGATGTGCAGATGCAGTTCGGCTTTCGGCAGAGGCATCGGAACATCGTACGTCCCTGGTCAGCGGCGCTTCGGGACCGGCACTCTGAGCAGGTCGTGCGCCACGGTCAGCTCGCCCTCGAACCCGGCCGCCCGCGCCTGCCGCTCGAACTCCTCGGGCCCGGTGTACCGCTGGCTGAAGTGGGTGAGGACCAGATGCCGCACACCTGCGTCCCGCGCCACCCGCGCCGCCTGACCAGCCGTCAGATGGCCGTGCTCGACGGCCAGCGCCTCGTCATCGTCGAGGAAGGTCGACTCGATGACCAGCAGGTCGCAGCCCTCGGCGAGCGCGTGCACGCCCTCGCACAGCCGGGTGTCCATGACGAACGCGAACCGCTGTCCGCGCCGCACCTCGCTGACGGCTTCCAGCGGGACCCCGTCCAGCGAGCCCTCGCGCTGGATGCGGCCCACGTCCGGGCCCTTGATCCCGTGCGCGGCGAGCCGCTCGGGCAGGATGCGGCGCCCGTCCGGCTCGATCAGCCGGTAGCCGAAGGACTCCACCGGGTGGGAGAGCCGGCGGGCCTCGAAGGTGTACGCCGGGGTCGTCGCGAGGACGCCGTCGGCGTCGACCGGGACCTCGGTGAGCCCGACCGTCTCGCGGTAGGCGGTGGCGTAGCGCAGACGGTCGAAGAAGCGCTTGCCCGAACGCGGGTAGTGGGCGGTGATCTCGTGCGGCACCCGGTCGAGGTTGATCCGCTGGATCACCCCGGCCAGGCCGAGGCTGTGGTCGCCGTGGAAGTGGGTGACGCAGATCCGGTTCAGGTCGTGCGCCGCGACCCCGGCGCGCAGCATCTGGCGCTGGGTGCCCTCGCCGGGGTCGAACAGGATGCCCTCGCCGTCCCAGCGCAGCAGATAGCCGTTGTGGTTGCGGTGCCGGGTGGGCACCTGGCTGGCGGTGCCGAGGACGACCAGTTCACGTACGGACACGACGGCCTACCCGGGGGGCCACTGGAGACCGCGGCCGCCCAGGACATGGGCGTGCGCGTGCCAGACGGTCTGGCCCGCGCCGGAACCGGTGTTGAACACGATGCGGTAGCTGTCCAGCTTGTCCTCGTCGGCGATCGTCTGCGTCTCGCGCAGGACGTCCGCGGCGAGGGCGGGGGCCCCGGCGGCGAGGGCCGCGGCGTCCTTGTAGTGCGCCTTGGGGATCACCAGGACATGGGTGGGCGCCTGGGGGTTGATGTCGCGGAAGGCGATGGTCGTCTCCGTCTCACGGACGATCGTGGCCGGGACGTGCCCCGCGACGATCTTGCAGAACAGGCAGTCGTCCTGGGGTTCCCCTGCCATGCGGTGCTCCTCACGCCGGGTTGATCGAGTACGGGCATGGTATCCAGGCCACGCGGATCCGTCCGGGTCCGGGGGCCGCCGCCCCCGGACGGTCACGGCAGGGACGGCGGGGTCTTCGCGGGCGTCTCCTGGAGCGCTTCGAGGGCGAGGCGGATCGCCTCGTCGAGGGGGGCGTCGAGGGCCGCCGCGTGGTCCTGCGGGCGCTGCGCCACCTCGATGTCCGGGTCGACGCCGTAGTTCTCCACGCCCCACCCCTGACCCTCCAGCCAGAAGGCGTACTTGGGCTGGGTGATCAGTGTGCCGTCCACCAGGCGGTAGCGGCTGTCGATGCCGATCACGCCGCCCCAGGTGCGGGTGCCGACGACCGGTCCGATGCCGAGCGCCTTGATCGCCGCGTTGACGATGTCGCCGTCGGAGCCGGAGAACTCGTTGGCGACGGCGACGACCGGGCCGCGGGGCGCGTCCTGCGGGTAGCTCTCCGGCAGCATGCCGCGCGGCAGGTCCCAGCCGACGATCCGCCGGGCCAGCTTCTCCACCACGAGCTGGGAGGTGTGGCCGCCGCGGTTCTCGCGGACGTCGACGACGAGTCCCTCGCGGGCCACCTCCACGCGCAGGTCGCGGTGGATCTGCGCCCAGCCGAGGGCCTGCATGTCCGGTACGTGCAGATAGCCGAGGCGGCCGCCGGACCGCTCGTGGACATGGGCCCGGCGGTCGGCCACCCACGCGTGGTACCGCAGGGGCTCCTCGTCGGCGACGGGCACCACGACCGCGTGCCGCGGGTCACCCCCGCCGGCCGGCAGGACGGTCAGCTCGACCGGCTTGTCCGCCGTGCCGACCAGCAGCGGACCGGGTCCGGCCACCGGGTCGACCGGCCGGCCGCCGACCGCGACGATCGCGTCCCCGGCGCGCACCGCGACGCCGGGCGCGGAGAGCGGGCTGCGCGCGTGCGGGTCGGAGGTCTCCGAGGGCAGGATCCGGTCGATGCGCCAACCGCCGTCCTCGTGCCGGGAGATGTCCGCGCCGAGCAGCCCCTGCCGGGCGCCGTGCCCGTAGCCGCCGGCCGGTATGACGTAGGCGTGGGAGGTGCCCAGCTCGCCGTGCACCTCCCACAGCAGGTCGACGAGGTCGTCGTGGGTGGCGATCCGGTCCAGGACGGGCCGGTAGCGGTCGAGGACGCCGTCCCAGTCGACGCCGCCCATGTCCGGCCGCCAGAAGTGGTCCCGCATGACGCGGCCGGTCTCCTCGTACATCTGCCGCCACTCGGCGGCCGGGTCGACGGTCTGCCGGACCCGGCCGAGGTCGACGGTGATGTTGGAGTCGCTGTCCTCGTCGCCGGAGGCGCGCCGGTCGCTTGGCACGACCTTCAGCTTGCCGTCCGTCCACAGCAGGACCCGCTTGCCGTCGCCGCTGACCGCGAAGTGGTCGGCGTCGGCGGCGAGGTGCTCGATGCGCTGCTGGAGGAGGTCGTAGCGCTCCAGCTCGGTCTTCGGGTCGGGGTCGTCGGGCGTGGCGCGCGAGACACCGAGGACTCCGCGCACCGGGTGCCTGAGCCAGAGCACGCCGTCCCTGGCGGCGCGCAGGTCGGAGTAGCGGGCGGCCTCGACCGGGAACGGCACGATGCGGTCGGCCAGGCCCTCCAGGTCGATCCGGGTCGCCGGGACGCCCTCGCTGTCCGGGGTCTCCTCCTTGTCGGCCGTCTCGAAGGGCCGGCCGTGCCGCTGCGGGCCGAACGGCGAGGGGGTCGCCGCGGCGAGCGTGATCAGGTGCGGGCGGGAGCTCTCGACGAACGCCAGGTCGAAGACGTGCTCGTCGTAGACCGGGTCGAAGGAGCGGTGGGAGAGGAAGGCGAGGTGCTTGCCGTCGAGGGTGAACGCGGGCGCGTGGTCCCGGAAGCGCAGCGGGGTCGCGTCGGTGACCGACAGGTCGGTGGTGTTGGCGAGGCGGAGCTGGCTGAGGGGGCGCGGGCCGGGGTGCGACCAGGCCAGCCAGGCGGAGTCGGGGGAGAAGGCGAGGTCGCACACGTCCCCGTGCTCGCTGCGGTCGACCTCGCGCACCTCGCCGCTCTCGCGTTCGACGAGCAGCAGCCGGCCGTCGTGGGAGGCGACGGCGACGCGGCTGCCGTCGGGGGCGGTGGCGAGTTCCAGGACGCGGCCGAGCTGCCCGGCGCCCAGCCGGCGAGGGGTAGCACCGGGCGCGAGTCCGGTGGCGGGCGCGAACTCCAGGGCGTCTTCGCCCTCGGCGTCCGTCACCCACACCACCCACTCCTCGCCCTCGGCGCGGAAGGTGCGCGGCAGCCGGCTGCGTACGCCGGGCTCGGCGGCGAGTGCGCGGGCGGGACCGGAGCGGTGGGTGACCCAGTGGACGGCGCCGCGCACGGCGACCGCGCTGCCGCGCGCGGTGTGGTCGGGGGAGGCCGAGCCGAACCAGTGGGAGGCGTTGAGCGGGTAGGGCTGGAGGTCCACGCGCGGCCCGCCGAGCCGGACGTCGATGCGGCGCGGCTCGGCGCCGTCCAGGTCGTCGAGGAGCCACAGTTCACCGGCGCTGGAGTAGACGACCCGGGTGCCGTCCGTGGCCGCGTGTCGCGCGTAGAACCTGTCCAGGGGGGTGTGCCTGCGCAGGTCGGAGCCGTCGGCGAGGGAGGAGTACAGCGCGCCGGTGCCCTCGTGGTCGGAGAGGAACGCGATCCTCTCCCCCACCCACAGCGGGTATTCGAGGTTGCCGTCCAGGTCCTCGTGCAGCCGGACGAACTCCCCCGTGTCGTCACGGTCGATCCACAGCTTGCCCGCCGCGCCGCCCCGGTACCGCTTCCACCAGGCCGCCTCGCGGCCCATCGGCGCGGACAGCAGCACGGTATGAGGCCCGTGGGCGACGTCGCCGACGGGCCCGTACGGCAGGGTGGTGGCCGGTCCGCCGTCGAGCGGGACGGCGCGTGCCCAGGTGCGGCGCAGGCTGGCCTGGCCCTGGGTGCTGAGCGCGAGGACCTCGCCGTCCGGGGTCCAGCCGCGCACCTGGGTCCTCGTGCTCCCCCAGTACGTCAGGCGTCTGGCGGGGCCGCCGTCGACCGGGGCGATGTGCGCCTCGGGTGCGCCGTCGCGGGTCGAGGTCCAGGCGACGAAGGCGCCGTCGGGCGAGATGCGGGGGTGGTTCACCGGCACGTTGTCCGCGCTGACCCGCCAGGCCCTGCCGCCGTCCAGCGGCGCGAGCCACACGTCGTCCTCGGCGGTGAAGGCGACCAACTCGCCCCGCGGGTACGGGAACCGGAGATACGCGGAGGAGGCGGAGAACGCGGACGACACGGACGCGGGCGACGATGTGGGCTGAGTCACGTGATCACCCTACGCAGGGGCGGCGGCCACGGACAGGGGGCGAACGGCCTCCCCGCGCGCGAACCGAACCGGCGGCGGTGCGCTGTCACTTGCCCCGGACGGGCCAGCAGGTGGGATCGCCCTGGCACCAGATCGTACGTGTGACGGTCACCGTGACCCCCGGCTGCGGCTGCCCCTGGGTGGGCCGGTAGGTGACGGGCGGCCGGTACGTGGGTCCGGGGGTGGCGTCGCAGTCGCCGAGGCCGTGCACGTGGAACAACTGCTTGCCGCCCACCTCGGCGGTCAGGTCCCCGCGTACGCAGGCGCCGTCGACGGCCCGGGTGACCTTCCCGGTGACGGTGATCCGCCGGCCGTCCTTCGTCTCACCCTTGCAGTCCACGGAGACCACGGTGGTCTCGGACGCCGAAGGCGCCGGACTCCCCGCGGCGCGGGTCCGGCCGCCGTCGCCCTCCCTGCCCGTACAGCTGAGCCAACTCACGGAAGCGTGCCGCCGGTTCAGTTCCGCCGTCGCCGTCCTGTCGGTCGTGTACGCCGCCGAGCCCGCGGTGAGCCCGCCGGGATCGCATGCGACGGCGCCGCCCGCGGCGACCACCGCGAGCACCGTCACGGCCCTCACCCGCCGCCCGTGCGGCAGGTGCCGAATCCGTCTCAATGCCCCCATGTACGGCAGCCTGCCACCGCCGCGCCCGGGACGGTAGAGCGCATACGGCCACGCGCGCGCCGCGCGCGCCCGCGCTCGTCCCGCCGGCCTCGGGGTGAGCCCGGCCGTCGGGACAAGCGGCTGATCAGGACCAGCGGCCGGTACGGCCCAGCAGCAGGGCGGTCGCCGCCGTGCCGGCGGTCGAGGTGCGCAGCACGGTGGGCCCGAGCACGTACGGCTTCGCGCCCGCGTCCCGGAACTGCGCCAGCTCCTCGGGGGACACGCCGCCTTCGGGGCCGACGACCAGCACGATCTCGCCCTGGGCGGGGAGTTCGGCGGTGGCCAGGCGTTCCTCGCCGCTCTCGTGGAGCACGGCGGCGAAGTCGGCTCCGGCCAGAAGTGCGGCAACCTGTTTGGTCGTCGCCGCGTCCGCGACCTCCGGGAAGCGCACCCGGCGGGACTGCTTGCCGGCCTCGCGGGCGGTGGCACGCCATTTGCCGAGCGCCTTCAGACCCCGGTCGCCCTTCCACTGCGTGATGCAGCGGGAGGCGGACCACGGCACGATCGCGTCCACGCCGACCTCGGTCATGGTCTCCACGGCGAGTTCACCGCGGTCGCCCTTGGGCAGCGCCTGGACGACGGTGATACGGGGGGACTCCGGCGGTTCCTCGACGAGGGCCGCCAAGTCCGCTATCACCAGCCGGTCCTTGCCCTCGGCCGCCTTGACCACGCCCTCGGTCCAGCGCCCTCGGCCGTCGGTGAGCACCACGTCCTCGCCCGGCCGCAGCCGCTTGACCGAGACCGCGTGCCGTCCCTCGGGGCCCTCCAGCACGAACTCCGTTCCGATCAGCTTCAGTTCGTCGACGACGAACACCGGCGCGGTCATCGCGCGTCATCTCCTGCCGCCGGGCCGGCCGCCAACGCCGCGCGGGCCGCGTCGAGTTCGGCGAGCAGGACCTCCACGAGCTGTCCGGCGGGCAGTTCGCGGGCCATCCGGTGGCCCTGGCCCGCCCACAGTGCCATGCCCTGCGCGTCCTTCGCCTTGGCGGCCGCCTTGCGCAGCGGGGCGGTGAGGTGGTGGACCTCCGGGTAGGCGGCGGGCGCGTACGGGCCGTGCTCCCGCATGAAGCGGTTGACCAGCCCGCGGGCGGGCCGCCCGGAGAACGCCCGGGTCAGCTCCGTACGCGGGAACACCGGGTCGGTGAGGGCCTCCTTGTGCAGCTCGTGCGCGCCCGACTCGGGAGTGACGAGGAAGGCCGTGCCGAGCTGGGCGGCAGTGGCGCCCGCCGCGAGCACGGCGGCGATCTGGCTGCCGCGCATGATGCCGCCCGTGGCGATGATCGGCAGGGCGACCGTCTCACGGATCTGCGCGACGAGCGAGAGCACGCCGATCCCGGCGCCGTCCTGCTCCGGCAGGTCGCGGTGGGTGCCCTGGTGGCCGCCGGCCTCCACGCCCTGGGCGATCACCGCGTCCGCGCCCGAGCGGTCCACGGCGAGCGCCTCCTCGGTGGTGGTGGCGGTGGCGAGGACGAAGGTGCCGACCCGGTGCAGGGAGTCCACGACCTCGCGGGCGGGCACGCCGAAGTGGAAGGAGACCACCGGTACCGGGTCCTCCAGGAGCACGGCGAGCTTGGCGTCGTAGCCGTCGTCGCGTCCGGACTCCGGGTCGCCGAGTTCGGTCTCGTACCAGCCGGGCTCGCCGGCGAGCTGGTGGGCGTAGAGGTCGACGGCGCCGGTCTCGGCGCTCTCCGGCTGCGGCATGAACACGTTGACGCCGAAGGGGCGGCCGGTCAGTCCGCGAAGCTGCTTGATCTCCTGGTACATGCCGTCGGCGGTCTTGTATCCGGCCGCGAGGAATCCCAGCCCGCCGGCGTCGGACACCGCCGCGGCGAGCTGCGGCACCGCGGGACCGCCCGCCATCGGCGCCTGCACGATCGGGTGCGGGAAGAGATCGGTCAGTGCGGAGGACATGACGGCATGTTGTCACGTCCTCCGGACGAGTCCGAATCGGGGCGACCTCCGGCATATGCCGGAGGAATCCCCCTTCCGCCCCCGGTTTCGCGTCAGCGACCGCTGGCTGTGCCTGCCCGGGGGACAACCCCCGGACCCCCGGCCGGCCCAGCCCGCGTCAGCGACCGTTGAAGGCGTCCTTCAACCGCGAGAACAGGCCCTGCTGCCCCGGTTGGAACTGCCCCAGGGGGCGTTCCTCGCCACGCAGTTTGGACAGTTCGCGCAGCAGGCGCTCCTGCTCGGGGTCGAGCTTGGTCGGGGTCTGGACCTCGACGTGGACGATGAGGTCGCCCCGGCCGCCGCCGCGCAGATGCGTGACGCCCCGGCCGTGCAGCGGGATCGACTGGCCGGACTGCGTGCCCGGGCGGATGTCGACCTCCTCCAGGCCGTCCAGGGTCTCCAGCGGCACCTTGGTGCCGAGGGCCGCCGCGGTCATCGGGATGGTGACCGTGCAGTGCAGGTCGTCGCCGCGCCGCTGGAACGTCGAGTGCGGCAGCTCGTGGATCTCGACGTACAGGTCGCCGGCCGGACCGCCGCCGGGGCCGACCTCGCCCTCGCCCGCGAGCTGGATGCGCGTGCCGTTGTCGACACCGGCCGGGATCTTCACCGTCAGGGTGCGGCGGGCGCGGATACGGCCGTCGCCGGCGCACTCCGGGCACGGGGTGGGCACCACCGTGCCGAAGCCCTGGCACTGGGGGCACGGACGCGAGGTCATGACCTGGCCCAGGAAGGACCGGGTGACCTGCGAGACCTCGCCCCGGCCGCGGCACATGTCACACGTCTGCGCCGTGGTGCCCGGGGCCGCGCCCTCGCCGCTGCACGTGTTGCAGACGACGGCCGTGTCGACCTGGATGTCCTTCGTGGTGCCGAAGGCCGCCTCGTCCAGCTCGACCTCGAGCCGGATCATCGCGTCCTGGCCCCGGCGCGTGCGCGAGCGCGGTCCGCGCTGCGACGCCGTGCCGAAGAAGGCGTCCATGATGTCGGAGAAGTTCCCGAAGGAACCACCGGCCCCGAAGCCGCTCGCACCGGCTCCGCCGGACTGCGAGAGGGGGTCGCCGCCGAGATCGTAGACCTGCTTCTTCTGCGGGTCGGAGAGCACCTCGTAGGCGGCGTTGATCTCCTTGAACCGCTCCTGGGTCTTCGGATCCGGGTTGACGTCCGGGTGCAGCTCGCGTGCGAGCCGCCGGAAGGCCTTCTTGATCTCTTCCTGCGACGCGTCACGGCGCACGCCGAGAACGGCGTAGTAGTCCGTGGCCACCTACGACTCCGCCAGGATCTGTCCGACGTACCGTGCCACTGCGCGTACCGCTCCCATCGTTCCCGGGTAATCCATGCGGGTCGGTCCGACCACGCCGAGCTTGGCCACTGCCTCGCCGCCCGAACCGTAGCCGACCGACACGATGGACGTGGAGTTGAGTCCTTCGTGGGCGTTCTCGTGACCGATGCGCACGGTCATGCCCGGATTCTGCGTCTCACCGAGCAGCCTCAGCAGCACGACCTGCTCCTCCAGCGCCTCCAGAACGGGCCGGATGGTGAGCGGGAAGTCGTGCGGGAAGCGGGTGAGGTTGGCGGTGCCGCCGATGACCAGCCGCTCCTCGTTCTCCTCGACGAGCGTCTCCAGCAGAGTGGACAGCACGGTCGAGACCGTACCCCGGTCCTCGACGTCGAAGGCGTCGGGCAGGTCCTCCACGAGCTGGGGGACGTCCGTGAAGCGGCGGCCCGCGACCCGGCTGTTCAGCCGTGCCCTCAGATCGGCCAGGGAGGTCTCCCCGAAGGGCACCGGGCAGTCGACCATCCGCTGCTCGACCCGGCCGGTGTCCGTGATCAGCACGAGCATCACGCGCGCCGGCGCGAGGGACAGCAGCTCCACGTGCCGCACGGTCGAACGGGTCAGCGACGGATACTGCACCACGGCGACCTGCCGGGTCAGCTGCGCGAGCAGCCGCACCGTGCGGGCCACCACGTCGTCGAGGTCGACGGCGCCGTCGAGGAAGTGGTGGATGGCGCGCCGCTCGGGCGCGGTCATCGGCTTGACCTCGGCGAGCTTGTCGACGAACAGGCGGTAGCCCTTGTCGGTGGGGATGCGGCCGGCGCTGGTGTGCGGCTGGGCGATGAAGCCCTCGTCCTCCAGGGCCGCCATGTCGTTGCGGACCGTGGCCGGAGAGACGCCCAGGCTGTGCCGCTCGGTGAGGGCCTTGGAACCCACCGGCTCCTCGGTGCCGACGTAGTCCTGGACGATGGCGCGCAGGACCTGAAGCCGCCGCTCGCTGAGCATCGCGCACACCTCCAGGGTCGTTCCTCGGCCACCCGCCTGGCACTCTGCGCATAGGAGTGCCAGCTCTACCCGGCCCAGTGTACGGCCGCCGGGTACGCCCCCGGCAAGGCCGGGCCGCGACTGCGTGCGAGGTCGGGGCCGGGATCACCCGGGATCGGCCGGGATGTCGTACCCCGCGGACGTCACCGTTAGCGTCGCCCCATGACGGATGCGCGGGAAACCCCTCGGGACGAAGCTCTCGAGGAACTGGGATGGGAACGGCTGGCGGACGGGGTGGGGCGGTGCCGCCTGCCCGGATGGGACTGCACGACCGGCCTGGTCGTCGGGGAGGGCGCCGCGCTGATGGTCGACGCGGGTTCGAGTCGCGCGGAGGGCGCGCGGTTGCGTGTGTGGGCGCGGGCGCACGCCGGCGGTGATGTGACACATCTCGCGCTCACCCACCCCCACTTCGACCATGTCTTCGGGGCCGCGGAGTTCGACGGCGCGGAGATCTTCGCCGCCGAGGGCGCGGACGCGTTGTTCGGTGACAGCGGTGAGCGCGCGGAGCTGCGCGGGGACGCGGTGCGCCAGGGACTGGACGCCAGGGCGGCCGAAGAGGCGGCGGACGCCCTGGTACGGCCCGGCCGCGAGGTCCGCGACCGGCTCACCCTCCGGCTCGGCGGCGGGCGGGAGGTGCTGCTGGCGAACATGGGCGCGGCGCACTCCACGCACGACCTCGTGGTGGTGGTGCCGGGCGACCCGGCCGTGGTGTTCTGCGGGGACCTGGTCGAGGAGTCCGGCGAACCCCAGGCTGGCCCGGACGCCGTGCCGTCCCGGTGGCCCGCCGCGCTCGACCGGCTGCTGGCACTGGGCGGCGAGGACGCGCTGTACGTCCCCGGTCACGGAGCGGTGGTGGACGCCGACTTCGTCCGCGCCCAGCGGGACGCCCTGGCCACGCGCTTCGGCGTGTCGCGCTGAGGGGACACGGGCCCGTCCCTATCGTCACTCGAATGCGCCAGTATTCGCCCGACCTCACTCCCTCGTGGAAGAAGCCGCGGACCGTGCCGGAGGTTCCCGCCGAGCCGGGTCTGGTGGTGGAGGAGCCCGGGACCGGGTTCTGCGGGGCGGTGATCCGCTGCGAGGCGGGCACGGTGACGCTGGAGGACCGCTTCGGCAGGCACCGGGTGTTCCCGCTCGCGTCCGGCGGGTTCCTGCTGGAGGGACGGGCGGTCACCCTGGTGAAGCCGTCGTCCGGTCCGGTACGGCCCACCCGTACGGCGTCCGGTTCGGTCGCCGTGCCCGAGGCACGCGCGCGTGTGGCCCGCGCCGGGCGCATCTACGTCGAGGGCCGGCACGACGCCGAACTGGTCGAGAAGGTGTGGGGCGACGACCTTCGCGTCGAGGGCGTGGTCGTGGAGTACCTGGAGGGCGTCGACGACCTGCCGTCGATCGTCGAGGCGTTCGCGCCCGGCCCGGACGCCCGTCTCGGCGTCCTCGTGGACCATCTGGTGCCCGGCAGCAAGGAGTGGCGCATCGCCGAGTCGGTGACCAGCGAGCACGCGCTGGTGGTCGGTCATCCGTACATCGACGTCTGGGAGGCCGTGAAGCCCTCCTCGCTCGGGATCGGGTCCTGGCCCCGCGTCCCCCGCGGCCAGGACTGGAAGACGGGCGTGTGCCGCGCCCTGGGCTGGCCGGAGAACACGGGCGCGGCCTGGCAGCGGATCCTGTCCCATGTGCGGTCCTACAAGGACCTCCAACCTGAGCTGCTGGGCCGGGTCGAGCAGCTGATCGATTTCGTCACCGTCCAGCCCGAGTAGCCGGGCCGGACGCCGCGTCTCCGCGGACCGACCGGCTGCTTCTGGTGCCTCAGTCCACCAGGTCCCGCACCACCGCGTCCGCCAGCAGCCGGCCCCGCAGGGTGAGCACGGCCCGCCCCGCCTCGTACGGCTCCTCCTGGAGCAGCCCGTCGGACAGCGCGCGCCGGGACGCGGCCAGGCCGTCCGGGCGCAGCAGGTCCAGCGGGACGCCCTCGCGCAGCCGCAGCTCCAGCAGGACGCGCTCCACCCGGCGGTCCTCCTCGGTGAGGAGTTCCCGCCCTGCGCCCGGGGAGCGGCCTGCCGCGAGGGCCGCCGCGTACGCGCCCGGATGCTTCACGTTCCACCAGCGCACGCCCCCGACGTGGCTGTGCGCGCCGGGTCCCGCGCCCCACCAGTCGGCGCCGCGCCAGTACAGCTCGTTGTGCAGGCAGCGGCCGGCCTCCGAGGTGGCCCAGTTGGACACCTCGTACCACTCGAAGCCCGCCGCGGACAGGGTCTCCTCGGCGATCAGATAGCGGTCGGCGTGCACGTCGTCGTCCGTCATCGGGATCTCCCCGCGCCGGATCCGGCGGGCGAGCTGCGTACCCTCCTCCACGATCAGGGCGTACGCCGAGACGTGGTCGGGGCCGGCGCCGAGGGCCGCGTCGAGCGAGGCCCGCCAGTCGTCGTCGGACTCACCGGGGGTGCCGTAGATCAGGTCGAGGTTGACGTGCTCGAAGCCGGCGGCGCGGGCCTCGGCCACACAGGCCTCGGGGCGGCCGGGCGTGTGGGTACGGTCGAGGATCCTCAGCACGTGCTGCCGGGCGCTCTGCATGCCGAAGGAGATCCGGTTGAAGCCGCCCTCGCGGAGCGCGGCCAGGTAGGCCGGGTCGACCGACTCCGGGTTGGCCTCCGTCGTGATCTCCGCGTCGGCCGCGAGACCGAACTCGTCGCGGATCGCCCCCAGCATCCGCACCAGGTCCTCGGCGGGCAGCAGCGTGGGCGTGCCGCCGCCGACGAAGACCGTGCGGACCTCGCGCGGGTCGTCGCCGAGCACCTTGCGGGCGAGGCGCACCTCGTCGGTCAGCGTCCCGGCGTAGTTGTCCCGCGAGGCGAGCACCCCGCCGGTGCCGCGCAGCTCGGTGGCGGTGTAGGTGTTGAAGTCGCAGTACCCGCAGCGGGTCGCGCAGTAGGGGACGTGCAGATAGAACCCGAGGGCCCGCTCGCCTGCTCCGGCAAGGGCCTGCGCGGGCAGCGCGCCGTCGTCGGGAACGGGCTCACCATCGGGAAGTGCGGAAGGCATGCCTTCCATTGTCCAGCACACGCGGACGGTCCCGGTGGGGTGTCGCGTCAGTCGCGCTCGGCCTGGAGCACCAGGAGGGCCAGGTCGTCCTCCGGAGGGCCCGCGCCGAAGTCGTGGACGAGGTGGCTGATCCGGTCGGCGATCGGTTCGGCGTCGAGGCCGGCGCAGTCGGCGAGGGCCGTGGCGAGGCCGTCGCCGTCGTCGAACTGGCGGGAGCCGGAGCGGCGCTCGGTGACGCCGTCGGTGACGCACAGCAGGGTGTCGCCGGGCCCCAGCTCGAAGGTCTCGCACTCGTACGTCTCGTCCTCGATCACCCCGAGCAGTGCCTGCGGCCTGGCCACCGTACGGACGCCGCCCTCGCGCCCGAGGACCAGCGGCAACGGGTGTCCGGCGGAGGCGAGGGTGCAGCGCACGCCGCCGTCGAAGGGGACCAGCTCGCCGTACAGCAGGGACAGGAAGCGGGTCTGGGTGTCGCCGGGGAGCGGAGTGCGTCCGCCGGCCGCCACCAGGACGCGCGCGGCGGCGTCGGCGGCCTCGGTGGCGTCGTCGAGGAGGAGTTGGTTGAGGCGGTCCAGGACGTCGGCGACGCCGTAGCCTTCGCGGGCCAGCAGCCGCAGCCAGGGGCGGGCGAGCCCGATGACGACGGCGGCCTCGGGGCCCTTGCCCTGCACGTCCCCGACGGCGAAGCACCAGCGGCCGTCGCCGGCCGGGAAGAGGTCGTAGAAGTCGCCGCTCGGGCCGCCCTTGTCGCACGGCTCGTACACCAGCGCGCTGCGCAGTCCCGGGATCTCGGCGACCGCGCCGGGCAGCAGGCCGCGCTGGAGCACCGCGCTGATGGTGGCCTGGCGGGCGTACTGCCGGGCCGCGCCGATGGCGAGGGCCACCCGGCGGCTGAGGTCCTCGACCAGCCCGGTGACCTCGTCCGGGAAGCGGAGCAGCCCGGTCCGCCCGATGACCAGCGTGCCCAGCGGACGGCCGCCCGCGATCAGGCGGTACGCCAGTGCCGCGCCGTGGGCCGCGTGCGGGCCGAGGGCCTCCCCGGGCCAGGGGTACGGGGCGGGCCCGGAGCGCAGTCCGTCGGTGGGGCGCGGCGGGTCCTTCTCCAGGGCCCGGCGCAGCTCCTCGATGTGGCTCTCGCTGCCGTGCCAGACCCGGGCGAGCCGGGGCCCGGCCGCGCCGGTGACGTCGCTCCAGCCCCCGCCGCCCTCGCTCCAGCGGGAGGATCCCCACCGGCCGGTGGACTCGTCCTCCAGCCACACCGCGCACCAGTCGGCCAGCCGGGGCACGAGCAACTGCCCGGTGAGCGAGGCGACCAGGTCCTCGTCGAGCTGTCCGGCGAGCAGATCGGAGGCCTCGGCGAGGAAGGAGAGCGCGCCGCGCCCCAGCCAGTCGCGGTCCCTCCCGGACCGCTGCGGCTCGGGCGCCAGGACCTCGGCGATGCCGAGTCCGCGTTCCGCGCCGTACGCCTCCTCGTCCTCCTCCGCCGGTCCGGCCTCGGCGGGCAGCCGCGCCCACACCGTCTTGGCGCCGGCCCGGTAGGTGACGCCCCAGGCCTCGGAGAGCGTCGCGACCAGCCGCAGGCCGCGGCCGTACTCCGGGGTCTCGTGCGGCGTCCCGGAACCGTGGTCGCGGGGAGCGCGCGAGGAGTGGTGGTCGCTCACCTCGACCACGCAGGCGCCGGTCTCCGGCTCCAGTCGGCAGGTCAGCTCGACGTCGGTGCCCGCGTGCACGACGGCGTTGGTGACCAGTTCGCTGACCACGATCAGGGTGTCGTCGGCCAGCCGCTCGCCGATCTCGAACCCGAGGTCCGTCCACTCGGTCAGCGCCGCGCGCAGCAGCGCGCGGGCGGCGCCGGGCGCCAGGGAGCCCTGGGGCAGCGTCGTGTGCGCCTGAGGGCACGCCACCGTGCCGTGCGCGGCCGTGCCGGACGCGCGCGCGGGCACCTCGCAGGCATGGGAGACGGTCTCCCGCTGCGTGGGAATGACCCCCATCTGCGGCTCCCCGGGCGGTCCTGACGGATCGGTTCGGTCAATGCCGACAGGGTGACAGACGGGCCGCGGCCATAAGCGAGGAGTTACCGAAGTGAGCCACGTTGGCCGAGAACTGCACTATCGGAGTGATCAAAAACGGACAGTTCCGAGCGTCTGTGAACGTATTCGGTGATCGTTCCCCGCGCACCCGAGGCGCGCGGGGAGTTCACCGGCCGTGCGGGCCCGCTGATCAGGCCTCGCGCGCGCCCGCGTACATCTCGTCGATCAGATGCTTGTACTCCCGCTCCACCACGGGCCGCTTCAGCTTCAGGCTCGGGGTGATCTCGCCGTGCTCGACGTCGAGGTCGCGCGGCAGCAGGCGGAACTTCTTGATGGTCTGCCAGCGCTGCAGGCCCTCGTTGAGCTGCCTGACGTAGCCCTCGACCATCTCGACGGTCCGGGGCGCGGCGACGACCTCGGCGTACGGCCTGCCCTCCAGGCCGTTCTCCTTGGCCCACTCCAGGATCGCGGACTCGTCGAGGGCGATCAGCGCGGTGCAGAAGTTCCGGTCGGCGCCGTGCACGAGGATGTTGGAGACGTACGGGCAGACCGCCTTGAACCGGCCCTCGACCTCGGCGGGCGCGATGTACTTTCCGCCGGAGGTCTTGATGAGGTCCTTCTTGCGGTCGGTGATGCGCAGATAGCCGTCCGGGGAGAGCTCGCCGATGTCGCCGGTGTGGAACCAGCCATCCGCCTCCAGTACTTCGGCGGTCTGCTGGGGCAGCTTGTGATAGCCCTCCATGACGCCGGGGCCGCGCAGCAGGATCTCGCCGTCGTCCGCGATGCGCACCTCGGTGCCGGGCAGCGGCTTGCCGACCGTGCCGGTGCGGTAGGCCTCACCAGGGTTGACGAAGGAGGCGGCGGAGGTCTCGGTGAGGCCGTAGCCCTCCAGGATGTGGATGCCGGCGCCGGCGAAGAAGTAGCCGATCTCCGGGGCGAGGGCGGCGCTGCCCGAGACACAGGCGCGCAGCCGGCCGCCGAAGGCCTCGCGGATCTTGGCGTAGACGAGCGCGTCGGCGGCCCTGTGCTTGGCGGCCAGGCCGAAGGGCGCGGACCGGGTGCCGGTGCGCTTGAAGTTGTCCTGGGTGACCTTGGCGTACTCGCGGGCGACCTCGGCGGCCCACTGGAAGATCCTGTACTTGGCCGGGCCGCCGGCGCGGGCCTTGGCGGCGACGCCGTTGTAGACCTTCTCGAAGATGCGCGGGACGGCCGCCATGTAGGTGGGCCGGACGACCGGCAGGTTCTCGATGATCCTGTCCACGCGGCCGTCCACGGCGGAGACGTGCCCCACCTCGATCTGGCCGGAGGTGAGGACCTTGCCGAACACGTGCGCGAGCGGCAGCCACAGGTACTGCACGTCGTCGGCGGCGACCAGGCCGGTGGCGGCGATGGCCTTGGCCATGTACGACCAGTTGTCGTGCGGCAGCCGGACGCCCTTGGGGCGGCCGGTGGTGCCGGAGGTGTAGATGAGGGTGGCGAGCCGGTCCTTGGTGATCGCGCCGACCCGCTCCTTGATCAGCTCGGGGTGCTCCTCCAGGTACGCGGCTCCCCTCCGCTCCAGCTCGGCCAGGCCGATCACCCGGTCGCCGGTCTCGACGCCCTCCGGGTCGATGACGACGACGTGGTGCAGCTCGGGCAGCTCGGCGCGCTTCTCCTCGGCCTTGGCCACCTGCTCGGCGTTCTCCGCGATGAGCACCCTGCTCTGGGAGTCGGACAGGATGAAGGCCGACTCCCCGGCGTTGGTCTGCGGATAGACCGTCGTCGTGGCCGCGCCCGCGCACATGATGCCGAGGTCGGCCAGCACCCACTCCACACGGGTGGAGGAGGCGAGCGCGACCCGCTCCTCCGGCCGCACGCCCAGTTCGATGAGTCCGGCCGCGATCGCGTAGACCCGCTCGGCGGACTGCGCCCAGCTCAGCGACCTCCACTCGTCCGGGCCCGCGCCGGAGGCCGCGGGTACGGGGTAGCGGTAGGCCTCGGCGTCCGGTGTGGCCGCCACGCGCTCCAGGAAGAGGGCCGCCACGGACGGCGGACGGTTCTCGATCAGGGTCTGTGCGTCGCTCACGACATCCTCCGGGGCCCGCGGCAGCGCGGCCGGCTCTTTGCGGCTGGGTGACTCACGGGTGGTGGTTCGGACTGCTGCTTAACTCACGAGTAACTAACAGGCAGGATCAGACTAAGGCGCGACCGTCCACCGCGTAAGGGGCCGCGCCCGGACACTTCGCACAGCGAGCTACCGCGCGGACGCGCGGGGGCCCGCCGCGCTTTCGCACGACGGGCCCCTCTTTCACCCGGTTCACCGGGTCGCGTCCGCTCGCCCTGAGCTACCGGGCGGTCACTTCTTGCCCTTGGCCGACCCCGCGCTCTCGTCGCTGGAGAGCACCGCGATGAAGGCCTCCTGCGGGACCTCCACGGAACCCACCATCTTCATGCGCTTCTTGCCCTCCTTCTGCTTCTCGAGCAGCTTCCGCTTACGGGAGATGTCACCGCCGTAGCACTTGGCGAGGACGTCCTTGCGGATGGCGCGGATGGTCTCGCGGGCGATCACCCGGGAGCCGATGGCGGCCTGGACGGGCACCTCGAAGCTCTGCCGCGGGATGAGCTCCCTCAGCTTGGCCACGAGCCGCACGCCGTACGCGTACGCCTGGTCCTTGTGGGTGATCGCCGAGAAGGCGTCCACCTTGTCGCCGTGCAGCAGGATGTCGACCTTGACCAGGGAGCTGCTCTGCTCGCCGGTGGGCTCGTAGTCGAGGGAGGCGTAGCCGCGGGTCTTGGACTTGAGCTGGTCGAAGAAGTCGAAGACGATCTCGGCGAGCGGAAGGGTGTAGCGGATCTCGACGCGGTCCTCGGAGAGGTAGTCCATGCCGAGGAGGGTGCCGCGGCGGGTCTGGCACAGCTCCATGATCGAACCGATGAACTCGGTCGGCGCGAGGATCGTGGCCCGCACGACCGGCTCGTACACCTCGTCGATCTTCCCCTCGGGGAACTCGCTGGGGTTGGTCACCGTGTGCTCGATGCCGTCCTCCATCACCACGCGGTAGACCACGTTGGGCGCGGTGGCGATCAGGTCGAGACCGAACTCGCGCTCCAGGCGCTCGCGGATCACGTCCAGGTGGAGCAGGCCGAGGAAGCCGACGCGGAAGCCGAAGCCGAGGGCGGCGGAGGTCTCCGGCTCGTAGACCAGGGCGGCGTCGTTGAGCTGGAGCTTGTCCAGCGCCTCGCGCAGCTCGGGGTAGTCGGAGCCGTCCAGCGGATACAGGCCGGAGAAGACCATCGGCTTGGGGTCCTTGTAGCCGCCGAGCGCCTCCTCGGCGCCCTTGTGCTGGCTGGTGACCGTGTCACCGACCTTGGACTGGCGGACGTCCTTCACACCGGTGATCAGATAGCCCACCTCGCCCACGCCGAGGCCGTCGGCCGACAGCATCTCCGGGGAGTTGGTGCCGATCTCCAGCAGCTCGTGGGTGGCGCCGGTGGACATCATCCGGATCCGCTCGCGCTTGTTGAGCTGGCCGTCGATGACACGGACGTAGGTCACGACGCCGCGGTAGGAGTCGTAGACGGAGTCGAAGATCATCGCGCGGGCGGGGGCGTCGGCGACGCCGACCGGGGCCGGGATCTCCTTGACCACCCGGTCGAGCAGCGCATCGACGCCGAGGCCGGTCTTGGCGGAGACCTTCAGCACGTCATCGGGGTCGCAGCCGACGAGGTTGGCCAGCTCCTCGGCGAACTTCTCCGGCTGGGCGGCCGGCAGGTCGATCTTGTTGAGGACCGGGATGATCGTGAGGTCGTTCTCCATCGCCAGGTAGAGGTTGGCGAGGGTCTGGGCCTCGATGCCCTGGGCCGCGTCGACGAGCAGGACGGTTCCCTCGCAGGCGGCGAGCGACCGCGAGACCTCGTAGGTGAAGTCGACGTGCCCCGGGGTGTCGATCATGTTGAGGATGTGCGTGTTGCCGGTGTCGTGGGTGGGGGCCCACGGCAGACGCACCGCCTGGGACTTGATCGTGATGCCGCGCTCGCGCTCGATGTCCATGCGGTCGAGGTACTGGGCGCGCATCTGCCGCTGCTCGACCACCCCGGTCAGCTGGAGCATCCGGTCGGCGAGCGTGGACTTGCCGTGGTCGATGTGCGCGATGATGCAGAAATTGCGGATCAGAGCCGGGGCGGTACGGCTCGGCTCGGGCACGTTGTCAGGGGTCGCGGGCACGCAGGGTCCTGTTTCTTGAGGCGCCTTGTGCCTCGGGTCGGAACGATACGTAGCTTCCATGGTCCCACGGGTACGGACCGGGGACCGGTTTGGGCCACCCAGCGGGCCGCTGGTAGCCTGGGCGACTGTGTCTCATGCCTTCTTCGCGCGAGGCACATCTCAAGAAATCACCGGTACGGGACCCGTGCGGCCCCGTGCCAGAACCTGAAAAGGCTCATTCGTGGCGAACATCAAGTCCCAGATCAAGCGGAACAAGACCAACGAGAAGGCCCGGCTGCGCAACAAGGCCGTCAAGTCCTCTCTGAAGACCGCCATCCGCAAGGCCCGCGAGGCCGTTGCCGCGGGTGACGTCGAGAAGGCCACCGTGCTGCAGCGCGCTGCCGCGCGTCAGCTCGACAAGGCTGTCTCGAAGGGCGTCATCCACAAGAACGCGGCCGCCAACAAGAAGTCGGCGCTGGCCACCAAGGTGACGGCCCTCAAGGGCTGAGCTCCTTCCCTGATCTGAACGGATCCTCAGGGATCCGACCGGCCGGAAGGACCCAGGGCGGGCCCTCTCTCATCCGCCCCCGACCGGCTCCCCGGCTCCGCGCGCGGCCTGCGTTCGCCACGCGGGCGCGGAACCGAACAGCGTGACCCGAGGACCCCGCCGCACTCCCTTTCCCCAGGGAGAGCGACGGGGTCCTCGGCGTGTCGCGGGAGCGTGCGGAACGGGGTGGTGCGGGCGTGTCTCAGGCGCGGCCTCTGGAGCGGGCTGCCCGGGCGATGATGACGACCGCCTTCTCCAGGGCGTACTCGGGGTCGTCGCCGCCGCCCTTGACGCCCGCGTCGGCCTCGGCGACGGCGCGCAGGGCGACGGCCACGCCGTCCGGGGTCCAGCCGCGCATCTGCTGCCGGACGCGGTCGATCTTCCAGGGCGGCATGCCCAGTTCCCGCGCCAGGTCGGCGGGACGGCCGCCGCGCGCGGACGACAGCTTCCCGATCGCCCGCACGCCCTGGGCGAGCGCGCTGGTGATCATCACCGGGGCCACGCCGGTGGCCAGCGACCACCGCAGCGCCTCCAGCGCCTCCGCGGCCCGTCCCTCGACGGCCCGGTCGGCGACCGTGAAGCTGGACGCCTCAGCCCGCCCGGTGTAGTAGCGGCCGACGACGGCCTCGTCGATCGTCCCCTCGACGTCGGCGGCCAACTGCGCCGCCGCGGAGGCCAGCTCCCGCAGATCGCTGCCGATCGCGTCGACCAGCGCCTGGCACGCCTCCGGTGTGGCCGAGCGCCCGAGCCCGCGGAACTCGCCCCGCACGAAGGCGAGACGGTCGGCCGGCTTGGTCATCTTCGGGCAGGCCACCTCGCGCGCACCGATCTTTCGCGCGGCATCGAGCAGGCCCTTGCCCTTGGCGCCGCCCGCGTGCAGCAGCACCAGCGTGATCTCCTCGGCGGGCGACCCCAGGTACGCCTTGACGTCCTTGACGGTGTCGGCCGACAGGTCCTGCGCGTTGCGCACGACCACGACCTTGCGCTCGGCGAAGAGCGACGGACTGGTCAGCTCGGCGAGCGTGCCGGGCTGCAACTGGTCCGGGGTGAGGTCCCGTACGTCCGTGTCGGCGTCGGCGGCCCTGGCGGCGGCCACCACCTCCCGCACCGCACGGTCGAGCAGGAGGTCCTCCTGCCCCACGGCTAGCGTCACCGGGGCGAGAAGGTCGTCGTTCGCAGTCTTCCTGGCCATCGCGACAAGCATCCCACGGACCACCGACAACGCCCCCGGCACGGGGCGCGAAGAGGGCGCGGCAAGGCTAAGGCCTGTTGCGAAAGTCCCGCCTGCCCCGCGACGCCATGCACGCTCCCCCAAGCTCTTCGAGCAGGGGGCGCCCCCACTCGCCGCGCCGGGCCCTGACCCAAGTACATCCAGTACGAGGGCCAGGGCCCGGCACACCGAGAGCACGCACCTGACGCCGCGAGGCCCGCCCTCCGGGCGGACGACGGGACTTTCGCAACAGGCCCTAGTAGTGCTTGGTCAGGTTGCTCTTGGGGTCGGTATGTCGCGGTGGCAGGTGGGGCAGGCGCCGGTCCAGGTCGCGAGGAGTGTCTGGAGCTCGCGGACGACGTGGTAGAGGCTCAGGCCGGCGCCGCGTCTTTTGGGGTCCGGGCCAGTCGTTGCAGGGTGCAGAAGGCATGCGCGACGGAGACGAGCGTGACGTGGTGGTGCCAGCCGCCCCAGGTACGGCCCTCGAAGTGGGCCAGGCCCAGGGCCTGCTTCATCTCCCGGTAGTCGTGCTCGATGCGCCAGCGCAGCTTGGCGAGCCGGACCAGGGTGGTCAGCGGGGTGTCTTCGGGCAGGTCGGACAGCCAGAACTGGACCGGCTCGGCCTCGGCGGCGGGCCACTCGGCCAACAGCCAGCACTCGGGCAGTTCCGGGCCGTCGGTGGCCTGGCGGATCTCGCGTCCGGCGGGCCGGATCCGCAGGGCCACGAACCGGGAGTACATGCGCCTGCGGCCGGAGCGGCCGGTGCCGGGCCGGGATCCCTCCCGCCATTGGACGGGCCGTGCGGCCTTCCGGCCCGCCGCGATGACCAGGTCTTTCACCGAGCGGGGCGGGTCGGGGTACTTCGGCACGGGCGGGCGTCCGTTCCCGCAATACGGGGCCGTCACCGGTGCGGCGTCGCCGGGCTGGGCCGACAGCGTGGTGGAGATCCCGACCACGTAGTGCATGCCGCGGGCGTTCAGGCCGAGCCGGAACGCCGCCGCGTCGCCGTATCCGGCGTCCGCGATGGCCAGCGGCACCTCGATCCCCCACGAGCGGACCTCGTCGGCCATGTCCAGGGCCAGCTGCCACTTCTCCACATGACCGACGTCGTCAGGGATGCCGCAGGATCTGCGGCGGGCGACCTTGTCCGGGTCCGCCTTCGGTGAGGCGGGATCCCAGGTCTTGGGCAGGAACAGCCGCCAGTCGACCGCCGCCGAGGCGTGATCGGACGCGAGGTGCAGCGAGACGCCCACCTGGCAGTTGGTGACC